>JAHBSP010000009.1 GCA_019639055.1 Microbacteriaceae bacterium | reverse complement strand
GCCCTTATCAACCTGTCTAGACTACCACAACCGGGCAGTCATCCCAGAGTCGCTCGAGTGCATAATATTGGCGGTCTTCTTCGTGGAAAATGTGTACAATCACATCACCGAAATCAAGCAGAATCCAGCGTGCCAGATTCTGACCTTCTCGTCTCCGAGCCCTGATACCTGCCTCTGAGAGATCCTTCTCTATCTCTTCCGCAATCGCGCCAACCTGCCGTTCATTGCGACCAGTGCAAATAAGAAAAACATCGGCGATTGGGAGTCTGCTAGATACGTCGATTGCGACCACATCAGTGGCTAGTTTTTCGTTGGCGGCAGTTACGGCAATTTTGAGTGCGGAAAGTGTTTCTTCGTTCAGCGTCATTAGCCAAGCCATCCAAGGAAGTAAGCGGTTGCGAAATATGTCAATGCGAATGCAGCAGCACCAACAGCCAGCGCAATAATCACACTGGTGAAAGTAATCTTGTTTGGCACCTTCGCCTTTAGTAGGTCACTGTCTCTGGTACCGACTGCGGCCGAGGCACGAACTGGAAGAACATCGCTTGTTTGCTCATCTGAAGCATCGACAGTATCTAGGTCAACCTCTGCGCTGTCTACCGGAATAATTGCACCTGTCGTTGAGAGCGATCTAGGGATTTCAACACTCCCCGTAAGTAGGATTTCTCCGGTGGTAAGAATTGGTCCAGTCAGGTTAGCTGGTGCAGGCTGAGGCACAACAAGTGTGGCTTTGTCTTCAGAAATACCGCGCTCAATTCTTCTGGCAATCTCTGCGCTATCCTGCCAGTGCGAATCTGGAACCTGGATGATTCCACCGGAATCAGTTACCTGCACGGGTACTTCCTGGGTAGCAATTGCGGGGCGTTGCAAGTGTTCAGGAACAATCTGAATTAGACCGCTTTCCTCAAGCATCCTCCGGGAACGTCTTGAAGAAACGGATTGCTGTTGCACTTGCTCTACCGCTGGCTGTTGCACTTGCTCTACAGGCACCTGGACCACAGGAATCTGAATAACAGGCTCAACAGCAGCTGTCTCTTGCCTAATCGCGGCTCTGCGACTTAGTCTCGACTGTGGCTGTGAAAAATTGCTCACTTCAACGGTCTGGCTGGGTTGCGAGTTCGAGCTAGAAGGAACTGTATAAACGGGTCCAGTATCGAGTCTTGCTGCAACTTGAGTAGGCATTTCGGGTCTTACTGTGGTAGCCAAACTTTCCTGCTCACGAAGCTGTCTTCTACTCTGAACGGGAGTGTCTGATTGACCAAATTCCAATCCGTTACACCTCCGAAGAATCTTCTAAAATATTAGCTTTATCAACTTTATACAAATTGTGCTTAGAAATATACTGCACAACACCATCAGGTACTAAATACCAGACGGGGAAACCTCTCGCAACCCTGTCTCTACAGTCCGTAGAGGAGATGGCCAGCGCGGGAACTTGTAATAAACTAACACCTCCAGCTGGTAAACCGGTAACAGAAAGCTGATGCCCCGGTCTAGAAACAGCCACAAAATGTGCCAAATCCCACAACTGATCCGAGTCTTTCCAAGCAACAATCTGACGAATAGCATCCGCACCAGAGATAAAGAAAAGGTCAGAGTTTGGATACTTAGCTTTCATATCGCGCAGAGTATCGATTGTGTATGTGGGTCCTGGCCGATCAATGTCTATACGACTTACTCTAAATCTAGGGTTGGAGGCAGTAGCTATTACAGTCATCTCATATCTGAACTCTGGAGAGCTAACTCCGTCTTTCTGATATGGCTGACCGGTGGGCACAAAGACAACCTCGTCTAAGCCAAAAGATTTAGCTGCTTCGCTGGCAGCGACCAAGTGACCGTGATGGATTGGATCAAAAGTTCCACCCATAATTCCAATGCGCTTTTTAACGCCGTCGCCCTTGGTGTTCACGCGATTTAGCAACCAATCCGAGCTAAAGCTATTTCTTAGCCTTAGCGTCCTTCTTTGAAGAAGCCTCCACCGCTTTGTCTTCAGATGTGTGGCTGTCGTGAGCGCTAACTTCGCGGCGGTGATTTACATCACGATACGAGAAAACAACGAATGCGAGTAGCCCAAGAACGACAAGCGCTGCAACTCCAAAGAAGGGTGCTGGCACAATCAACTCGTTGTGATGTTCTGTGGTTGCGACTAGAAATGAAAGCATATACCTATCCTACTTACGAATTTGACCGTTACCGCGAACCAACCACTTTGTGCTGGTTAGTTCCTGCAAGCCCATAGGCCCGCGAGCATGAAGCTTCTGGGTACTGATACCCACTTCAGCACCGAAACCGAACTCTCCCCCGTCAGTAAACCGAGTGGACGCGTTAACCATCACCACTGCTGCGTCAACCTCGTTGAGGAATCTTTCCGCATTCGCATAGTCTTCGGTAACGATCGCTTCAGTGTGTTTTGTCGAGTATCGAGAAATGTGATTGAGCGCCTCATCTAGGTTTTCAACCACGCGCACCGATAAGTCGAGTGTCAAGTATTCGGTCTGCCAGTCGACCTCGGAAGCCGGTTCAGCATCCGCATAAAGTTTCAGTGCTGCTTCATCGGCATGGATGACTACCCCGCCCTGTTCGTGCAGCGCAGCTGCCAGTTCCGGATAGAACCTGGCTGCAGCATCCTTATGAATCAGTAGCGTCTCGGCAGCGTTGCAAACACTCGGACGCTGCTCCTTAGCGTTACGGACAATATCGATAGCCCACTCTTTCGGTGCGCTGGCATCAATATATATGTGCACAATACCGCTGCCTGTTTCAATTACTGGCACAGTCGATTCAGTTACGACAGTGCGGATGAGTTCAGCACTCCCACGCGGAATCAGCACGTCTACAAAGCCGGTCGCCTGCATCAGTGCTGTCGCCCCTTCACGACCGAACTCGTCGATTGTCTGCACAGCTTCTGCTGGTAGACCAACAGTTTTTAGCGCATCCTGAATTGCAGCAACAAGCACGCGGTTAGTATTCTCGGCTGCAGTACCGCCACGCAGCAACACCGTATTGCCTGATTTCAAAGCTAGAGAAGCAATATCCACGGTCACATTCGGACGAGCCTCATAAATAGCCCCAATAACGCCGAACGGCACACGAATCTGCTGAATCTTGACACCGTTGTGAAGGGTGCGTCCGCGCACAATCTCACCGAGCGGATCAGGAATATCAATAACTGTCTGGAGTGAATCGGCTAGTGCTGCGACTCTAACCCCGTCAAGTTTCAGGCGATCAAGTAACCCTGATGCAAGCCCTGCCTGCTTACCATTCTCTAAATCGAACTGGTTAGCTGAGACAATTTCCTTAGTCCGGTCTATAAGCACTTTGGCGATTTCTGTCAGAGCAGCGTTTCTAGTGGCAGTGCTACTGTTTCCGATTCCCTTACTGGCCGTTTTAGCGGCAGCAAGCATGGAATTGAAGGCCTTGGTGTCCATCCCTACCCCTTTGTTACTGTTTCCTGAGCAGTTACCGTCTTATCAATTGTAGGGTTACCTGGGTGCCCGTTAGGGTTCGACTCAAAAATAGTACCTAGGCGATCCCCCGCTAAAGCTTTTTGAACATAAGCAGCGGCGGTAATTTGTGCGGTTATGCCGTGTTCGGCCGCATATCTGGCAGCGGCAACCTTAGTCACAGCACCACCCAGACCGACATCAGTAGCAACCGCACCGAGTTCAATGTCTTCTAGTGCATCACCGTAGGCAACGAAGTTTATTGGTTTGGCATCTTCGACGCTTGGTGGTCGGTCATAAAGTGCGTCAACATCTGAAAGCAGCAGCAGGTGGTCCGCGTCCATTAGCTCAGCCACTAGAGCAGCTAGTTTGTCGTTGTCACCAAAACGAATCTCATCGGTTGCAACAGTGTCGTTCTCGTTCACAATAGGGATCACGCCCATGCCGAGCATTGTCTCCATTGCACGGCCAGCGTTGGCACGGGTTTTGGTGTTGCCCAAATCTGCTGTTGTTAGCAGAATCTGCCCGGCAACGACTTTGTGAAAGTCAAGAGCTGCCTGCCAACGCCCGATTAGGATGTTCTGCCCGACAGCCGCGGCTGCCTGCTGAGTTGCTAAATCGGTAGGGCGTCCTTGGAGTTGCAGCACTGGAATACCGCTAGCGATTGCACCGGAAGAAACAAGGATGATTTCATGCCCGGCTTTCCGCGCAGAGGCGATGGCGTCAACAATGGTGAGCATCTGGCCGGTGTTAGCCCCACTGATTGAGCTTGAACCAACTTTTACGACAATTCTCAACTTATCTATTCTGCACTTTCTGTATCAGTGGATTGATTTTGTCTGGCAGCAATTTCGGCAAGACGCTCAGATTCAAGTTCTGCTCTCACGGCAGCTTTGGCATCCATCATCTCGTGGTAGTTTGCTTTGCGTTCTTTTCTAGTGGGTCGAAGTTGTGGATCAAGACGCACATCCGTTCCACGATTCCCAAGAGTCATTTCGGTCGCTGAACTAATTGTTGGCTCCCAGTCGAAGATTTGCCCGTCTCCGGCACCAATCACCACGGCATCGCCCGGAACCGCGCCAGCTTTGAAAAGCTCTTTATCAACATCAAGTTTGGCTAACCGGTCAGAAAGAAAACCTATTGCTTCATCATTGGTGAAATCTGTCTGCTGCACCCAGCGTTCCGGTTTTTCTCCGATAATTCGGTAGAGAACATCCCCGTCGAAGCCGTCTTTCTCGATAACGAATTCTTTTTTAGCGGCAAAGCGTTTAGGTTGCAGCACCTGAATTGTTGGCTCTTCCTCTGGAAGGGATGCGCGGTGCTCAGCCACCAGCTCAGCTAGTGCGTAACCGAGATTGTCCAGCCCTTCCTTGGTTACTGCAGAAACAATAAAGACCCGGTAACCTGCTTCTTCGAAATCAGGTTTCACGAGTTCTGCTAGGTCGCGGGCCTCGGGCACATCAGCCTTATTGAGTACAACCAGTTGTGGACGCTCAATTAGTGGAATCTCGCCCTCCTCAACAGGGTATTTTGCGAGTTCATTCAGTACAATTTGGAAGTCGTCCATCGGTGCACGAGTGTTATCAAGGGTTGCGGTATCGATCACGTGCGCAATTACGCTACAACGTTCAATATGGCGTAGGAATTCAAGCCCGAGCCCTTTACCCTCACTAGCACCCTCGATAAGTCCTGGCACATCCGCCACTGTGAAGCGTGTCTCGCCGTATTCCACAACACCAAGGTTTGGCGCAAGAGTCGTGAACGGATAATCAGCAATTTTAGGTTTTGCGGCACTAATAGCAGCGATTAGGGAACTCTTACCGGCAGATGGGAAGCCAACCAGAGCAACATCGGCCATGCTTTTCAGTTCGAGAACAACATCGCCCTCCCAGCCGAGTGTTCCTAAGAGCGCGAAACCTGGAGCTTTACGCTTGGTGGATGCAAGGGATGCGTTTCCGAGTCCCCCCTGTCCACCTTCAGCGATAACAAGGGTCTGCCCGTCCCTAGTCATATCCTCGATAATTTCGCCGGTTTTGGAATCTTTAACAACTGTTCCAAGTGGCACCGTGAGCAAAATATCTTCACCCTTAGCGCCGTTTCGAAGATCACCCATGCCCATGCTGCCGTTCGTGGCTTTGCGGTGAGGTCTGCGGTGGTATTCGAGGAGTGTGGTAACTCCGCGCTCTGCAACAAGAGTGATTGAACCACCATCGCCGCCGTTTCCGCCATCTGGTCCAGCAAGCGGTTTGAACTTTTCTCTACGAACGGATACGCAACCGTTGCCACCGTCGCCAGCCTTCAAGTGCAGAGTGACAGTATCAACAAAAGTAACCATAACTACTGCCTCCCTTTCACTGTCTGGTCAAAATGTTTCAATATATAAAAAATGGAGCGAGAAAACCTCCCGCCCCATAATTTTAAACGCTGTTAGCTAGGCGAATTATTCCGCCGGTACTACGTTAACAACCTTGCGACCACCCTTAGCGCCGAAAGCTACTTCGCCAGCAGCTAGAGCGAATAGAGTGTCGTCTTTACCGCGACCAACGTTTGCACCTGGGTGGAAGTGGGTTCCGCGCTGGCGAACAATGATTTCACCTGCGTTAACTACCTGACCACCAAAGCGCTTTACGCCTAGTCGTTGCGCGTTGGAATCGCGACCGTTGCGAGTGGAGCTCGCACCTTTCTTATGTGCCATCGAACTCCCCCTACTTGATACCAGTAACGCGAATGCGGGTGAGCTCCTGACGGTGCCCCTGACGCTTGCGATATCCGGTCTTGTTCTTGAACTTTAGAATCTTGATTTTTGGTCCGCGTAGGTCCTCAAGAACCTCAGCGGTAACCTTTACTTTCGCGAGAGCTGCTGCGTCTGTAGTGATCTTGTCACCATCGACGAGTAGCACTGGTGAAAGCTCAACCTTGGCACCAACTGGCTCGCCAAGACGATCGAGGGTAACGATAGTACCTACCTCGACCTTTTCCTGACGCCCACCGGCGCGAACTACTGCGTAAACCATTACTAGCCTTTATGTTTGAAGTCTTACGGGTGTTAAATAACTAAATATTTGAACACACCAAAAAAATATTCTACCTGATTTTTGACCTAATCGTCAAAGCGACTTGGTCGTGTCGTTGCCGTCTGGAAGCGCATCTAGCACGCTACCCAGTAGCTTCTCCGCCTCTTCTTGGGAAACATGCGGTTTTACTGCCTGCTGTCCCTCGAAATCAATGTCGAAGAAAGTACTCTTTGCTGCCTGTTTCCCGTGATGATCATGATCTTCACTGACAGAACCCTCACCAAGCTCGTGCTCACCTGATTCTGAAGCAGAAATAGTAGCTGCAGCAATCTTTGCAACCGAGTTTGTGACATCCTCGGTTAGCTGATGGGTGACATTTTTAGACTGTTTAGCAGTTCTACGCTTAGTAGGAGCGTCCTGCTTTGTTGGAGCCTCTGTTGAATCAATCTTTTCACTGAGACTTTCTGCAAGGCCGACACCCAGCTTCTTCCTAGTCATCTGCACGAGACCAAGCGAAGTAACCTCTGCCACCTGATGCTTTGTGCGGTCACGGCTCAGGCACTCAACCAGTCTTCGCAACACCAAATCACGGTTTGATTCAAGCACCATATCGATAAAGTCGATGACGATGATGCCACCGATGTCACGAAGCCTTAGCTGGCGGACGATTTCTTCCGCAGCTTCAAGGTTGTTCTTGGTAACTGTTTCTTCTAGGTTGCCACCACTACCAACAAATTTTCCGGTGTTGACGTCAATCACGGTCATTGCTTCAGTGCGGTCAATGATTAGTGAACCACCGCTAGGCAACCAAACTTTGCGATCTAGGGCCTTATCAATCTGTTCACTGACGCGGAATTCAGCAAAAATGTCTTTGCTACCCTCGTATTTTTCGAGTCGATCTGCCAAATCGGGCACAACATTGGAAATGTATTCAGAGATCTGTTTGAAAGCTACCTCTCCGGAGACAACCAATTTCCCGAAGTCCTCGTTGAAAACATCCCTCAGAATCTTGATCAAGAGATCAGGTTCGGAATGTAGCAGAGTTGGCGGATTTTCCTTCGCCGTCTTTTCCTGGATGGACAACCACTGTTGGTTTAGCCGGTTAACATCCTGAGTCAACTGCTCCTGAGTTGCTCCCTCTGCAGCTGTTCGCACAATCACGCCGGCATTTTCCGGAAGAATCTCTTTGAGGATTTTCTTTAGACGCACACGCTCGTTGTCTGGAAGTTTGCGGCTAATACCGTTTGCTCCCCCACCTGGAACGAATACTAGGTAGCGACCAGGGAGTGAAACCTGGCTGGTGAGCCGGGCACCTTTATGACCCACGGGATCCTTAGTGACCTGCACTAGAACAGAATCCCCTGTTTTTAGTGCCAACTCAATTCTCCGAGGCTGGTTATCACCATCTTGGGCATCCCAGTCAACTTCGCCAGAGTAAAGCACTGCGTTACGTCCACGACCAATATCAACGAATGCTGCTTCCATAGAAGGGAGCACATTCTGGACCCTGCCGAGGTATACATTCCCAATAAGCGACTCGTTTGTTTCCTTAGCAACATAGTGCTCGACAAGCACACCGTCTTCAAGCACGCCGATTTCGGTGCGGCTGATACTTTGACGGACAATCATCTGGCGATCAACTGCTTCGCGACGAGCTAGGAACTCTGATTCAGTGATTATTCCTCTGCGCCGGTTAGTGTCTCTACCGTCACGGCGACGCTGCTTTTTAGCTTCGAGACGGGTCGACCCCTTCAAGCGCTGTGGTTCATTTACCTGCTCGGTAATGATTACACCACCGGCTTCAAATTCTTCCTCTTCAGCCTGCTTTTTGCCTCGCCCGCGACTGTTGTCACGGGTGTTACGGGGCTCTGAACTGTTGCGATTTTCGCGCGGTTCGCGATTGAAACGATCGTAACGTTCCTCAAAGAAACTAGGGGGAAGGTCTGGGGCTAGAAAGACTGGAGTTAGTGGGCTAACCCAGGTAGTTACTGTTTCTTCAGCTTCTTTTTTGTCTTCATCAGTAGCGGGGGATACAGCAGTTGGATCTAATTCTTTATCCAGTGCAATTGTTTCTTTATCTAAATTTTTCTCCACCATTAAAGGTGCACTCCTTTTATAAGCTCCTAAAGAGCTAAAACTTTGTTGCTTCTTAGCAAAAACTTCTGCGCCAGTCGCGCATCGCGGCTAGTAACCGTGAATCGTATCTAAACAGACACTCGCAAATACAATTTATTTACTCTATTCATTATGCCACGCTAAGTCACTATTTGCCTGCTTTATTACTGTTATGGGCATCCTCACAACAAGCAAATTGAATAAATACTCAGCCTTTTATGTGATAGTTGGAATATGCAGCAAAGCAAGCCCAGTAGCTTAATTTTTGGTCTTTGGATGATTGTGCTCGGCGCACTCGGATGGATTGCTTCACTCGAGCTAACATTGGCTAGATTTCAGTCATTAGAATTCCCAGATCAACAACTCGGATGCGATTTCGGAATTCTCGTTAACTGCAGTGACTCACTGGCTGCCTGGCAGGGGCGAGTATTTTTCGATATTCCAAATACGCTCTTTGGATTAGCAGGCTTCGCGGTAATTATTGTAATCGGTGCAGCAATTATAGCCGGCGCTAAATTCGCACCATGGTTCTGGGGCTTTTGGCTAGTGGGTGTTACCGCACAGTTCGCACTAACAGCATGGTTTCAGTACCAATCGATTTTCGTAATCGGCTCACTGTGCCCTTGGTGTATTGCTATGTGGTTTGCTTCGGTACCAATATTCTTTATCGGGATTAGTTATCCGTTTGCTGCTGGAGTATTTAAATGGCGCAAAGCGTTTGCTACCAAACCAATCGAAGTCACTGATGAAGAAAGCTCACTAGGCAGACTTATTTATCGCAACTCATGGTTGCTGCTGATAGTTTACGTGCTGATATTTTTCTTACTTGCCCAGATGCGTTTAGAAATATTAAGTTACATTTTCATCTAGTAAAAAAGTAAAACTAAAGCCTGATGTGGCAGTCAACCATTTGTGGGTCGATATCCAGATGGCTAATCAGAATCACTGTCTGAGCATTTTCTGAGGAAATTCTAAAAATATCTTCAATCAGGGCATCGCCGAGTTCTATCTGCACATTAGCGGTTGGCTCATCTAACACAATTACAGGAAAATTAGCTAGAAGCGCCCGGGCAAGAGCGATTCGTTGCGCTTGACCTCCAGAAACAAGTTTTCCGCGCTCTCCCAGCCATGTTGATAGCCCATCGCGCTCTTTTGCCCATTGAGCTAAACCTACTCTTTCTAGAGCATCCCAAATTTCTTCTTCGGCGACTGTTTCTTTCGCAAATGCGATATTTGATCCTAAATCAGCATCAAAAATATGTGGTGACTGTTCACATAGACCTATCACTTCGCGGATCCCTGCTATTGGCAGCTCCTTAGCTTCAAAAGAATTAATTTGATAGCTCCCCTGGTATTCCAAAAACCTTAGCAAGCCATAAGCTAGTGTGGTTTTTCCTGCGCCACTGGGGCCAGAAATTAATAATCTCTCACCTTTTAGAAGCTTTAGGTCTGGGACAGCAACCGTGTTTACGGCGTTACTTCCTGGCCAAGAGACTCGAAAGTCTTTTAGATGCAAATCACTAAAACTTTCATGTAATCGTAAACCGACAGTAATTGTGGGAACCTCTGGTTGAGCGCTAGAAGAGATTCTTGCTACCGGTATTTCTTTAGGTATTGGGGCGGAAACTAGTCTCGAAATGCGTTCCGCAGCTGTTTTCACTCTAATTCTGGTTGCAGTAATCAACACCGCCGTACCAAGAAATTCGAAAACAGCCAACGGCGCGAAAACTAATAAGGCAAACTCAGGGCCATCAATTTCACCACTGCCTAATAACCCCTGTTCGATTACGATGACAAAAAATACTACTAAACCAGTTATTAGCAACATTATTGATGAAGTCAGCGCAGCTCCAAAAGCGCTAAGGCGTTCAGCCGAACGCAATTTATTATCAATATCTGCAATTCTATTTGTAAAAAATTCTGTGACCTCATAAGAGATGATTACAGAAATATTTGATAATAACTCATGTAAAGATTGCTCTAATTCCCCCCTTAGTGGCGCTACTCTCATCTCATTTTGACGATAGAAAACCTGAGTAAGAATTATTGCTAAAGCAGCACCTAAAACAGCCCCTATCCCAAGCAATAGCGCTGCCTGCCAAGAGAAGAAAAATAGGAAAATTATAGATCCAAAACCGACTAATAACGAAGTTATAGCAGGCTGCACCACCCGTAGTGGATAATCTTGCATTTGATCTACATCACGGACCAGGCGAGTAAGCACCTCACCTTCACCAAAACCTTTTAGCCCTGCAGGAGCAAGTGGCGAGATTTTTTCATAAACTCTTGCTCTTAAATCGCCTACTGCCCTGAAAGTCACATCATGACTGCTTATTCGTTCTAAATACCTAAAAACTGAACGCCCTAGAGCAAATGCGCGAACCCCAACAATAACTGTCATTAAATGCAGAATCGGGGGCATTTCAGAAGCTTTTGTAATAAGCCATGCAGACAAGCTAAGAAGCCCGACGCTCATAACGCCGTAAAGAAAACCACTAAAAATACTAGGCGCGAACACTTTCAACTTCGGTAAAGAAAGTCGCATTATTTTTTCCGGAGTGAAGTCTTTCATAGCTTCTCCCTGCTTTTAGCGTTGGGCACATCAACACTGGAAAATGCAGCTATATCTAACACGGCTTCAGCAGATCTGAGGAAGGCGTCTCTATGACTAGCAACAATAATTGTTGCTCCTTCTGCAGCTAACTGCTGAAGAGAATCTATTATGAAACTCTCAGTTTGCTTATCTAATGCTGATGATGGCTCGTCCAACAGCAGAATCTGACAATTTAGATTCAAAAAACGATAGAAAGCTCTAGCTAAAGCCACTCGCTGTAATTGCCCGCCGGATAGCCCACCGCCGTTGGGTTCAATCATGCTATCGGCGAAAATATTCTGCTGCGGGCCTAAGCAAGCTAGTTCCATTGCTCTTTGCAAATGTTTAGTGTTGATATTCTCGGTCGGGGCAAAAACCGTAATATTTTCTGCAACTGTTCCGTAAAACAATTTAGCGTCCTGTCCCGCCCAAGCGATAAGGCCCCTAATATCAGCAGGTGAGACTTCATGATGATTTACTAGAAATTTTCCTGAAGAAGCCGGCAGAAAGCCAAGAATCACGGAAAATAGTGAAGATTTTCCTGAGCCGCTACTACCAGAAACCAGATTCAAACTTCTAGGTAGAAAATCAAAACTCAACCCTTTAAATAGATAACTATTTTGATTATGTCCGGCATTCAAGTCTTTTACAGAAAAAACAAATTCGCTTCCAAGATTTCTTTCGAAAAGCGCTTCAAGAGTCGCTGTATTTGATACTGGCCTCAAATTTTGAGCAGACTCTAAAATCTTTATAGCATCTCGAGAAGCTTCTACACCTTCTGTAGAAGCATGGAATTGAGTTCCCACATTGCGTAGCGGTAAATAGGCTTCAGGGGCTAGAACCAGCACAAAAAGACCAACGAATAACCCTAAATCTCCCTCAATCATCCTGATACCGATGCTCACAGCAATCAAAGCCACAGAGAGACTGGCCGCCAGTTCTAAAACAAAACCAGAAATAAATGAGACTCTCAAAACCTTTAAAGTTCTTTGACGATATAGACGCTCAACTAAATCTAAACGTTGTGCTTGTTTGTGCTCTCTACGGAAAATTTTCAGTGTAACTAAACCAGAAATAGTATCTAGAAAAGAATTAGAAAGCAGTTTTAGCTGATCCCACTGTTTTTTCTGCACAGTTTGGGTCACCAACCCAATAAGTACCATAAATATAGGGATTAGTGGCATCGTAAGCAACACCGTAATACCAGATATCCAGTCGAGATAAAACATTGAAATCACTACTACTGGTGTTGCCATAACCGTTAGCAGTAGCTGCGGCAGGAATTTACCAAAATAGTTGTCTAAAGCGTCTAGCCCCTTACCAGTGATTGCTGTAAGTGATGCCAAATGACTATTGCTTAGATAGCTCGGGCCAAGTGTTATAAAAGCCTCAACCAGGTTTTTACGAAGTTGGCTTTTTACTTTAGCCGCCCCTCTAATTGCTAAATATTCTTGAAGCCAAAACAAAATCATCCTTAGAACTGAAACCGATCCAAAGATAAACATCGCAAGGATGAAATTAGGCTGCCAGGGCCTAGCAGCTATGCTTTCGAATACTAGATAAGCCAAAGAGCCCGCAAAAACTACTGTTGCTAAACCTTGAAGAAAACCTAAAATTGCCCCGATAACAAAAGTCGACTTAGCCGTTGAAGCATAGCGGAAAAGCTTCGGATCTACTGGCAACTGCCTCTGTGAATTATCAGTTCGTTCAGAGACGCTCAAAACAAATCTTCCTAATGGACATTTGAGTGGACATGCTGGCGAGTGACTCTTTTACGAAATACCCAATAAGTCCAAGCCTGGTAGCCAATAATAAGTGGAAGAAATACCAAAGCCGTCCAACTCATCACGGTTAAAGTGTATTCAGAAGATGATGCATTCCAAATAGTCAAACTGTTTGCCGGATCATTGCTTGCCGGAAAAACATCAGGGAATAAAGCCAAGAAAAGACTGGCCACTGCAAAAACTACTGTAAATGCAAGGGCAGCAAAGCCTAAACCATCTCGTTTAACCAGGTTAAATAGCCAACCTGCAACTAATGACACAGCAGCTAGTACAGCCAAAATCCATGAGATTAGTGAACCAGTCATTAAGTGAGTCCAAATGAGGAATGTTGCCGCCACAACTATAGTTACAAGCCCTATCTTTACAGCGAGCTTATGCGAGCGATCCTTAATATCTCCATCTGTCTTTAGGGAGAGGAAATGCAAACCATGAAGCAGGAATAGCAGCAAGGTGGTTAGCCCGCCCAGTAATGCATACAGGTTCAGAAGCGCGAAGAAGCCACCAATATAATTGTGATCAGAGTCTAACGCTACCCCCTGGACAATATTGGCAAAAGCAACTCCCCAAAGTAGGGCAGGAAGCGCAGAACCAATAATTATCATCAAGTCAAAGTTTCTCCGCCAAATAACGCTATCTTTCTGGTGTCGATACTCAAAAGATACTCCGCGTAAAATAAGCGCAATCAATATCAGCAATAGTGGAAGATAGAAACCGCTAAACAAGCTGGCATACCATTCCGGAAAAGCTGCGAACAATGAAGCACCTGCGACAATAACCCAGGTCTCATTTAAGTCCCAAACAGGGCCTATTGAATTAATGACGACTCTTCTATCTGTTTCGTCCTTGGAGACCAAAGGTAATGCCATGCCAACTCCGAAGTCGAAACCATCCAGCACGAAATAACCTATGAAAAGGAAACCGACAATAAAGAACCAAAGTACCGCTAAATCCATAATTATTCTCAGTTCTCCACTCTAGTAAACCGTTGTAAGTGACATATCTGGCTTGCCTGTTTCTGAATCAACTTTGACAAGCTCTTTAGGGTCTCTCTGGGCTGCTTTACGAATAAGTCTGAATTCAACAACAGCTAGAGCTCCATAAACGAGAGTGAATGCGATAAGTGAGATTAACACTTCAAGACCGGTAATTCCTGGAGAGACTCCATCGCGAGTCTTCAAAAGCCCAAACACTAGCCAAGGCTGACGCCCCATCTCTGTAAAAATCCATCCGATTATCGCAGCCAACATTGGCAATGGAGCACTCCAAATTGCGACTTTCCACATCCACTTCTTTGGGTGACGATCTTTTCTGGTAACCCAAAGTCCGACAGCGGCAATAAGAGCTGATAGTGCGCCCAAACCAATCATGTATCTGAAGGACCAGTAGGTAACCCAAAGGATTGGGCGATATTCGTCCGGACCATAGATAACGATATATTCAGCCTGTAAATCATTCAAACCCTCAACTACACCGTCCCAGGTGTGAGTGGAAAGTAGCGATAGTAGGTATGGGATTCTGATGGAAAACAATTCACTAGTACCATCGGGGGTGCCGATAGTAAAGATTGAGAAGCTAGCGGGACCCATAGTGTCAAACTGCGCTTCTGCAGCGGCCATCTTCATCGGCTGGGCGGCCACCATGGCCAAGCTGAGCATATCTCCTGTTAGAAAAGTCATAGCGAATGCGCCAATTACTACCCAAGAACCAACTCTAAGAGCAGGCTTCATAATGTCGTAATTCTGATTTCTGGAAAGGTGCCAGGCTGCCACCGCAAGCACCACTGCACCAGCAAACATCAACGCTCCAAAAATTGTGTGCGGAAATGCTGCTACAGCAACGGGGTTGGTTAATACTGCTCCAATATCAACTAACTCCGCTCTACCTTTTACCTCATTGATTTGATAGCCCACAGGGTTTTGCATAAAAGCATTTGCCGCAATAATGAAATAAGCAGAGAGCGTGGTTCCTAGCGCTGTAAGCCAAATAGTAGCTAAGTGCACGCCTGCTTTGAGTCTGTCCCAACCGAAAATCCATAAACCGATAAAGGTAGCTTCAAGGAAAAAGGCTAGCAGACCTTCAAATGCTAGAGGCGCACCGAAAATATCTCCAACAAACTTTGAATAATCTGACCAGTTCATGCCGAACTGGAACTCCTGAACGATTCCAGTTACAACGCCCATAGCAAAATTTATAAGGAAAATTTTGCCGAAGAAGTGGGTAAGTTGTAAAAATCTTACATCTCCAGTTTTGTACCAGACCGTTTGGAATCCAGCAACGATGAACACCAAACCTAAGGTAAGAGGTACGAATAGGAAGTGATAAACGGTTGTCAGCCCAAATTGCAGCTGTGATAGGAATAGCGGATCAAGCATCAAGGTAGCTATCCAATTCTCTCTAATGTTCAAAAGTAAAGGGGAAAACTTACTCTTGACTTATTCTACCTTCTGAGGTATTGAAAACCTAAACGAGGGTTACCCAGACGCTACGATCCAAAAAGTAAAGTATTAGTCGAACCAGATTTCCAGTTCTCTGGCTGCTGATTCAGGAGAATCGGAACCGTGCACAAGATTCTGGATAACCTTTGTGCCCCAGTCGCGACCTAGATCACCGCGAATAGTTCCAGGAGCAGCCACTGTCGGGTCGGTAACGCCAGCTAAAACGCGAAAACCCTCAATAACTCGCTCACCCTCAAGTTTCACAGCTACAACAGGTCCGCTCATCATAAATTCAAGAAGAGCAGGGAAAAAAGGCTTGTCAGCGTGTTCTTCGTAGTGCTTAGAGAGAAGTTCCTGGTCAGGGCTAACTAGTTTCAAATCCGCTATACGGTATCCCTTTGCTTCAATCCTGCGAAGAATTTCACCGGTCAGGTTACGCTTTACGCCATCTGGCTTTACTAGAACTAATGTTTGTTCAATCACGATTATTTACCCTATCAATCTGTCGACCCTTGTACCACGCATATGCCCATAAACCAACAAATCCGAGCCCTACAATAGCCATTATCGGCTCAACATACCAGAGTGCTAAAATACCAATTTGCACGATCCAGGCGGCAGTTACGGCCCATGTTCTTGGGAGCCCCATCGCTATCCCCACAATCAGAATAATGGCGAGCATGAAGAGCAAGATAACCTGCCACCACTCAAGGATGGACTTCCCGGCAACTACGAGCGCAACGAAAAAGAGAAAACCAATTTCAAGACCGAGGGCCATTCTGCCCACAAGAGCCATTACAGACTTTTTCACTACTTCCACCCTTCAGTTCTAGCCAATGCAACAGCCTCGCCTATTAGGGTAATCGAGCCGGTAATCAGCACGAGTGCTCCCTCTTGGCTCGCAATCTCTTTCGCGCTTCGGAAAGCTTCTTCAGCATCTGAAATAACACTAAGGTTTGGATGCGTGAAAAGTTCGGCGAGTTCATCTGCAGGTACTGCGCGTTCAGACTCAGACTGGGTCACAATGATTTGCGACGCTAGTGGTTGCAAGATTTCAATAACGCCGGCTACATCTTTATCGTTCAGGACACCAAACACTAGTAGTAGTTTCTCTGGTGCAAAATTCTCTAAGACCGCATTCGTCAATGCGCGGACTCCGTGAGGATTGTGGGCAGCATCAACCAAAATTACCGGCTCCGAAGAAATCCGTTCCAGACGCCCCGGAGATTTTGCTAGAGCTAGACCCTCAGCAATAACATCTTCTTCAAGCACGCCACCTGACTCAAGCAATAGCGAGCTTGCTGCCACAATAGCAAGGGCAGCATTGTGTGACTGGTATTCACCAAATAACGGCAGAAACAGGTCATTTAGCTCCTTACCTGCAAAGCGCATACTGAAAACCTGTCCGCCAACAGCCCGAGCCACGCTTGTGACTTCGAAAGCTTCACCTTCGAGTAAGAATTCATGACCCTTGGCTGCCCTAGTTAGCACCTCGAGTCCCTCCGGAGCTTGAGCTGAAGATACAACGATTGAACCATCCTTGATGATCCCTGATTTAGTTTCGGCAACTTCATGAATGGTATTGCCAAGCACATGAGTGTGATCTAAATCAATTGGGGTAAATACTGCAACATCAGCATCGGCCGCGTTTGTGGCATCCCATGCTCCGCCCATCCCGACTTCTAGCACTACAACATCAACTGGGATGTCTGCGAAGATAGCGAAAGCGAGGGCGGTGACTGCCTCAAAGAAACTGAGTCTTAGTTTCCCTTCCGCCTTGAGTTTCTCGTCGACAAACTCAAGGATTGGCGCAACGCTCTCCCAAACTTCAATCAGAATTTCATCCGGCACCGGCTCACCGTTGATATTGAAACGTTCAGTGAAGTTCACAAGATGCGGGCTAATGAAAAGCCCGGTGCGTAGCCCTGTGGCGCGCAACAGCGATTCGGTTATTCGTGCCGTAGAAGATTTACCATTTGTGCCAGTGATATGCACGATGGGTGCGGCCAGCTGGGGGTCACCGAGCGCCTCCAAAGCCAAACGAGTAGGCTCGAGCCTTGGGCGAGGTTGCCCCTCTCCCGCTCTTGCAAGCAGGGCGGAATAAATTTCATCGACTGTAATAGACATTTCCTCTACTTACTATTTTGGAGTGTTGGCTTTTAGCTCGCGATTGCATGCAATCTAAGCGTAGCTGCACCGCTTAGTGCCGCTTTCTTTGAATCAACGTTTTCTTGATAATCGTTTGCTGTTTCTGCAATTTCTCCAGCCCTAAAAGCAATCTCTGTGGCCAGTGTTTCAGTAGCAATCATGTCCTGGAAACGCTCTAGAGCATCCCTGTCTGAATCTGCTTCGCAGAGAATTTCAAGCGCGATGCGATCGGAAACATCTAAGCCTGCGCTCTTACGAGCATCCTGAATTACGCGGATTGTGTCCCTGGCTAGTCCTTCGGCTGCAAGATCAGCGGTTACTTCAATATTCAGCAGGATGAACCCACCGCTTGGTAGCATTGCGAGCGCGTTCCCAGCGGGGACATTCTCAGCAGTGGATACCAGTTCGTACTCGCCCTCATACAGCAGGGTGTCTCCAGCGTATAGCGAGCCGTTTTCTTCACGCCAGTTACCAGCTTTTGCTTGCTGGATAACACCCTGAACATCCTTACCGAGTCGAGGACCGGCGGCACGGGCATTTACTTCGAGACGCTTACTAAGTCCATACCTTGACGCAACATCCTCCGAGAAGTTCTCGAAATCGATCTCCTTAACGTTTAGTTCATCTGCAAGGATCCCTGCGAACTTCTCCAGGCTGTTAGATAGCGGACTCACTACTTTCAATGCGCTCAGTGGAAGCCTGACACGCAAGCCCTCAACCTTGCGAAGTGCAAGCGCGCTAGAAGTTACTTGGCGAACCTCATCCATTGCAGACACAAGTTCGGTATCTACTTGATAGCTAAGTTCTGGCCAGTCCTGCAGGTGCACGCTTCTGCCGCCAGTGAGCCCCTTCCAAATTTCCTCAGTAATTAGTGGAGCAAGTGGCGCTAAGACGCGTGTTAGCACTTCCAACACCGTGTATAGGGTGTCGAAGCATTCCTTCGAATCTGCTAGCCAGAAACGGTCTCGACTACGGCGCACATACCAGTTGGTGAGCACCTCCAGGAAGTCGCGGATTTTTGCGGTCGCGATTGAGGCATCCAGCGCATCCATATCAATTTTTACCGCTTCAACCAGTTGGGCAGTTTTCGAGAGGATGTAGCGGTCCAGTGCGTCTTCTGATTCGAGGCTGAATTTTGCTTCGTAGTTCGCTGCGTTCGCGTAGAGGCTAAAGAAGTACCAGGTGTTCCAAAGCGGCAGTAGGAAACTTCTGATTGCTTCCTTGATTCCCTCTTCTGAGACAACCAGGTTGCCTCCGCGAAGAATTGAACTAGATACCAGCATCAGACGCACAGCATCGGAGCCGTATTTATCGAAGGATTCAAAAACGTCAGGATAGTTTCTGCGCGACTTGCTGGCCTTGAAGCCGTCGTTGCCGAGCACGATGCCGTGACAAATCACGTTGATGAATGCTGGACGATCAAACAAGGCAACCGAAAGCACGTGCATGACGTAGAACCAGCCACGAGTCTGCCCGATGTATTCCACGATGTAATCGGCTGGTGAATGAGTTTCAAACCATTCTGTGCGTTCAAAGGGGTAGTGCACCTGGGCGTAAGGCATAGAGCCAGAATCGAACCATACATCCAGCACATCCGGGATGCGGCGCATCATTGATTTGCCGGTTGGGTCATCCGGGTTAGGACGCACCAAATCATCAATGTATGGGCGGTGCAAGTCGGTGGGTCGCACCCCGAAATCGCGCTCTAACTCGTCAAGTGAGCCGTAGACATCCACGCGCGGATATTCCGGGTTGTCGCTCTTCCAAACCGGAATCGGACTACCCCAGTAACGGTTCCTGGAGATTGACCAGTCGCGAGCGCCTTCAAGCCATTTGCCAAACTGCCCGTATTTCACGTTTTCTGGTACCCAGTTGATCTGCTCGTTAGCAGCTAGCAACCGATCCTTGATGTCTGAGACCTTCACAAACCAGGAACTAACCGCTTTGTAGATTAGCGGGTTACGGCATCTCCAGCAGTGTGGGTATGAATGGGCGTAGCTGGCTACTTTTAGCAGTCGTCCTGCTTCGCGGAGGTCTTTTACGATTTCACGGTTGGCGTCCTGCCAGAGCTGTCCGGCGTATTTACCAGCGTTTTGCAGAAAGATGCCACCGTCATCAAGGGAGAGGATTGTCGGTAATCCGTAGGCATCTGCGACTCGCTTGTCGTCTTCACCGTATGCGGGAGCCTGGTGAACAAGACCGGTACCGTCAGTATCTGCTACATAATCATCGACAAGGATCCGCCAGCTAGTTCCTGTGCCCCATTCTTCTGTGTCTGTGTAGAAGTCAAATAGTGGTTCATATTCAACATCTGCTAGCTCACTGCCTTTGAAATCTTTAGTAGTGGCAGCTAGGGCCTCTTCTGCGCTTTCGTAGCCGAGTTCTTTAGCGTAGGAGCCAACAAGCGATTTTGCTAGCAGGTATGCGGTTGCACCTGCGTTTTCGCTAGCGCCTTTAGGCCCCACTGGAACTACGCTGTAAAGGATGTCTGGCCCGGCAGCGATTGCTAGGTTTGTTGGGAGCGTCCACGGCGTGGTGGTCCATGCGAGTGCGGCAACGCCTTCAAGTCCGAGTGCGGATGCTTTTTCTCCGGTAAGTGGAAAAGTTACGGTCACTGCCTGGTCTTGGCGGACTTGGTAGACGTCATCGTCCATTCGCAGTTCATGATTCGATAGCGGGGTCTCGTCTTTCCAGCAGTATGGAAGCACCCTGTAGCCTTCGTAGGCGAGGTTCTTGTCATAGAGAGTTTTGAATGCCCAGATGACACTTTCCATATAACCGATGTCGAGTGTTTTGTATCCGTTTTCGAAATCGACCCAGCGTGCTTGACGGTTTACATACTCTTCCCACTCCTGGGTGTAGCGCAGAACTGATGCTTTCGCTTCTGCATTGAATTTGTCAATGCCCATTGCCTCGATTTCGGAAGTTTCGCTCATCCCGAGCTGTTTCATCACTTCAAGTTCAGCGGGCAGCCCGTGGGTGTCCCACCCGAATACGCGATCTACGAGTTTGCCGCGCATTGTCTGGTAGCGAGGGAACACATCCTTCGCGTAGCCGGTTAGGAGGTGCCCGTAGTGCGGAAGTCCGTTGGCGAAAGGTGGGCCGTCATAAAAGACCCATTCCTCGCAGCCCTTACGTGCATCGACGGAGGCTTGGAAAGTATCGTCGGCAGCCCAAAATGCGAGAACCTGTTTTTCAATGGTAGGAAAAGAAGGGCTAGCCGAAACTTTACCGTCAGAATTGAGCGGGTACATATTCTCCTCTTGAAATCATTTTTCTGTTAGAGGACGAATCTTTAGATCCGCGGTACCACCTCGATTGTCAGCTTCCTGACCGCTCATTTATGGTTGTTACGCAACCACTCGCTCGGTTCTAATAGGCGCTAAAAATTTGCACTTTTCTTCCGAGAGCTCCCCGGTGATAGCCGGATCAACGCAGTTAAGAGTTTATCGTGAAATTCTAGGTGTTTTTAGTCAATTCGATGCTCCGGTGTGCAAATTGGGCAACGGGTTCTATATCGTGACCGATGATTACCACCGCAACTCGCCTATTTTCGGCAAGTTCAGCCAAAAGCTTCAGGATGTGCAGTTTATTTTCGTAGTCAAGTCCGCTAAGTGATTCATCAAGAATCAACACCTCTGGCTGCACCGCTAGGGCACGGGCAATTGCCACTCTTTGCCGCTGCCCACCAGATAGCTGGCTGATTTTTCTTTCAGTAATTTCGATGCTGAGACCAACCTCGGTAAGTAACTGCGCTGTTGCGGTTTTTTTAACGGATTTTTGGCCGTGAATCCCCTCCACGACTGCGCTACCAATGGTCCATAGCGGGTCAAAACTGCCCAGCACGTCCTGCGGAATCAACTGGATGAAGTTTTTATTGGTTGCGTCAGATGGGTAGCTGAAGATGTGTCCAGTTTCTGGAAGAATCTCGCCAATTAGCATCCTTGCGAGGGTAGTTTTCCCAACTCCAGATTCACCGGTAATATGCACGATCTCACCGCTTCGAATTTGCATCGAAACTCCAGAAAATACCGTCCCCTTACGGAATTTTGCGGAAATATCTATCGCTTCTAAAAGCAGATCACCCTCGTGTTTCATACCCCGCTTCTGTTTGCTAGTTCGGGGCTCATTTCTGGCAGATTGCTGTCTCTTCCAATCTGAGTAAGGTGTTTGCGCCCCGGCAGGCGCTCCTGGGCGAAGCTCAATAACGAAATCAGCGATACCGTGAAGGGTCTCCAAATCGTGAGTGATTAGGATTATGGTCTTGCCACTGGCTTTCTGGGTCGCCAGCAATTCAATAATCTGTTTCTTTCTCACCGGGTCCAGGGATGCTGTCGGCTCGTCAGCAATAATAAGTGTCGGTTCTGCAGAGAGTGCGGAAGCTACAAGTGCCCGCTGCCGCTGCCCTCCAGACATTTCCCAAGTGTGCTTGGTAAGTAGTTCAGTTTCAAGCCCGACGCTTTCGGCCAGTTGAGTGCTCAAGTTGTTTTCTGAGCCCTTGTCGATAAGCGAGTGAATACGAGCTGCTTCTACAATCTCGTAGGCTGAGGTCTTGAGCGGGTCTAGGGCGCTTAGCGCATCCTGATTGATTAGGGCTATTTGCCTGCCACGGACTTCAGCCCAACTGTGCTTGCTTGCCGCGACCAGGTCCCTGCCTAAAAATTGAATAGCTTCTGCCTCGAGAGTCGCCGTTTCAGGTAAAAGCCCCAAGATTGTCTTGGCTATAGTGCTCTTACCGGAACCGGAATCTCCGATAATAGCTAGGCACTCCCCTGTGCCGAGTTCAAAATTGAGTCTCTGAACAGCAGCGACAGCACCATATTTCACGGTGAGGTTATCAACTTTGATCATGCGAACACCCGCTTTAGCCAAGCACGCACTTCTGCGAGAGCAAGAACCGTTAAGAGCACCATTAGCCCCGGGAAGAAACTTATCCACCAGGCGCGACTTAGTTCTAGCCTTCCTTCAGAAAGCATTGCACCCCATTCAGGATTTGGTGGTTGCACGCCAAGCCCTAGAAAACTGAGTGAACTAGCGATAACTAGCGAAGTCCCCACCCCGAGAACTGCCATAAGTAGCATCCGCGGAAGCAGATTGGGAAGCACGTGAGTGAAAACGCTTTTAAATTTAGATACCCCAAGTTGCTTCGAAGTGACCATAAATCCACTAACTAAGATTTCCCGAGTACGAATTAGAGAAACCCTAATATAGGCAGGAAGCACTGCGATTGCTACCGCGACGCCAACCTGTATTGTTCCCTTACCAAGCACCGCAAGGACAATAAGAGCTAGTAACAGTTCAGGAATCGCCAAAAGAACATCCGAAGCTTTTGCGGTGATTTTTTGCGAACCTCGAAAAATGGACACCAGCATCCCGACAGTGAGGGAAACTAACAGAGCAAAAGTTACCGTGGTTAGCGCTATAAGCAGCGAAGCACCGGTGCCGAAAATCATCCGATTGAATACGTCACGACCGGATGCGTCAGTACCAAAAAGGTGCTCTAGGTTTGGAGCCTGTCTGACGTTTTCAGATGTTTCCAATGGCCCGAATGTGGCAAAAAGTCCCGGGAAAACAGCGAGCAAAACAATGACCAACAGAAATGCGAAAGCTAGGTAAGTACCAAAATGCACCAACCTCTTTTGAGCCTTAAGTGGAGTAGATACGGTCATGCTTTCAGCCTCGGATCAATTACTCCAATTACGAATTCAACCAGCATTGAAAGCTGAATATACACGGCAGTCAGTAAGACAATCATCCCCATAATGACTGGTAAATCTCTGCCAAGTACAGCGTCTAAAGCAACTCTGCCGAGGCCAGCCCTCGCGAAAAGCGTTTCTACAATTACTGCACCACCCAGGAGTGAGCCAAAGAGATAGGCAGTGAAAGTAACTAGGTTGGCACCTGCGTGTCTGAATAAGTGATTTCTAAGCAACCACTTCTCAGAGGACCCTCTTGCTCTCACCGATATGACGAAAGCTGCTTCATTGTGATCCGCTACAGAATCTGTGAGCATTTGGGTCATCATTCCGGTTAGCGGGATAGCTAAGGTGATTGTTGGCAAAATTAGTTGTTGCCACCATGAACCGCCCACCATAGGTAGCCAACCAAGTTGATATGCAAAAACTGTTGCGAAAATTCCACCCGTCCAGAACACCGGAGCCACCACCGCTATGTGTGTAAGAGTGTGCACAACCGCTTTACCAAACCGACTGGTGATGTTGCGAACAAGAATCCAAGTAAGTGCTACTGCCAAAATTGTTGCGCAGAAGGTCAGAATTAGTGTCGGGCCAACATTTTCCGAAATTACTTGCAGGACTGGTTTTCTAAGCTGATATGAGTACCCGAAGTTTCCGACAGCTAAGCGACCGATATGCTCCAGGTATTGGATAATTAGTGGCTGATCCAGACCGAGATCGGCTCGGATAGTTTCCCTAGTTTCTAAATCAATTTGCGCAAGTGGTCCGAGCAGAACATCAACCGGATCTCCTGGTGTGATTTTCAGCATGAAGAAAGCCACGGTAGCAGCTACTAAAAGCGTGGTGAAAATGCCAAGTAGTCTTTTGGCGTTTCGCCTCAACAGCATTTGAATAGCTAACGTTCTTGACATCACTGCCTAGATATTTATTTACAGCAAATACGCACTATAAAAGAGCGGCCAGCCATAGCTGTCAAACGATAGGTCTGCTACATCACGAAATGCAACCACCGATTGTGGCAAGTAGATTGGCACAATTGCCGCATTTGCCTCATTCCATTCCTGCACTTTTTGATAAAGTAAACGCCGTTTCTCAGTGTCTTGCTCGATTGCGGCCTGGCCGAGCCAGGCATCCACTTCCGCATCAGATACTGCAGAAGCGTTCTGATATCCCCCACTTGCTAGATGATTAGAAAGCACAATCGGATCTAAGGATGCAAATGACCAGTCTGTGAGATCGAAATCTAGTTTCAAACCGTTTGCATCAGAATAGGCTGCTTGGTACTGTGCAGGCTCCAACGCTTCGTGAATGAGTTCAATACCAATCTGCTTTAGATCATCGACCATGAAATTCACGATTACTTGGTGCTCAGGTGGAAATGGAGTCCAACTTGCCCAGTAAACAGTGAGTCTCTTTCCCGCGGCATCTACTCGATACCCTTCTGCATCTTTTGAGGTCCATCCAGATTCGTCCAACAATTTATTTGCTAAATCTGGCTGATATGCAAAACCTTTAGCGGTGTCTAAATAGCTCTGAGCGGTAGTCGGGCTAAGGATACTCAACGGCCATTCATTCTCACCTTGGAAGGCAGCCTCAATGGCTTTCTTGGCATCAAAGCCGTAAGCGAATGCCAATCGTACATTCACATCTTTAAAAACATCGCGTTTAGTGTTCAGATAAACCGAGTAAGGAACTCCAGGGCTTGGAGTCTTATTTATATGCACTTCTGCTGGAAGTGTGCTTAGTGAAATTCCACTGAGATTACTTGCTACATCGGCATCCCCACGTGAGATTGCAATTTCACGCGCTGATTCATCTGGCACAAATAAAATCCTGAGAGCATTTACCCTAGGGATATCGCGCGAACCATCAGGAGCCCAGTGGTAGTCATTGTTGCGCTCTAGAAGCATTTCAACATTTGTTACTGATTCTCTAAGGATGAATGGCCCAGTCCCCACCTGAACTTCTGGTCCGCCAGCTCTGATTTCACCTTGACTCTTTTCGGCGAGCACTTTTGGTGAATACATTCCTAAAAATGCACTGCTCAAATTAACCAGTAGCGGCCTGAAAGGATTTGATAGTTTCAGTTCTACTAGGTAATCGTCCAGCACGAATGCTCCAGCAAACGAATCTCCACCAATCATGCTGGCTGCCTGTGCAGATTCTGTACTTTTAGCGATCACGTGATCGAAGTTTGCCTTTACAGCGTTTGCATCAAATTTTTCGCCGTCATGAAAAGTGACATCTTCGCGGAGTTTGAAAATATAGCTGAGGCCATCATCTGAGACTGACCATTCTGTTGCAAGCCAAGGTTTTATACCCCCGTCATCATCAACTGATACAAGTGAATCAAAAATTTGACGATTTAAATATGCAGAAGCATCTAATTGACTGGAATGCGGATCCATGTGCCCGTTGAACAGGTTATTTCCTGCAATCACCCAGGTAATTTCGCTGTTGTTATCTTGTAAATTATCCACACAACCAACAAGAAGAACAGAGGGAATAATCAGAGTTGCAAGCAGTTTTTTAAACTTAATTTTCAAACGTTCACCTTATCCTCAACACCCTCTCATCTTAGAATATTAGACTTTGGTTTATGGCAGAGAAAAGCGGGCAAAAAATTGTAACAATTGGGCTTGTACTAGGTCTTATTTTCATAATTGTTTTTCTTGCAATCGGGTCAATATTTGCGAAAGATACTCTACTGCCTGGCGAAGAAACTAGCCCAAGTAATTCTCAAAGTACCGCTCCCGCAACTGATGAACCATCCCAGACCCCAGAGCCTACAAATACCGAATCACCCACAACTGAACCATCTGAGAAATTAGAGATAGTAAAAATGACTCCAGCAGATGGATCCTTCGCAGGTTGTAGCGGAACTTTTGGAACTCAAGAAGTAACAATTACTTGGGAAAGCAAAGGGGCAAAAACCGCATTTATTGGTTTAGACACGGATAATGCAAAAGCACAACCACTATTTAGTAATCTGCCGGCATCTGGCTCGCAAGTTATTGACTTCCCCTGCTCATTTGGGAGTTCAGTGGTTACCGTAACTGTCGAGTCTTCCAGTGGAGATCTTGCGCACAAATCAATTACTTTAACCAACTAAACTTATAAACATAAAAATAACCAGGTAGGAAAACACGCTACCGCGCATATTGAAATGGAGAAATCGCGCTATGAGCATCCCTGAAAAACCAGCACTAGAAGGTTTAGAGAAAAAGTGGGATCAGGTCTGGCAGTCATCAGGTACATACCATTTCGATAGGTCAAAGGCTACGCGCGAAAATATCTATTCGGTTGATACTCCTCCACCAACTGCTTCTGGTTCCTTGCACATTGGCCATGCGTTCAGTTACACGCACACAGACATTGCTGCCAGATTCAATAGGATGCGCGGACGCGACGTCTTCTATCCAATGGGATGGGACGATAACGGCTTACCAACCGAGAGACGCGTGCAGAACTATTACGGAGTTCGCTGTGACCCGACACTGCCCTACGATCCTAATTTCGTTCCCCCTGTTGTAGGTGGATCAAACAAAAGTGCCAATCCAGCCGATCAGGTACCAATTTCCCGTAAAAACTTCATTGAGCTGTGCGAAAAATTGACGCTTGAAGATGAGCAAGTTTTTGAAGACATTTTCCGCCTTCTCGGGCTATCTGTGGACTGGCGCCAGACATACCGCACGATCTCTGACCAGGCAATAACCGTATCGCAGCGATCCTTCCTGCGTAATTTTGCCCGCGGCGAGGCATATAAGGCAGATGCGCCAACACTATGGGACATCACTTTCCGCACCGCAGTTGCCCAGGCAGAATTGGAAGATCGTGAGCAGCAAGGCGCATATCACTCGCTAAAATTCTCGGGTCCAAAAGGCGACATCATTATTGACACCACTCGTCCGGAACTCCTGCCTGCCTGCGTTGCTTTGGTTGCGCATCCTGACGACGAGCGTTATCAGCACCTCTTTGGCAAAACCGCTACAACACCAATCTTTGGTGTAGAAGTACCGATTCTGGCTCATAAAGACGCCCAAATCGATAAGGGCACCGGTATTGCCATGGTTTGTACTTTTGGTGACATTCAGGACGTTACCTGGTGGCGCGACCTGTCACTACCCAGCCGAGCAATAATCGGAGAGGATGGCCGAATCATCCAGTCTGCACCAGAAGCAATCGAATCAGAGGCTGGAATAGCGGCTTTTTCGGAACTTGCTGGCAAAACAGTTTTTAGTGCCAAGAAAACTATTGTGGAACAGTTGCAGGCAGCGGGTGCCATGATTGGCGATCCAAGACCAGTGCTCCATCCGGTCAAGTTTTACGAGAAGGGTGATAAACCACTCGAAATTGTTGCCACCAGTCAGTGGTACATCAAAAACTCAGCGAATGATGATGCGCTTAGAGCACGACTTATTGAATTGGGGCGCGAACTTAAATGGCACCCAGACTTTATGCGTGTGCGTTATGAAAACTGGGTAGACGGCCTTACCGGAGACTGGCTTGTTTCTAGGCAACGCTTCTTCGGCGTTCCAATTCCAGTCTGGTATCGCCTCGATGAAAATGGCGCGGTTCTACAGAACGAGATCATTGTTCCCGAAGAGTCTGCACTTCCGGTTGATCCCTCTACAGATACTCCAGCAGGTTTGGAGGAATCTCAACGCGGTGAGCCGGGCGGATTTGTTGGTGATTTAGACATTCTCGATACTTGGGCAACTTCAGCCCTGACACCAATGCTTGCAGGTGGTTGGGAAAGTGATACTGAACTGTTTGAGCTGGTTTACCCATACACTGTTCGCCCACAGGGTCAAGACATTATTCGGACTTGGCTGTTCGCAACAATGTTGAAGAGCCAACTGGAAATGAACCAAAGCCCTTGGAAACACACCACAATTTCTGGATTTATCGTTGATCCGGATCGAAAAAAAATGTCGAAATCTAAGGGCAATGTGGTCACCCCGCTGGAAGTTTTGGAACAGCACGGAAGCGACGCGGTTCGTTACTGGTCGTCTTCCAGCAAGCTGGGTGCAGATGCCGCGCTCGACCTAAACAACCCGACAGCTTTCAAAATTGGTCGCCGACTAGCAATCAAGATCCTCAATGCCGGAAAACTAATTCTTGGCTACCCAACAACTCCGGATGCAAAAATCACCGAAGCAATCGACCTCGCTTTCCAAGCAAAACTAGCAAACGTCGTGGCTAACGCCACGAAGGCTCTGGATGACTTCGATCACGCGCGTGCGCTAGAAATTACCGAAGCTCTATTCTGGGAATTCTGTGACGACTACCTCGAACTTGTGAAAGAACGCGCCTACAATTCCGACCACCCTGGGCAGGCAAGTGCTGTCGCCTCAATGCGAGCAGCACTCTCAGTATTCCTGAGACTATTTGCTCCAGTCATTTCTTTCGCAACTGAAGAAGTGTGGTCCTGGTGGCAAGAAGGATCAGTTCACCGTGCCAGCTGGCCGACTGTTGCTGAACTTGCTCAAGGTGGTAACTCTGAAGTACTTGCCGCGATCTCCCAAGTTCTGATTGCGGTACGCGGTGCCAAAACCGAGGCCAAAGTTTCTCAGCGAGCCGAAGTTACCAGCATCCAGATTGCGGCTCCTGCTGCCATTATTGAACTGGCAAAGCAAGCTGTCGATGATTTGCAGGCTGTTGGGCGCATCCAAGCACTTAATTGGGAAGAAGCTGATTCAGTGGCTGTGTCAGCGATCAAATTTGCTGAAGAAGCAGACGCCAACTAGCGCAGCTGCAGAGGTTAGGAGCTGAAATGATTAGTATTGGCAAGCGCTGGCAAGGAAAAGAGATGCCTCCTGCACTGCCTGTTGAATTAGAGCAGTTCGTGCAGAATGTTGAAGCCGAGCTTGAGGAAAACAACCTAGGCAGTTGGACCCTCACCTTCCTAGAAGGCAAACCAGTGGTTTACCACTCGAACGGTGCCGAGGCGACCATTGATTCGAGTGGTGCTTTGGTGGTTCTAGGGGATTAACATCCCCTAGTGCTAAATTTGCACTATGACCGCAATATCAACTTCCGGACAGGCTAAGCAGATTTTCGCAGCCGACGAAGCTACAGTATCCGTGTACCTCAACTGGGAAGCCAAAACCCATAAAGAAGCAAACTCATATGCAACCAAGCTTCACAATGATTTCGCAGCAAAATTACGTGCCCAGGTTGAAAAAGAAAAGCTATCAAAGCTGACTATTTCTCAGTTGCGCGTGCGGTCTGCCGAGCGCTGGCTAGATAAGAAGACGGAAAAGTATTTCGTAGCGTCCAGTTCTTTTAGTTTCTCAATCACTGATTTTGAACTGTTAGAGCAACTTCTTGGCGAAGTCTCTAAGACCGAGGGACTTAGCGAATCAAACCTGAATTGGGGTTTGAGCGATGAGCAACTGCAAAGAGCTCTTCCCCCACTTCAAAGGGCAGCACTTCAGGATGCGCTAAACAAGGCCGAAAACTATGCTTCAGCTCTTGGCACTAAAGGAATCAAAGTACTCGCTGTCTATGAACCAGGTACTGAGCCGCCTAAACCACGTGGCTTCGCGCAACCAATGATGCGGATGGCCGTGGCTGATATGGCTATGGAGTCTGCACCATCAATTGAAGCATCTGAAATAACACTTGTTTCGAGAGTAAATATCGACGCCGAAACTATCTAAATCAGAGATCTTTTAGATAGAGATAGTCAGAACTCTGTTATTTGAAACAGAGAATCTCGTTGTGAGGAAGGTTGAAAATACCGTTTTCTGCAGCAACCCATTCACGCCAAGCTTCAGAAATACGATTCAGCATTGCTTCATCAGCGAATCCGGAAGCTAACGCGTTATCGCGGAAGGTTGATAGCAGAACTCGGTCGGCCCAAGCTCCTCCCCACCACTCACGATCTTCATCTGTGGAGAAGCACCAAATGCTTGCAGAGGTTTCTACTTTGTTGAATGCACCAGATTTCAAAGCCCAGGTTTTCAGTTGTGGTCCGGCATCCGGCTCACCTCCGCCATAACGAGCTACATCCTGATAGAGGTCACGCCATTCTTCAATAGGTTCAATCCAAGGGAACCAGCGACACCCTCCATAATCGACATCACGAGCGGCCACGATACCTCCCGGCTTAGTCACACGACCCATTTCAGCCAGAGCGAGTTCTGGCTCCGACATGTACTGTAAGACCTGATGCGCGTGGACAATATCAAAAGTATTGTCAGGGAAAGGAAGTTCGTAGATATTTCCTGTCGCAAATTCGACATTTTCCACTCCCTTTTCTTTAGCAAGATTACTCGCTGAAGCAACAACTTCAGCTGAAGGATCAAGACCGATAACTTTGCCAGGGGCTAGTCGCTGGGCGAAATCTATTGTTATAGTCCCGGGGCCACTCCCCACATCCAACAAAGTCTTACTAGGCGTTAGATAAGGCTTTAAGTATGCTGCCGAGTTTTCCACGGTCCGCCTTGCATGAATGCGCACAGCGCTGTCGTGATGCCCGTGTAAATATCGTTCTTGGCCAGGTTTTAGAGGTCTTTCACTGCTCATAAACATCAGTCTATTTGAAGTAGAGCCCAGTGCTACTAGTCTTGGATAGTAACTATTTTTATGAAGAGGTCAATTTGACAATTTCCCCAGTTTTCACCGAAAAATCTCCACTAGATTTTGGTCTAGTCGATTACTCAAAAATCAAAACTTCCGATTGGGCTCCCGGTTTCGATGCCGGTTTTGAAGCGCACAAGGCAGAAATTGACGCCATCGCACAAAACCCAGAACCCGCAACTTTCGATAACACCATGGTCGCTCTGGAGAAATCCGGAAGACTGCTAACCAAGGTTGCTTACCTTTTCTGGAATCTAACCAGCGCCGACACCAACGACGACATCCACAAGCTCGAAGAAGAGTACATTCCAAAGGTAAGTGCACATTTTGACTCGATCACCTTCAATTCTTCGCTGTTTGCGCGCATAGACTCCCTATACAGTCAATTGGACTCCTTAGGTTTGGATCCAGAATCTCACTACCTTGTTTAACGTTACTGGGACGAGTTTGTACGCAATGGTGCCAAGCTTTCTGACGATGACAAGAAGCGGGTTGGCGAAATTAATGTTCGTCTTAGCGAATTAGCTACCAAGTTCGAAAAACTATTACTTGATGACACAAACGAACTGGCAGTAGTTATTGACTCAGCTGAAGAATTAGCTGGACTTAGCGAAACAGATATTTCTTCTGCTGCTCAAGCTGCCGCAGACAGAGGACTTACCGGGAAATATCTAATAGTCCTCCCCCTCTACACCGGACATGCTTACCTAGCAAATCTTTCAAACAGGGATGTGCGCAGACGAATTCTTGATGCCAGCCTGGCGAGAGGGCGTCGCAACAATGCGAACGATACCCGTGAATGCTTGCTTGAGCAGGTAAAGCTACGCGCTGAAAAAGCGAAAATCTTCGGATACCCTTTCTACGCTGAACTAGTAGCTTCAGCCCAAACAGCTGGAAGTGCAGAAAACATTGCAAAGCTCACCGAACGTATAGCTGCTGCGGTTGCGCCTAATGTGCGCCGTGAAGCAGATGCGCTGGCTGAAATTGCCACTGAAATGGGCCAGAACGACCCAATTGAGGCTGCTGATTGGGAGTATTACACTGACAAGCTTTCCACCAAGAAATACTCGGTAGATTTTGGGCGACTGCGTGAATACTGTGAAGCAGACAGAGTGCTAAACGATGGTGTCTTTGCAACTGCAACAAAGCTCTACGGTCTACAGTTCAAAGAGCGGAAAGACCTTCCCGGATACCACCCTGATGTGGTTGTTTACGAAGTCTCCAACGAAAAAGGAGAAGCGGTAGGGCTGTTTCTTTACGATCTCTACACCCGCGATTCCAAGCGCGGTGGTGCCTGGATGAATGACCTCCAGTCGCAGTCTCACCTACTCGGTCAGTTACCAATCGTGTGCAATAACCACAATGTGCCTAAACCAGCAGCTGGTCAGCCAACGCTGCTTAGCTGGGATGAGGTGACCACGCTATTCCACGAATTCGGCCACGCCCTTCATTCGCTGCTATCGAATGTGAACTACCCGAAGTTTTCCGGCACAGAGGTTTACCGTGACTATGTCGAATTCCCTAGCCAAGTGAATGAAATGTGGGCAACCTGGCCAGGTGTGATTGAGGAATACGCTAAGCACTACCAAACCGGTGAAACACTGGATCAGGCAACTATTGAGAACCTGCGTGCTGCTGCGACCTTCAACCAGGGTTACACCACAGCCACCTACATAGCCAGCGCCCTGCTCGACCAGGCGTGGCACAAAATTGGCGCAGACGAGCCAATGCCAGACCCTAAGAAGTTTGAGGATGACTACCTAGAATCAATCGATCTGAAGCTAGATTTAGTTCCTCCGCGTTATTCATCAAGCTACTTCCAGCACATCTTCGGTTCAGGATACGACGCTAACTACTACTCCTACATCTGGAGTGAGGTACTGGATGCAGATGCGGTGGAATGGTTCAAGGAGAACGGTGGACTCACCAGAGAAAACGGTGAATACTTTGCTAAGCACCTAATCGCTATCGGCGGATCCAAAGACCCCCGTGAAGCGTACCGTGGCTTCCGCGGCCGTGAGCCAGAGGTAGAACCACTGCTTCGTAGGCGCGGGCTACTAGATAACTAGAGCCAGCACATATTTAAGCGGCAGATTTTGACTACTTACTGAGTAGCTCTTTCAGGAGCACGTCTACTGATTTACCTTCAACGGCGGCTCTTCCAGCAAGCTCATTCAGTAATGCTCTAGAAGGTAGTGGCACGGCTTTAGCTACAGATGCAACCACGGGCACAACAATTGTCAGTAGCACTGCCAGAATTATCAGCGACCACATGACACGGTAGTACCATTCCTCTGGATATAGTTCGAATATGGCAACAACGCTGACCATAACGCCAACTGCCAGCGTGGAAACGAAAAGCACAGCCAGAAGCACCTTTTGCAGTGTTGTCCTGATCGAAAGATTCAGGATGATTGCTGCGTGAGCGAAAAGAAACGCCCAGAGCCAAGATAAGCCGGTAATTTTAACGACCGTTTCATTGAATTCGTCAGAAAACTGTGAATAAAATTCCCAACCCAGCCAGACATAGTAGATACTCGAAATCAATGTCGCCACTAGTGCAAGGACGATAGCAATGACCACTAGAATTTTCGGCGATCTGCTGAATGAAGAAAGCGCTACTAAACAGATTGCAGAACCGGCTGCAATAAGCAGAGTGGTCCAAAGAATTTTGTATTGGAGCTGGCCCAATTCACCGCCAAATAGCAACATCCAAATTCCGAATGCGGCAGAAATAGTCAGTGCCCCGATAATTACAGCTAAAAATACCGTCCTCAGAGGCTTTAGTTTTAGAGAAGTAGCATTTACAGTTTCGGCTGTATTCGCCATTTTATCTCCCTTGTTTAGGTGCTACTAGGCACTCTTTTCTTGGATTGTGTCATCCCTGGGAACGATAGTTGGGGCAGCATTTGCAACAACTGTCTCACTGGTAATAACAACTTTACCGATACCGGTAGTGGATGGGACCTCAAACATAATTGGGCCAAGAACTTCTTCAAGGATTGCCCGCAAGCCACGTGCTCCTGCTTTTCTAAGCACTGCCTGATCAGCAATCGCTTGTAAAGCACCCTTGGTGAATTCAAGTTCAACGCCATCGAGTTCGAACATGCGCTGATACTGCTTCACAAGTGCATTCTTTGGCACAGTGAGAATGTCAATCAGCGCTTCGCGGTCAAGTGGGTGAACAGAAGTCACTACAGGAAGACGTCCAATAAATTCAGGGATAAGCCCAAACTTGTGTAGATCCTCAGGTAGCACCTGTGAGAAGAGTTCTTCCTCACTGCGCTTGCTGTGAAGTTCTGCACCAAAACCTAGACCGCGCTTACCGACACGAGAGGCGATAATTTCTTCAAGACCGGCAAAAGCACCAGCAACAATAAAGAGGACGTTGGTTGTGTCTATCTGAATGTATTCCTGCTGCGGATGCTTCCTACCGCCCTGTGGAGGCACAGAAGCGATAGTGCCTTCAAGAATCTTTAGTAGCGCCTGTTGTACTCCCTCACCGGACACATCACGGGTGATTGAAGGATTTTCAGCTTTGCGGGCGATCTTGTCTACTTCATCGATATAAATAATGCCGGTTTCGGCTCGTTTAATGTCACCGTCTGCTGCCTGAATCAGTTTCAGTAGGATGTTTTCGACATCCTCACCAACATAGCCTGCTTCAGTTAAAGCAGTAGCGTCTGCTACAGCGAAAGGAACGTTTAGCCTCTTTGCAAGTGATTGCGCCAGGTATGTCTTGCCACAACCAGTAGGGCCTACGAGCATAATGTTGCTTTTAGCAATCTCAATCTCATCTTCCTCAGCAGGGTGAGGACCAGTGGATTTGATGCGCTTGTAGTGGTTATACACAGCCACAGAGAGTGCCTTTTTAGCTGCTTCCTGACCGACAACATATTCGTCGAGGAAACTATAAATCTCTTTTGGCTTGGGGAGTTCAAATTCAGTTTCAGGAGTTTCTTTCTGCTCCCCAGCCATGCGTTCTTCGATGATCTCGTTGCAAAGCTCAACACACTCATCACAGATATACACGCCTGGACCTGCTATAAGCTGGATGACCTGTTTCTGTGATTTAGCGCAAAAATTGCACTTTAGTAAATCACCGGTCTCTCCGATGCGCGCCATGAAGTCCTCCGTTCAGGCAAATTCGTATAGATTAAGCCTATACAGCACTACCGACAATAGGGCTGAGTGTTACTTTTCGTGTCTTAGGCGTGTCGCAAATAAGTTTTACTGAGTAATTTGCGTTGTGTCTTTACGACTGGCGAGCACGTGATCTACAAGACCGTATTCCAGAGCATCCTGAGCGAGCAGAATCTTGTCGCGGTCGATATCCTTGTGAATTTCTTCCTTGCTCTTCTTGGAGTGCTTGGCCAGGGTATCCTCTAGCCATTCACGGAGTCTAATCATTTCCGCTGCGTGAATTTCAATGTCGGATGCCTGTCCGCGCCCTGCTTCGCCAATCGCAGGCTGGTGAATAAGCACGCGAGCATTCGGAAGCGCAAGACGCTTACCAGGGCTACCTGCCGCCAAAAGCACCGCCGCTGCAGAAGCAGCCTGACCTAGAACCACGGTTTGAATCTGTGGACGCACATACTGCATGGTGTCGTAGATTGCAGTCATCGCAGTGAAAGAACCACCAGGTGAGTTGATATACATGGTGATATCACGGTCTGGATCTTGACTTTCAAGCACTAGCAATTGCGCCATAACATCGTCTGCACTGGCGTCGTCAACCTGTACACCTAGAAAAACGATGCGGTCTTCAAAAAGCTTTGAATACGGGTTCTGCTGTTTGAAGCCGTAAGCAGTGCGCTCTTCAAAACTTGGCAGAATATAACGGCTACTTGGTAGCTGAACTTTGCTCTGTTTTGGACTCACAAATTCCATTACTTACCTACCTTTGTGCCGCCGCCGCCGGTCACATCTGCGGCTGAATCCCTAATATGGTCAACGAATCCGTAGGCAAGAGCCTCTTCAGCTGTAAACCAGTGATCGCGGTCACCATCTTCAAGAATCTGTTCAACGCTCTTTCCGGTTGCTTCTGCAGTAATCTCTGCAAGTCGCTTACGCATATCCACAATAAGCGCAGCCTGAGTCTGGATGTCTGAAGTCGTTCCCCCGAAACCACCGTGCGGTTGGTGCAAAAGCACTCTCGCGTTTGGTGTGATGTAGCGCTTGCCCTTAGTGCCTGCGGTCAACAGCAGTTGACCCATGGAAGCAGCCATCCCGATACCGACAGTCACAATGTCGTTTGGAACATACTTCATGGTGTCGTAGATAACCATGCCAGCGGTAATGGAACCACCGGGTGAGTTGATATACAGGTAAATATCCCGTTTAGGGTCTTCCGCTGCCAACAAAAGAATCTTTGCTGAAATCTCGTTTGCGTTCTCGTCCCTGACTTCGCTGCCAAGCCAAATAATGCGGTCTTTGAGTAGCTGGTCGAATACAGAACTTACTAGTGCCGGTTGGCTCACTTGTTCTCCTAAGTTTTCGAAACTTTCGCTTTCGACACTATCGCAAAGGAAGCCGAAGGCGCGCTAATGTTCGCCGTTGGCGTGAGGGATGTTTTAGAGATTACCTAGCACGGGACTTAGGTCTACTGCCTTGCCCTTTGAATCAACAACCTGAACCTTATTTAGCGCCACACTTAGAGCCTTGCTACGTGCAACATCAGATACTGCCTGGTTCATCTGACCGTTCTCTTGCAGAGTGTTCGCCAGATCCTGCGGTGTTGCGCCGTAACGCTGCGCAAGTTGCATTAAGTAGTTCGCCAGATCGTCGTTTTCTACCTTAACTTCAAGTGTTTCTGAGAGAGCGTCAAGCACGAACTGCTCAGAAAGCGACTGTCTGGTTTGCTCTGCTACTTCTTCACCATGAGCGGTGTCGTCTTCACGGCCTTCGCTGGCAAGGTGACGCACAACCTCATCGTCGATAACGTTCTGAGGAACAGTTACCTTAGCTGCAGTGATAAGTGATTCAACTAGCTTCTGGCGAGCTTCGGTTGCCACACCAACAAGCTTGGAGCTTTGCAGTTGCTCCTTTAGCTTTTCCTTAAGTTCTTTTACAGTCTCGAATTCGCCGGTTAGTTTAGCGAAGTCGTCATTGAGTTCAGGGAGTGACTTTTCCTGAACCGCAGCGATCTGCACTTCAACAACTGCTTCTTCACCCTCATGATCTCCACCAAGTAGAACGGAAGTAAAGGATGTCTCTTCCCCTGCTGATAGCGAATCAATCGCCTCATCAAGGCCCTCAAGAAGTTCACCACTTCCAACGTCATAGAGCACACCATTGGCAGTATCTACAACCTTGTCGCCGATTTTTGCTTGCAGGTTCAGAGAAACCACATCACCTGTTTTTGCCGGACGTTCAACCTCTACAAGGTCTGAGAAATTCTGTCGTAGTTCATCAATAGCGTTCTGCACATCGTCTGCTGAAACAACAGCTGGCTCAACTTCGATCTTGATTTTTTCAAGGTCAGGGAGATTGACGTCTGGACGCACATCCACAGTAATGGTTACTTTAAGCTCGCCAGAGAAGTCCTTAACCTCTGGCCACTCGGTGATGTCAGCTTCAGGGCGACCGATTGGGGTCAACTTTTCACTAATTAGTGCCTCACGGAAGAAACCGTCTAGTCCTTCATTTACAGCGTGGCTCAGAACCTCTTCACGACCAACACGCTGATCAATGATTGGGGCTGGAACCTTTCCCTTACGGAAGCCGGGGATGCTCACTTGCTCTGCAATGTGCTCGTAGGCATGCTTGATGCTTGGACCGAGCTCGGTTGCTGGAACAGTGATGTGAAGCTTTACGCGGGTCTCGCTTAGACGCTCTACTGAAGTGGTACTCAATGATTCTCCTGAAATAGTCATAGGAACTGGTCGGGGCGACAGGATTTGAACCTGCGACTTCACGCTCCCAAAGCGCGCGCTCTACCAAGCTGAGCTACGCCCCGAACATCCTGGTTCTATGGAACCGGACTAGTGCGATTAATCCATCAATAAAACTATTAAGAATTAACCCAAAGAAGTCTAGCGGATAAATGCACCGATTCGCATCTTTGCAGCATCCGTATCGAAAGATTTACCGATCGTTTCTGCCTCATCGCTGAAACTATCTGCTTGGGAGCGATAAAAGCCTGCGCGGACGAGCCTTTTTGCCTGCCCAAATGCGAAAGCATTCTTCGACCATTCGGTTGCTAATTTTTGTGCTTCTTCTAAAGAATTGTCAGAAATTTCTGAAATTAGCCCCCAATCAAGCGCGGTAGTAGCATCAATGAAATCTTCCTTTAGGAGCAGTTTGAATGCTCGAGTCTGACCGACAACTCTTGCAACGAGAGTGCTAACGCCAAGATCTGGAGTTAGTCCGATTGCTGAATATTTACCGGCAAAACGTGATTTAGGATCAGCAATCACATAATCCGCGGCGAGCATTATCCCTAAGCCTCCACCAGCATTTGCGCCGTGGACGGCAGCAACTACGGGCTTATCAGAAGTAATTAGCGCAATTGTGCCTTCATGGATTATGCGCGCAAGCCTGGTCACTTCCCTACCGTCCGGTAATTGCGACATGCCTTTGACATCACCACCGGCGCAGAATGATGGACCGTTTCCAGAAAGCACAACCGCTTTGACACTGCTATCAGAAGCGATTCTTTGGTTCGTTTCTTTCCAGAGATTGGCGAGTTTTTCATCGAAAGCGTTTAATCTTTCCGGCCTGTTGAGGACAATTCGGGCGATATCTTCCTTGATTTCGCAGATAAGCTCAGACATTTACTTAGGTTCCTTTGAATTTTTTCCTAGGTTTTGTATATAGTTGAATGTCCCTAGACTACATAGGTGCTTTAGGGGATGTAGCTCAATGGTAGAGTTCCAGTCTTCCAAACTGGCTGTGCGGGTTCGATTCCCGTCATCCCCTCCACTAAATTTCTTTCAGCAGATCTGCCGTTGAAGCTATTCTGGCAAACCCACCACCGCTCAGGTTCACAGCCGTTGATTTCATTAGTTCAGCCGCAGTGAGTGTGCCAGAATCGCTAACAATATCGAATGTGCGGGTGGCATCAAGTGCCACAGTGACTTGGTAGCCGAGGTTTCCGGCCATCCTTGTAGTTGTTTCAACGCACATATTGGTTTGAATTCCACAAATGATCAGGTTTTTATAGCCGGATGCGCTAAGCCATTCATGCAGATCAGGCGTGCCATAAAAAGCAGAGTTCACATGCTTACTAACCAGAAGTTTTGCGGGAGCCTCAGCAACGAAATCTTTTAACCTATTGCCGGGGTTATCTGGATGAAGCGGGGACTTAGGTCCGCGCGAATCATGACGAACAACAATGATAGGAAGTTCCTTCTTCTGCCAGTAATCAATTAGTGCCGCAATGTTGGCTTCACATTCAGGGTTTGTGCTCTGCCCCCAGAAATCAAAATCGTCAAAAGCGTATTGCACATCGATGACGATCAGTGCCGGAATGTTGGCTTCGGATATATCGTTCATATTTTGAATAATATCCTCTATATTCCATGCTGCGTTATTGGAAAATATCGCTCTTTAAGTGTTTATTATTGGGGATTTAGCCAAGCCTAAGCTTGCTTGCGAGACTCGGAATAGAGGCGGACAATTAGATAGTAAAACTAAATTTGAGCAGCATTTGGAGGAATGATGACAGATCTAATTGGAAACAGCTCAATCGTTACCAGGTCAAAGGAAATCGCTAAATACCTTTCACCTGTTGTTGCAAACTTAACCGCACTATCGGTTGATGCCAAGCAAGCACACTGGCACGTCCGTGGACCAAACTTCCTACAGATCCATGAACTTCTTGACACAGTCGTAGATCACGCTCGCGAGCAGACCGACATCGTGGCAGAGCGTATCGTGGCACTTGGCGAGCCACTGGATGCGCGCATCCAGTGGCTCGCCAAGGTTACAACCACTCCTGAACTACCTGCAGGATTCCAAAACACTGATGTCTTTATTGAAGGCATAGTTTCGCAAATCGATGCGACACTCAAACTTGTTCGTGGAGCAATCGATGCGCTAGATGACATCGACCTGCCTAGCCAAGACATCGTGATTGCACTCGCTACCGAACTTGAGAAAGATCGTTGGTTCCTTGCATCACACCTTGTAACTAAGTAACGTCCAAAACGAAATTACAAATTGCCAGTAGCTATTGCTGCTGGCAATTTGCACACCAGTAGAGTTTTCTTCCCTGCATTTCGGCAAGTGATATTGGAGTGCCACAAACACGGCAAGGTTTCCCGGCGCGGTGATACACCCAGTGGCGATCATCGCGATTTGCCATCGCGGCTATCCACTCGGACTCGCTCAGATCATCCATTGTCATCATCTGGCCAGTTTCTATGCCTTCTGGAAGGAGTCTCACCCAGTCATCCCAGATTGCGGTTAGAAGTTCTTTTGAGAGGGCATTGCCAGGAGTGTAAGGGTTTATGCCAAGACGGAAAAGAATCTCTGCGCGGTAAACGTTACCGATACCGGCGATCACGTTTTGATCCATAAGTAGCTGTCCAATAGGCGCCTTCTTGCTACCTGCACGCTGAAGAAAAATTTCAAGACCCGCGTCATAAGGTGTGGTTACCGGGTCTGGGCCGAGTCGATCCAAAATCGCTAGTTTTTCACTTGCAGAAATTACTTCGCAGGTTGTGGGACCGCGCAAATCAGCGAGCACATCCACCGCTTGTAAGCGAACACGCACCTGACCTACCGGCTCGGGCGGCCATTCTTCAGCTGTCATTTCTTTGGTGGCTTCGCCGAAACGGAACCGCGATTTTCTGGGAGCACCGATACTTGTTAGTGAATTTTCTCCAGCCGCGTCAAAAATCTCATCCTCGGTAAGTAGAGTGCCGCGCTGGTTGGTTTGTCCCATCCAGCCGTTAGCGGATGCGATAGTAGCATCGACAGTAACCTCGCCTACAAAGTCCCAAGCTCCGTAAATCCCCAGATGCACATGTAGGTGCTCGGAACGTTCAAATTCAATAAAAAGGTGCTTACCGACAGCACTGGCTTCCACAATTGAGTCCCCGTCAAGCATTTCGGCACCGGCAGTGAACCTCCCCTGCGGGCTGGATACTTGTAGCGGTTTCCCGGGAAAGTTTGCGTTGAACTGCCTAGCAATTCGGTGAACGGAATGACCTTCGGGCATAACTAAATCAGTGTAAAACCGGCAATCTGCCCGGTTGATTCATACTCTGCGATCTGATTAATTCTGCGGATGTGCCGCTCATCTTCAGAGAAAGGCTCGGCGATAAAGAAATCGAGTAGTTGGATTGCTTCTGCTTCGGTGTGCTGCCTGGCGCCGATAGCAATAACGTTGGCGTTATTGTGCTGCTTGGCTAATTTTGCGGTTGATTCGTTCCATACAAGTGCGGCGCGAATACCTTCCACTTTATTTGCTGCCATTTGCTCACCATTACCGCTCCCACCGAGTACGACACCCAGTGCCGGTATTCCAGAAGCAAGGTCTTTAGCTACTCCTTTAGCCGCATTGATACAAAAGCTGGGATAGTCATCCAGCGCATCATATTCAATCGGTCCGTGATCGATAACCTCGTGTCCCTGGCTTCGAAGATGCTCCTGCATTTTTTGTGAAAATTCGAGTCCGGCATGATCGGTGGCAATATGTATCCGCATTCTTCAATCTTAAGGCTTTACTCACACCCACCTCCACTAGGGTTAAAGGAGGTATTTAATTTGAGGAGAAACCAGTAATGCCAGGTGAAAACCTAACTCGCGTTGAAGCAATCGAACGCAAGAAAATTGTTGATGTTCAAAGCTATGAAATTGATTTAGATCTCACCACCGGTGACGAATTATTTTCTTCCACAACCGTGGTCAAATTCACTGCAACACCGGGTGCAAGTACCTTCATTGACTTCATCAACAGCGCCGTGCACACTATTGAACTAAATGGCGAACCGCTAGACCCGGCAGAATATGCTGACCGCGCCAGAATTACTCTCCCCAACTTGCAAGCAGAAAATGTGCTGCTAGTTCGTGCGGATGCGCTCTACACAAATACCGGAGAAGGGCTTCACCGCTTTGTTGACCCAGCTGATGGCGAAACCTACCTCTACACCCAATTTGAGGTGCCAGACTCAAGACGAGTTTTTGCGGTATTTGAGCAGCCAGACCTGAAAGCAACTTTCCAGTTCACCGTTACCGCTCCCGACTACTGGCAGGTGGTATCCAACCAGGCAACACCTGAACCGGAAAGCCTAGCCGACGGTAAAGCTCGCTGGACTTTTGCGCCAACACCTCGCATCTCTTCATACATCACAGCGCTAATTGCCGGTCCTTATGACGTGACCAGAAGCACCCTGAAGAGCGCTGACGGTCGCGAGGTAGCACTCGGTGTATTCAGTCGTAAATCGCTAACCGAATTTATGGATGCCGACTACATTTTCGACATTACCCGCGCAGGATTCGATTTCTACGAAAATCAGTTCGGGGTCACCTACCCGTTCGAGAAATACGACCAGCTTTTCGTTCCTGAATTCAACGCGGGAGCGATGGAGAATGCTGGTGCTGTGACATTCACAGAAACCTATGTTTTCCGTTCCAAAGTTACCGATGCTGTTAAAGAACGCCGAGTCGTTACCATCCTGCACGAACTCGCCCACATGTGGTTCGGTGACCTAGTAACTATGAAGTGGTGGGCTGACCTTTGGCTAAACGAGTCATTCGCAGAATATATTTCTCACCTGGCAACCGCTAACGCAACTGAATGGGTAAACACCTGGACCACATTTGTCGCTCAGGAAAAGAGTTGGGCTTACCGCCAAGACCAGCTACCTTCTACCCACCCTGTTTATGCGAACATCCGCGACCTTGAAGATGTTGAAGTTAACTTCGATGGAATCACCTACGCTAAGGGTGGTTCAGTTCTGAAGCAGCTCGTCGCTTGGGTTGGTCAGGAGCAGTTTATGAAGGGGCTAAACCAGTACTTCAACAAGCATGCCTGGAGCAACACTGAGTTTAAAGACCTGCTTGCTGAACTTGAATCCACAAGCGGCAGAGAACTCGGTGACTGGGCAGAGAAATGGCTCAAAACCAGCGGAGTAAACACTCTTGTAGCTGATTTTGAATACGAAGATAAGAAAATCACTCGTTTCGAGATTCTTCAAAGTGCAGCCGCAGACTACCCAACTATCAGACCGCATCGTATCGGCGTTGCCGGTTACTGCCTAGAGGATGATGGAGTGGTTCGTAGGCACTGGTACGAAGAACTCGATGTCGATGGCAAAGTTACCGTAGCAGAAGCGTTGGTGGGTAAGACTCTCCCTGACCTTGTACTACTAAACGATGAGGACCTCACCTACGCAAAGATTCGCTTAGACGACCGCTCCAAAGCATTTGCACTCGAACACCTCGGTGATTTCGAGAACTCACTGGCCAGAGCACTCATTTGGGGCGCATTCTGGGAGGGTGTGCGCGATGCACAAATGCCAGCACGCGACTTTATTGACCTAGTCATCCGCCATATTGCTAAGGAGACCGAGTCAACAACACTTCGCAACGTGTTGAACTTCGTGGTCACCGCAGCAAAAATCTACAGCGATCCAGCAAAACGTGCAGAAAGACTGGTTCTACTTGCAGACACCATGCTTGAGCTTGCGAAACAGGCAGAACCGGAAAGTGATGCACAGTTCCAGTTTGTGAAGTTCTTTGCAGCCCTAGCCGAAACCGCTGAACAGTTGGATGCAATTGAGGCACTACGCTCTGGAGAGCTAGCACTTACCGGACTGAGTATCGATACCGACCTTTCGTGGGAATTACTAGAAGCACTAGTGCTTGGTGGCCGAGCAGGAACTGCTGAAATTGATGCGGCACTTGCTGCCGACAACACAGCTACCGGTCAGCAGGCGGCAGCTAGAGCAAGGGCTACTGTGCCAACCGCTGAGGCGAAGCTGGCAGCATTTGAGTTTGCAGCGGGTGAACCTGCCCCTTCAAACCTTATTGTGCGAGCAACCGGTCTCGGTTTCCAGCACGCCAACTCCCCTGAGAATCTTGAAGTGATTGTGGAACCATATTTCGCAAAGCTTCAAGACATTTATGCCAAGCGCTCATTTGCTATTGCAAACGGGATCATCACCGGTTTCTACCCTGCCACCCTTGCAAACCAGAAACTTATTGATAAGACCGAAGAATGGCTGAACGCAAACCCTGAACCAGCTGCCCTAAACAGGTTGATCACTGAAAACTTGGCAGGTGTCACTAGAGCACTTGCGGCTCAGCAACTCGACAAAAGTTAACGACAATCGGTTACCGGATTAACTAAGTGAAGCAGTATTGACTTGACCAGTTTTTATGAACAAATCGGCGGCGAAGCAACATTTCGCAAACTTGTCGAACGGTTTTATGAAGGTGTGGCTGAGGATGAAGTACTCGCTCTCATGTATCCGGAACAACCTGATTTCGTGGGCGCAAGCGACCGTTTAGCGCTATTTCTGATGCAATATTGGGGTGGTCCCTCTACCTATTCCGAGACTAGAGGGCACCCAAGATTGCGGATGCGACACCAGCCATACAAAATCAATCCAGACGCGAGAGATCGCTGGCTCCATCACATGCAAATAGCTGTAAAAGAACTAGGTCTTCCTGAACTGGATGAGGCGATGCTTTGGGATTACCTAGAACGTGCTGCTTTTGCGCTAGTCAACACTTTTGACTAGCGCTTTTACCAGCACATGCCCGCGCGAACTAGTTAAACGTAGCCAAGAACCGGAACGGAAAAGAGTTACTTTTTCGAGCGGACTCAGGAAGCCGAGTGCAAGCATTGCGAAACTTGCTGCTTTAGGTAGCGGGCCATCCCAGGTTTTTGATTGACTCCCCCAGACTGCTGCCCTAATTTTGTCTACCACCAGTGCACCAGAGTTGAGTGGCGTGCTATCGGTAACTTCATTAGCGGAGTCTATTGCTTCATTCTCAAGAGCTGCAGCAGTAATCTCCCCCAAAAGTTCCCAATCTGCTCTTGGCGGTGTCTGTCCAAGCCATGCAGCCTGCAATCTCGTGTCTGCAACTTCTAGGCTGACTTTTCCGTCATCCGCTATTGAATTGCTCAGCAGTGATGCGCCCACTTCGTAGGTGGATGATTCTTGTGGAGTTATTCGAAATGTGCGCAAGCCGAGCGCAGTGGGTGAAGGATCAGTGATGCTTTTGGGCCAAATTGCGGCTCCCCAAACAGCTAAAACATCGCCACTAATCTGCAGCTTCACAGCACCCTCATCAATACGAAGTAACCGATTAAGGTAGAGCTTTAAGTCGTTTGCGGCTTCCACGCTAGCGAGTTCAAAGGATATTTGCATTTCATAACTAAACTACATTGTGAAGCGATAAGAAGACAGAGGTGATTAGCAGTCAATGGATTCGCAGATTAAACAACTACTGGAAATACTGGACATCCAGAAAGTTGATGGCGAGGGAGATAACTTTGTTGGCATAAACACTCCCATGTTCCACGGACGTATTTTTGGCGGTCAAGTTTTGGCACAGACTGTCATGGCCGCAAGTCGCACAGTTGAAGAAGATAGGCACATTCATTCGGTTCACGGATACTTTCTTCGCCCTGGCGATGTCAAACAGCCGGTAAATTTCTCAGTCGATCGCATCCATGAGGGTCGCTCTTTTTCAACAAGGCGCGTTCAGGCATTCCAGCAAGGTGTACCGATTTTTTCGATGATTGCCTCGTTCCAGACCACTGATGAGGGCTTAGACCATCAGATGGAAGTGGATATGAGTCTTTTTGGTGATCCTGAGAAACTGACACCAGCAGAAGTCATTCTCTCAGGCATCGATCATCCTGCCGCGATTTTCTGGGCAACAGGTAGACCTTTTGATATGCGGCATGTGGGAACTTCCATGTACCTAACGGTTGAGGGAGAAAAAGTCGCCCACCAGGCTGTCTGGTTCAAACCTACCGGGGAGCTGCCGAACGATCGACTAATTCAGACATCCGCACTTGCCTACCTGAGTGACTATTCGCTGCTTGAAACCATTCTTAGGAAGCACGGAATTGCTTGGTCGGATCCTCGACTTAAGATTGCCAGCCTCGACCACGCAATGTGGTTCCACCGCCCGGTAAAACTGGATGACTGGATGATTTATGTGCAGGAATCTCCAAGTGCGCAGGGCGGTCGCGGTCTTGCTCTAGGGCGAATTTATGACCGCCAAGGAAAACTAATTGCCTCTGTCGCCCAAGAAGGTATGGTCAGGGTTTAGTTTCTGCGGAACTCCAAAGGTTCGTCAACAAAACGACCCCAGAATTCGCGTTCATCTTCATAGAGTTTCCGTGGACGAAGAGTTTCTTTGTCAAGGAAAACTATTGTGCTCATCGCTATTGCATAGGATGCCGGTGGTGCTGATTCTGGAGCTTTAACCTCGTAGTAAATATCTACGCTGGCACCACCGAATCTTCCCACCCAAATCTCGATAACTAGCGGATCGGAAAAGTAGGGAATCGGTTGCGAATACTGAATTTCTTGGCGGGCAACCACAACCGTTGATTTAGGGTCGAATGTTGTGGATGCTGCTGTCCCCTCTGCAGGGGTTGCTGGCCAAAAAACGCGCACTCTGGCCTCTTCCAGCAGTCGCACAATTTGCACATTGTTCACGTGATCGAATGCGTCTAGGTCACTCCAGCGCAGTTGTGTAAGTGCTACTCCACGAGCCATATTCTTCCCTAACCTCTAATCTGTTGAAGCAAATTCTCCTGCAGCTAACCCTAATCTCTGGTTAGTTTGCGGTAGGTAGAACGGTGAGGTTTGGCAGCCTCTGGGCCAAGACGCTCAATCTTGTTGGCCTCATAACCTTCAAAGTTTCCTTCAAACCAATACCATTTTGCTGGATTCTCGTCGTCACCTTCCCAGGCGAGTATGTGCGTTGCTGTTCTGTCTAGGAACCAGCGATCGTGAGTAATTACCACCGCACAACCGGGGAAATTAAGGAGCGCATTTTCCAGACTGGATAGAGTTTCAACATCCAAGTCGTTAGTGGGCTCGTCAAGGAGCAGTAGGTTTCCACCCTGCTTGAGGGTCAGTGCAAGGTTTAGACGGTTACGCTCACCGCCGGACAGTACACCTGCCTTTTTCTGCTGGTCTGGACCCTTGAATCCAAAGGTGGATACATATGCCCTTGAAGGAATCTCAACCGCACCAACCTGAATAAAATCTAGCCCGTCTGAAACAACTTCCCAAACGTTCTTGTTTGGGTCAATTCCAGCTCGAGACTGGTCAACATAGGAAAGCTTCACGGTTTCACCGATTTTTAGCTCGCCACCATCAATTGGCTCTACACCAACTATGGTTTTGAAAAGTGTTGATTTACCGACACCGTTGGGGCCAATAATTCCCACGATTCCGTTGCGTGGAAGCGTGAAGGAAAGACCGTCGATTAGTTTCCGACCGTCAAAACCTTTTTCTAAGTTCTTTGCTTCCAAAACCAGATTTCCAAGGCGTGGCCCCGGTGGAATTTGAATTTCTTCAAAGTCGAGTTTTCTGGTGCGTTCTGCCTCAGCAGCCATCTCCTCGTAACGAGCTAAACGAGCCTTGCTCTTTGTCTGCTTGGCTTTAGCGTTGGAGCGTACCCACTGGAGTTCTTCCTCAAGTCGCTTAGCGAGTTTGGCGTCCTTCTTACCTTGCACCTCAAGACGTTCAGCCTTCTTTTCGAGGTAGGTGGTGTAGTTACCTTCGTAAGGGTATAGACGACCGCGATCGACTTCAGCAATCCACTCGGCAACATGGTCGAGGAAGTATCGGTCGTGAGTTACAGCAATGACTGCACCAGGGTATTTCGCTAGGTGCTGTTCTAGCCACTGCACACTCTCTGCATCGAGGTGGTTAGTTGGTTCGTCAAGTAACAGCAGATCAGGTTTCTGCAGTAGTAGTGCAGCAAGTGCTACACGCCTGCGCTCACCACCGGAGAGGTGTTTGACTGATGTGTCTGCTGGTGGGGTGCGAAGTGCATCCAAAGCCTGCTCTAGTTGCGAATCAAGATCCCAAGCGTCTGCTGCATCGATTTCTTCCTGCAGTTTGCCCATCTCTGCAAGTAGAGTGTCAAAGTCTGCGTCTGGATCGGCCATCGCTGCTGATATCTCATTGAAGCGATCAATCTTTGAAACAATCTCCCCGAGACCTGCCTTCACATTTTCGATGATTGTTTTTGAGTCATCGAGTTCAGGCTCCTGCATAAGAATTCCGACAGTGTATCCGGGTGTGAGTTTCGCTTCTCCATTGCTTGGGGTATCTAAGCCAGCCATGATTTTTAGAATCGTGGACTTTCCCGCGCCGTTAGGACCGACCATACCGATCTTTGCCCCTGGCAGGAATGCCATTGTCACATCATCAAGAATGAGCTTGTCACCGACGGCCTTACGGGCCTTAACCATTGAGTAAATATATTCAGCCATTTCCTATCTAGTCTAGGCTGTTTGTCGAAGCGGTTCCTCTTCCTCTTCACTCGTTTCTTCTGTGCTTGTTCCACCAGCCTGCTTGTAGTTTGATGGCCATTCAGTAAGCACCGATTCTGGCAACTTTTTCTCAAAACTTGCTACACCCCAGTTGAGATCGTGTCCCATTTTCGCTGCTTCGATTTCGACGTTGGTTCCTTGCTTCTCCCCCGAGTCCCATTCACGGATACGCAGTTTCCCCGCCACGATAACTCGCTCGCCTTTCTTTACCGAGCTCGCAACATTCTTCGCCAAGTTCCTAAACGAAGTTACGGTATACCAGTTGGTATCTCCATCGGTCCATTTGCCGGTTGCACGGTCAATTTTTCGATCCTGCGAAGCCAATCTGAAACTGGTGATTGATACGCCCTCTGAAGTGGTGATTGAGCGTGGTTCTGTAGCAACTACGCCAGTTACTGTGATTAGATCAGACATTTTTCCTCCAAATATTTTGTTCGCTTCCGATGCAAGCAGCTGGCAGATTTTCTTGCTCGATTGGAAGTCATTCTTGTGGAGAACGTAACGAATTTCTTAGTTGTGAATAAGCCATATATGCTCATTTCAGCAGTTATATTTTTGTGTTCAGAAAGGGCCAGAGGCTAGGGATTGGGTTACATCTGGGCACTACTTGCAGTGTCCCTGTTTGGGGCTAATGGAAGCCTAATTAAAGTCATTATTGATGCGGGCATTTCACCAGCACAGGTTAGTTTTTTCAGGACTTTAGGGACTGCAATTATTGCTGGGATCATCCTGGCAATAATCGACCGGAAATCATTTAGGTTGAGTAAAAAACAATTACAAACCATGGCGCTCCTTGGAATACTCGGTGTAGCGCCTATCCAGTATTTCTACTCGGTTGCTCTAAGTCTGATTCCTGTCGGCATGACGCTGCTAATTGAATACCTCGCTGTGCCGGTTGTGGCGCTAATCTCTATGCTTTTCTTCCACGAAAAACTCAAAAAGACAATGTGGGTGGCAGTGCTGCTGGTAATCGTTGGAGTCGCGCTAATTGCAGGAATCTCCGGGGTAACTTTTGATCCAATTGGTATTGGTGCAGCGGTCCTAGCCTCCGCTTCAATGGTGATCTACTTAATACTTGGTGAGCGTCAAGTAAAAGGAACTTCGCCACTGGCGGTAGCGTTCTGGCCGATGGTTTTTGCAAGCGTTCTGTGGATCGTGGTTAGCCAGTGGTGGACGATCGATTCGGAACTATACACAGCATCCTCAAGCCTGGGTGGAAATCTGGAGACGATCTCCTTACCGTTGTGGTTGATTCTGCTGGTAACAGTGATCTTCGGCTCATTCCTGCCGTTCTTCTTCTCATTCACGGCAATGAAGACACTATCGGCAACGGTTATCGGAATTATCGGTACCTCAGAAGTCGTTTTTGGGTTCGCATTCGCTTGGCTATGGCTAAATGAAGCGCTGACCCCGATTCAGATTTTAGGTGCTCTAATCGTCATCACCGGAATAGTGGTGGCACAGCGCTCTAGGCAGGTACCTTTAGAAACTTCGCAAATCCCTGTCGCACCTTCATAACCTTCGGAACTGCGACCGCTAGACAATATCCCTGATCTGGGTTTTTTCTAAAGAAATCTTGGTGGTAATCTTCAGCTTCATAGAAATCGCCTAGAGGTTCTAGGGATGTGGTGATTTCGCCACCCCAGTGTTCGCTCGCTTCAGCCATTTTCTGTTCAAAAAGGATGCGCTGATCCTCACCCTTATAAAACATGGCGCTACGATATTGGGTTCCGATGTCGTTGCCCTGTCTGTTTAGTTGACGAGGATCGTGGATGGTGAAGAAGACATCTAAAATCACCTCAGCAGGAATGGTGTCTTCATCAAAAATAACTTTGACCGCTTCAGCATGACCTGTTGTACCGGTGCACACAAGCTCGTAGCTCGGATTTGGAACTGTTCCGCCGGTATATCCACTTACAACATCCTCGATGCCATCAAGAGCGCGATATGCAGCATCTAAACACCAGAAACATCCACCAGCAAGCACAAATTCAGTAGTCATACTTCTATTCTGCTCCCTCAAGATGAATCAGTTACTTTTTCTTACCAAATTCTCACTAACCAGGAAGCTAAGCATTTACATTCCCGAAGATGTGAAAGGTTGCCCGATAAAGCCACTAAAATAGTCTGAGTGCGCCCATAGCTCAATGGATAGAGCAACAGACTTCTAATCTGTAGGTTGCAGGTTCGAGTCCTGCTGGGCGCACCCAATGTTCGACGTTCGAAACTGCGACACGTTAGCGCGTGTCGCAGTTCGTTCGTCGACCTCTGCACCGTCGCCCTGCTCGCTGCACGCGGCCGCTTCGCGCTGCACTTCTGGGTTAAGGATCACGTTGAACGGCTTCGCCATTTCGGCCTTGATCTGCTGGTGCTCGCCGATGCGGATGCGTGTGAAGAACGCCTGGTTTGCCAGGCGACGGTTCTGGTCGTCACACCCAGCGTAGATCCGCCCAATGTCGGCGGCGAGGTCGAGACAGTCATCGATGTGGTGCCGCGCTTCGGCGTAGTCGTTTTTGTGCTCTGCGAGGCGGTCATCGATCGCGGCGACCTCGGCGCGGAGCCGGTCTTGGAACTTCGCGAACTGCTCCAAACTCAGCGCGTCTTTCAGGTGTGCTTCGAGGAGCCGGTCCTGCTCTGCGATGTTCTCCGCGCGCCTGCGGGTGAGGTCCGCGACCTCGGTCGACGAGGCCTGGGTGAGGCGGTCGAGTTCGTGGTGGAGCATGCCGCGCAGCGCGTCCCGGGTTGCCGGGGTGATCTGCACCCGCTGGTAGTAGTCAACGATAAGCGCTTCAACATCGGTGGTGAGGATCGCCGCTTGCGTGCAGTCGGTGCGCTTCTGGTGACGTCCGAGGCACACGAAGTACGGGTAGATGTCACCGTTTCGGGCTTTGGTGTTGTTCACCATCAGTCGTGCCCCGCACTGCTGACAGAACACGCTGCCTTTGAGGTAGTGGTCGTGTTTTTGGGTGCGATCACCGGACGCGTTGTGCGAGGCGAGGACAGACTGCACCTGGTACCAGACTTCAGGCTCAACAAGCCGTTCGTGAGCACCGCCGTAACGAACCCCGCGGTAGACGACATCTCCCTTGTAGTACGGGTTCTGCAGCATCCGGTGCACCGATGACAGTGGGATCGACTTCGAAGGTCGCCGCGGAGTTGGCACTGAGGAGAGCCCACGGCCTAAGAGTTCAGCGGTCAGCTTCGCCAGGGAGTAGTTCCCGGATGCGTACGCTTCGAACGCCCACTTCACCAGCGGAGCACGCTCTGGGTCGAGTGCTACGGAGCGGACCTCGCGACCGAGTTCGTCGCGTTCGAGCGTGTTCAAGTAGCCGATCGGTGCCTTCGACGGGGTACCACCGGTCATGACTTTCTGGGTCATACCCTTCACGACCTCGGTGGCGAGGTTTCTGGAATAGAACTCGGCGATCGTCGACATGATGCCGTGGAGCAGCATCCCCGAAGGGGTTTCGTCGATGTTCTCCGTCGCGGAGACCAACATCACTCCGGCCTCCTGGAGGGCGAAGTGGATGGCGACGTCATCGGCACGGTTCCGGGCGAGGCGGTCGACTTTGTGCACGATGCAGTACGCGACCCGGTGGGTTTTCACGTACTGGATCATGCGCTGCAGAGCAGGCCGATCGGCCTTCTTCGCGGACTCACCCGCATCAACGAACTCTTCAACGACGACCGCCCCAAGCTGGGCGGCTTTGTGCAGATTCGCGTCCCGTTGCGCCGGGATTGAGAACCCCTCGTCCTTGCCGCCTTTCTCGGCTTGCTCTTTCGTGGAGACGCGCAAATAGGACACGGCGAGGGCTTCGCCGGAGAGCATCACCCCGAGCGGTCTCGTCGCGGTTCCGAGCGGAGGCAGTTGACTCTGGGCTGGGGTATTGATGTTGAGAGCGCTCAAGGCGTGTCATCTTTCACTCGACAGGAACAGAAAAGAAAGCAGCCCTGCCAGCAGGTGCGTGCGTCGAGTGTGGTTTATGCTGAGCAGTGAGCTTAGCGTCTGCATTCCGGTCCGGTCAAGGGCGGTCCGCGTGTGGTTGATGCACGCTCCGACCGTGAATTGGAAGGGCGTGTAGTTGTTTGATGATAGCTTGCTGGTCCAGTGAACTACCGGTGCGGCGGAGGCGCTAAAGGAGACCGCAATGCCTCACGCTGACGCTGCTCGCGGGCTTCGACGACACGTTCGAGGGCAAGGCGAATGAACAGTTCCGTGAGGATTCCGAGATCGGGCTCCGGTCGGTGGACAGCGTCAACGTAGAACCGTCTCTCTGCGTAGGGGACGTATCCAGTCCGGCGCTGATAGCGCTTGCGACGACTCATTGTTCTTGTCTCTCATCTGAGATGACGTTCCGGATCACTGCATTCTGTTCTTCGAGTCGCGCCGAAACTTGTTCAGCAACGAACGCAACGAAGTCGTTTGTGCGTTCTGTCACAGCCCGTTCTGTAGTGTCCGGCTCGACCCAGTCTTCGGCTTCACCGCCAGGCCACGCAGTAACTCGAGTGGCACGGTCGCGGTCAAGTCTGGTACCTGAAATGGTGACCCAATCACGGAGACGTTCCCGCGCGACAGCGAAGTCGTGATGCCAGGCGAGGGCTTGGTTGCCTTTGGCTTGTGGGTCGAAGCAGAACAACCAATGCTGCCGGAGCGCCGACAGCTCCCAGAGAAGTTCGGGGTGACGATGCCACATAGGTGGGATGACTTGTGCAGGGAGTCCGTATTCGTGCCGGAGCCAATCGACCCAGGCATTCAGGTCGAGGAGTTCGTGTTCGAGATCGTCCGGTGGCAGAGTGCGCCAGTTGATCGGGCGTGGGACCGCTGCGAGGGTCGCAGAGAGGTCATTCATGTAAGCCTCTTTAGCGAGCTGTCGGGTCCTGGTTTCGATTTCTGGCGGCAACACTGATAGGTCTACACCATCAAAATCAGGCTCGGGATCGGGCTGAGGAGTGTCGGGTGGGGTGTTCATGAAAGGCTCCGTTGGCGAAAAAGTATGAAGAAAAGAGTGGGTGCGGCGACCAGGCGGAGGTGCGTGGGCAGGTGGTCGCCGCACCCGTTTCATCGGGCCACAGCCTCCCGTTGTCTGGTGCTATCGCTGACAGCTGCGGCTGGTTCGGGCTCCATTTCGGCTTCCCGCTCTGCGAAGTCCTGCTGTGTCTGTTCTCGTGCCGGGCTGTCCTGTTGTGGGGTAGCCCGTTCGGGGCTCGAACGGGCTACGTCGTAGCTTGTGATGTTGTTGTCGTGTCCGATGCGGGAGGCAACGAACTGTTCCCGCTCGGCTCCGTCACCGCCGGTATAGGTTCGGGTCTCGCCTTCGGCGATGAAGTTATCACCTTTGCGGAACTGTTCATGCGCACGCTCGGCGGACTTTCGGAACATCACCAGGTCGGTGAACGTAGGATCCAAATTCGTGAATGTGCCGTCCTCTTCGAATCTGGCTTGTGGTTGCCCGACACGCATATACAGACGGGCATCACCATTGCTGGTGAATGTCAGGTCGGGACCGGTTGCGATGAACCCTGAGAGGGATTCCTTCGTGCGGATGGTCATCAGCTTCACTCCTGTCAGTCAACGCCCCGCAGAATTGCTGGGACTACCAGACAGGTACGAACCCCATTCCGCTGCTTTCAGGCACCTTCTTGGAGGGTTTGCTCGACCTCGTGTCGATCTGCGCGGAGTTGCTTCGCGTCGACGCGTTTGGGCCAGGGGCGGAGATTGGTGATGATAGGGCGTGCGGTGCGGAGCATCACTACCCCCGTCCCAAACGGCAGCGTTCTGAGCACGTCGGGTGGAAGAATCGAGACTCGGCGGATGGACCGTTGGCTCGAGTGTGCGCCGTAGGCGTCAGTGGTGACCGAGTCGGTAGTTTCGTCACGGTCTCCGATGAGCGTCGCGAGGTCTTGCAGGTCACGGGAGTTGGAGGCCCCGCCAAGGATAATTTTCACGATGGAGGCATCCCAGATGGCGTTCGCCTGGTTCTCGCCCCATTTCTCCCGCGCCTGCGCGAGCGACTGTAACACTGGTAACGGGGTGATGCCGGTGCCACCCCCTTCTGCCATCAGCGTTGGTAGTGATGGGAGTGGTGCGAGGTTCCCTATCTCATCCAACGCGAGCAGGAGCGGTGGATCCATGCGGGCTTCGGGTGAGCGTGCGGCGATTTTCCTCGCTGTTTCGATGAGGTCCTCAATGAACGCCGCCACCAACGCTGACGACGCACCCGCCCCAGCACCCGTCGCAAGCAGATACAGAGTGCCGTTGCCGAGGAGGAATGCTTTCGGATCGAATTCTTCCCCCGGTGCCGGGGTGACGGCGTCGAGCACTCGCGGGTCGGCGAGAGCGGAGAACGCGAGGGAAACACCTTGCCAGATGGAATCCCTCGTGCGCGGGTCGGCCTGCACCATCGCATCCAACGAGTCCGCCCATCCTTCTGCGGCTTCTGGATGTGAGGCGAGAATCCGGACGGCGTCTGCTGCGAGTGTGGGGTTAAGTGCCCATTGGTAGAGCGTTTTCGCGTCCCGCCCATCGAGCGCTGCTGCATGTAGAAGACCTTGGATCGCGGCGGTGGTTTTTCCTTGCCAGAATCCAGCGTCTTGCACGCCCCCGAACCCTGTCGCGGTGGCAAGGCCTTTCGCGCGAATCATCGCCGTCAGCGGGTCATGACTCCTCGCACGGGCGACCAGCGCATCCCAGCAGGAAGCCCGGGGGCGAGCTGCTGCGGATCGAACACCGCGACCTTCCCTTTGCGTGCCCGTGCGTGCAATGTTGCGGTGAGGTTGTCGGGCCGGGTGGAGGTCGTGATGACTGCGCCTGGCGCGTCAAGGATCGCGTTGATCACAATGTGGAGGCCTTTACCGGAGCGGGGCGGGCCGATGAGCAGGATGCTGTCTTCGACTGTGGCCCACACCTGCCCGCCCTTTCCCGTACCGAGGAGATACCCAACATCCTCCGGCGATATCTTCTGCGTGAGTGAAGGGCGCAACGTCGCGGCCTTCTTCACCAGCGCCTTTGCTGAAGCGACCCTCGCGACTTCACTTGCCGTGGCGGTGCCCGTGAGGCGATGCGGGTCGACTCTCGATCGAGCTTGACGGATCGACCGCCACACGAAAAACGCCGCTGTCACCAGTATCCCGAGGAACAAGACGACGATGACCCAGTAGATGAACGGGTTGAGCCCATCAGCACCCAGCGCGGCACCCGGATCCGTGGGCCTTGCCAGGACGCCGACCCCGGCAGTGAACCCTTCGGTAGGTTGCGGAAGGCCAGTGAGAAATGCGGCCACACTGCCCGCGACACGCAGCAGACCGGTGAAGCCAGCAGCGGCGATGAGAGCTGCGAGGGCGAGGTTGATGAAGAGATCGTTGGCGGGTTTCGCCTGCACAGGACCAGACAAGACGGGCACCTTCCTGACCCCCGCGATAGGGTGCGCGGGGTCAGGAGAACAGGTACGAGGCCTTCCCGGGTTAGTTGATGCGCTGCACCGAGGTGGTGCCCGAGATCCGGCCCAGCAGAATCACCTCGCCCGTCACGACAGGTTGCTCGCCACGATCCAGCAGGGTTCGGGCGATCCCTGTGGGCCCTGCGGAGGCGTGGCGGATCACTAGCGCGAGGGCGACGTCCTCGCCGGGCACGAACCCATTCGCGGTGAATTCCAACAGGCGCGGCGGGTTGACGGTCGCAGGTGCACCTATGGGTGGTGCGAATGGTGAGCGGGGTGCGGGTGGGGTGAGGATGTCGGCGTGGATGCTGCCATCCATCTCCCGCACTTCCACTCGGGTTGGGGATCCGAGTCTGGTGACGAGTTCAGTGAGTGTCTGCGCGATTTCGTCTCGCCGGATTGGGGTGGCGGAGAGTTTGTCACCGTTGACCGTCGCGATCAGAGTGTCCATGTTTACGGCTTCGAGGACGATCTGCGGCAGCACCGGCGGCACCGCGACAGACTCCACCTCTTTCTCGGAACTGATGGCCGGTGGGGTCTGTGGGGTGCGGCGGGAACGGCGCAGGCTCATGCGTGCACCTCGCGAACAATCGAAATAACGACGGGAGGCGCAGGGATGCGTTTCTTTTGGCTCATGTCAGGAAGGTGCGCTCCCCACCTGGCCGCTCGACACCAGGTGCTGTCATGGAGTCGGCTGTGAGCGCCTGCTCTCTGACGGCGAGATCGTTTGTGTTCTTCGCCCACGCCTCGGCGAGTTCAAGCAACTGCGTATACTCGCCGGGCTTCACTTCGCCCCGTGCCAGAGGCACCCACGGATAATCGCCGTCGGGCTGCCGTACCCGGGTTTCGGAGATCCAGGTCCAAGAGGTTGCGACACGGTCATCGTCGGACCAGTCGGTGTCGGCATATTGCTCCTCGATCGCAAACCGGGACATCGAGTTCTCTTCCGGGTACAGCACGAAGTGGCCGCCCCCGAAAATGACGGGGTCTTCCCACGCGAGGAACACGTGCTCTTCGTACCGTTTCGCGATCTGTTCCAGCCCGTCAATTAGCGCAGTTGTGCGCTGGACGCGTTCCTCTTCCGACAGCTCACTCATCGCGATACCACCACCGGTTGGTGCCACCCCGCCAGGAATCTTGCAAGCACGCATTATCTAGGCTCATGACACGTCTCCAGAACCGCCAGAACCTGCGTGATTCTGCAGATTTGTCATCCGCTGAGTGGTGTCGAAGGCCCGTAACTCCTCCGGATGGAGTTGATGTTGCACGACGTAACTGGATTCTTTGATCCGCCACAGCCCCTGCCCGGTACCGAGGCTCGGGAGTAGCTTCTGCTCCGTCCCGGTTAGGCCCAGAGTTTGGCCGGTGGTTCCGATCTGGTCTGATTCCTGCCGGTAAATAATCCGTGACTCTGCGTTCGCCAGCAGGGAGTTCGCGAGAGAGCGCATCGCGGAGCCCTGGTCGCCGACGTTGTCGAGGTCGGTGAGTTTATGAAAAATGAGGAGGTTGGCGATGCCGTAGTGGCGGGCGAGTCGCCAGTGCGCATCCATCCGCTTCAGTAATGCTGGGTGTGACATGAGACGCCATGCCTCGTCGTAGACGACCCAGCGTTGCCCGCCGTTCGGATCGAGTAGAGCTGATTCCATCCACGCACTGGAGCAGGTCATGAGCACTGAGATCAGCGTGGAGTTTTCGACGACGCGGGAGAGATCTAGCGTGATCATCGGCAGCGTCGGATCGAACGTCACGGTCGAGGGGCCGTCAAAGAGTCCTGCCAGGTCACCGGAGACGAGGCGGCGCAGGGCGTGGCCGACGAGGCGGCCGTCTTCTGCGAGGCGTTCGTCGTCGCCTACATCTGGGGTGAGGATCCGGTCGACCACCATCGGGAGGATCGGTACGGATGCTGACGCGACGACGGCTTGGAGCGCGATATCGATGACCGTGTGTTCCAGTGGTGACAGGGCACGCTCCAGCACGGTTTCGGCGAGGGCTCCGATCAGGTCGCGGCGACGCGACGCGACCGTGGACGCCCACTCGACATCGGAGAGCCCGTCGGGACGGTAGCCCTCATCGAGGGGGTTGAGCCGATTGCGGAGCCCGTGACCCAGGACGATGGCTTTCCCACCGACGGCTTCCGCCACCGCGGTGTGCTCACCTTTGGGGTCACCGGGGACGTAGACGCGACGTCCGAACGGGATCGACCGGGTATACAAGCTCTTGGCGAGGGAGGATTTGCCGGAGCCGACGATGCCTGCGAGGACGATGTTGGGGGCGGTGATCATCCCGCGGGCGTAGAGGGTCCAGGGGTCGTAGACGAACGAGCCGCCCGAATAGAGGTCTTGGCCGACGAACACCCCGTCAGCCCCGAGGCCCCCTTCGGCGAGAAACGGGTACGCGCCCGCGAGCGTCGCGGAGGTGTCCTGGTGGCGGGGCAGGCGAAACCTGCCCGGAGTCCGAAGCGTCGCCGGTCCAGGTTCGCCTGCTGCCGGGAGGTAGCTGGTGTTGCGGCGCTCCGCACGCTCTGCCGCCACCCGCTCACGCTCGACCGCCTGCTCGCGTTGGCGGGCGTCGGTCTCGATCTTCACCGCCGCGTGCTTGCGGGCTTTCCGATGCTTGCGGCGTTCCCCAGCAGGTTCGACCAGCGCCGCGGTGTGGAGCTTCTGCCGATCGCTCACAGCGCTCGCCCCCGTGAAGGTGACGACGAGCGGGATGGCGCGAACGGATCATCGTCGTCCTTGAGCACTCGGGACTGCCTGCGGGCATCTTGGCGCACCGGTGTTCGTTTGACCGCCGGAGCCTCGACAGCGGGTTCCGGTGGTTCGGGGTGCGTGCGCATCAGTGAGATGTGTCCGTGGTTGTGGTTGTACGTCAACGTGTAGATGCCCGAGCTGGTGGTGCAGTCGCGGGGTCCGGCAGGGAGGGTGTCGTAGACGTACCCGTTGACCAGTGCCGCCTGCGTGGTTTCCTCGCCCATGTCGAACCCAGCCAGATGCTCGATCGCAGCATCGGCCCCGTCGCGGTCGATGATCGCCAGCACCTCGTCAGCGTCTTGCCCTTGCAGGAACAGGATCCCCACCCACCGGGAAGGAACGGAGTCTGAGGGTGTGGGGCGCCAGGCGATTCGACCAGATGCGCCCATGGCCGCGTCCATCTGCTCGTGCACCCCATCCAGCAGTGCCGCTGCCTGTCGAAGTTCGGTGGCTGCGGTGAGGGCGTGGCTTGCGCCGGCGCCTTGGTTTCCGGCGTCATCGTATGCGCGCATCTGGTTACTGGCGTGTGCGGTCGCGAGCTGATCGAACACCTGGCGGAGTGATCGCACCCCGGCGAGGAGATCACCGAGCACCGCGTACGTGTCGGCAGGGTCCTCGAGCACGCGGGTTGCGTGCGCGAGGCCCCGGAGGGCTTCGGAGGCTTCCGCGGCATCCGCGGTCGGGTTCTGAAAGGTCGGCATCGGTTACTCCTCAGACGGTGCGGCACAGCGGCAGGGCTGCGACGGTGAAGGCTTGGGCTTGCTGCCCGACAAGACGGCGGGTTTCGCAGGAGGCTTGGATCGCGGCCTGTTCGATCGCCGCGACCGCAGTGTCGAGCTCTTCCGGCGTGGGTGCGCTGATCGAGATGAGGCCGGTGTAGCGGAGGACGCCGTGCCCTGCGGTGA
>JAHBSP010000008.1 GCA_019639055.1 Microbacteriaceae bacterium | reverse complement strand
TGCTGTCGCGGTAATAGTTTCGCTGATATTCCATCGAAACTTCGTTGCACTAAGTTTCGATGAACGGAAAGCACACACGCTGGGGATGCGCCCTAAACTCACAAACTTTGTACTCCTAGTTCTCATCACACTCAGTATCAGCGCATCCTTCACAGTGGTGGGAACACTACTATCGTTCGGTTTATTGATTGCTCCGGCAGCCGCATCCCTAATCTGGGCAAAGCACACTTGGGAGGGTGTTATCGGCGCGTCAATTATCGGGGCACTGTCGATATATGTTGGGCTACTGATTTCCTGGTATGCCTCAACAGCAGCCGGTGCGACAATAGCGCTCACAGCAGTGGGATTCTTCTTTGTTTCACTCGCCCTCTATGAAATAAAGCGTGCACTGCAGAAAAAACGGATTCTTAGATTTGCTTAGAGATAGAAAGAAAATAATGAATCAAAAACGAATCAAAGCAAACAAAAACCAAGCTGGTTGGAAACTTCTAGCTGGCGTCGGGGTGCTTGCAACAGCGCTTAGTCTGAGTGCATGCTCACCAGTTGAATCCACGGATAATCCGCAGATTCTTGTCACCACAAACATCCTCGGAGATGTTGTTTACGAAATTGTTGGTAACACCGCCAGCGTGAAAACAGTAATGGCTCCCGGAACCGATCCCCACTCTTTCAGCCTTTCGGCTCAAGAAGCTGCTTTGTTTGAAAGTGCGGAGTTGATTATTTACAACGGGCTAGGGCTCGAGAGCAATCTGCTTTCTCAAATTGAGGCTGCTCAAGAATCTGGCGTTGCGACTCTTGAAGTTGCTGCGACAGTGAACCCTTTGCCATTTGGTGAAGAGGGTCATGACCACGAAGATGGCGACCACGACCATGAACATGAGGATGGCGACCACGAAGATAGTGACCACGATCACGACCACGGCGACCTAGATCCGCACTTCTGGACTGACCCATCCAGGATGATTCTTGCCGCTAAAGCAATCGGTGCAGAAATCATTGAACACGTGCAGGGAATTGACGCCGCAGCAGTTCAGAGTAACTTGGACGCTTACGTGACAAAGCTCCAAGACCTAGACACTTGGATGGAGTCTCAGCTTTCTACTGTGCCCGCAAGCTCTCAAAAGCTACTGACCAATCATGAAGTATTCGGCTACTTTGCTGATCGCTTTGGTTATGAAATCATTGGCGCGGTAATTCCTGGAGGAAGCTCAGTTGGTGCACCTAGCGCATCCGAATTGAAAGGTCTAGCGGATGCACTAAAGGCAAGCGGGGTATCTGCAATCTTCGCAGAAACTACACAACCAGAGGCTTTAGCACGTGTTGTTGCTGAGGAAACCGGAATCGATGTGAAAGTGGTGCTGCTATACACAGAATCACTAAGTGATTCTGGTGGCGAAGCTCCTGACTACATCACAATGATGCGCTACAACACCGAGGCAATCGTTTCAGCATTGAAATAAAGCCCCGGAAAATAAGTTCGGCTTTTCACTGTTGTAACCAACCGAATAACTAACTAACAGAAACTTAAAGCTCGCCCTATCAACAGGGCGAGCTTTAAGCATGTTTGAGACATCGCAAAGTTTGGTTTAGTAGAACTCCTGGCCGGAGGAGGAACTAACTTTGCGACTAAAAAAATTTCTAGCCCTGATTATTTCTGCAGTATTTAGCGCATCCCTCGCGAGTGCCGTAATCACCCTACCGGCGAGCGCAGCAACATTCGGTGCTGGATATAACAGCGGAGGTGGGCCCATAGGAAATTGGATCGTCGATGGGCAAAGAACATACTGTATAGAGATTTCGAGTGCTGCACCTATATCCCCTAGTAAAGGTTCTGGCGTTGTTTCAAGTCTGACAGCAAACCCTATTGGCTATTCTGGCTCTGGAAACCCCACAACTACCACCAGTGGTCTTAGTTTGGCAAAAGCTAACTGGGTGTTAGCAAACTATGGCAATACCAGCAACAATAACCAAGCAGCTGCGGTGCAGCTTTGGATCTGGACTCACCTTTCTTACAACGAATTTGTTGCTCGTGGCAGTGGAAGTTATACGGTCTCTTGGAACTACCATCTCGGGTGGGTTCCGAGTGCACAACGCACTTCTGTAGTAAATATCTACAATCAAATTGAGGCTGCTGTAAACCAGGCTGTGACTGCACTGCCCTCTGCAGCGCCTACGGTTAATACGGTTAAGGATCCCTATGCCGGAACAGTCAATATGGAACTTACTGGTACTGCTACATGGAAAGGCACCCTACTCCTACAAGCAACCTCAGGTGAGGCTGAATTTGCTAGCGGAGAGCAGTCTGCAACAGTGACCGGAGGTTCTTCACACGAGGTTTCATTCACTAGAGACCCTTCAGGTGATTACGCTTTCCAAGTTTCTGGAAACCTAATTTCTTGGCCAGCACAGATTAGGGTGTGGAATCGACCGTCCTCTTGGCAGCAAACCACGGTCGGTGCGGTTTCAACAAATACAACGAGCATCAATTTAGTAGTTAATGGGGAAAACGACGCCAAGTTCCTTCCCGAACTCTCAACAACCGTTCAGTACGGTCCCGAAAAGGAACATGTCAGATCCGGTTCCTATCTGGTTGACAGAGTAGTACTTGGAACTGCTCCAGAGTCGATGGCTTGGCCGCTTTCAGCAGAAGGTTCGGTAAACGTAAAACTTAGGTACACAATCTATGGACCTTTTGCTGAGAAGCCCGAAAAGCTTTCCCTGCCACCCGAAGATTCTCCTATTTTTGAAACAGGACTGGTTACTAGCAATGGCAACATTGCTCTATTGCAGCAGTCATCCTCAAAAGCAACTCAACCTGGTTGGTATGTGTGGGTCTGGAGCATCTTTGCGGCAGATCAGGAGATCAAACTGCAGCACCTGATGCCAGATTCCTATCTCTTCAGCGATGATTTCGCAGACCCTGCAGAGACGATAGCGGTGAGAGAGCAAGTTTCTATTCAACTGGTCACAAAGGCGGGCGAGGTCGTGCATGCGCCAGGTGGACCGCTAAGCGATTTAATAACCGTAACAACTAACAATGCACCTTGGGCTATAGATTTAGCAGGTGATCCCGTAGGGCTGAAACTGAGGGCTGAAGTCTGGGAGGTGTGTGAGGCTACTTCACTTCCCACTGTCAGCGACACCACACCTGAAAATGCGACCAAAGTTTTCAGTAAAGATTTAGTGATTACTGGTCCGGGCGATTATTTTGTAGCAAGCGATGCGGGCATCCTCGGAAGCGGATGCGCAGGTTACGGAACCTGGCAAGTTAGCATATTGCCCGTGGAGACTGAAGGTAGTGCGCACAGTCACTGGTTGGCTAATCCGGGCACTCCGGCCAGTCATCCATTTTTCCTACCAGAAGAGTCATTCCAAATTGCTCCACCGGTGTTTAGTTCAAAAACAAACGACCTAGTGCTTCTAGGTGAGGAAAGTCACGACAACCTAGTTGTGAGTGGTTTAGTGTTAGATACTCCTTTCTCTGAATGGCAAATAAGTGAATGGCAACTGCATCAGTTTGAATATGACACAGAAGTTACTGAGTCAATCTGTGGCCCTGAATCCCTATTTAGACTGAGCGACAGGGCAATCCCTATCAGTGCAGGAAACTATTCCGGCCAAGTGGTAGCTAATTCAAGCCCAACGCCGATTACCGCAAAAGGTAAATATCAGTGGGTGGCGCTGATTGAAAACCTAACCACTGGCGAATCAATACTTCACGGATGCAGTGAGCTTTCCCAGCAATTTATCGCTGTTGCCCCACCGCCAGCCTTCGCACATTCAGGGGTGGCTGATGGAGAACAGGAGAGACAAACTCTTACCTTCACCCTTGCATCACTCGCACTATTAATTGGTTCACTAATACTCAAGGCACAGTTCTCAAGGAGGACAAGATGAGAGCGATAATGCACAAAAAGCTTGCGAAAGCGCAACTGCTGTTCCTCACAGCTATAACATTAGTTTCCGCAGGGGCTGCATTTCTCCTTGCTTTGTGGTGGAGCGGCGAGGTTGATGCCAGAACAGCGAGAAGCCAGACGATTGCGGCTGAGGAAGTAAAACAAGTGATACTTAGCGAAGCGCAAAATGCATCAAGTGGCTCTTTAGCTAACCCCAAGGAGACGAGAACAAAACCGCAGACCCGAGTAATTGGGGTGCTAGAAATACCAAAACTTGGGTTACAAAGAGTAATTGCAGAAGGAATCACCAACAAAACCTTGAATGACCCGCACTCCGGGGTTGGACATTACCCGGGTACTGCACTACCTGGCGAAAGAGGTAACTTCGCAATCACCGGGCACAGGAATGGCAACGGAGGTACATTCTTTGATCTGGACAAAATCGACAAAGGTGATTTATTGCGAGTAATTAGCTCGGACGGAATTTGGAACTATCGTGTCACTAAAACCGAGGTAGTGTATCCAGAAGATAACGAAGCGCTCCTGAATCTCCCCTACGCGAGCACTATAACCATCACCACTTGTCATCCCAAATGGTCTGACAAGCAGCGATTGGTTGTGGTTGGAGAGTTAGAGCTTTGAAAACTACTTTGAGAGAGCGATAGCGCGTTCAAGAGCTCTCTGGAGCTTCGCATCAGCGACTCCATAAGCCGCCCAATCACCCTTTGCAAGGGCTGCTTCACGCTCTTTCAGTGCCGAAGATGCATCTTCAAGAGCCTGCTTCAAAGCTGGGGAAACCTCTCCAGGATCGGTTGGATCTGTCGGGTCGGTAGGGTCTGTTGGATCGGTAGGATCTTCACCGCCTGCTCCAGAATCACCCTTGAATAGGGTGTCTAGTGCTTGCTCAAGTGAATCTTCAAAAGCAATACTGTCTCCGAAAGCAACCAGTACCTTACGCAGGAGTGGGAAACTAGTCTCACCGGTTGACATTAGGTATACAGGCTGTACATAGAGCAGACCTCCGCCGACTGGTAGTGTCAGCAGGTTACCCTTGAGAACCTTAGATCCACCTAGTTCGAGAACGTTTAGTTCACCAGCTACAGTTGGGTCAGTATTGAACTTGTTCTGCACCTGTCCTGGGCCTGGGATAGCGTCGTTAGGGATCGTGAGCAGAGTCAGTTCACCATAGTTAGCGCCCTTAACGCCGTCAACACTTCCCGCGTCAGCATTCGCTGCAAAATATCCAGCTAACACGTTGCGTGGAGTATCACCTGATTGGCGAGGAATGAAGGTGGAATAGATCTTGAACGATGGAGACTCCTCAAGTGGAAGCTTCATAGTCAAGTAGTAAGGAGGTTGACTAGGAGGGTTATCACCTGTGCTGGTTGGGTTAGCTGGCGCCACCCAAGCGTTATCACCAGAGTAGAAAGAGTCCGGGTTTGTCACATGATAGGTGGCAAGAATGCTCCGCTGAACTTTAAACAAGTCAGACGGGTACCTAACATGAGCCATCAAATCCCCGCTCATCTCAGTGATGGACTTAATAGTGCCAGGGAAAATCTTCTGCCATGTCTGCAGGACTGGATCTTCAGCATCCCAAGCATAGAGAGTCACAGTACCGTCATAAGCGTCTACTGTGGCCTTCACAGAGTTGCGAACGTAATTTACTCGGTCGGTGCGAACTCTAGTGGTGTCTGTGTTTGAGTCGCTGATCGACTGCCCCCAACTTATTAGGTTCGAGTAAGGGTAGTTAGCGCTAGTGGTGTAGGCGTCAACAATCCAAAGAATTTTGCCATCAACAATCGCTGGGTATGGGTCAGAGTCGATTGTTAGATATGGAGCAGCCTTCTGCACGCGCGTGCGTGGATCACGGTCATACAGAATTTGCGAATCATTTGAAACCTGATCCGAGAAAATAATCTGTTCACTACCGAACTTGATTGCATAAACCAGACGGTTAATAATCGAATCAAGTTTTGGCCCACCATCGCCCTGGAAAGTGGTTTTAGCGGTGTTCTCATCTGATGATGAAGTGCTTAGCGGGTAGTCAACTTCAACCGGTGTCGAACCCGGCGCGCCACCAACAATTGAATACTCAGGAGTAAATTCACCGAAATAGATTCGCTGCTCGTACTCACCAATATCACTCAAATCACCGCTGGATGGAACACCGCCCTCATAGAATTTAGGCTGCCCGTCTGAACTTATCTGGTTACCGTAAGCCGCTGCTACACCAAAACCGTGGGTGTAAACAAGGGTTTCGTTATACCAACTGGAAGAAGCATTGGTTCCAATAAGGTTGATTTCACGAAGACCAATCACAGTATCCTGCACCTTGCCGTTAATAACATAACGGTCAACATCCAACTGGCTAGGGAACTGGTAATACTGCTTGAACTGTTCGAGCTGCGCGAAAGACGGCTGCACGATACCCGGGTCAACTATACGAATATTTGCAGCTGTTTCAGCATCGTCACGTAAAGCACCAGATTCAGCATCGGTCTTTGCAGAGTAGCTCTGCACATTCACATTCGCCACACCGTAGGCCGCACGAGTAGCTTCAATATTGCGCTGAAGATATGGGCGCTCCAGCGTTCCTTCGCTTGGAATCACCTGAAGTCGCTGAATAATTTGTGGGTAAACACCTGTCACTAGGATTGAGCTCACAATCATCAAGCCGGTTCCTACAACGGCGTAACGCCACTTTCCAATTACCGCGGTAATAATGAATAGCAAAGCCACGATCACAGCAATAATCGCCACAATTTGTAGCGCCGGAATGGTTGCATTCACATCTGTGTAGGATGCACCAATCAACCGATCAGACGATCCGCTAGTAAGCGACTTGTACTGCTCCAGCCACGAGGATGCGCCCTGCAACAGCGCAAGGAGAGCGGCAATTATTGCCACCTGGATGCGTGTAGATTTAGCTACCCGCAGCTGGCGCTCACTTATACGAATTGAACCGTAAAGGTAAGCAATTGCCAGAACTGCTAGTCCACAAATAAAAACTATCCCCTGGATTAGTGGGAGAAGTGACTGATAGAAAGGAAGTTGGAAAACGTAGAAGGAATAATCGAGTCCGAATTGTGGATCAACCTGACCGAAAGGTGTTGCATTCAACCAAAGCTGCGCCTGCTGCCAAAGACCACCGAAAGACAAACCTAAGAAAACCCCGAAAACCAAGGGCACCATCCAGAAAGCCAGTTTACGAAGCGGCTCAAAAACTTCCTGGTACCGGTCTAACTGTGAGCCAAGCGAGGCATACACCGGCCTTGTGTTGTAGGCAACCCTTACTGTAATCCACAGGGTAATGCTCATGATTAGGAAACCGATAGCGAAAAGCACACCAACTGTAAACCACTGAGTGGTGAGGATACTTAGAAAACCAATCTGGTCATACCAAAGAATGTCCGCATAAACTCCTGAGAATGCTAAAAAAGCGACCACTAGCGCAAAGATAATTGCAGCAGTGATAATCAGCGTGTATGAGGGTCCCTTATTTGTCTCTTGTCTTACTTGGCTCATAATTGAGTCGTTTTCCTATCCTTGGCAAGTCGGGAGCGTTGAAAGATCGCTATTTCTGGCGATTATTTGAAGACTTTCAACTGCCTCATCAATAGTATCTACTGGAATCACTGTGAGTCCATTAGGGATATTTCCTACGGCGTCCTCACAGTTACCGCTCGGTAGCAGGAAGTAGCTACTTCCACCGCGAATAGCGGCATACATTTTTTGCACAGTTCCACCAATTTTGCCAACAGTCCCATCGGCTTGGATCGTTCCAGTTCCTGAAATATTTGCCCCGCCGGTGAGTGAACCTTCGGTGAGTTTTTCAATAATTCCGAGAGTAAACATCATTCCTGCGCTTGGACCGCCAACATTGTCTAGTTTCAGTTGAATCTGAACGGGGAAGTCGAACTCGGTTCCGAGATATATACCAAGCTCTTTCCTGCCTTCTACCTCACGCACATTTGCCTGCACCTGCAAAACCGCCTCCTCGCGGGCGATTGTCATTCTAAGTGGGGTGCCTGCTGGGGTCTCGTTGATGATATTCGTCAGGTCTGATCGCTGTTCAATTTCAATCCCATTAGCCTGGAAAAGGACATCCCCTTCCTGGAGTATTCCAATATTTGGTGAATCCTCTATCAATCCAGTGACTGTGAATGTGGCATCCACCTCGTATCCGAGGAAAATTAGGGCAGCAGCGATTGCATTCTGTTTTGAGTCTTCCATTGCCTGTTGGTTCTGAGCATCTATCTCTTCAGAATCCTGACCGCTGGGGTAAACCTCTTCCACCGGCACCACAGATTTTGCAGGATCAAGCATCGCAGTAATTACCTGCCACCAAGAGGTCCTGTTACCTGGTGCTCCGATAATTCTTACAGTGAGTAAGTTTAGGGATCCGTCAGTTGGGTAAATATTTGCTGAAGGCACCTGAATAATTGGCACTTCTTCCCCGTTGGACATCGCCAAACCGAGTGTATTGTAGGCGTTGCCTGGTTCTTCTATAACCCAAGGAGTAGGTAGTTGCAGTAGTCCAAAAACTGTGATGAAGGATGCCGCAACCAGCGTCCATCCGGAAAGTAGCTTCCAGCGTCTGTCGCTTCTGCGATCCTCGACAGGTATGCTCATTCTCGCCAATCTTTAATCTTGGTGTTTTCGTTACTAATACAGTCAAACATAACGACACATTTGATCTCGAAAAATAAGCCTAAAGCAAAACCCTGAGAGTTTGGAGGCTCTAGGGTTTAGCGTTGTATATGTAGAAAAAGCCAAAAGGTGGTGAAGTAGAACATGGCCAATGAATTTGATGGGTTCCCAGAATTCTCTGACTTTCCTGAACTCCCCGAGGAGTTTCGGGAGTTCTTTGAGAAGCTAACTTCACAGGGTGGACAAATTGACCCTGCAGAACTTGCAGGTGCCGCAGGATTCAACCTAGATCCAGCAGCACTTCAGGGTTTAATATCGCAAATTCGTGCAGCAGCCATGAACCCCGGCACAGTTGATTGGAGCGCAGCAGAAAAGCACGCTCTTGCTGGTGTTGAGGGTACTAGTTCTCCAATCACCGAAGACTATTCAGATGTTTTCACAATCGCCGACAGTTGGTTGAGTGAGCAAACAAGTTTCACTCCAGTCGGATACAAAGCGAAAACTATCACCCGTGCCGACTGGGTTCGCCTTTCGATACCAATATGGTTAGAGCTTGCCAAACCTGTAGCTAATTCCGTAGTCGATGCACTCTCCGATTTACTTACCGAACAGCTTGGCGCCGAAATAGGCAACATTGAAGTTGTTATGGGTCCATTTGCTCAGGTCTTTTCAGGAACTAACCCTGGACAGATTCTCAAATCTATGACCGCAACCATGTATGCCATTCAGTTAGGTCATTCTGTTGCTGGTCTCGCCAGTGAAGTGATCTCCGGTGGAGACATTGGTATTCCTTTGATGAGCGAAGCTACCCTGCTCCCCCAAAATATTGAAAAATTTGGCGAAGGACTTGACATAGACGCAACAGAAATCAAACATTTTGTGGCACTAAGGGAACTAAGCTTTGCCAGGCTGTTCAATCAAATTCGCTGGCTTGGACCTGAAATCAATTCAATCATCCACAGTTTTGCAAACGGCTTTAGTATCGACATCGATGCAATCCGCGAAACAGCGAGCGAAATTGATCCTTCTGACCCTGACTCGATCAGGCTGGCGCTCTCTTCTGGTGCGCTAATGCCCCAACGCAGTGAGGCGCAGGAAGCTGCGTTGGCTAGGTTGGAGCACCTGTTGGCACTTATTGAAGGATGGGTGGATCACGTCACAAATTCTGCCTCGACCAAATTGAAAAAGGCTGGCGCAATTAGCGAGGCTGTTCGTAGGAGAAGAGCAGCTGGGGGTCCTGCAGAGAAAGCATTTGCACAACTGGTCGATTTAGAGCTTCGCCCCAAGAAACTGCGTGAAGCCAGCGCACTTTGGAAATATATTGGCGAGCAGTTGGGGTCGGAAGCGAGAGACGCGCTTTGGCAACACCCTGAATCGGTTCCGAGTGCAGAAGATCTAGAGTCGCCAGAAGCGTTCTTGAAGAAACTGCAAACCCCTCGAGCTACCGATGACATGGATCTTGAGTTGCAGAAGTTACTTTCTCAAGAAATAAACGAAGATGGCAACGTCACAGATACTGTAAAACCGGAAGATCCTGACAATGACTCTGGAGAGCACAAACAGTAAAGACTCCCTCTTCTGAGTCTGAAAATACCGATATTTCGCAGGCTGTGGATAATTTTAAGCACTAATTTTAGTAATCCGTCATGCTTATGGGATGAAACTAAAACTGCCACCACAGACCCCCGTTTATTGGACGGATACTAAAACTCTAAAAATTGGTTTCGAGGACCCACTCGAACTTATAGATGTCACACCCAGTGAACTAAAGCTAGTAGATCTGCTTCGAAAAGGTAGTAGTCCACTTGAAGCAGCATCCCACGCAAAAGCTTGGGGAATATCGGATAGTCGTTCAGAACAGATTATTGCTAAGGCTAAACCACAGGGTAAAACTCTACCGAGGGTTGCTGTTTACGGTAGTGGAGTGCTAGCAACAGCCATGTCTGAGGCAATGTCCAACGTTTTTCCTACAACAGATAATCCAGAAGTTGTAGTTCTTGTAGGCAACTGGGCCATCCCCTCGAATGCTTGGAGGAAATTCTCCGAAGCTCAGCTTGCACACCTAGCAATCATCCAGCAAGAAAATGAGGTCCTAGTTGGACCGATTGTTCGGCCAGAGCAGACACCCTGTATTCGTTGCCATTTTCTGAATCAGGCAGATAAGCACCCAGATTTATTGAAATTGGTGATGCAAAGAGCAATCAGCAATACAAAACTAAAGTTTGAACTGCTCACCATGCACCGACTAGCGGCGCAATTAGCTGTTGCACTTTTAGTTCAGGATGCCGAGTACGGCTGGAAAATACATAGCGACCTTAACTTTGAAAAGTTTTCTACCCCGTTTCACGAAGAATGTGGCTGTAGATAGCGGGAAAGGTTCTGCTGGCGTCCATCGACGGTACTAGGGTAACTGATTACTAAATCTGTGGCGGCACGGGTGACTCCGACGTATGCGAGCCTTTTCTCTTCCGCGGAGTCCTCGCCTCTGAATGGGAGCAAATTATCTGTTGCCCCTACTAGAAAGACCGTCTTCCATTCCAAACCCTTGGCGGCATGGATAGTGCTGAGAGTAACTCCAGCATGCAAATTTTGACCAGTGTCAGCGGTGATGTTTGCTAAGAAGTTTTTAGCGTTTTTCCCTGAGTCTTCTTTAATTAGTTCCCCAAGACGCTTGAGTGAGGTGAGTGTGTTGTTTCGAGCATTTTCTTCGTTCTGTAGCGGATCAAATTTTTCTAGAAACTCTTCACTTGTAGAGAACTGACTTACCAATATTTCTGGCCAAATTTTTGCAAGTGTGGCCTCTGCGTCGAGATAAACAGCTTGCCGGATGAAAGCTACCGCGTGTCTAACTTCCTCACGATCCTGAAATGGTTGCTGTCCTTTCAAAACCGCTGACATAGATTTTTGACTTAGTGCTTGCTCGAAAGCAGCTGACTGGGCGTTAATACGATAAAGCACAGCAATATCCTTGGCATTGTGACCTTCATTTAGGAGCTTAGCGATTTTTGCCACCGTGGCTTCTGCTTCTTCAGTAAGGCTTGCATACTTATTGAAGGAGACACTACCTTCGATTGCTCCAGTATTCGGCACTAAAACTGGAGCATGAATTTTATCCGCGGCTTGGGCAAGGTCACCACTTTGAGGCGAATTTGAAGAAATAATCTGATTGGCAAGTTTAAGAATTTCCCGACCAGAACGATAGTTTGTTGCTAGGGTCACTGTTGCTGCATCTGAAAACCATCTATCAAACTCAAGTAGGAATTTAGGGCTAGACCCAGCGAATGTGTAGATACTTTGGTTGGGATCACCCACAACCGCAACATCTCTGGAATCACCCACCCATAGCTCAAGAAGAAGCTGTTGCACAGGAGAAGTGTCCTGATATTCATCAATTGTGAAGTGTTTGTAGCGACTCCTCACCTCATCGAGAACCGCTCTCTCGTTTTCAAGCATTCCCACACAGGAGAGCAATACATCCTCGAAATCAATTACTCTTGCGTAATCTTTTTGGTTCTCGTACTCCTGCTGCATTGAAATAACTATTTCTGGATTCAAGCCAGCCTGCTCCAGATGTCGCTGTCCAATATTGTACGAATACTGCGGGATGCTGTAAGCGTTCACTTTTCGCCACTCAATTTCAGCAGCAATTTCCCTGAGGGCTACCCTGTCTAAGTCAAGTTTTAGTTTCCCAGCTGCTTTAGTGAGTAGCTCTGCTTTATGTTCCCTAACTTGAGGAAACTGCCCACCAACATGCGTTGCCCAGAAATAAGAGAGCTGCGCAAGTGCTGCGGAATGAATAGTGCGCGCATTAACCACAACACCATATTTTCGGAGTCGGTTAGCAAGTTCATTGGCTGCCTTTTTTGTGTAGGTAAGTGCCATAGTTTTTTCTGGGTTGAACACTCCCTCGGCAACACCGTAGGCAATCCTGGTTGTAACTGTTCGGGTTTTCCCCGTACCCGCTCCAGCGATTATTCGTAAGGGTCCAGAAATTGTTTGCACTGCTTCTAACTGGTCAGCATCAAGATGCTCAAGGAGCGAAGATTTGCTCATCGAATCCACCTTTCACTCTGCAAACTATCAAATATCCGGCGAGGCAACCTGCGGGCAATTAAGTTTTCTCATAACCTGCTGACATGGCTAAACCACAATTCACTTTAGCCGCGTTAGCGACTCAAGCGTTACCCGGAATTAGTTTCACTAAGACTTTTCCTGTGCACAGTGATTCAAACTACTTTAGTGCTGTCTTAAGAGACGAAACCGGAACTGGTTATGTGGTTCAGCTTCCTAAGAATACCGCCGCGGAAACTTTGGTGGCCGAAGAAATGCTCGCTCTAAATGCATTAACCCAAGCTGCCAGAGATGCCCTTCCTTTTGCAGTTCCGGCATTCCTAGGACAAGCGCCTTACGGTAAAACCAGAGCAGTAATTTTTAGTGAAGTTCCCGGCGTTGAGGCTACTGCTAATCGTTTGGACGCTACAGTCGCTTACCGAATTGGGGAAGCTATTGCAGCCATCCATTCCCTTCCTGCAAATGTGGTGAGTGATGCGGGGCTTAAAACAAATACTCCAATCTCTGCACGTGAAACAGTTTCAGAGATACTCAATAGAGTAGAAGAATCAGGTTCTGCCCCAGCTGATTTGATGATCCGCTGGGGACGAGCAGTCGATGATCCCTCACTTTGGAACTTCACTCCTCGAACTATCGTGAACCCCCTTGCAGCAGACTCTTTCAAAATCTTAGAAGGAAGTGTGGTCGCTGTCAGTGGATGGGCCGGACTAAGCATAGGCGACCCAGCAATCGACCTCAAATGGCTACTTGCAGGAGTACCCAATGCCATTGCGCAGGTAGCGCTAGACCGCTATGCCGAGGTGCTTGGGGTTGAGCTAACTACTGCATTTAGAAACAGGATCCTGCTTTATGCAGAACTTGAATTAGCAAGATGGCTTATTCACGGACTCGATACCGGTGATTCAGGAATCATTGAAGATGCAGTGGCTATGCTGCGTTCACTTGCCGATCAGATTGAGCCTGAGGCTACCCCGACAAGAGAAATCCCAATCATCCACAATGAAGAAGAAGTAGACGAGATACCAGATGCTGAAGAATTTTCTTTCGAATCTTCTCCAGCATGGGAACCACCAGTGCAGACAACTGTTATGGACGTTATCGAGATCCCAGAAGAAGAACAGGTTATCGCTGAAGGACAGCCATTCTTCGATGATTCAGAATTAGCTGCGCAGCTGGAGAATGAAGGCTCCCAGTTCTTTGGAGGTTCAACAGAGCAAATCTCTTTGGACTTTATTGATGCCCTAACGGACGACACTGAGGATACTGACGACGGCGAGCTTACCAAACCAATAACTTCCGAGTGATTGGTTTTAGTTTCTAGAATCTATTAGCCCAGTTGTTCCAGAACTGACTTCTGCCAAGTTTCAGCTACCTCTTCCTCAGATAGCAACCTGCTCGCTTCTAAAACTTTGTCGTGTTTTACAAAATAGAAGCATGCAGAGATGTCTTCGATAGGGACTCCTAAGTATTTCGCGAGCGCGAGCCGGTATAGCGACAGCTGGAAGTCTTTTGCTTCTTTATCAGCTGCATCCTTTGGCAATGCACCAGTTTTCCAGTCGACAATCTCGTATTTTTCACCCTCTTTGAATATCGCATCAATCTTGCAGATGATGATTTGCTCAGCAATAGGTAAATGAATCTCTAACTCGACCTGCCATGGCTGTCTACTTCCCCATTTGGATTTAGCGAAGTTATCTTGCCAGTTTGAGAGCTTGTTCGAATAATTTTCAGCGCTGGTCTCTGAATCTGACAGTTCTTCATCATCAAAATCAAAGTCAATATCGTCTTCAAGTAACCCGAAGTATTCAAGTTCCTCATCAAGTCTGCCTACTGAGCGATTCTCAACCCAGGTATGAAAAATTGTTCCCATAGCTGTGGCTCTATATGGCCGTTGTGGAACTGGGAAAGCAATTTGGGCGGCAACTTCATTGGAATCGGTCACATAGTCTTTGAATTTGGATGCTGGAATACGGAATGGCAGTGGAATCTTCAGTTGGTCATTGCGCTCTTCGGCAAGCAATCCTGCCACCAATTTCTTGTCGTAGTCAGTTGGCTTCACTACGGCACTAAACGATTCACTCGCAACTTGTTTAACGACAGGTCTGCGCCAACCGAGCGGATCACCCGGCCATACTGTCTCTACTAACTCCCCAGCGAGTGGGTTGATTGATGTTCCGGTGCCAAGGTTTTCGAGTGCTTCTGGATTTGGCCCGTCACCTTCAAGATAGGTTGACACCATTTGAGCGACAATCTCCTCGTATTTTTGGGCAGGGGCAAATTTATATGGGTCACTTATTGGAGCAGGCAGCACTCCACCAATTGGGTACTCTTTTGTGCTAGGCCTTGGCCCAATTTGCATGCTTCTACTTATTAGTGAAATTAGTTCACTCACATGCTTTGGCCTTGGACCCCCGGTTGCCCAAACACAAGCAGTGAGCATTAAGACATGTCTAGCTCTAGTGATTGCAACATAAAAGAGTCGGAGTTCTTCAATATTAAGATGCCTTTTTGCTCTATCTAAATATTTATCTATCGCTTGAACGAAATCTTCCCGATCCGATATTTCATGCGGGTTGAGTGAGGGAATAAATTGCGAATCCGAGCGCAAATGTGCAGGTAGGGATCCAAACTGGACCTCGTGGCCACTTAGCGAATTACTGTTTGGGAATGTCTCCTTCAGCATCTGTGGAACAACCACGAAATCCCATTCCAGACCCTTGGCAGCATGGATGGTCATAATCTGCACCGTGCCCGGTTCCGGATCAACCTGCGCAGGCTCTAGCTTTTCTTTTTTCGCTGCGGCTTCCACCCAGCGAAGGAAACTTTGAAGTGAGGCGTCCGGCATCGCTTGCTGGTAATCATTCACTAGGGAGAGAATTTCATCGACATTGCGCATGCCAGTGAGATTCTTTTCATTGGCGATAGTTTCAATATCAAGATCAAGTGCTACAGCTATTTGCCATAGCAGGTCAGCGGTATCTAAGTGAAGCAAACTCCTTAGCTCGTGGAATAGGTTCGCTGCATCAATTAGTCGTTCAAGACCCACTTCACTAAAACCGATGCGGGTGACCATCTTGTGGTCTTTACCGAGTCTACGAAGCGCGTCAAGGGCAGCTGGCATGGACAGGTTTGAAAAGCGGTCCTGAGATTTAAACTGTGAGTCAATGATTTTCTCTAGCTGTTCCTTGGTGTAACCGGCAGAGTAATCATATTTATGGACCCACCTAGCGAAGTCGTTGAGCTTTCTAAGATCGGCAAGACCCATCCGCCACCTGGCACCAACTAATAGGCGCAGTAAATCAGAACCAGCTTTTTCGGGGGTTGCAATAATTTTGGCTGCGGAAATAAGATCAATAACTTCTGGTTGCTCCAAAAGCCCTGCGACACCGACAATGTGGTATTTAATTCCTGCCTCGGCGAGCGCTCTAGTAAATATATTGGTCTTGGTTTTTGCCCGGAAAAGCATGGCAATCGTGGCATTAGGATGCGACTCTTGATATCGAGTAATTTCTGCTGCTATTGATTTAGCTTCATCGAATATTGTGAACCCATCGCGCCAGACTAGGTTGAAACTGGAAGCATTTTGCGAGGATGTTAGTTTTAGTGGTTTTTTTATGCTCGCTGTTTGGTGAGCGATTTCAGCCACGACTATATTGGCTGCATTCAAAATGTTTACACCGTTTCTCCAAGAAGTCGAAAGGCTGTATTCTTTCACTTCACCACTAGGAGAAAAAGCTTTAGGGAAATTCGCTAGGTTGGATGCGCTGGCACCGCGCCATCCGTAAATTGCCTGGTTAGGATCCCCCACCGCCATGACCGGCATTTCGCCGAATATTTCGCTGAAAAGTCTGGTCTGGCTAACAGAAGTGTCCTGGTATTCATCAAGCAGCACAGTCTTATAAGTGGCGCGAAGCTGTTCTCTAACAGCTGGGCGCATCTGAACAATCTTCGTTGCTAAAGCAACCTGGTCTCCGATATCTATTACACCGAGTCGACGCTTTTCGGCATAGAAATCGTCAACAAGCGGGGCTAAAACTTCTAAAGTGGCCAGCGTTCGCCCGTGCTTGACAATCCCTGCAGAAACTTTCTCGGCTTTAAGGTCTACCGTTTCAAAAATATCCACTGGAAACAGGGACGCATATTTGCTTCCAACGACACGAATTTTTTCAGGTTCAACACCGTGGTCAGTGGCGGCACCTGCCAGTTTCAAAATTGCATCCGCCACAGTGTCTACAACCCTGCCCATCTCTGCAATTCTGGGATCTTTAGAATTGATTACCACTTTGCGAGCAATCATCCAAGCAGTAGTTTCACTGATTAGCGGAGTATTAGGGTCGATACCTATTTCTGGACCATAAATCTTGATCAGCCGGTTGGCAAAAGAGTTATAGGTGCTGATTTGTGGAAGTTCCAATGGGTCAATCTCAGCGCTACCTAAAGAATTGGTTAATGACTTGAGTCTTTGCCTCACACGCTGTTGCAGTTCTGAGGCGGCTTTGCGCGTAAAGGTAAGCCCAAGAATCTCGTTAGGTTTTGCATAGCCGTTGGCAACCAACCAAACAACCCTTGAAGCCATAGTCTCGGTTTTTCCACTACCCGCACCGGCAACAACTAGCGACGGTTCCAGAGGTGATTCAATAATCGCTTTCTGCTCGGTTGTTGGCGGATATTTCAACCCGATAATTTCATTGATTTTTTCTGCATTGAATTTGAAGTCACTGGTCGGCTCGCTCATTCGGTGACCTCCTCAATGTTTTGCACATCTATCCCTTTGCTTGTCCCGTAACTTCCTGTTGAAAGAGGGTTTTCGTAGTTATCGAGAAATGGGCCTCGCATCTTATCTGCCACTTCATGAAGCGATTCAACGACTGCAAAAACCCCATCTCGATCAAGCCGTAATTGCTCGACAAAGGAATACGATTTCTTATTCTTCCCACTGCCGCTAGGAATTTTTGGATAAAGCAGTGCTGCCCCATCAAACTTTTCAGGCTCAGATTTGAATTCACCTGTGTGGGCACCAAGGATAAAGCAGACTTGATAGGCATTGAGTTGAGCGTGATTTTGCGCCTCTGAGCTTGTTGCCCTATTTACACCCGTTTTTAGATCAATGACTTGAAATCTTCCATCAGGCTTTTGCTCTACCCTGTCAACTTTGCCTTCAATCTTTATAAGTGAATCAGCATATGTGACATTGATTTCAGATGCGACCCACGCTGATTCGGCTTTAGCACGGTCTAAAAGGTAGGCAGCTATTCCTTCAAAAAGTTTCTCTGCCTCTTGCTTCTCGGTGATTTCTTGCCAATCGCTTTCAAACTCTAGTTCATCCCAACGGCTCTCAACCGTGGCTTTAATCACTGTTACCGGCCCATTCGGGTGCTTTTCCAGGGCATCATGAAAAATAGTCCCCAAAGCCATGGCGAAGGTGCTTGGATCTGCAAAATACCGCTTCTCAAACCATTCTCGCGGGTTGTCCAAAACTTGCTGAATTGATGACGGGGAAATTCTTACCGGCTCCTCCGGATCAAAAATTGGCTCCTCTGTTGAAGTAGGTAAGAGCCCCAGCCAAGAGTCTGGTTTCGCTTCTTCAACTCCCTCCTCTGCAAGAAGCTGCAGGAGCGCAATATCTTCTTGTGAAGGCTCGTTGCCAATTGCTACCTCCGAAGAAATCCTCCTTCTAGTCTCAGCGACAAGATTCCTACTCCCCGATGGAAAAGAAATTACATTAGCAGGAAATTCTTCAACCTGATCTCTGAGCATTTCGTAGAAAACAGAGGGTCCGATTTCGTCGTCGGCAACAGCAGCAATCAATAGCGATTCGGATGCACGCGAGAGTGCCAAAACAAAGTACCTAAGCTCGTCTTCAAGGTTTTCTCGATAACGGTCGATGTTCGCTAAGCCGCTTTTCGCATCCAAAAATTCGGGGATGCGCAACATACTTCCCCTGAGTCTTAGATTTGGCCAACTGCCTTCCTCAAGCCCTGTAACCACTACAGTGTTGAAACCGCGCCCAACAACAGATGCTGCGGTAGCAATTACAACACCCATTGTCTGTGCTCTACCGACGAGCGAATCGGCACTCAACCTGCTATTTCTTCGTTGCCTGAGGAATAGATCGCTTGGCGAGTTCGGGTTTTGTTCCCCAAATACTTTTGCATCAAAAATCAGTGCATTTACTGCTTCTAACTGTCTAAGTGCTTCAGCTCCGACTAACCCTGCCAGTTCCGAACGCGAGGTAAGTCTTTTCAACAGCCCGCTTTTCTCTAGCAAATAGTAAACGAGCTCCTCTGCTGTGCTTTTTGGAGCTAATTCACGTGCTTTGTCAAGAAGTGTTTGCAGCTTTTGAAGCTTTCCAGCCTCTGGTGAACCAATGGTGGCGAAACCACCCTTTTGATTGAAAGCGGCCAGCAATAATGAATCGGCGGTGCGCTTGCCCTCACTCAGAAACTCCTCGGCAAGGAGCGCTGCCTTTAGCCTCCGAAGTTCGATGGAATTAATATCTGCGAGCGCGCCTTCAAGAACCTGCTCCAACTCTTGGAACGTTAGCTCGGTTTTAGAGAATGCAAGGAGCGCGAAATCGAGCAGCGAATTAGCTGCGGAGGTGGCATGCCCCGATTTAATGACTCCTTCAGAGCTTACGGGTATTCCTAGTGCAGCCAGACGTTTGGCCATATCTTGACGCTGGAGAGCGTTGCGGGTAATGACTGCCATTTCATGCCAAGCTACACCTCCCTCAACTCTGCGATTAAAGAGATACTTAGCAACCGCTCCACCAAGGTTGGTTAGTGAATCCTGCGTCGTAGACAACACACTCCCACCCGGCGCTGTTTCTACTTGCCTGTGACTTTCAACACCGGCGGTTCCAATATGCGCACTCACAGTTGCAACTGCCTTGGCTATATTTTCTGACATCCGGTGGCTCTTTTTTAGAACAATGGGCGAGAGTGCTCCGCCAATCTGAACTTCAAGATCTCGCAGCACTGAGGAGCTCGCTCCCCTGAATGCTGCGGTAGAAACATCCGGGTCTAAAGCGACAACCAAACGAGCGCCCTGACCGACAGCCGCTGCCAACAAAACAATTGCTATTGGCGGCAAATCCTGCAAATCATCAACGAGGAGAAGCTTTGGTGCAGCAACTTTTCCGCTACCTAAAATGGTTGCAGCCGCTCGAACCACTTCGGCAGAGGTTAACCGCTCGATTTTCGAGGATCTAAGTGTAAGCGCCTTCTCTACATGCTTCAAAATATCGGCGACGATGCCCCACTCTTTGTTTGCAGGCTTTGCAGAGGATGCGAGTCCCTTTAGTTCTTCAACGGTGGTCGAATGTGAAATCAATAATTCTGCGAATGTTCTGATTTCGGAGCGAAAATACGGAGCCTCCACAGCTTCAGTTGCGAAAACCGGAGCCCAAGCACCATTTTTACTAAGTTCAGCAATAGCTGCCTCAATGAGTGAATCATGTTCCGGTCCTGAAAGATACTGAACATCTAGAAGCTCGCCCTTTACGATTTCCAATGCCCAACTTGTAGGAGTTTTAGCAAGAGCTCCAGAAGTAGGCTGCCCAATACCTAAAGAAAGCTGATCTCTAAGTTTTGCGGCTCGATGCCTGTTCGAGGTGAGCAATAAAATTTCGGCAGGTGCAAAACCAGTCTTTGCCGCATCCAAAGCAATAGCAAGTAGAGTGGTTGATTTGCCGGTACCTGGCGCACCGATAACTGCGGTGTTGTGATTGCGTGCACTATCTAAGGCAGTCTGTTGAGAATCATCAAGCAAATTAGGTAAATCTAAATCCTGCTTTTGAAAAGAAATATGCTTGACTGTCATAGCAACAGGGTAACGGATACCACCGACTAAACTATTGCTTGAAGACGGAAGGAATAGTAAATGCTTCTAGCAGTGATAATCCCAATCGGTTTAGTGATCGGCGCAACTGCGCACCAATTACTGCCTAAAGCCGAGCTTCGCGGTTCACTTCTTTTACCATTCCTTGGGACTGCCGTAGCCGCAGTTATTTGGACACTGTTTAGCTGGCTTGGGCTTGAAGAAAGTGGCTGGATATGGTTTGCCAGTATCCTCGGTTCTTTGCTGGCCTCGGTACTAACAGGGATTCTACTCAGCACAGCACGCGATCGTAAAAACCGAGAAAAACTCGCTACAGTTTAGGCAGTTAGCCCTAGAGCATACATACGTCTTGTGTGACTACTGATAAGTTCTGCAATTAGCGGCGCAATTTCAGCCTCAAAATCGATGCCAGTTGTTGCGCCTTTCAAAGCTGCACGCACAACCAGCAGGGCATCGCCTAGTAGACGTCTTCCCCAGAGTGCAAGAACATTTGCAACCTTCGGATCTTCCTCGATAGCGGTGGCTATTACTCGGTGATATTTATCAATACCGAGGGATGCTGGTAGCGCGTCCACAATAACTTCGGAACTAGAGACAGTATTTTCAACCAATACTGCTGCTAAGTCATCTAGCAATCCACCGACTATAAAAGTTCCCAATTGTCCTTCACGATTGGATTTAGAGTTAGCCAGTTGGAATATTTCGTTCACTTTTGCGTGCGCTGAACTGAATTCGTCTTCGGAATAAGTCAAGCGCTTAGGAAGAACTATTTTTGATACCGCTTTGTGCGCTTTCAGCCGTTTTCTAAGGACAGCGGCTATAGTAGTCTTGGCTTCCAAAGCATCAGCACTAACAAGATTGGCGGCAATGCCGGTCGCAGTGCCAAGCTGGATAGCGCGTATCCATACAAGTGTCTGACCAAACTCTAAAGTGAGGTTGTGGTCGATTCCTTCGATTTGTGCTTTCGCTTGGTCCCTAGTTTTCAGCTTCGGAGCCGGAGCAGCGCTATCGCGTTGTTTGAAAATCTTTACCACGCTTAAAGCCTACTTTGCTTAGCGGTCAGACTATGCAAGTTGACACTCAGGATTCAAAGTGCAGAGCGTAAACTTAGGAATACATGAAATTCTCTGAATTAAACATCGATGCAGATATAGTCGATGCCTTATCTTCTCGCGGGATAATTTCCCCGTTCCCTATTCAAGAACAAACTATCCCCTACGCCTTAGAGGGCAGGGACCTTATTGGTCAGGCAAAAACTGGTACCGGTAAAACTTTCGGATTTGGTTTACCGATCCTGCAGCAGCTCGGCAAAAATCCAGGACCAGTTGAATCACTGGTAGTCGTTCCGACTCGTGAACTTGCTATACAGGTTTATGAAGACCTCGCTATGGCTGGCTCAAACCGCGGAACCAAGGTTGTCGCTATTTACGGCGGTAAAGGTTACGAAAGCCAAATAGCTGAACTTCAGGCTGGAGCTTCGATAGTTGTCGGTACTCCCGGCAGACTACTAGACCTTATGGGCAAGAAAATGCTTTCCCTGAAGAACGTGAAAATTCTTGTACTCGATGAGGCAGACAGGATGCTCGACCTCGGATTCCTTCCAGACGTCGAAAAACTGATGGCAGCTACCCCAGCAACTCGGCAGACAATGCTTTTCTCCGCGACAATGCCAGCGACTATTGTCACACTGGCTAGACGGTATATGAATGCTCCTTTGCACATTCGCGCAAATGCCCCTGAAGAGGGAATTACTCAAGCGAATATTCGTCACCTGGTTTATCGCGCGCATCCGCTAGATAAACCTGAAGTTGTTGGAAGAATCTTGCAGGCACGGGACCGCGAAAAAGTAATTATCTTCGCGCGCACCAAACGCCTCGCTCAGACAGTTATCGATGAGTTAAAAGATCGCGGCTTCAAAGTCGCCGGAGTGCATGGAGATATGTCTCAGGAAACACGCGAAAAAGGAATGAAAGCTTTCCGTAGCGGCGCTAAGGATGTACTGGTCGCTACCGATGTTGCCGCTCGCGGAATCGACGTTGATGATGTCTCTCACGTAATCAACTACACGATTCCAGAAGACGAAAAAGTATATTTGCACCGCGTTGGTCGCACCGGTCGTGCCGGCCGCACCGGTATCGCAGTCACATTCGTGGACTGGGATGATCTACACAAGTGGGCGCACATTGCGAAGGCTCTGGAGCTTGATCCCGAACACCCTGTCGAAACATACTCTTCATCACCTCACCTCTTTGCTGATTTGGATATCGCAGAGGGTACTCGCGGACGTTTGAAGGAGTCGGAAAATAAGTCTGCTGAAAAGAAGGCGCCAGCCGGCAAGAAACCACCGAGCAGGAAGCCTGGTCGCGACAATACCGGAAGGAAATCGGAACGGAGCGCCACCGAAAAAGAATCTGTGCGAAGTTCTGCCGGAAAGAAGTCTGAACAAGGCGCGGCCCCAAAGTCACAAAACCCAGAGAAGCGTCAGCGCACCCGCACCAGAACCGTCAAGAAAGCTTCAAACTAGAGGTTCTTGAACAGCAGATGACAGGTGGTTAGTCCTGTTTTTGTTTCTTGAGGGATTTTTCTGGTGTTGGGGCCATCCCTGATTCGCGTTGCTGCTCGTAGTAACTTCTTGCCTCTTGCTGGCGAATTTCTTCGGCACCGGAGCGAATCTTGGCACGCACATGCGCATCCTCGAATCCGAAAGAAGCGACCAAATCAAGCAGATAAGGTTTAATCTCTTTTAGCAACTGGTTTATGCGCACCTCGAGAGCTCTAGCCTGTCGAGGAGAGACCTTGCCGTTAGCGATAATCCATGAAAGGTTCTTCTGTAGAGTGACCATGGCATACAGGTCGCGAAGCTTCTCAAGGACCTGCTTAGTGAGCAGGTCGGTGGCAGATTCAATAACCTCATTGAAATCTTGTAAATGCAACACGTGCGAGTAAACAAGTGCTACTTCAATCAGAGCGTTCTGGTTCTCATTGAAAACAGCTACAGCTTCAGACTTCGACTTGGATGCCTTATTTAGCTTTGCCGCAATCGCGAAAATACGCTGGTTGATTACTTCCTGAAGGAGCGCAATCTGTCGATCAGGATTCGATAGCGAGCTAATCGCACCAGATTTTGTGAATCCATCGCGGATGCCCTGCCCGACTCTGCGAAGACCAGATCGTGAAATAAATTCACGACTAAGGTATCCGGCATATACACCGACTGGGTTCTTCTTGAACTTCTTTGCGAAGTCGGTAAGTAGACGCTTACCAACAAGCTGTAACAGAACGTTGTTATCCCCTTCGAAAGTGACAAAAACGTCCATATCGTGATGGAGCGAGGTAATGCGGTTCTCGGAAAGGAATCCTGCGCCACCTGTCGCTTCACGAGTTTCTTGCAGTGTCTGCATAGCAAGCCAAGTAGATGCCGGCTTCAAAGCGGCAGCATAGGTCTCGAGATCTTCTCGATACTCTTCAGTATCGTGACGACCGCTGAAAACATCATCAAACTTTCGGAGTAGTTTGTCGTGTGAGAAATTTGCTGCAAAGGTGGCTGCTAGTAACGGAATCAGGCGACGCTGGTGGCGTTGGTAATCGATAAGCAGCACCTCGTCTTCACCCTCACCCACGAACTGGCGACGTTCATGTGCGTAAGTTAGTGCAATATCCAAAGCGACTTTCGATGAGAGAACAGCGGAGCCATCCAATGAAACGCGGCCCTGCACGAGTGTTCCGAGCATCGTGAAGAATCTACGCCCAGGGCTAGCAATCGGTGAACTGTATGAGCCATCCTTAGCAACCTTGCCGTAGCGATCCAAAAGATCTTCACGAGGGATGCGCACATTCGTAAAATGCAGACGGCCGTTATCTATACCGTTCAGTCCGCCCTTGTGTCCGTCATCCTCTCCGCCAACGCCAGGGAAGAAGTTGCCTTTCTTGTCGCGGATAGGCACGAAGAATGCGTGTACGCCGTGATTGACTCTACCGGTGATTAGCTGCGCAAAAACTACCGCTGCCTCACCGTGAAGTGCGGCATTGCCCAGATAGTCTTTCCAGGCGGCACGGAACGGGGTATTGATAATAAATTCTTCAGTCGCTGGGTCATAAGTGGCGGTGGTGCCGATGCTGGCGACGTCGGATCCATGGCCGGTTTCAGTCATCGCGAATGCGCCAGGAATATCTAGAGAAAGAACACCTGGGAGGTACTTTTTGTGGTGGGTTTCATTGCCTAGGTGCAGGATTGCTGAACCAAAAAGCCCCCACTGCACTCCTGCCTTAATCTGCAGAGAAGGGTCACCCAGCAGAAGCTCTTCGAAAGCTGCGATACTTCCACCGTGGTCATCGTGACCACCAAACTGCTTTGGGTAGGCTCGAGAAATCGCATTCATCTCGACCAAGGTCTTCATTTGCGCTAGCGTGCGGGCTCTATGCTCAGCTATCGTCTGGTCCTCGATCTTTTGGAATTGAGGATCGAGCATCCTCTCACGCGCTGCAAGGCGAGTTTCTTTCCAAGTTCCGAGTAGTGTGCTGTGTAGCCAGTCGACATCGATGCCAGTGTTCGATGGCAGTTTTTCGGTCACAGTTTCTTTGTCCATTTGCATAGTCATGAGAATTCCTTCCGAAACTTACTGTAAGGGTATCTCTAAGTATTAATAATATCTCTAGTATGTTTTCTACAAAAAGAGAGTGTTTTCAGGTTGTTGATTTAGCCTAGAGGTATGAACGTTGAAAAGATTCACGAAACCGACAAAGAACGGTATGCGATTTATGTTGATGGGGTTCTCGTAAGTGCCGCAGAATACAAAAAAGGTGATGGAGTGATTTCTTTTAACCACACCTTCACCAACCCAAAATACCGCGGACAGGGATGGGCTGGCCAGGTCGTTGATATGGCAATAGCAGACGTTGAAGAAAACGATATCGGAAAAGTAGTACCAATGTGTTGGTATGTTGCCGAATGGTTCAAAAAGCACCCAGAAAAAGAAGGACTGCTGCAGGAGCCACTTAATTAAGCATTTTGTGTAAATAAAAACCAATACTTCGCTAGTTTATTCTTGACTGGCATTAATGGCATGACGCACTTCGTGCTGTATTTCATCACCCTTAATTTGCTTTTCACCTGACCATGAAATATCAAAAGAAGAAAATCGAAGGTGCAGATGTTCAATTTAGTAGTTAGTGTTTTACTTCTGTTTATTGCTGGATATGTTTTTATCAAGGCGAATAGACAAAAAGGACTTATTGAAAAAGCCAAGAACGAGGGAAAAGATTTAGACCCAAATTTCTCGAGCACCACGTATAAAATTGCCGCGGGTGTTTTGGTGGCAGGCTCTTTGGTAGTTACTGGAGCAAGCATGATCTACACACAGGATCCAGGTGAAGCAAAAGTGATTCGTTCATGGACTGGTGAAGTCACGGGACAATCAACTTTAGAGGGACTCAAATTCAAGGCTCCTTGGGAAGACTTAGTAAATTACGACATTCGCAACCAGCAAGTCATTTTTGCTAAGGAGGCGCTTTAAGAAGACGGTAATGCCAAACCCAACGTTGCAGAAATTACGGTGCAAGATAAAGAGGGTATGACTGCCGATATTGATATCACTGTGCGTTATTCCATTCGCCCGGATGCTGTGACTGAAATCTATAAGCGATACGGTTCACAAGAAAACTTCGTTTCACGCTTTATCGAGAACGATATCCGCGCCGCCGTCCGCACTGTGCCCGCAAAATATCAGACCCTTGAGCTTTTGAATAATCGCGCCCAGGTAGAACTAGATATTGTCGACTATCTAGAACAGCGCTGGACAGCTCAAGGAGTCACAGTTGAAACTGTTTCACTGCAGGAAATTAGATACTCTGATGACGTTAAGAAACGATTCAATGATGCGCAAGCAGCACGTATTGAAGTTGAGCAGGCCAAAGCCAGGCTGGAAGCAGCTGAAGTAAACGCACAACAGCTAATTGTTTCAGCCACTGCAGAAGCTGAGGCTAACCGAATTTTGGCCGCATCGCTCACCCCGTCGATTCGTCAACAGCGATACCTAGACACTCTTAAAGAACTAGCGAAAGCTGGCAACCTCGTTATTACAGACGGTAACTATAACCCGATTCTGCAGGTAGCTCGGTAGACATTGGTACACCCCCCCCGGGACTCGAACCCGGAACCCACTGATTAAGAGTCAGAGAGTGACGCCATTTCGAGATTGACACCTTCCGCTTGACCCCGGTCAGCTCCGGTCTATTTCAGGAAACAAGCGCCGCTACCAGGTACTAACTCACTGATAGTGTGGACACAGGAGGTCTGGAGTTGTCATTCCAGATTGACACTGGATTGACAGAGGAGATCCAAGATGGCCAGGACGTACAAGGCGAACCGCGAGGATTGGGGCACCTACCGCAAGCGCGGGAACCGGCACCACATGGGCTACACCGGTCCGGATGGTCAGGCCTACTACGCCAGCTTCTCGAACAAGGCGGACGGGGACGCCTGGAAGCGAGCCGTGCGCACCGACATCGAGAAGGGCGTCTGGATCTCCCCCAAGGCCGTGAAGGCTGAGACCTTCTCGCAGTACGCCGAGACCTGGATCGCACAGCGCCTCTCCACGAAGGGCGAACCGCTCCGCCCGAAGACCCGCCAGGAGTATGAGCGCCAGCTCTCCAAGGGTCTCGCCGTCTTCGCTGAGGACCGGATCACCGACATCACGACCGCCCGCGTTCGCGAGTGGCACGCGGCCCGGATGAAGGCAGGGAAGACCGCCGCCGCACCGGAGGCGCGGCTCCTGCGCGCGATCCTCAACACCGCCGCAGAAGACGGGATCATCGCCGCCGCGCCCGTTCCCTCGAAGCTGACGAACACCTCTGCCGGGAGGAAGTACCGACCCCCGACAGTCGATGAGCTGGCTATCCTCCTGGACCACGTGGAAGACCGCTACAAGCTCGCCGTGCTCATCGCCGCCTACGGTGGTCTGCGCCTCTCGGAATGGCGCTCCCTGCGCCGCTCAGACCTCACTCTGACCGATGGTCGCTACTTCGTCGCCGTCACCCGCCAGGCAGAGCACATCACCGGCCACGGCTGGTAGGTGGGAGCGCCGAAGAGTGCTTCGGGCGTACGAGTCGCGGCGCTCACGGCGCTCGTTGACGTGACGCTGGCCGTCGATGAGAACGCGCCGTGCATTGACTCGTCGTGCGCGGTCCCCGGCTGTTGTGGAGCGGGAGCAACCGCATGAGCGCATCGCTGACCGTCGAACGCCGGGAGCGCTTGCACCGTCGCGTCCGCTTCATCGTCGCATTCACCATCACGTACAACGTCATTGAGGCCTTCGTCGCCATCTGGGCAGGCGTGGCGGCATCCTCAGCCGCGCTCATCGGCTTCGGTCTCGACTCGGTTGTCGAAGTGCTCTCCGCCCTGGCGGTCGCATGGCAGTTCACGCGCAAAGACCCTGAGCGCTGGGAGAAAGCGACCGTGCTTGCGATTGGTATCGCGTTCTTCGCGCTGGCCGCATACGTGAGCGTTGACGCGGTGCTGAGCCTGATCAGCCAGGAGGGGCCAGATCACAGCCTGTTCGGCATCGGCATCACGGCACTGAGCCTGATCGTCATGCCCGCGCTGGCCTGGTTCGAGACTCGGACTGGTCGCGAGTTGGACTCCAAGAGCGTGCTCGCAGACGCGAGACAGCTCATCCTGTGCGTCTACCTGTCCGGGGCCGTGTTCGTCGGCTTGATTCTCAACAGCCTCTTTGGCTGGTGGTGGGCGGATGCCGTCGCCGCCCTGTTCGTAGCCGCTCTCGCGGTGCGGGAAGGCATTGAGGCGTGGCGCGGCGACGTCGAATCGCCGTTCGAGATCCTCGGCGACCTGCGCGACCAGCAGGAAGACGACTAACCCCCAAACGGAAACGCCCCCAGTCCTCGACTCGGGGGCGTTCCGCGTCTCTGGGATCTCGCGGCGGATGGTGGAAATCCCGACCGATTCGGAGGCCGAAACCCCAGGAGGTTGGACTACCTCGCAGGGGCCTCATTCCGGCTCCAGATTGACCCCAGATTGACAGGGCCGATCCGACATGCGAAAAGTCCCGGTCTGAATATGACTTCTGACCGGGACTTTTCTAGGGTACACCCCCCGGGACTCGAACCCGGAACCCACTGATTAAGAGTCAGTTGCTCTGCCATTGAGCTAGAGGTGCCTACATACTTGCACTAAGTGCATATTTGCAACAAAGATAAAGATTACCACAAAGTATTAAAGGATTGAAACGTGAAACTATCAGTTGGTGACAAGGCTCCAGAATTTACTCTTCTTGATCAGGATTCCAATACGGTAAAGCTGAGTGACTTTACCGGTACTCCCCTGGTCGTCTACTTCTACCCTGCTGCGATGACCCCGGGATGCACCACCGAAGCATGCGATTTTCGTGACCGTTTAGACCGTGTTACTTCGCTCGGTTACAAGGTGGTGGGCATTTCTCCGGATGCTCCGGCCAAGTTGGCAAAATTCCGCGAGCGCGACTCACTCAACTTCCCACTGCTCAGCGATGAAGACCACAAGGTTGCGGATGCTTGGGGCACTTGGGGTGAAAAACAAAACTATGGTCGCACATATGAGGGCCTAATCCGTTCCACCTTCGTGCTAGATGAAAAAGGCGTGATTACTCAAGCGCTCTACAATGTCAAAGCAACCGGTCATGCCGACCGAATTGTGAAACTACTCTCTGCGTAGGCCTCTCGGCGCGATTCCATACCTAGGTCTTAGTGTGTTCTAGCGAATGCTTCCCGCATCGGGGCAAGAAACATCAGCAGTAGCACCAGAGCGGCAGGGATCACCAGCGCAATCGCTAGTAGTGGGTTTGCCCAATCTCCCTGATTGAAGCCAAACCCAACAGCCATCCAGAGAATTTCTATACAAATAATGGATGCGCGTGCCCATCCGGCAAATTTTCGAACGCTTGCTCCCGCGAAGAACGCCCAAAAAGCAAAGCCTACGAGCATCACTAATTCAAAAAGAACTGCGGTTAGTGAGCCCTCAGGATGACTGAGCGCTTCAAAGGTGAGCCAGAGCGCTAATCCGAGCGCAAAAAGTGCCTGCAAACTGACAATTACGCTGATTACGAGCGCAATTCCTGATGCAGAAAAACTGGACGAATTCTGGGAGTTTTCCAAAAACACCTCATTAACTATTGATTCCTACTCAACCTTATGCGAACATAGTCTAGTTGTATGCATACAGCACTGTTATTGGCTTGTATGTTTGCTCCTGATATTCAATGCGTTTGAGGCAACGCATTTCTACGTGAGATAGGAATTTCTAATGGATTGGCGCGATAAGGCTGCTTGCCTAACTGTCGAGGACCCTGAGCTATTTTTCCCTGTTGGAAACACTGGCCCGGCGCTCGATCAGATCGAGAAGGCTAAAGCAATTTGCGCTACCTGCAGCGTCACTGACAACTGCCTACAGTATGCTCTTGAGACCAGCCAAGACTCTGGTGTCTGGGGCGGACTTAGCGAGGATGAGCGTCGCACTCTAAAGCGTCGTGCAGCTCGCGCTCGCCGTGCATCCTAATTTCGCTTACTAGCTTTTCTTTCGCTTAATCCATTTAAGTGGCACATTTACATGCACTTTTGTGCCACCTTCGGGTCGTGGGATCCAGTCAATAGTGCCGCTCAATTCACCCTGAATTAGAGTGCGAACAATCTGAGTGCCGAGCCCATTACCTACTTCACCGTCGGGAAGTCCTGCTCCGTCGTCGCAGACTTCAATAGTCATCCGCTCATCATCGCGTTTCACTGTAATTTCGACAGTGCCTTCTCCGGACTCATTCTTTCCAATACCGTGCTCGATCGCGTTTGTGACCAGCTCTGTCAATGCGAGCGCGAGTGGTGTGGCATATTCACTTGGCAGGATTCCGAAACTTCCGGATATTACCGGGCGGATGACTGCAGCGCCCGGCGCTGCCACTTCCCCAACCAGTTGCAGGGTGCGATTGAATACGTCATCAAAGTTCACGTTTTGGGTGAGCCCCTGCGAGAGAGTGTCGTGGACCACGGCGATAGCTGCCACTCTTCTTTGCGCGTGGGTTAGGTCATCGCGCGCCTCGGGAGTTGTTGCACGCCTGGCCTGCATACGAAGCAGTGAAGAAACTGTCTGGAGGTTATTTTTCACTCGGTGGTGAATCTCCCGAATGGTAGCGTCCTTACTGATTAGCTCCTGCTCCTGCTTTCTGAGCTCGGTAACGTCACGGCAAAGCACAATGGCACCGATGCGTTCAGCACCAAAACGTAACGTCACTGACCTGAGAGTGACAGTGATGCCACCAACTTCGAGGTCTGTGCGCCACGGGGCGCGACCACTAGTGACAAGTGGGAGTGATTCATCCGTGGGAAGCAAACCTGAATGTAGCGTGGTGCCTACTTCGGCGAGACTCTCACCCTCTAATTCTTCGGAGTATCCCAGGCGTTTGAATGCACTCAACGCGTTTGGGCTGGCAAAGGTGACAATTCCTGCAGCATCCAAACGGATAAGACCGTCGGATGCGCGAGGAGCTCCACGCCGAGGACCGGCTGGTGCGCCAAGCTCGGGATATGTGCCGTCTGCGACCATGCGGAATAGGTCATTCGCACAGTCTTTGAAAACTTCCTCCTGCCGAGAAGTTCCTTTCAACTCGGTTAGGTTCGAGTGACTGGTAATTACCGCGAGTGTTCGCTTGGTCACATTGCCTGATGCGCTTTTTCGATGCACAACCGGCACCGCAATAATGTTTGTGTGACTTGGATTATCAGCTTTTGAAACATCAAGCACATCCCTGTCAACAATCCTGTTTTCAGTGAATGCAGTCTGCAACTGGTTCTTCCAGATGTCTGGCGCATTCTGACCGATAATGTCACGGTAGAAAAGCGTGGCGGCACTTGCTGGCCTGATCTGAGCTGCTGCCACAAAGGATCCGCCCTCTCCAGGCAACCAAAGCACCAAGTCCGTCAAAGACAAGTCCGATAACAAACCCCAGTCGGCGATAATTGATTGTAGCCATTCAGCATCACCTTCTTGTGGAGAGCCTTGAGCGGCTAGTAGTTCCTTGATTGTCGCCACTAAGCGCGCACCTTATCTATCAGTGACTGTAATTGTAGGCGCAGTTCCTCAGTGTCGGCATTATTGGTGATGTGGTGGTCGGCAAGCGCAATCGGAGTTGCTTTATCTAACGCTCCAACCTCGTTCAAATCACGCGACCATACCCCATCTGGCGTTAATGGCCTTAGTGGTCTTTTGCCTAATCGCTCCTCGCGCAGGTGACGATCCGCATGCACCGCAATCAAAATCAGCTCGAAATCTCCCTGCTCTTTCAAGAACTCGACTTCGGCCCAGGAATAAATACCGTCTACTAGAACGACGCTGCTTTCATCAAATGCTTCCTGAATGTCTGAGAGCGCGAGTTTGGCGATTGCAGACATCCCATCTTTTGCGCGAAGTTCTTCCCGAACCTGCTTTTCGGATACCTGCCCCGGCGGTAAACCTTGGCGTGCAGCTTCCGCAAGCACGATGCCCCCAAAATAAATACTTTGCACAACTAACTCAGACTGGATTATTTCAATAGCAGTGCTCTTCCCCGAACCTGCCAGTCCAACCAGTCCCAGTAGCGTTTTCTTCACATGCCTAGTTTAACTTGCCTACCTCGGTAACAAGAATTATGAGTTACTAACAGCTAGATGCTTCCGATTGTCTGGAGCAGGATTCTTTTAGCAATAACCTCTATTTCTTGCGATATTGCACTTTTAGGATCAACTTTGGTTACTGGTTCAGCAAATTCTGTAGCTGCATCACTCACACCTACACTCAGTGGTAGAAAATAGTCGACACTGATTTCACCATACTTTTCAAGTAGTTGAGCGATTCGGGAATGTGACTTCTTATTTATCCCTTTACGGGTGCGATTAAGAACCACAATATATTTCTGCTCCGGATATTTTTCACGCAGCCTCGACATCCCTCGAATGAATCGAAGCACTCCCAGTTCGCTAGCATCGCAGACAGCAATAATCGTATCTGCACCTTCCAGAACAGCTGCGGTAACTTGATCTTTTGCAGACTCCAAAGATTCAAAACTAGCTGCTAAATCAAACACCGTAAGTCTTCCCGCATCTAGGTACTCGACTAACAAAGCGGCTATGAACTGAACATCTAATTCATCCCAAATTTCACTTCTCAACAGACCGGTATGAAGTTTAAGTTCTCGTTCCCTATATGGCTTAACATCCATCTCGGTAATGAGTTGGCGAACACTTTCTCCGGATGCGAGTGAACGCAGACAGAATGCCAAACCCGGAGTGGTCTCAGAATCAATGCCGAGTGTAATTGCTTGGGAGGGTGCATAAGTGTCAGCATCGACCAGTCGTGTTGCTTCAAAATCGGCTAAGCACCAGGATAATGCGGCAGAAAGCATGCTCCTGCCGGGTGATCCAGCTGGACCCCAAACGGCAATAATCGCTGAATTTCTTGTTTGACTAATCAACGACATTTCTAAGCGCTCCTTCCACAATCGCGATTTCTTCACCCGCACCAACAACCGCGAGCATGTCAGAGAGTTCGGTGCGTTTCACCGCAACTTCATAGTGATAACTGGTAGAAATTCCAAAGCCCTCAATACGTTGAACATCAATCACCTTCGCCCCATCAGCAATAATCCTCGGGAGATTTTCGAAGGAAAGGTTGAAAGAGTCAGCTTCGGGTATCACCCAAACATCCACAACCGACCCGACACCAATACCTACGCTTGGTTGCACAGTGGGTTTTATCGCAACAGTCACTAAAGCATCGTCGAACTCTGTAGATGTCCTAGTTAGCGGAATGGCCTCGCCCTTCCCTATAAAATCGGTTGCATATAGCGTTTCTGAGCCTATGTCAGCAGCCACCAAGAATTGTTTGCCTAGCTCCCCTAAGTTGGCGCTAACCTCGGTGAGGTTATAAGTGGATATCTCATCCCCCGGCCGAATATCCGCAGCAGCCACCAAAACAATGGATGACTCTTTTGAGATAGCGATAACCGCTACAGTCCCAGTAATGGCAATAATGCATAAGGCGATGCCGATTAGAAAACGTGAGTTTTTTAAAATTGTTTGTTTCATACCCACTATGTTTAGTAGAACACTTTCAAACCCTCAGAAAGTTATCCACAGACACTGCCTGATGAAATCGACAAAAATCTAAGGGTTTGCTTAAGTGTTGAGGAAACAAATAAATGAAAGGCACGCAAATGCAAAATACTGCAAAACTGCAATGCAGAAAAAGCACACTTGATGACTTCTCGCTCGCAAGAAGAAGCCACACAGCCGAACTCCCGAATCCAGAAATAACGATTCAACGTTTAGCAGTCAGTGTATTAGAAATACTTTCAGGAGTTCGAGAACTAGAACAGGTAATCAGGTGGACCACAACTCAGGTATATAACCACCTACAGAAAAGAGTAGTTTTAGCTCAGCGCGCAAGAGTTGCAAAGAAGCAGCCAATCGTGCAGCAACATTACACAATCGCCTCAATTCGGTGGAATGAGGTTGATGATGGGGTCGTGGAAGCGAGCGTGGTTATAAAGTCTGTAACCAGGGCTAGAGCCATATCGATGCGCATTGAAGGCATTAATGGAATATGGAAAGCTACCGCCTTCCACGTGCTCTAGTCCTAGTTACCTTTACGTTCCTGCGCACGACGCTGCGCACGATTCATTTGCGGAGCAGTTGAACCATCGTTTGGAACTGCCTGCCCAAATGCGCCACGACTCTGCCCCTGCTGTGGAGAAGTCGCGGAGCGAGTTGGCGTCCTCGGCGTTTGAATCTGACCAGCTTGGTTACGAACTTCAACACCACCACCTTCAGAAGGCGCTGAATACTCAAGTTTCTGAGGTGTTGAAGGAGCCACTAGCCCCTTTGCCTGCACTGAAACTCCGGTAACAGCATTGGCCTCTGTAGGAGCAGGGCGAACTTCAACATCAAGGTTGTAGAGGTAACCGACAGATTCTTCCTTAATCGCACCAATCATTTGCTCGAACATTGCAAAACCTTCGCGCTGGTACTCAACCAGTGGGTCTCGCTGAGCCATAGAACGAAGACCAATACCGTCTTTCAGGTAATCCATTTCGTAGAGGTGGTCTCGCCATTTACGGTCGATAACTGAAAGCACAACCCTGCGCTCAAGTTCGCGCATAGCCGGGGAAGTGATTTTCTCTTCGCGCTTGTCGTAGGCGATCTGCGCATCCGAAAGAATCTCTTCAATTAGCCATTCACGATTGATACTGCCTCTAGAACCGGCCTCTTCAATAACTTCCTCTTGAGTGAGGGTTATCGGGTAGATGGTCTTAAGTTCTGACCAGAGCGCATCCAGATCCCAGTCGTCGCTGCTACCGATGCTGGTGTTGGATTCGACAATTTCCTTGATCACATCGGTGAGGAATGATTCGATTTTTTCACGAATGTCTTCACCTTCAAGAATGTGGCGACGGTCAGTATAAATTGCTTCACGTTGACGGTTTAGCACGTCGTCATACTTTAGAACATTCTTACGGATTTCAGCGTTCCTGGCCTCTAACTGCCCCTGTGCGGAACGAATAGCGCTAGACACGGCCTTGAACTCAAGAGCCACATCGTCAGGCACACTGGAGCGGTTCATCAAGCTCATAGCGGCAGCTGAGTTAAACAGTCGCATCAAATCATCGGTCAAAGAGAGGTAGAACCTAGACTCACCAGGGTCACCCTGACGGCCGGCACGACCGCGTAACTGGTTGTCGATACGGCGAGATTCGTGACGCTCGGTACCGATCACATAAAGACCTCCAAGTTCACGGACTTTATTTCCCTCTTGCTCAACCTGCTTCAAGACTTGCGGGTAAACCTTGTCCCACTCGGCCTGATATTCTTCCGGGTTCTCAGCAGAATCCAAACCGGACTCTTTTACCTTCGCAACAGCGATGTGCTCTGCGTTACCACCGAGCATAATGTCAGTACCACGCCCTGCCATATTGGTTGCTACGGTAACTGCGCCAAGCGCACCTGCTTGCGCAATAATGCTGGCTTCACGTTCGTGGTTTTTAGCGTTCAGAACTTCGTGCTTAATACCCTTTTTAGCCAAGAGCCTCGAGAGGTATTCGCTCTTTTCAACGCTCGCTGTACCAACAAGCATCGGCTGTCCGGTTGCGTGACGTTCTGCAATCTCTTCAACAATCATCTTGAACTTGACTTCTTCGTTCTTGTAAACGAGATCAATCTGGTCCTTACGGATCATTGGGTTGTTGGTAGGGATGGGCACAACACCGAGCTTGTATGTCGCCATAAACTCGGCAGCTTCAGTCTCTGCAGTACCTGTCATACCGGAGAGCTTTTCGTACATCCTGAAGTAGTTCTGCAGGGTCACCGTAGCAAGGGTTTGGTTTTCGGCCTTTACCGGAACACCCTCTTTGGCCTCAATTGACTGGTGGATACCTTCGTTGTATCTTCTACCCGCAAGAATACGACCGGTGTGCTCGTCAACAATCAGCACCTCACCGTCGATAACCACATAGTCTTTATCGCGCTTGAATAGTGCCTTAGCTTTGATGCTGTTGTTTAGGAAGCTAATTAGTGGAGTATTGGCAGACTCGTAGAGGTTGTCGATGCCTAGATAGTCTTCAACCTTTTCGATACCGGACTCTAGAACACCGATTGTGCGCTTCTTTTCGTCGACCTCGTAGTCAACTTCTGGTTCCAGAAGGCTAGCGATACGAGCAAATTCCGCAAACCAGCGGTTTGCTTCACCATCTGAAGGTCCTGAAATAATCAACGGAGTACGAGCCTCATCAATCAGAATCGAGTCAACCTCGTCAATGATTGCGAAAGCATGTCCGCGTTGCACTCTGTCGGCAGAAGTTACAGCCATATTGTCACGCAAGTAGTCGAAACCAAACTCGTTGTTAGTTCCATAAGTAATATCTGCTTTGTACTGTTCGCGACGTTCTGCAGGAGACTGGCCAGAAATAATCACACCGGTTGTCATACCCAGCGCACGGAAAATGCGCCCCATCAACTCACCCTGGTAACCGGCAAGGTAATCGTTTACGGTGATGATGTGCACACCGCGACTTGGTATAGCGTTTAGATAAGCAGCTAGCGTGGCTACAAGCGTTTTACCTTCACCAGTTTTCATTTCAGCAATGTTGCCAAGATGCAGTGCAGCACCACCCATAAGCTGAACGTCGAAGTGACGCATGCCAAGAGTGCGCTTGCTTGCTTCTCTAACGGCAGCAAAAGCCTCCGGCAACAAATCGTCAAGACTTTCGCCGTCAACATAGCGCTGGCGAAGCTCGACGGTTTCGTGCTTTAGCTCTTCGTCGGTGAGTCCCTCGAATGCTGCTTCAAGCTCATTAACCATCTGCGCATATTTATTAAGTTTTTTTAGTGTGCGTCCTTCACCCAGACGCAGCATCTTTTCAAATACTGAAGCCACTGTTTTATCCTACTTTGCAATTGCTTATAGTTTTCTAAGCAAAAGCTGGATACTCCTTAATCCGTGTTTAGTGAAATAACCCCGTAGTCCCATCCCTTGCGGCGATAAACCACGCTGGGGCGATCTGTTTCTGCATCTATAAATAAGAAAAAGTCGTGCCCAACAAGTTCCATATGATCTACTGCTTGGGCTGCAGTTAAACTACTTGGTTCGAAAACTTTCTTGCGGATAACTACCGGAGACCAGTCTTCTTCAGCCTCCACTTCCCCAGAAATACTCTCCGGAGAAACTGCACCAAAAGCTTCCGCACTTACCGGGGTTAGTCCTACATCTTTGAATGCTGCGGCACTTATGTCGTGTAAGCCCTGAAGTTTGTGTCCGCCACCGCGATGAACCTTGCGGCGATCACTGGCTTTCTTGATACGGTTTACCAACCTATCTAGAGCTAAATCAAATGATGCGAACATTTCATGCTCCGCAGCTTCTGCCCGAGCAATTGCTCCGGGAACATAAAGAGTTAATTCAACTTTTTCTTGATCGGTGCTATTTTGCTTTGAAGTGTTTTTAACCACTTTAACTTCAAGCCTTTCGGCTCTGTCGGCCAATTTAGTTATTCGGCCCGCTTTATCTTCAACATATGAGCGAAACCTGTCGGTAACTTCGCTGTTCTTGGCGGATAGGGTGATTTCCATGTCGACCTCCTAAGCCGTAAAGCATTTTCAGTGATTGATGCAAAACTATCGCAGTTCCTTTAAAGTTTCATCAATACTTTCAAAATGTGGATAATTTATTTTTGCGGCTAGAGCTAAAGCGACAACTGCAACTACCTCACCACCAGCTTCAGAAATTGCCCGCCTGGCTTCTATAACGGTTGCGCCAGTGGTGACCACATCATCCACCAGCACAACGTTCCTACCCGCCACTGCTGGTTTTGCAGTCAACGCTCCCTGCCGATTCTGTCTTCTGGCTGCTCTGGGAAGGTTGTGCTGTGCCTTTACTTTCCTTGACCATTTCAGCAAATTTCTTACAGGCAAACCTGCTTGTCTTAAAACCAACTGCATCGGCCAGAATCCTCGTCTTCGCATTGATGTCGCAGTGGGAGGTATTGCAACAATCACCGTGTCTGCGACTCCTACCTCGCGAGTGAGTAAGGGTTGCAGGACCAGAGCCAGTAGCCTAGCAACTTCGGTTTCTCCGTGCTGTTTGAGCGCAAGTATTAGCTCCCTAGGACCGCCCCTGTATGCAAAAGCGTAGTGAATGTTTATTCCTAAAATTTGCCGGCTTTCAAAAAGTGCTTCCTCAAACAGACCATTGGCGCATCCGACACAAACCGGCTTGGGGAGTTTTCCGCATACAGCACAATTACTTGGGGCTATTGCCTCAATAAAATAGCTAAATGACTTCCTCAGTAAAGCTCCCAGGGAAACAAGAATTTGGTGCATAAACAAATATTGCAGAGACCAAGCAGGCAACGGCTACGCTCAATCTAAGTAACTGGATGTCTAAGATTCTTCCCAAATGTTAGGAACTCAAAGAAAACTCATCCCTGCTGAACCAAATAGTCAGCACCCAGGAATACTAGATTCCAGCCATCGCCAACTCGTTGACGAAGGTCACCGTCAGTCGAAAGTACGAAATAAGCATCGGCAACATTTGTGGCTGCAATGTTCGCTACCGACCATCCCAAACCGACAGTGGATTGGCTACCACCAATCTGCTGGGTTAAAACAAACTGAGATGAATTCGATTGCACCAGTGCAAGCACAGTGTTGTTGCTCTGCCAAGTAAGTGTCTGCACTACCCCTTGTCCATAGCTCAGTAAGAGTGGAGCATGAATACTGGAAGGGAACTTGGTTTCCGGATCGTAACCAATCCCAGCTGACCAAAGTTGCCAGTCATCCCCCTGCTGTATTGCAAAAACAATGCGCGTAGCTTCCCTAGAAACCGCAATTTGGCTAAGCGAACTGTTATCAACTCTCGGAATACTCAGTTCAAAGGCATTAGTACCATCACCTACGCTCAGTGCATTGGTAACAGTGTTTATTGCCCAGACTCGACCGGCGTGATCAATACTCGGGCTTCTAAAGGAGCCAGAGAAAATCTGATCTTTCCTGCTAACACTTATCGCATAGACAGCCTCGTCAGTAGCTACTGCCGCTTTCTGGCTGGCATAGTTGAACACTATTTCATTTGGAGAAAGCTCTGCTAAGCGATTCTGCAATGCCGTGGTCACTTCAAAGCCTCCGTCGGTGACATAGCCAATTCCTTCAGCCTGCACACCAGAAACCGTAATCATTGGGCGGTCAGAGATTCTCGGCGCAATGGGTAAAATTCCGCCGTCCTCTGAGGATGAACTAACCTCTTGGCCGTTCACAGTGATTCGTGAACTTGTGATTTTCGATATATTGCGCAGCGTCGCATCTATTTGGCCGTGAATTAGTTCCCGCTCTGAAGCATCAGTGGTTAAGTACTCAGCATTGAGCTCGATAGTGGCGACGCCGTTTTCGACAGTTACCGCATTGATTGCCAGTGCCGTTCCAGCAGGGAATGCGGTAACAAGAGTGTCCTTCAACCAAGCAGATGGCCCATTAAGCAGCTGCGCAACCAGAGTTGTTGGAATTGAACTACGAGCGACAAACCAGCGAGTATCCGGCACTAGATATGTTGAGTCGTAATTGTAGAAGTAGACATCATAGCTATTGAAAACTTCGGTAAAAATACGTCTAGGAAGAATGATGCCATCGTCAGTACTGGTGATACGCCATTCGCCATCAAGTAGCTCAAGATTGAATTCGATTTCGTAAATTTTTCCAGCAGGACTCTTGATATACAAGCCGTGATCGTCAATTTCGGCCACAACCGGGACCTCTACAATAAACTTCGTTTCACTAAGCTGCTGAACATTAAGATTAGCCTCGTGGATGAGCACCCTGCTTCCAGAATTCCATTTCGCCGCTAAATCACCGCCCAAGAAACTACGGGCAACAAAATAATCGCTACGAGAACTTGCAGCAGCCCTTATGAAACCGCGCACAATTGCATCAGCCGATTCCCCCGGGCGGGCGCTTGGAGCGTCGATAACTAGGCCAGGGTCTTCTTCGGCTTGGAAAGCATCCCCAACATTGACTTTGGAAGTGTAGGGAATACCTGCACATCCGGTAAGTAGTAAAGCAAATGCTCCAAGTGCGAGAAATATGCGAGTTCTCATAATTCCTCACTTCCAGCACTTGGTAAATCATTCATGAACTGAGTTTCGAGATGGATTGGCCCAGTCAGGTAGCCTTCTCCTTGAATCCTTGGGATGGTGAGCACAAATAATGTTCCAAGACCAATTTCACCGTAAACTTCAAGCTTTCCTCCGTGCAGGCTAGCGTCCTCTGCGGAAATCGCTAGCCCCAAACCTGAGCCACCTGTTTGTCGCTGCCTAGAAGGATCAGCTCTCCAGAACCGTTCAAAGACTCGCTCACGATGCTCAGCCGCCAAACCAACACCACGGTCTCTCACTGCCACAGCTACAGCACCTTCATTGGAATCAACCGTAACTGTAATCGGTTTTGATTCACCGTGCTCGATTGCGTTGTGGAGCAGGTTTCGAAGCACACGTTTCACCCGCCTAGAGTCAATCTCCGCTTCAACAAGGCCGCCCTCAACAACCACCTCAATATCGGTTTCACGATCTTGGGCAAGGGTTGTCACGCCTTCAACTGTTTCTTCAACAAGTTTTGCGAACACTATCGGCTCCAAATCGAGCTTTACAGCGCCGGCATCGAATCTGGTGATTTCTAAAAGATCTCCAAGTAATGACTCAAAACGCAGCACCTCACGATGAAGTAGCTCACTAGAACGCTCAATATCTGGGCTAAAACCGCCTCTAGCGTCATAAATCATGTCGCCTGCAAGTCTGATGGTGGTCAGTGGTGTGCGCAGTTCATGGCTCACATCAGAGACAAATCGCTGTTGCATCGTGGATAGTTCCGCGAGTTCATTAATTCGTTCTTGAAGCCTTTCTGCCATGGTGTTGAATGATTTACCTAAAGTCGCTATTTCCGTCTCTCCCGAATACTGAACTCGAACATCCAATTCTCCTGCGGAAAGTTTTCGGGCGATGCGAGCAGTCTGGCGAATAGGTTTAACAATTGCTCTAAGTAGCACCCACATCATCGCAAAGAGGAGAAAGACGGTTATTAGGCTGCCGATAATAATCGTGTTCTGGATTGCATTCAGGGATTGTTGGGTATCGCCCAGCGAAAACACCATATACATGCCGTATTCACCCGCAGGTCCGATACTTATCGGGTAAGCCACCACGATTGCTGGAACGGTACCTGCTGCTAGATTGAGTGAACTAGACTGCCAAAGCTGGGTCTCGGCTCCTTCATATATTTCTTGGCGAATTTCATCAGAAATTGCATCTATAGTTGCCTGATCCTTATAGAAGTCCTGGATGACTATTTGAGTCTCTTGATCAGGGTTGCGAAGAATAGCGATCAAAGAATTGGCGCTCGGGGCACTACTTGCAGCCAGCTGCATCGCCGAAAGAGTTACCCCGAGAAGTTCTGTTTCATCCGTGGCATCTGTGGAATTGAAAAGTGCGGTGACACTATTAGCTGCCAAATTTCCTTCAGCTAACACCTGGTCGAGTTTGGCACTGAAAAGATCGTCGCTCAATCGCCAAGACATCACCAAACCCGAAATTAGGGATGCCGAAATCGCGAAAACAAGAGTGAGCGAGAGTGTCCGAAATTGCAGACTCCTTGACCAAATTCCAGGCAGGGAAACTAACCATGACCAGAACTTAGAAAGGAACATCGGACTAGTTTTAAGGTTTAGAAGAGCGCCCCGGCACGGTAACCGATACCGCGCACAGTAGCAATCACCTTCGGATTATCGGGGTCCAGCTCCACCTTGGCCCGTAGACGCTGCACATGCACGTTAACTAGGCGGGTATCTGCCTTATAGCGATATCCCCAAACCTCTTCCAAAAGCGCTTCACGAGAATAAACCTGCTTGGGTTTGCGCGCGAGAGTAACAAGAAGTTGGAATTCGAGCGGGGTGAGCATAATTTGCTCATCACCTCTCTTAACCTCGTGGCCGACAGTGTCGATGTATAGATCGCCGATTCTAAGTTCAGTAACCTCTTCAGCCGCAATTGGGCGAAGCCTTGCTCGAATACGAGCAATCAGTTCCTTCGGGTTGAATGGCTTGACCACATAGTCGTCTGCACCAGTCTCGAGACCGTTAACAACATCCGTAGCATCGCCCTTCGCAGTCAGCATGATGATAGGTACGCCACTTGTTTTACGAATTTCACGGCAAACTTCAATACCGTCAACACCGGGAAGCATCAAATCCAAAAGCACCAGATCTGGTTTTTGAGATTCGAAAATCTTTAGCGCAGTGTCGCCACTTGGAGCGTAAAGCGCTTCAAAGCCTTCGTTGCGTAGGACTATACCGACCATCTCTGCGAGAGATTTGTCGTCGTCAACTATCAAAATCCGTGATGACATTTATCTCCTAGTTTGTCCTGTTGAACTAGTAACGGTAGTGGTCAACCTTGTAAGGGCCGCCAACTGGCACGTTAATGTAGGTGGCTTGTTCTGGGGTTAGCTTAGTAAGTTTAATTCCTAACGCATCAAGGTGTAGCCTGGCAACTTTTTCATCAAGAAGTTTTGGCAACACAAAAACATTATTAGGGAATTCGCCCTGCTTAGTCCAGAGCTCAATCTGGGCGAGGGTCTGGTTTGCAAATGAATTACTCATTACAAAACTTGGATGCCCGGTAGCGTTACCGAGGTTCATCAGCCTTCCTTCGCTCAGCACCAATACGCTACGACCATTAGGGAGTCTCCACTCGTGAACCTGTGGCTTGATTTCAATCTTCTGGGCACCCTTTAGGCTCTCAAGACCAGCCATGTCAATCTCATTATCGAAGTGACCGACGTTGGCAATAATTGCCTGATGCTTCAACTTTTGGATGTGATCTAGGGTCACAACATCCTTGTTACCGGTTGCGGTGATAAGAATATCGATCTCGGCAATATGGTCATCTAGTTTGGCGACCTGGTAACCATCCATTGCTGCCTGTAGCGCATTGATTGGGTCGACCTCACTCACAATCACGCGAGCGCCCTGTCCGCGAAGTGCCTCTGCAGAGCCCTTACCGACATCCCCGTATCCGCAAACAAAAGCGACCTTACCGCCGATAAGAACGTCGGTTGCGCGGTTGATACCGTCTGGGAGTGAGTGACGGATACCGTATTTGTTGTCGAACTTGCTCTTGGTTACCGAGTCATTCACGTTGATTGCAGGGAATAACAGTTTGCCGGCGGCAGCTAATTCGTAAAGACGGTGCACACCGGTGGTGGTTTCTTCGGTAACTCCCTTGATGTCGGAAGCAATCCTTGTCCAACGATCTTTGCTCTTCCCGAGGGATGCGCGGAGAGTATCCAAAATAACCTTCCACTCGTGTGGATCGGTTGCGCTAGCCTCAGGAACTGCACCTGCTTCCTCGAACTCTTTACCCTTGTGCACTAGTAGGGTGGCATCTCCACCGTCGTCAAGAATCATGTTCGGGCCGGTCCAGTCGGCACCGGCTTCAGCTGCCTCTGCGCTCCAGTCAAAAATCTGGTCGGTGCACCACCAGTACTCTTCAAGGGTTTCACCCTTCCAAGCAAAAACTGGCACCCCGTTTGGAGCATCCACTGTTCCATTGCCAACAACAATTGCGGCAGCAGCTTCATCCTGTGTAGAAAAAATGTTGCAACTAGCCCAGCGAACCTGAGCACCTAGAGCTACTAAAGTCTCAATCAGTACTGCTGTTTGCACTGTCATATGCAAAGATCCAGCAATACGTGCACCCTTCAAAGGTTGCGATTCCGCAAACTCTGCACGAATAGCCATAAGACCTGGCATTTCGTGTTCTGCCAAGCGAATTTGGTGACGACCAGATTCAGCGAGATTTATATCAGCAACTTTGTATGAGAGCACTTTATTCACTCGTTTATTCTCTCATGAGTGCAGACTAATGGGCTGCGAGCGCGCTCCCAGCTTCAGTGTGCATTGGATTTAGATCAGCACGGTAGCGCATCAACTGCCAACCACCAGGCACTTTCAAGAGGGATGCGTGTCGCTGACAAAGATCGTAAGCTTCAGGTGCACTTTCGGTTGCGAGCGGTCCCATGACAACTAGAGAATCACGGTAACTATATGTGATGGTCGCTACTGCTGGTGCTCCACAGGCGCTTCTACTGCAGGGTCTTCCGCTCATGCAATAACTCTAAATTGCGCTAAGCGAAGTAGTGGACTGCCTCGCCGAGTGTCTAGTTCATAGAATTGAAGTATGGGTTCCAACTTGAATGCGCCGACTAGACGCAACCGCCACGGTAGAGGCAGAAACCCAGCCATTCACACAGCAAAATCAGGTACGGCAAGCCATCGTCACTTGCAGTTTCATCATAGAGTTGAAACTTTTCTTGCCATGCTTCATCAAGAAAATCCTGAGCTCCTAAATGGAGTGCGGGTGATTCTGTTTGATACACCCGATAGCAAACAAATTCAATCCACCAAATGGGTGGTAGATACTGACACTAATTCCGTGACACTGTTTCGGGTACCACTAGAGCGAGCATCCAAGGAGATTGAATCTGACGCACCCTTCCAGCTGCACCGAGCTGAAATGGCGCTCTTGCTTGCCCTTTCAGAACTGCTTGATGTTAGCCCTTGGGAACTTTTCAGGATTCGTTAGTAAAGACTAACCAGGCTCACCTGATTTGCTGCAACAATCTTTGGAATGAGCGGATAGCTGGAAATACCGAGAGCGGATGCGTGGGTTACTCCGGCAGAAATTACCCCGTCGGTGACATTAATTGTAAGTAACTTGGAACTTTCAACAGGTAATGTAATTGCTTCCTGTGGCTGCAAGGTGGTGTTGAATTCAAGCTCCGGAATCGAAAAAGTTGCTGATGCCTTTCCAGGATTTATCAGGGTGAGAAGTGCGTTAGGTGCAGTAGACACCTGAATGGCATCCTCTCCGCTAAAACTGGTCACCGCGTCAAACCAGGCGTAATCAATTGCTTCTTCGCTCTTAGTTCCAACGCTAGCAACTGCCACTAGTGAGTCGGTGCTGAGTAGGTGTACCGAATAACTTCCGGTTTCAAGAGCGTTCAATTCCACGACGGTAATAGCGCCTGCTGGAACCTGTTGTGAAAATTCATTTGCGAAAGCATTCTCATCACTGGGGATGATATATATTTCAGCATCCACTGCTTCTGCTCCAGGGTTCCAGAGAACAAGTCTTGGAAACAAGTCACTGTAGCTTTCATCCTCAATTATGGCGAGAGTGTCTTCAAGATTCTCAACCCTGATACCCGGGATCACCATATCTGTAGATGGCGCAGACATCGGCAGCAAATAATCGACTCCCCCAGTTTCAAGACCGCGCACAGTGCTGGTTTGAATCTGAGCAACAACCAATCCACCCTGAGTTTCAAACCTTAGAGCCAAAGATTCAGCACCAGGAATCCAAGATGCGAGAGAAATTGCTTGTTGTGAGTTTGCATCTACAACAACCTCATCAGCTTGGCTCCGGCCATCCGACGATTTGATATCTATCTTTACTTGAGAGATAACATCACTGGGATTAGAAAGCAGCAACACAGATGAGCGCCCCAAACTGGTAGAAGCTCCAACGAACCAGCCCTCCCGCAATGGAATACTGCACTGCGTGGTTGCCAATCCTTTCACGGTTTCAGTTTCAGGCGATTGCGACTGGGATGCATAGACAATTTCCCCTACAGCCGCATTGATTTTCACCGGAGCACCTGCTCCGCTTTCACGGTTACCCGCAAGTGTTTCTCTAGCAGACTGAGATTCTGTCACTACTGAAACCCCACCCGTTGGCACGTAAAGTAAAGAATTCCCTGTCGGGTTAGAACCCAGTTCCAGAGCTGAGCCAGGACAAACTTTAGTATCTACAGCTACAGCAGGTTGGCGCTCAGCCACAATTGCTCTAGTCTCATAACTTGGCAGCGGCAGGATGGCGGCACCCGCGATAGTCAAACCAGCAACCGTTAATGCCCCCGCAGTAATAAGAACCCTGGGGACTGCGATTTTTTTCACCGGGCCGAATTCAGGTAATTCAGTCAATTCTCCCCCTCACCGGTGTAGCAATGACCGCGGCTATAGCTAGTGTTATGGTGAGCCATATTGCCCAAGAATAGTCAGCCTCCCCTGAAGCAGTTACTTCATCGGTACTGAGTGGAGCAGCATCAGAACCTAGCTGCCATAGTCTACCGAGATCTAAATTACCTATTCGTGCAACAGTCGGGTTTGAATCTAGTGCCGAAGCGGTAGCGTTGTGTCGAGTGCTTTGCTCATCCGTCTGTATCTCCTTAGGAGTAAGCAGTAGCACCCAGCGGAAACCTTGATCGTAAAGTTGCTTCGCCGCAGCCTCACTACCGGAAACCAAGTCAGCGACCAGTTGTGGATCTACAGAAGTTAGTTCGAGGTTTGCCTGCAAAGTTACGGAATACTCATCTAGCCTTGCACCATCACCTTGCAAGATACCGACACCGACAGCACCTTCTTTGGTTGTGGAGAGTTCAAGTGTCAGGGTTTCAGGGTTTGAAAGCGCATCCGCTGCTACTACCGCGGGTATTTGTGTGCCATCAGGCTTGATAAGCGAAGTACCGAGAATCGGTGCTAACAGCAGTCCACCTGAAACAACTATCCCTGAAAAAACGGAGAATACCGGCACAAAAGCTAATCGTTCCACGCCTATAAGGAATACGACCAACAGCCCAAACCAGTAGAGGCTAACCATACTTCCGTTCCAGATGGAGATAGCTTCATTACTGAAAACACCGAAAGAAATCCTTGGCAGCAACACAGCGAGTATAAAACCAATAAAAGCCAGGGATAGCGCGAAGAAGAGCATCACTCCTTCACCTCTCAGCATCCCCAAAATCACACCCCAGAGCAGCGGAATAGACAGCAGTGCAACCGCAATAGTGATGAAAACGGTTATTGCTCCTGGAATCGCTATCGTGGAAAGCCCACCAAGATCCGCCTCAGGGAAACCTAAACCAATCTGCCATGCTGGGGCTGGCGTGTATGTAAGCGGACGCCCTGTGTCTTGCAACAATAGCCGCAAATCTCCGCTGGCTGAAAGCGCGAAAAATATTGGCAAGAAAGCTACCAGTGTTGGGATCGGTATCCAGAAGTTGTAACCGAACGATTTAATCCTCACGATTAGCACGACTAACCAAACCACCAAAAGTACCGCGCCGAGTGCTGGGGTTCCGGCAGAGACAAAAAATAATAGCAGGGCGCTGAGCCCGGAAGCGGTCCAAGATCGGTTTGCTTTATAAAGCTGAGCAAGCAATAACGGAAGCAGGATGTGACTTACGGCAGCCCCCAATCGCCCTGCATTCAAAGCTGTCAAGAATGTCGGAGCCACCGCCCAAAGTAGGGCAAAAGCACCGAGTGGAATCTGTGCTCCAGTGAATGTGCGACCGGCAAACCAGGCAACAAAGGCAGCTGCCGGGATGGCGAGAATCATCACCCAAAGCACCGCGATTGAGGCATTCGGGAGCCAAAACATACTAAGCACGGCGAGTAAATAATGGAATGGCTCCGCCGGGCTCAGGTCTATACCGAACTGATGCCATGGAGTACCGAGTCTGGCCAGCACTTCTGGCGCGTCGGACATTCTCGCTATCGCACCACCGTCTAGCCAACTACCCCCAATCATTGGAGCGAACATCACTAAACCGAACGCTGCGGCCAGTAGCATCACCATAATTCCACCGCCGGTCAGAAAACCGACTCTTTCTGGGCTATCAGGGTGAATACTTCTCTCGTGCTCTGCCGCCACCCTCAGTGAGGCAACATTATTCCAAGTGCCACCTCTTGTGGCTTTGAGAACTAGAGAACGAGAATAACTAATTGCTGGTTTTACCATTGCCGCAAATGTTCCGGTAACTTCGCCCGGAATAAGGGCAGGTTTTTTAGAAATAAGCAGTTCCAGAATCCTAATAACCATCAGTGGAATTACTGCAAGATATTGGAAAGGCAATGCCCATGGTGGTGCGTAAGCAAACCTGCGCCTCAACTGGGCTGCCCTGCGGGTCGCAAAATTAGTTTGTTCGGTCTTTGTCTTAGAAACTTTCGCAGCCGGAGATAGCCCTACACGGTATCCAGACAGGTAGGTTCTGATTCCGAAATCCAGGCCAGTATCTGCACCAAGTTTTTCGTTGAACCCATTCAGACCTTGAAAATGCGCTACTTCTATAAGCGTGCCAGGAATTTTGGCTGCGAGTGCTTCGGCTCTGGAATCCAACTGCCCCTGATCTACTGCACCTTCAGACAGTTCTACAGTCTTCCCGAGATTATTCATGCTGACGCCAAAGCTGAGGATATTACCTCTAGCTCCGTGCTCCATGATTTTCGGAGCGACAACCGCCATAGAAGGCGACTTGCTGGCGCTAGCTAATAGCTGCGCCAGAGCATCCGGAGATGCAAGAGTGTTTGAATCCAACACCCACATCCAACGGGAAGCATCTTCACGAATGGCATCACCTGCAAGATTTACTGCTCGCACAAAATCTGTATCGATTTTTTTGGTGGAAATATTGCTGGCTAGTTTGCTTAAGGCATCCTGATCGGTAGTGCTTAAGTTGCCGATGACCAACAAGTCATCTACAGGAACCGACTGTTCCAGCACAGATTGCACTGTGGGAATAGGGTTAGTTTCGGCAATTGCGTAAATTACCGCAGTAACGCCGTGATTCTCGGCCAAGGATACTAGCCCGCGTGCCTCTTCAGCTTGCGGCGTTCACGTTCGGATAGGCCACCCCAGATTCCAAAACGTTCATCGTTCTTGAGTGCATATTCAAGGCACTGGGTCTTGACTTCGCACGATGCGCAAATCTTTTTGGCTTCTCTAGTTGAGCCTCCCTTTTCAGGGAAGAAAGCTTCAGGATCGGTCTGTGCACAGAGTGCCTCACTCTGCCATTGAAGCTCTGTTGGCACTTCGCGAGAGGGGCGCACACCGGGGACACCTAGGAAAACAGGGTCTACATACCAGTTGTCTGGGACTTGACTCGGACTCACCCTTGGCTCCTACTCGTAGATTTGCGAATTATTACTTCCTAATTACACTCGTGTAATTCGCTCTCGTCAAGTTGAATTTAGAAATTTGTACAAAAAATGACAAATTCTCGGTGCAACACGCCGTTATTTTGAATTTTCCCGAGCATTCCAGGCAGATTTGACCATCTCTGCCAATGTCTTAGTGACTCGCCAGTCTAGGTCCCTGGCAGCTTTTTCTCCTGAGGCAACGATTCTATCCGGATCCCCGGCGCGTCTGGGTCCAATCTCCGGGTCGAAAGCGACACCGGTTACTTCGCGCATTGCATCCATAATTTCAGCAACGGATGTTCCGCTACCGCTGCCGAGGTTATAAACCGCTTCAAGCTTCTTCCCCGCTTCCAGACGCTTGGCGGCAACCAGATGTGCCGCAGAAATATCTCCAACATCGACATAATCTCTCACAGCAGTTCCATCGGGCGTGTCATAGTCGCTGCCAAAAATTATTGGGGTTTGCCCTGAAAGCAACATGTCGAAAATCTTCGGGAATAGGTTATAAGGAGAAGTATCAAAAACTTCAGGATATTTTGACCCGACCACGTTGAAGTAGCGAAGGCTCACATGATTGAGAGGCGCTGCTTTTGCCTGTGCCGCAATCAGCCACTCGCCGATTAGTTTTGATTCACCGTATGGGGACTCAGGACTCGTCGGTGTATCTTCGGTAACCAGGTTTGTTCTTGGTGTTCCAAAAACGGCAGCACTTGAAGAAAAAACCAAATTCTTAACACCGTGTTCTGCCATCGCATCAAGCAGGTTAATAGTCGCCTCAACGTTTTGCCTGTATGTATGGATAGGCCTTTGCACACTCTCGCCCGCGTATTTAAAACCGGCCAAATGCACAACTCCGGTTATTGGATGCTTACTAAAAACATCTGCGAGCGCATTCTTGTCAAGCAAGTCTTTATGCACGAAAGGCAAATCACCTACGAATGAGCGTTTACCGCTAGCTAGTGAATCAAGTACCAGCACATCTTTCCCTGCCGCTACAAAATCTCTAGCCACATGCGCGCCAATATAACCGGCCCCACCGGTAATTAACCAAGTCATGCTCTAATGCTAATTGTCGAAAGTGCTTGGTTGCGAATTACAAGCTGTCGCAAGAATATTTTGGTCATGCTCCGGTGGCGATAAAAACATCCGCACTAGGATTGATGCTAACTGTATCTCCCTTTACCAGCCAGGCGGATGGACTACTCGCCTCAATTATTCCCTCAGCATCTTCAAGTGTGGTTGCGCCAGAAAATACTAGGACAATTGCTTGACCGGTGATCGGAAGCGTGATGCTGGTATCTGGAGTCCCACCGAAGGCGGCACTGGTAGCGAACTCTGTCGTTGTGGAATCTGCATCAGTAGCCACATCCCGGAACGTATCTGATGCGATTCGGAAGAGTTTGAAAGGAGCGCCTTCTGGCGCATATTCACTTACGCTAGGGAAAATCTGGTTGGCGGAGAATTTAGGCTCGGATAATGGTTCAAAATCTACAATCTTCAAAATTTCAGCAACATCGACATGCTTTTCGGTAAATCTTGCGCGAATCACGTTATCGCTCGGCGACATCAGTTCCACTCCATCACCGTGGAGGTATGCGTGCAAGTTTCCTGCTGGGAGATATATCGCCTCCCCTGGAGATAGTTGCAGAGCGTTCAGTAGATAGGAAATAACTATTCCCCGATCACCCGGATGCGTCTGCGCAATTATCCTCCCCGCGCTTGCGTTCGCAGAGTGCGAGGATTTTTGATAGGTGCTTACCGCATCCACCAACTCCCACATATCGTTTTCTTCATCAAGTAACCATGAGAAGGCGGCCATGTATCCTTCCTCCAGCTTTTCAAGAAGAGGTCGAGTGGAGGCATCCTGAATTTCGCTTATTTCGGCAATTATCGCAGGAAGTGATCGCAGTCCTGAAAGAGCATGAAATTCGGTGAGTGCTACAAGCATTTCCGGCTTGTCTTGATCGTCGCGATAGTTACGCTCAGGATCGTCTTGAGCGAGTCCGAGTTTATTCTCTCGCTCGAAACCTGCCTTTGCTTGATCCTTATTGGGATGAACCTGCAGACTGAGTGGCTCTGATGCGCTCAAAATCTTCACCAGAAATGGAATCTTTAGCTGCTCAGAAAGGAGGGTGCCATCGTCAAAAGCAGTCGGGGATGCCGGATGAGCCCCAAACCATAGTTCGGCTTGCGGATTACCGGTGTAGGCAGTCCCAAAGATTGCTGGCAGGAAGTCTGGGGAACCCCATGAATATTCCTTCGGTGTGGAGTGCAACCTCTGCATGAAACTAGGTTAGTTGAATGTGCCTGTAAATGAGGTGACTATTAGCGCTATTCCAAGTAGGGCGATAATGATGTTCCCGATTAAAACTGTTATGTGCTGTGCACGCAAAGATGCACGCATCCTAAGCGCTGCACCAGCAGCAACCAATAACAAAGCCCAAGAAAAAGTAGCTGAGCCAACCCCGACAACAAACGCTACGGCATCCCAAGCATTTGTAATGATTTGTGTCAGCCCGGCCATTATTGCTGCAAAGTAAAGCAAGGTGGCGGGATTTAGTGCAGTTAACCCAACAAAAGTTGCGTAGCGCTGGAACATTCCGGCACTCTCAATAGCGCCTTTGTTGTAGCTTTTTGTTTCTGTGGAACCTGCATTTGTTTTGAAGCCGCTTACTAACCCAATTACTGCGATGCAAATTAGCACCAGTCCGCCGATTACCCCCGGCCACGGAGAAATTGCAGAAATTACTGGGGCAGCTATTGCACCAATCGCAATCGCGAGTGTGCTGTAAATAATATCTACAGTGCTTGCACCAGCAGCAGCTACCCACCCTCTGGCAAAACCTCTAATGACTCCCTCGCGAATCAACAGCACAGCTACAGCACCCAGAGGTATAGCTAGGGCGTATCCTGCGATTAGCCCACTTATAAGCGCGTACAATTACTCCCCAGTCAGTTCTTCGCGAATCAAAAACTTCGCCACATCTTTCTTGATTTTGGCAATGTTCGGGTTGTAAGTGGTGTAGGTAGGTGGGGTGAGTTCTAGTTTGCTCAGTTCCTGCATTTTCCCCTCATCGGCAAGTTCTAGGAGCACAGGAACCATCCCAGCCGGGATATTGGTCGTTATCAGGTTCTTCCCTGCTTCTGCAACGCTTTGGAATCTAGTGACGACAGTGGCTACATCGAACTGTTTGAGCACCGTTTCTTGCAGTTCTCGCTGCCGGAGCATTCTGTCATAGTCGGACGTTGTGACCCTTGATCTCGCGTACCAAAGAGCGGTGTACCCATCCATTTTTTGCACACCTGCTTCAATCCAGCCGGTGATGCCCGTGATATTTCCAGCGGTGTCTTTTTTGCCACCGATTGGTAGTCGTTCTTTCACGTTTATGGTGACTCCGCCGAGTGCGTCGATTAGATTATCGAAACCTTGCATATCGATGAGCACGTAATACTGAATCTGGACACCTGTTAGACCTTCTACTCCGTCGATTGTGGCTTCCACACCGGGGTTAGAGCCGGCTGCTTCAGCTTCGGGGTAAAGTCCCGGATGGTTCACGTTCGCTTCGGTATAAAGGTAGCTGATTAAGCACTCGTCTCCACAGTCATACCCTTTAGGGAATATACTCCAGAGCGGTGAGCCTTCCGAAAACGGAATATGTTGCATATTCCTGGGGATACCGATCAGGGAAATCTGGCCGGTATCGGCATCAATAGAAGCAATCGATATTGAGTCGGGTCGAAGACCGAATCTGTCTTCACCAGCATCCCCACCGAGAAGCAAGATGTTGTAACGCCCGTCTACAGGTTCGAGAATTTCTCCAGCTCCAAAGACTGAATCTAATAGGTCCCTAGCTGCACCTACTTGGACGCCAGCCCAAGCGGCAGAGGAAACAGGAAGTGCGACTGCAACAAGTGCAGCCAAAGCAATCATGATTCTGGAAGGCCCTGGTTTGGTGCGGGCAATTTTCAGCAGTGAGAGAGTGTTTAGAAAGAGTAGTAGCCAGAGCACAGCATAGGTAAAAAGCGCGATTTGAATCGCTAACAAAATGTTTGTGTTGGTAGCAAACCCAAGCAGCAAATTCCTGTCCGCAAACCAGAGATAAATCGTTACTCCGGCAACAATCCACAGTAAAAGTGTGGAGAGTATTCCGAGCCTTCCGAGTTTTTTACTACCGGCTAGTAACTGCGGTAATCCGGGGAGTAAAAACCCGAGCACGATTAGCCACCACGCACGTTTCGTGTAGCCACCAGTATCTAATGTACCGGTGTACCTAATTGGGCTCTCTAAAGTCATTGTGCGCCAGTTGTCGGAAGTGTTTTAGTTCTTGTCACCCGGAATCAGCCCCTCGGCTATTCCAGACTGCAATTTCTCATTCTTCTCGGCAACCATAACTTTTAGATCTGCCTGATAAGTGTCAAGTTTCTCGGCTAAGTCTTTATCATTAGCCCCGAGGATGCGCGCAGCAAGCAAACCCGCATTCTTGGCACCCGCGATAGAAACAGTGGCCACAGGAATGCCGGGAGGCATCTGCACAATTGATAGCAGTGAATCAAGACCGTCAAGTGTCGAAAGTGGGACAGGTACACCAATGACAGGGAGGGTAGTAACCGAGGCAATCATGCCAGGCAGGTGTGCTGCCCCTCCTGCTGCCGCAATGATGATTTTGTAACCGTTCGCGCGGGCATCCTTCGCGAAGTCAATCATTTTCTCCGGAGTCCGGTGAGCAGAAACCACCTCAACAGTGTGTGAAATTCCGAAAGAATCCAGCACCTCTTTTGCGGGGTATAGAGTCGGCCAATCCGAATCTGAACCCATAACAATTGCTACATCCGCCCCAGCCATGCTTCTAGCTTAGATTTTCAGCACCTAGAGCCACGGCAACTGCTACCGCGCGCCGTTCGCTTTCTGGCAGACTCTCAGTTGCAACCGTTACGTGGCCAACCTTGCGCGCCTTCCGAGCATCCTTACCGTAGATATGAATTTTTGCATCCGGAGCTTTCGCGAGCGCCCCACCGAGGATCTGCTTTTCAGTCTCTACATCACCCGTGTTTCCTGAGTAAAACACTTCCGATTTTCCGCCGATGATATTCGCCATAACAACTGCCGAGGATGTCATTTCCGCACTGCCTAGAGGAAGCCCAGCTACCGCACGCAAATGCTGCTCAAATTGACTGGTGACACTGCCATCAATTGTCCAGTGCCCGGAGTTATGGGGGCGCATAGCCAACTCATTTACAAGAAGTTCCTCGCCCACTTGGAACATTTCCACCGCTAGCACTCCGGTAAGCCCAATGCCTTCCGCTATTTCTTGGGCAATCTCAGTAGCCCTGTTTTGCACACCTTCTGAGAAGAGTCCCTGCTGGCTCGCCCTAACAAGTGTGCATATCCCCTCGCGTTGCACTGTCTCTACGAGTGGCCAAAACTTGATTTCGCCCGTAGTCGAACGGGCAAGTAGTTGTGATACTTCACGGTCAAAAGGCACTAGTTCTTCCGCTAGTAGCCCGGTGCTACCGCTAGAAGAGAGCCAATCGCTTGCGTCACTAGCAGAACCAACAACTCTGACCCCTTTGCCGTCATAGCCTCCAATAGGGGTTTTTACGATTGCCTTCCCACCGACTGCTTGAATAAAAGAATCTAATTCGGCAACATCGCTGACACGAGCCCACTTTGGGAGCGGGGCGCCAATCTTGCTTAGACTTTCGCGCATCCAGAGCTTGTCTTGTGCAAGCGCCAGTGCTGATGCTGGAGGTTGTACAGATTTTCCTCGTGCAGTTAGAGCTTCGAGAATCTCCTGCGGTACATGCTCATGATCGAAAGTAATTACATCCAGATTCTCTGCAAAAGCGAGAACTGTGCCCATATCGCGATAGTCACCAACACTGGTAGCGGCTAAGTGTGCACTGCTGTTCTCTGCTTCTGCAAGCACTTGTAGTTCGATTCCTAAATTGATGGATGCGGGTATCATCATCCTTGCCAGCTGACCGCCACCAATAACACCAATTTTCAAAATCTATCCCTAACTTATCGAAACTGACCTAATAAAACTTTCACTGCCGAACTAAACCGAATGCATTAGCGCACTGCGCTTTGCCTTGGCTTGCTGCTCATCTAGTGCTGCCTGAAAAAGGTCAGGTCCTGGAACATTCTTTAGTAAAAGTGAGGTGCCGTTAACTGTCTCAATAAGGAAATTAGCCGAGTTGTTCATCCGTTGCCAGAATGACTGAAAGCGCTGCACCGAAGACACTTCGACATGTTTGACTTCGCGAATATGCCTTGAAAGCACTCCTCGTTGTGAAAGAGTCTTCCGATTCGTAATCACAATCTGATTTGCTAACCAGCGAAGAAGCGGAAATACAGAGAAGAGCAAGATTATTAAGAGCGCTGCGCTTACTAGCAGGAGTTGTTCCCAAGATTCAGGAAGCTGGAAAATAAACCAACCCACTGCCCCACACACGGCAATAAAAATAATTGCAGGGAAAAAAAGCAAAGTCGCTTTTGGACGTAGTCGCACTACTGTCGACTCTGGTGTCCACTTCCCATCGATGCTCATGATATTAACTATCGCAAATGAGTGACCTCTGCGGCGGATATGGCGCGCGGTCCGTTGGAAGTATTGATAATTAATTCACCAATATCGCTAAGCCCTGCCGCTTTTCCACGAACAAATTCACCACTAGGAAGTTCTGCAGAAACTTCTTTACCGATAGTCGAAATCTCCTGCACAAGATCGGATGCCTGCAAAACACCGTCTTCGAGATTGCTCACGGCAACCATCATTCCTGCCTGAATCTTTTCGACAATGCGCTGAACCCTCTCCTTAGATTCATCCAAACCCAAAAGAGTTAAGGATGTCGCAGTAGGCACGGGAAGGTCCGATTCATACATCGCGGTGTTGATCCCAATACCGCAAACCACAACCTCGGCTTCTAGCTTCAACTCGCAGAGGATTCCGCAAATCTTTTTAATTTCGCCCTCAGCACTGACTGCCTGAACATCGTTAGGCCATTTCAGAATAAAATCCTGCAATTCTTCAGCCCCACCAAATTCTTCCTGCAACACTCTGCGAACGACTGTGCCCGCAATCAGTGGGAGTAGAGACATTTTGTCTGGCGAAACTTTTGGTCGCAACATTATTGACATCGCTAGGGATCCGCCTGCTGGGGCAATCCAATTACGACCGTGCCTTCCTCTACCAGCCGTCTGGTTCATCGTTGCGACAACTGAGAATGTAGAGAAACGAGACACTTTCGGATCTTCTAGCATCAAAGAATTTGTGGAGCGCACAGCATCGACCCAGGTTATCGGGGTTTCAGAATCGATCTCATTCACAGAATTAACACTAACTAAATTTTGCTTTTACAAAGTAAATCTTTTTTGTTTGTACATTACCTTCAAGGGACAATCAGGGGTTATTGCAACTATGCTCTAAATCGTGGCTGAAAATGTCGAAAATGAACTAAACCCGTTAACCACCGCCGGACGCATCGCAGATTTCCGGGAGAAGTGGCACAAGGCAGTTGTTGCAAGCAGCAGAAAAGCCGAAGAAAAACAGCATGCGAAGGGCAAACTTTCAGCCCGCGAGCGCATCAATTTACTACTTGATCCAGGGACTTTCATCGAGTTCGATGAATTTGTTCGCCACCGGACCATCGGTTTCGGCATGGAGAACTTCCGCCCCTACGGAGACTCAGTCGTCACCGGTATCGGGCTCATCCATGACCGCCCCGTCGCGGTATTCTCACAAGACTTCTCCACCTTTGGTGGCTCACTCGGTGAAGTTGCCGGTGAAAAGATCGTGAAGATCATGGAGCATGCGCTAAAGACTAGAGTGCCGCTCATCGGTATTCTTGACTCGGGTGGGGCACGTATCCAGGAGGGCGTTGTTGCCCTTGGTAAGTACGGGGAAATCTTCCGCCTAAACACCAAGAGCTCCGGCGTTATCCCACAGATTTCGGTAATCGTTGGTCCAGCTGCCGGTGGAGCTGTTTATGGACCTGCCCTAACTGACTTCGTAGTAATGGTCGACAAAACCAGCCAGATGTTCGTTACCGGTCCTGACGTAATCAAGACAGTGACCGGTGAAGAAGTTGGCATGGAAGAGCTCGGTGGTGGCCTCACACACAACCGTCGCAGTGGTGTCGCCCACTACTTAGCGAGCGATGAGAACGATGCTTTCGACTACACTCGCACACTGCTTAGCTACCTGCCGCAGTCAAGTTCAGTCAAGGGCCCGAGGTTCGCTTCCCCTGCTGTTTTGGAAGTAACCGACCAGGACCGCAGACTAAACACGATTATGCCCGACTCTCCCAACCAGCCATACGACGTGATTGAAATCATCAAATCCATTGCCGACGATGGTGACTTCTTAGAAACACAACCGCTCTTTGCCCCAAACATTGTTGTCGGTTTTTGCCGGATTGATGGAAAGAGTGTTGGCGTGATTGCTAACCAGCCGAAAGAGATGGCTGGAACACTCAACATTGATGCCGGCGAAAAAGCGGCTAGGTTTGTGCGTTTCTGTGACTCCTTCAACATCCCGATTCTGACACTCGTGGATGTCCCCGGATACCTTCCCGGAACCGATCAGGAATGGACAGGTGTGATTCGTCGTGGAGCGAAACTGATTTATGCGTACGCTGAAGCAACGGTGCCGATGGTGACAGTGATTACCCGTAAAGCCTACGGCGGCGCATACATTGTTATGGGATCTAAGCAGCTGGGTGCAGACATCAACCTTGCCTGGCCAACAGCAGAAATTGCGGTTATGGGAGGACAGGGCGCTGTGAACATTGTCTATCGTGAAGAAATCAAACAGGCAGAGGCAGAGGGTAAGGATGTGAACGCGGTTAGACAACAGCTCGCCAGTGAATACCTCTACAACGTTGCCTCACCGTTCCTAGCGGCAGAGCGCGGCGAACTCGACGGAGTAATTGAACCTTCTGCAACACGAGTCTCGGTTACAAAAGCATTCCGGGCGCTCGCATCAAAGAAGGATGACTCCACAATCGATCGCAAGCACGGAAACATTCCGCTCTAAGCTCTAAGCTCTAAGCTCTAAAAGCGCACGGAAGTACTATGTGATGGCAAAGAAAGCAAAACTGAAGCTCAAAGAAAAAACTGAGTCAGAGGTCAATAAGCACACAGAAGAGATTGCTGCTGAGCTCAAAGTTATTCATGGAGAGCCCACCTCGGAGGAATCAGCGGCTGCAATTACCGTGGTTGCAAAAGCCTTGCAAGAACTAACCGACGGCTAGTGGCGCAAAATTTTCTCCATCTGCTTTCCTTTAGCGATTTCATCAACCAGTTTGTCCATCCAGCGAATTTGTTGCATTAGCGGTTCTTCAATATTTTCAACGCGGACACCACAAATAATCCCGGTGATTTGATTAGCGTTTTTATTCAGCTGAGGGGCTTCGCTAAAGAAAGTCTCTAAATCAACTTCTGCTGCGATTTGGTCTTTCAAATCTTCTTCGCTGTAGCCGGTTAGCCAAGTGATTACGGTGTCGAGTTCTGCCTGATTTCGACCTTTTCTCTCAACCTTCTGAACATAAAGCGGATAAACCCTTGAAAAAGCCATCTTGTAAAGGCGTTCATTGCTTGATTTCATATGACCTACACCTCAAGCTTTCTTGATTGGATGTCTGAGAACGGTTTTAAGTTTGTCCGGAGCCTTTTTTCTTGGGTCTGAAATATATATTTCATGATGCTCACGACCATCCTCAAAATCAGGCAGGTAGCCACTCTTGAGAATGAATGCATGAAGCGCGCTGGTGGTGCGAGGTTCATCGTCATAGGGGCCAATGTGCATTACCTGGGCACAGAGGCCTTCAGTGATTTCTTCCAGCATCGCCCGTGAAGTATCAATACCCGGTTTCTTCCTCTCCAGTGATTCTTTTGCTACTTCAAAAATTGCCGGAGTCACAAACTCTGGTTGTCGGAGCATCATTTTCCAGAAAAATTTACTCTTGTCTGGAATCGCTTCGCCACCTCGATATGAATCATCATCGACACTCCAAAACCCCTCAAGGGGTGGGACTACATACTCGAGCACTTCCTTGTGCGACATTTTGATTGTGTAGGAAAGCCCATAAAGTAACTGCAAGGCAGTAGCGTATTCATCGCTAGTGTTTGGATCGCCCTGACCGCTAACAGTAATAAAACTCATGGTAGGAACATCAATTACCACTGGAGTAATTGGGGGCAGATATAAATCTTTCTGAGTTTTCTTGAAATCAAGCTTCACTGCCTATGCCTCCCCCACTCAAAATGATTCGCGGATAGTTGGCTTATTTGTAGATATCACGACGATGTCCAATCTCAATAGCAAGCACGACAAGTTCTGAATCTCGAATCTCACAGAGTACGCGATAATCTCCAACACGGTAGCGCCATTTACCTGAAAGTGCAGAGGTGAGGCCCTTGCCACTTACACGCGGATTTTCGCAACCATCAATATTCTTGTTAAGCCAAGCAACGATGACCCGACGCACGCCCGGGTCAAGTTTGCTTAGTTGCTTATCAGCCCTTTGGGAGTAGAGAAGCCGCCACATTTATAGATACTTTGATGCAACTTCTTCAGCGGTGAGAGTCTTAGGATTTTTGTCAAACTCTCGCTTTGCTTCATCCCAGGCTACTAAATCAAGTTCATCTTCAACACGGGCGAGGGCACTGCTGCGCACAAATTCAGAGATACTCATGCCAAATGTTTGTGCATAGTCTGCGAGCAACTGTTTTTCTGCATCTGCTAGTCGCAACGTAATAGTTGTAGTACTCATTTCATCCTCCTGTGTTACAGTGTAACACACTTTGATAATAGAGCCACACACTCAAAATGATGCGTGTTCGGGAAAAGATCAAATGCGCGAATCTCTGTAGCTTCCCAACCGGCTTCCGCAAAAAGCCCCAGATCACGGGCAAGCGCAACAGGATCGCAAGCGATATAAACGATATTCTCTGGACCAAGGGCATGAAGTGCCGCCACAACATCCTTGCCTGCGCCAGTACGGGGTGGGTCAAGCACTACCGTTGCGCCCTCCCAATTCCCGCCACTTTTCACCAGGGATTGCAGGTATTTTTCTACACGGGCAGTGCGGGCATCCGCGTTTGGAAACTCTGCGAGATTCTTCGAAGCAAATTCTGTTGCCTGCTTGTTGGACTCGACTGTGGTGATTCGCGCATCAGCGCCGAGTGAATCTGCGAGCGCCACCGCAAATAGGCCCACACCACCGTAGAGGTCGTGGTTTGGCGCCTGCGGGTCTTTTCGGGCATCCCCCAATAGCTCCACAACCTGCGCAGAAAGCAGCGCCGCAGCAGCGTGATGCGACTGCCAGAAACCGAGTGCAGAAACTTCAAAAGTGCGATCACCCACCTGATAACTGATTATTGGCACTTGATCGCGGGAGTTGCTCTCAATCACCACTGTGCTTCCATCTCCGGCACGAACAATAGTCATCTCGGTACCAGGATGCGCTTTGCCTAAGTTCTCGAATGCTTCAGCAACCTCAGGAACTGCAAGCGGTAGAGATTCCACCTTCACAACAGCGTGTGAACTACCGGCACGAACTCCAAAGCGACCGTCTGCACCTGCAATAACCCGTTCCTTCAACCTCCAGTTAAGATCCCCACCCGGAACCGACCGAACCTCGACTGTGCGAGCGATTTTTGCGTGCCGGTAGAGAGCATCCTGCAGAACACGCTGCTTCACCAGGCGTTGGTAGTCGATTTGCATGTGTCCGAAATCTGCCGCTCCAACACGCTCACTCGGTTTCCGATCAACCGAAGCTTCCGGCCAGGGATGCTCCTGCCTGTTCTCAGAAGCTTTCCAAACTTCTAGAGTGGTCGCTTTCAAAAACTTCGACTTTGCTTCAGTGATTTCAGCAAGCACACGTTCACCCTCTATAGCGCCGGTAACGAAAACTACTCGCCCGCTATAGTGCGCAATCGAGACTCCCTGATGAGCTGGCTGAGCGATGTCTAACTCAATGACACTGCCTACCGCAACCGCGCTAATCGGTCTGGAAGACCCTCCCGAGCTAACCGGGTTACTCATCCTCTACTCCCCCAGAATTAGGGTTTCTCACTAAACGGATCTCAGTAAGACTGGTGGCTCCTACCAGAAACTCCTTTTCCGCACCGTCTGGTAGGAATCCCATTTTGCGGTAGAAAGAATTGGCTCTTGGATTTTCTTTCAAAACCCATAGAAAAGCTCCATTATCAGTACCTACTGCCGCCTCAAGTAGTTCCTTAGCAGCACCAGTGCCATGAGCTTCTGCAAGCATATAAATGCCCTCAAGCTCATTCGGGTATGGTTCATTATCTTCTTGCCCTACCCCAGCGGTGACCCAACCAAAAATTCGATCACCGCTTTCGGCTACGAAAATTCTCTTATCCTCGTTTGGGGGCAGTTTCTCAATAAATCTCCGCCATCTCTGGATGCTCTCAGCCCGCCTTGCCTCACGTGCGTCAAAAACACTGTCTGGCATAACTCTTGAATAAGCCTCTCGCCAGGCTTGGAGGTGCACGTTTGTGACGCCCTCAGCATCGTCAGGCACAGCAGGGCGAACAAGATACTCCATTCGCTAATTCTACTTATCACGTTTGATAGCCGGATGCTAGCAGGTAGATTGAGATACAACTATGAGAATCTACCTCGCATCCACTTCCCCGGCCAGACTAATGCTCTTGAGAGCGGCTGGAATTGAGCCCTACCTGGTTTCCCCCACCACTGATGAAGACTCAGAAATAACAGAAAAAGAGCGAAAAATAGGTAGGTCTTTAACAGGACCAGAGACTACTCAATACCTCGCCACCGCTAAAGCGGAAAGTGCCGTAAAGCAGCTCCCTAAAGCAACTGGCATTTTTGTGGGTTCGGATTCAATGTTTGAACTTGAAGGCAAACTTTTAGGAAAACCGCACACACCCGAAAGAGCAAAAGAGCGCTGGCTTAATCAGATTGGGAAAACCGGCACCCTACATTCCGGCATCTGCGCCATTCTTGTGCAGGATGGAAAAATCGTGAAACAAATCACGACAGGAACCAGCGCCGAAGTTACTTTCGTGGGCGATATTACCGACACAGAAATCGATGCCTACATCGTCACCGGTGAACCGCTGAAGGTGGCTGGCGCATTCACAATCGACAGTCTCGGTTCAGCATTCGTCAAAGAAATCAGCGGTGACCCGAGCACAGTGGTGGGGATGAGCATCCCGCAGCTGAGAGTTCTAGTGCGAGAACTCGGGATTGAATGGCAGAGTTTATGGAATCTCCAACAAAAATAAAACCGCTAAATTGTGTGGTTTATCCACTAGGAACCCCTTTTGCGGGCTTAGGTTAGTAGCATGCCTCGAATTACAAAGGTGCTGATAGCAAACCGTGGAGAGATTGCAGTAAGAATTGCAAGGGCTGCCAGAGAGGGCGGAATCACTTCGGTAGCGGTATATGCGGATCAGGACAGAGACAAACTCCATGTGCGCAGATCCGATGAAGCATACTCGCTTTACGGCTCAACCAGCGCAGACACCTACCTTTCGATCCCAAAGCTTATGGCTATCGCGAAGCGCAGCAAAGCAGATGCGGTGCACCCAGGTTACGGATTCCTCGCCGAGAACCCTGACTTCGCACGCGCTGTAATCGCTGCCGGACTCACTTGGATTGGCCCATCCCCTGAGAGCATTGAAGCACTCGGCGATAAGGTATCCGCTAGGCACGTTGCTGAGAAAGTCGGTGCACCTCTCGCACCCGGCACCTCAGATCCGGTAGAGACCGCGGATGAAGTAATCGCCTTCGCAAAAGAGGTGGGACTTCCAATCGCTATCAAGGCTGCATTCGGTGGTGGCGGTCGAGGCCTTAAAGTAGCAAAGACTCTTGAAGAGATTCCTGAACTTTTTGAATCAGCGACTCGTGAAGCCGTTGCGGCATTCGGACGCGGTGAATGTTTCGTAGAAAAGTATCTCGAAAAACCACGCCACGTTGAAACCCAGTGTCTAGCCGACAAGAACGGCAAGGTTGTGGTGGTATCCACCCGTGACTGCTCACTACAGCGTCGTCACCAGAAACTCGTTGAAGAGGCTCCAGCTCCTTTCCTCACCGAAGAGCAGAACAAGATTCTTTACGATGCTTCCAAAGCAATTCTGAAAGAAGTCGGCTATGTGGGTGCCGGCACCTGCGAGTTCCTTGTTGGACTCGACGGCACTATCTCCTTCCTAGAAGTAAACACCCGCATTCAGGTAGAGCACCCGGTGTCTGAAGAAGTCACCGATATTGACCTAGTTCGGGAACAGTTCAGGCTCGCAGAAGGCGGGGTACTCGACTATGACGACCCAGAAATTCGTGGACACGCTTTCGAGTTCCGTTTAAACGGTGAAGACCCGGGTCGTAACTTCCTACCTCAACCAGGACAAATCGCAACCTACCGCAGGTCTGGCGGCCCTGGCATCCGTATCGATTCCGGAGTGATCGCAGGTGATGTGGTTTCAGGAGCATTCGATTCAATGCTCGGAAAACTAATCGTTTTCGGAGCTACCCGTGAACAGGCTTTGGAAAGATCCCGCCGAGCACTCTTCGAGTTCGAGATTTCCGGTATCCCTACAGTACTTCCTTTCCACCGCAAGATTGTGAACGACCCAGCGTTTACCGCTGAGGACGGTTTCAAGGTATACACGAACTGGATTGAAAGCGAGTTTGTGAACGATATTGAACCCTGGAGCGGTGAAGCGGAAACTCTGGAAGAAGCTAAGCGCCGCACAGTGACCGTAGAGGTTGACGGTAAGCGTTTTGAGGTTTCTATTCCGAACAGGTTGCTTCCGCCGAACGATGGACTGATTAAAGCTCCTAAGCGCAAAACTCAGGGATCAGTTATTGCCGAAACTGGTAGAGCAATCGTGGCGCCGATGCAGGCAACAGTTGTAAAACTTGCTGTAAAACCTGGCGATAAAGTCCTAACCGGCGATCTAGTGCTTGTGCTTGAAGCCATGAAGATGGAGCAGCCAGTGTATTCCGGACGTGACGGTGAAATCGAAATCGTCGGCGCAAACATCGGCGACACTGTCAAAGCCGGTCACGTACTTGTTACTTACAAGGACTAGCCGAAAGCAATTTCCCAGCTCTCAGCGGGAAATCATATTGTGTGTCTAGCCACGCACAATATGCATCGACTGGGCAGCATCAAGAATGCTTCCAGTGAGCGATGGGTAAACCGCAAAAGCCCTAGCAACCTGATCAACAGTTAGTCTGTGCTCAAAGGCGAGCGCAAGCGGGAAAATCAGTTCGCTGGCTTTAGGTGAAACAATCACGCCACCAAGCACTGTGCCACTCCCTGTGCGAGCAAACAGTTTCACAAAACCGTCCTTGATACCGAGCATTTTTGCACGTGGGTTTGCCGAAAGCGGAAGCTTAATAACTTCACCCTGCACCACATTGTTTTCAATATCTTCCTGGGTCCAACCAACAGTAGCGATCTCCGGCTGCGTGAAAATATTGGATGTCACAAAGCGTGAATCCATAGGTGTCACGCTATCTCCTAGCGCGTGGAATATAGCGGTGCGTCCCTGCATCTGCGCAACTGAGGCTAGTGGCATAAAGTTGGTGCAGTCACCTGCTGCGTAGATTGATGGCACGGATGTTCTGGCCACCCTGTTTACGCGGATATGCCCGGATTCAGTCATCTGCACACCGGCTTCTGCAAGTCCCAACCCCTGAGTGTTCGGAATAGAACCAACCGCCATAAGTGCGTGACTACCAATAACCGTGCGACCATCCTCGGTCGTGACAATCACTTGATCGCCCTCACGCACCACAGATTTGGCTCGGGCGCGCTTCATAAGGTTCATGCCGTTTTTTACAAAGACATTCTCGATAACTTCGGCGGCATCCTTATCTTCCCCCGGAAGAACCATCTCTCGGCTAGAAACCAGAGTCACTTGGGAGCCGAGCGCACGGTATGCACTGGCGAATTCGGCACCGGTCACACCACTACCAACAACGATTAGGTGCTCCGGAACTTTCTCTAGGCTGTAAAGCTGAGTCCAGGTGAGGATGCGCTCACCGTCTGGCATTGCGCTCGGCATTGTGCGCGGGCTGGCCCCGACCGAAACAACAACGGTGTCAGCATCAAATCGAGTAATTTCTTTGCCTTTAGCATCATCTACAACGACAGTGTCTTCACCGTCGAGCCTGCCCTGTCCGGTGACAATATTTACTCCTGCAGCGGCAACAATGCTGCGGATGTCTTCAGACTGCTGCGCGGCAAGCTTCAGCGTGCGCTTATTCACCCTGCCAAGGTCAACGGCAATCGCAGGATCGATTACTGCTAAATCTTCGCCCTGGCTTTTATCGAAAACTTCAACACCCAGATCATTAGCACCGAGAATTGAGTTCGCAGCCTCGGCTGTAGCGATTAGTGTTTTGGATGGAACCACGTCTGTAAGGACTGCAGAACCACCAATTCCATCACGTTCTATTAGGGTAACTTCGGCACCGAGTTGAGCCCCAGCCAGTGCTGCTGAATAACCACCCGGACCGCCTCCTAAAATGACTACCCGCTGGTTGCTTTCAAACTGTTGTGGCATGCTCTTCACTCTCTTCTCAATAAGCCGCGCTTCCAAGTCTAGCCAACTAGAATTGGACTATGACCGGGAAAAATAACCCTTTAAACGACCCAAATTCAAACCCTTTCGAGATTGCTCGCGAAGCTGCAGATCAAATAGCGAAACTTAGCGGAATCCCTCACCACGATATTGGACTGACCCTCGGTTCTGGCTGGGCAAAAGCAGCCGAACTTATGGGTGAAAAAGTATCCGAAATCGACGCAGAGCAGGTAATCGGTTTCAGCAAACCAGCAGTTGTTGGACACGGTGGAAAACTGACATCCGTTCGCCTACCAAACGGTAAACACGCTCTAGTAATCGGTGCCCGCACCCACTTCTACGAAGACCACGGGGTGCGCAGAGTGGTGCATTCAGTGCGCACCGCAGCAGCAACTGGCGCAAAGATCATGGTGCTAACCAACGGTGCCGGAGGAATCAAAGACCACTGGAAGCCGGGTACTCCTGTGCTTATTAATGACCACATCAACCTGACCGCTTCAAGCCCGCTAGAGGGCGCAACCTTTATCGACCTGACCGATCTTTACTCAAAGCGACTTCGTGATATCGCTCACGAAGTTGACCCATCACTTGATGAGGGTGTGTATGTGCAGTTCCGCGGCCCACACTACGAGACACCAGCAGAGGTTCAAATGGCTAAGGCTGTCGGTGGACATATTGTCGGGATGTCTACATCGCTTGAAGCAATAGCTGCTCGACAAGCAGGCATGGAAGTGCTTGGTTTTTCACTAATTACCAACCTGGCAGCAGGTATCAGCCCCAGCCCGCTCAGTCACGAGGAAGTTCTTCAGGCAGGTAAGGATGCTGAGCCAGTAATTTCGAGGCTTCTTGCCCGTATCGCTGCGAAACTCTAACCAATAAAGTAATCTGCGCTAACCTTAGCGAACAGAATTTTTAAGGAAAAAGCATGACCAATTGGATAGAAACTGCTGAAAAATGGCTAGCCCAGGATCCAGACGAAGAAACTAGGGCAGAGCTTGCGAAAATAATTGATGCTGCCAAGTCAGGCAATGATGCAGCGTTGGAAGACCTGAAAAACCGTTTTGAAACAAGGCTAGAGTTCGGCACCGCCGGGCTTCGTGGTGAACTCGGCGCTGGGACAAACCGGATGAATCGCGTGCTTGTTGCTCAGGCAGCAGCAGGTATTGCCAGATGGTTGAAGACTCAAGTAACCAGCCACGAAGTTCCCTCGGTAGTTATCGGCTATGACGGGCGTAAAAACTCGAAACAGTTCGCTACCGATTCCGCTGAAATTTTCGCTGGCTACGGCTTCCATGCCATTTTGCTAAACCATAAATACCCCACACCTGTGCTGGCCCACGCCATCAACTATTTCGACACCCATGCCGGAATCATGGTTACCGCCAGCCACAACCCAGCCAACGACAACGGCTACAAGGTTTACCTCGGCAAAGAAGGCATGGGTGGCCAGATTGTTCCACCAATCGACGCAGAAATTGCCGCTGAAATAATCACGGTTGCTGATTCTGTGACTTTTTCCGAGCATCCCCTTGGAGCGTATGAAATTGCTGAGGATGATGTGGTTGAGGATTACATTACCCGCACCGCTCAGATCGCTAAAGCTTCCGGAGAGATCAAATTCGTCTATACCGCCATGCACGGTGTCGGTTGGGATGTTTTCCGCCGGACAGTAGCGAAGGCAGGCTTCTCTGAACCGATTCCGGTACAAGAGCAGCGAGACCCCGATCCATCCTTCCCCACCGCACCCTTCCCTAACCCTGAAGAAAAGGATGCACTAGATTTGTCCTTTGCGCTTGCTAAAGAGGTTGATGCGGATCTGATTATCGCTAATGATCCTGATGCTGATCGGTTATCTGTCGCCGTTCCGACCACCACTGGCTGGCGCCAACTTACCGGCAACGAAGTGGGTATTATTCTTGGCTGGAATGCTGCCACCAAGAATCTTCGACTAGGTGATTCCCAAGATGTCACTCTCGCCTGCTCCCTCGTTAGTTCACCAGCACTGGCGATGATTGCCGATAATTTCGAACTGAACTTTGCAGAGACCCTCACCGGTTTCAAATACATTGCGAAGGTTCCGAAACTTATTTTCGGTTACGAAGAAGCGCTAGGATATCTAGTCGATCCAGACAAGGTGAAAGACAAAGACGGTATTTCTGCCGCTATCGAGTTCCTAAGTATCGCAGCTGCCTTGAAAAAGCGCGGTGTGAGCATCCAGCAGCAGTTGGAGCTTATTGCCGCTCAAATTGGCGGTTATGCTTCAGGGCAGGTGTCTATCAGGGTTAGTGATCTTTCCAAGATTGGCCTGATTTTGGAGAGTTTCCGTGAGACACCGCCGACAGAAATTGCTGGCCTTGCGGTCACCAAAATCGATGACTTCCAAAAAGGAGTTGCCGGCTTCCCGTTCACCAATATGCTCCGAATTTGGCTAGGGGAAAACGCCAGAGTGATTATTCGCCCAAGCGGTACCGAACCAAAACTGAAGGCATACATCGACACCTGGAGTGAGCGCGGAACCGGCGCGGAGAGACTTGCCGAAGCTGAAGCGCTCGTTGGGCAGGTACACTCAGCCCTCGCGGATGCGCTCAGCAAGTTCTAGCTGAACAGTAAATTGCGCTTAGAAGTTCTAAACGCCGAAATAAGCGTCTGTAATTGTGGAGATGAGTTCTTCTCTCACATCTAGCGAAACAAACGCGCTACTGGCCGCATTTAGCTGGAAATTAGCAAAATCTTCAAGGTCGTAATCAAATGCTTCCGAAAGTAGCGCCATTTCCCTAGACAGAGTGGTATTGCTCATCAGTCGGTTGTCTGTGTTGATAGTGACGTTGAAACCTAAGTCATATAGCAGGTTGATTGGGTGCTCTGCCATAGTGCTACCCCACTGGCTGAATGCGCCGGTCTGAATATTGGATGTTGGTGAGCATTCCAGAGTGATTCCCCGATCGCGCACCCAGGCAGCTGTGCGCCCGAGTTCTGCGGAGAGGACATCCGCGCCTTTCTCCACCTTAATATCTTCCATAATCCGCACGCCGTGACCGAGGCGAAGTGCTCGACCGTGCAAAAGGGCTGAGTTGATGGATTTGATTCCGTCTGCCTCACCAGCATGCACTGTCACTGGGAAGTGTTCTTTTGCAAGCAGTGTGAATGCGTGGCGGTGAAGTTTTGGCAGAAAACCCGCTTCAGGGCCGGCAATATCGAAACCTACAACACCACGATCTCGGTGACGTAGTGCCAGTTCAGCCATTTCGTAAGCGTTGTTGTTTTGACGCATAGCACTTACCAGCTGCCCAACCCCAATAGTTACACCCTTGCCCTCGAGTTCATCGATGGCTTCATCGATACCTGATTGCACCGCTTCGACAATTTGGTCGAGTTCAAGGCCCTGCTGTTGATGCTGCTCCGGAGCCCAGCGAACCTCGCCCCAGATCACACCATCCGCAGCTAGGTTGTAAACGAAGTCTTTAGCAACCTGCTTCAAACCCTTTTTGGTCTGCATAACTGCGAGAGTGACATCAAAAGTCTTTAAATAGTCAACAAGATTTCCAGACTGGCAGCTCTCAAAAAACCAGTTGCCAAGACTTTCTGGAGTATTTGCAGGAAGCTCATAGCCGATCTCGTCAGCCAGCTCGATAATAGTGCTAGGTTTCAAACCACCATCAAGGTGATCATGAAGGGATATTTTTGGTAGCGGACGTAGTTCTGCTTCTGAAAATGCCATATTTACACTCTACTAACGCAATAATCTAGAATCATTACTAAGTTGAAAGAAACAAACAATATACCTTACTTTGAAGCTGCGGTCTCTAAGGCTCAACGACTGAATTCTCTAACTGGTCTTAGATGGTGGGCAGCATTTTTAGTGTTTCTTTATCACTTGGATGTATTCGCGCCTCTGCCCGCCTTCATATCGAGATTCACAAAATATGGTTTTCATGGAGTAGCCTTTTTCTTCATTCTTTCTGGCTTTGTGCTCACTTGGACATTCAATAATAAAACACCTATATCAACTCAATATTTGCGCAGATTTGCCAAGATATTTCCACTCCATGTTGTAACTCTTTTAATTGCAATTCCTGTTTTTTATAGTTTTAGCACTCTTGATGAAACACAAACTTGGGTTAAACCTTTCCAACTAGGAATTCTGCTGCTATCTCTACTCCTTCTCCAAGCATGGAGTAGAGACCCTGTTGTTCTCTTTTCCGGTAATCCTGCAGCATGGACTCTCAGTGTTGAAGTATTTTTTTATGCACTCCTCCCATGGATCGGTAAATTACTAAAATTTTTAAACAAGAGAAAAACTCTAGTGTTTTTAGGTCTTACTCTATTTGCAATTGTGTTTTATAGATTCCTGCAATTTGCAACTAATACTGATTTTGGTCAAAACTCCCTACCTTGGCCAATCTTACGGATTGGTGAATTCCTATTAGGAGCTTTTGCGGCTTGGGCGATGCGCCAAGGTTGGTTGCCGAAAATTCCAGTGACAGTTTCTTTGATAGCAGTTTTAACAGTGTTTCTACTTCTTGGGCTACAAATGCAGATCAGCGATATTTCGCCTCAGATAGGGTCACTCATAAACTTTTTTAATTCTGAATTAGTTATATTTTGTTTCTTGCTCATTATCATCTCCTTAGCAAGAGCCGACATTCTGGAGCTAAAAACAATTTTCAGAACTACTTTGCAGGTAAAACTTGGAGAATGGTCTTTTGCTTTCTATCTAATTCATGCAACAATTCTCTACACCTTATTGAACATCTTCGGGCATCAAGAAGCTAAATGGTCAAATGCTTTTATAGCAATCCCTATTTTAATTTTTACTGTTTTTGTCGCTTGGGCTTTACATAGAGTTATTGAAAAGCCAATTGAAAAGAAGCTAAGAAAGTGGAAAGACACCAAAGATAGCCTTCGACTCAAAGAAGCAGAACTCAAGTAGAAACTTATGTCTATACTTACGAAAGTTATAAGAAAAATCGGTGGATTTGGATTATCGACAATAATATCTGGTCTTGTCGGTGTTCTAATCATTCCTTTCGTAATAACCTATGCGGGAGTAGAGGCATGGACAGCCATTGCTGTAGCTCAAGCAGTTGGTGCACTAATCTCTACTTTTGCAATGTATGGATGGGGTATAACTGGTCCCACAGATATTGCAGTAATAAATGAAAACGAAAAGGGCGATTATTATTACCAATCACTGCTAAGCAGATTTTGGTTAACCGCAATCTTGAGTGTAATTGCAGCAATTATTACCACGGCATTAGTTTCTGAATTTGTAATAGCATCCGTCATAATAGCCGTATCAGGTGTCGTTGGAGCAATGACAGCTGGCTGGTTCTTCGTCGGTGAATCATCCCCAAGCAGACTCCTATATCTGGATACCCTTCCAAGAGCAGGTGCTGTTGTAGTAGGGCTAATTCTTTTACGTTGGACTGGTGAAATTGTTGATTTCGCCATTTCCCAACTGGCTGGTTCGCTTTTAGCAGCAGCTTTAGGCTCTATTAGTGTCTTAGGTAGGCATAAAGGCTGGAAATTCAGCCTGTCACCGATTCAAGCAATAAAAAACTTACAAGGCCAAAGCTCGCAAATAGTAATAACTAGTACCGCAGCAGTTTACGTAAATATGCCCCTAATTATCGTTCAAATATTCTTGCCTGCAGCAACTACTGTCTATGCTCTAGCTGACAGAATTATAAAACTTGGGCTGGTTGTGCTTCGTCCAATTATTCAGGTTGCTCAAGGCTGGGTACCAGATAAGGATCAACAAACACTATTAAAAAATGTCAGGGTGGTTACTAGATTTGCTCTGCTTTTTGGACTTTTTACAGGAGTGATCTATACACTTCTTAGCAATTGGGCTGGCCTAATTCTTTCGAGGGATGAAATCTCTATACCTTTTGATCTGTCATTGCCTTTAGGCATTGCTGTAGGTGCAATGACCGCAACCCAGTTCATTGGTTTCGCTGCTCTAAATGCGCTACACAAAACAAAAGAATTGGCAATAAGTGTAGTTACAGGAGCAGTAACAGCACTATTGCTACTTCCTGCGTTCGTCTTACTTCTAGGTGTGCAAGGGGTAGCAATAAGCGTGGCAGCTGCTGAGCTGGTGGTGCTTTTATACCAGCTGGTGGTGGTTAGCAAAACCCTTAGAGTAGAAACATGAACTCATCGTCTGTGAAGGTAGTTGCAGTAATAGTATCTTTCAACCGTAAGGCACTATTGCGAGAAGCAATAATTGCATTGCTTGAGCAAGACTACAGAAGCTTGGAGGTTCTAGTTCTAGATAACGCTTCTACTGATGGTTCGGTAGACATGGTCTTGCAGGAATTCCCGCAAGTTACTCTTCACAAAATTAGTAAGAATACTGGCGGTGCTGGAGGATTCACGGCTGGCATTGCCTTAGCTCTGCAAATGAATCCCAAATACATCTGGGTAATGGATGATGACACAATTCCCACTCCTACTGCCCTTTCGAATCTGGTAAGTGCTTTAGAAATTTCTGGACTTTCTGTCGCTGGTTCAAAAGTGATCTGGACAGACGGCAGCGATCATCCTATGAACACTCCGCGACAGTATGTTTTTGCTTCACTAAAAAACAGAAAAAAAGCGAACGAGGTTGCTGGCATGGCTATAAGGAGCACCTCTTTTGTTTCTATGCTTTTTAGAGCAGAGAAGGTTTATGAAAAAGGTTTGCCGGTTGCAGATTATTTTATTTGGAATGATGATTTCGAATATTCCAGCAGGCTTATTAGAGGCAGTATCGGAGTTTTTGTCCCGAGTAGTGTAGTCGTTCATAAAACCAAAAAACTTTCCAGTGCTAAGGACGACCCTGGTGAACGTTTCTTTTATGAAGTTCGCAATAAGCTTTGGTTGTTCAGGCACAGTAAATCTTTCAATATTTTTGAAAAATCTATATACAGAGCGTTGGCGTTTATAAGGTGGCGCAAAACTATTTCAAACTCGGCGAATAAGAAACTGCTTTTAGGAGCAAAAGCCGCTGCAAAAAAAGCAGCCGAAACACCACCCAGAACCAATAGTGCGGTTTTTGATTTCGATGAAGTAATCAGTTCGCAAATTAGCGAGATAGATAATAATGTCTAAAGAATTGCCCAAATTCTCGCTACTTCTACCGGTATACAAGGGGGATTCTGCTGAGCACTTTTCTAAATCTTTCCTCACCTCTACCGCACAGCAAAGCCTACCTCCTACAGAGGTCGTGCTAGTACAAGACGGTTCAGTTAGTCATCAACTAGCACTAGCTATTTCTGATGCAATAGACTCCAGCCCTATTCCTGTAAAGCTTGTGAAGCTAGAAAAAAACTCTGGCTTAGCAACAGCATTAAATATGGGCATTGAAGAAGCTGCATACGAAATCATTGCCCGCATGGACGCCGACGATATCTCCAATTTTGATAGATTCGAAAAACAAATTCCATTATTAGCTAGTGATTACGATCTGGTTGGTAGTGCTATTTCAGAATTTGAGGATAATGAGTCAAACACCTTAGCTGTTAGACCAGTGGCTGTAACTATGTCCGACATTAGCGAACGCGCTAAGTTCCGTTCACCGTTTAATCACCCCACTGTGGTGTACCGAAAATCCGCCGTGATTGCTGCCGGAGGCTACCAACCTATGGGAACAATGGAAGATTATTGGCTTTGGGTGCGGATGCTCAAAAACGGTGCCAGAGTAACTAACATTAATGAACCGCTGGTGAAGTACCGGCTAGGTTCTGGTGCATACCAACGACGCGGGGGAAAGAACCAGTGGCAGAGCGAAATAGCTATCCAGAAAGCTATGCGTGAAATTGGTTTTATTTCAAAAGGCGTTTATTTAAGAAACATTTTGCTACGGGGACTTTACAGGTTTGTACCTACACCACTTCGCAAAATAATTTACCGAAAAGCTTTTACTAATTAGTAAACAGGAGTCTAGTTCCCCCAAATCTTCTGCCAATTTTCCGGAGAACTGAACTCTTTTGCGCCTGCTCGATACTTTTTTGCTAGCCGACCCCATCCGAAATAGAGTCTGCTCAAATTCCACATACTGCTAAAAAATAGTGAAAGGAATTTTTTTCTATCTCTGCGATACCAGTACCATCCAGTATTCTCACTATCTGCTATTGCCACACTTCTATAGGTGGGTGTTAAATGCCAAGCTGTTTGCTTTTTTAGAAGGTATTTTTGAGGGTGAGAATCTTTACTATCCCCCACAAGAGCATGGCTAAACATTTTAGGAACCATCCACATAATTAGCCCAAGCCTTCTAGGCTTTTCGGAGAGTGGAGTTTCGCCAGACTCAAATAGGTCTTCAAACTCTTTCCTATCGACCTTGTGAAGAACGGTTTCCGGAAATTGTTTCATCAGTTCTCTTACTTCTGTCAGTTTCTCCGGAAGAGTTTCTGAAATATATTTTTCACCTCTACGAATATCTCTTAATGCTTTGAGGCTTGTTTCAACGCTGAAATACTGCATATTAAGGAGTTGTTTGACGGTATGCATAAAAAGGTAAGAGAGTAACGATCCTCCGCCTTTATACGGAGAATGAAGCAATGCTGCAATTATCCGATTGCGGGTGTGGAAGTAAGACTGCCAGTCGAGGGTATCGTCTTTGTCAACCCAAGCTATATGCCAAAGCGCCACACCAGGTAGGGTAATGGTCGGATATCCGGCAGTTTGAGCCCGTAAGCCATATTCTGCATCATCCCACTTAATAAAGACCGGTATGGACAGGCCGATTTCTTTTACAACTTCGGTAGGGATCAGACACATCCACCATCCGTTGTAATCGGAAACATAGGGGCGGTGAGCCCAAGGAGTTGCCAGTAGATTCTGCTTAGCAAAATCGTGTCTTAACTGCTCGTCGTCGCTTGGGTGCCAAGCAAAAGGTTTTCTTTCCACTACCTCAGACCAGCCATGTATTACTGTAGGTTCGTTGAGGTCGAACATGTGCCCACCCACTATTGTGGGGTTTGTAGTGTATTGGGCGAAGATTATTGCCCGTCGGATACTCTCCGGCTCGATACTGACATCATCATCCATCAGCATCACAAAAGCGCTTTCTGGGGATTTACTAGCTTCAAACATTCCTCTGCTAAATCCGCCGGATCCGCCAAGGTTTGCTTGATCAATCACTTGCAACTTTGATTTCAGTTTCTTGGCAATCGCAGGAAACTGTGCTTGTGAAGTAACTTTATCTATACCTTGATCAACCACAAATATTCGATCAATATGAGTAAGTAGCTCTTCTGCGTTGGAAAGAATACTGAGGTTCTTTATTACATAATCTGGTTTATTGAAAGTGGTGATGGCGATAGAAGCTTTACCGCTGCGTTTCGGAGACTCCTTGACCATCCAAGAAACTTCTGAAATTTGATTCTGCGCTTGAGCGCTAAATTCTACCCAATACCAACCCAAATTATTTTCGCCAGCCAACGGGAGTGAAACTTCGTTGAAACCTTCGCTAATTTCACGAGATTCAACTAGAGACTTATTAGCCTGATGATCACTAGCAAATACTTGAAAACTACCTAAACCTGTGGACCAGAACTGTAAATACACGGAACTCACAGTGGTATTTGCTACCCAAAATGCGGCTGGAAAGGAGTTGAAGTAAGTGTTTAGTGGGAGTTTAGCTTTAGAACCAGAATCAAAATCAATCAGATTTAAGGCTGAAATTTGTTGCATAGATTATTTGTTGTCCTGCTCACGTTCGGTTCTTAGTAATGCAATTTCTCTAGCCAGCTGTGTTATTTGTTTTTCCTGATTGCGAAATTTTCTAAAAGTGCTAACCGCGTAACCGAAAAATACCAGTACCACGATATATAGCAACAGGTCTGTGCCTCTACCGATTCCGAAGAAATTCGCCACCTTGGTCCAGGCCTCTGGAAAAAACAGTGAGAAGGCGGCTAGCGCAACAAATAATAGAAAGAAGATCCTTCTAATAGCCTGCTGCTTAGCTCCCCCGCCACGAAACATGAAAAATGCCGCTAATACTAGGACCAGTACAGCAGTGATTTGAAAAACTAGAAGTGGCATGTTCTTTCCTAAATGGTTACTTGAATAATAATTCGAAAACTATATTGACAGCATTCAAAAGTGATTGTCCTTTAGCTTTTGAGTAGTCGGTATAAATAATGTGAGTGGGGTATTCTTTCCATCGCACATTCTCAGCTGCTACTTGGTCAATCAATTCAGATGCATGGGCCATCCGATTTTGGTGTAAATGGATTTTTGTAAGTAGTTCTGCACTAATAATCCTCAAACCATTATGCGCATCGGTTAAAGCCATACGTGTAGTGATTTTGGTCCAAAAGGCTGCTGTCTTTAATACAGCTCTTTTAAGAAAATTTATTTTGGTTCTGTCATCTAAAAATCTTGATCCAATTACGATATCGAGCTTCTCGAGTCTTAATATGTCCACCATTTCTTTAGCATCACTAACTAAATGTTGCCCGTCTGCATCGAAAGTGACAACTTCAGTCAAACCAGGTTGAGATAGTGCGTAATCAAAACCTGTCTGTAAGCTAGCTCCCTGCCCTAAGTTGATTGGATGCTCTACCACTACAGCGCCGGCTTTACGAGCTTCCTCAGCTGAGTTGTCTGTGCCACCATCAATTACACATACCACATTTGGAAACACCTGCTTGACCTGCTTAATCACGCTACCAATTACAGAAGCTTCGTTATAAACAGGTATGACAACCCAAGTGCCAGACATAGAGTTCCTTTGAAAAGTAAATCCTAAACATTCTAACTGTAGCCTCTACTATTAGCTAAGAGAGCAGCCAGTTACTTGTCTTTAGATTGTTTTAGAATTTTGCTTCCTAAACTCATTAGCGGTCCAAGCGGAGCGAACAATATCGGCAATGCCATACTCAGCTTTCCAGTTAAGCGCCTGGAATATTCGATCTACATTTGAGGTC
>JAHBSP010000007.1 GCA_019639055.1 Microbacteriaceae bacterium | reverse complement strand
GTAGAAAATTTGATAACTGACTAAAAAACGAATATCTACTGACATTCGTTGTCTAATCCAAAAAAAAGGAATCTCTTACATCAATTCATTGCTGAATTAATGCCGAGGTTAATTGGCATTTGACAATGTGCACGCTGTTGAGTTCTCAAGGATCGGATGCTCTCTAAAATCAATCTCTCGACCTTTTTTAGGGCAACTTCTCAATCTTACCGCTTTTCGTGTTTCTGTCAAACAGAAACGCCGTGAATTTTGCAATTTATTTTGCGCATTCTTGAAGCAGTCTCAGCATGAAAATTTCCGCAAGATTTGCGGATAGCTTCTGCTGTAAGATCTGGTCCCACTTGAGGCCGCCTGGCATACTCGCCCGAGGCGCACCTTTGGGGTGACTTATTAGAGAATAGTAGAGTTTTTCATACTTTGCAAATCGAAATGCAAAAGAATTTAAACTCGCTTATTTTGCCTTACGAACAGAGGCAAGTGCCTTCTTTCCGCGGCGCAAAATTGCTACTTCAGAATGCAGAAAATCGCCGGTTTCGAAGACTGCGGTTTCAGCATCCACCTTCTGGTTATTTAAGTAAACGCCACCCTGGGCAATTGCGCGTCTTGCCTCTGAAGCACTGGAGGTTAATCCCGACTCAACAAGTGCTTCTGTAATAAGAGTTCCAGCGGATGCTTTTGCAGCAGGTAATTCCATTGCTGCAGCATTCAAAGTTGCTAGATCAATTTCTGCCAGTTCACCCGAGCCAAAGAGAGCTTCGGATGCTGCCATCGCGGCCCGTGTAGCTTCCTCGCCGTGAACAATCGAACATGCCTCGAAAGCAAGTACCTTTTGCGCAGCGCGCTTGAAAGGTTCCTCCGCAACTTGACGTTCGAAATCGGAAATCTCGGCACTGTTTAGGAAAGTGAAAACTTTGAGTCTAGAAATTACGTCCTCATCGGTCGTGTTTAGCCAGAACTGGTAGAAAGCATATGGACTGGTCGCGTCCGCATTAATCCAGATAGCGGTGCCCTCAGACTTACTGAACTTGCGACCGTCTGAGCTGGTAAGCAAAGGAGTGCCTATTGCGTGAACATCCTCGCCCTCAACCTTGTGAACTAGGTCGATACCTGCAACAAGGTTACCCCACTGATCACTACCGCCGGTTTGGAGCATCACACCGTGACGCTTGAAAAGCTGGAGAAAATCGTGTCCCTGCAGAATTTGGTAGCTGAACTCTGTGTAGCTGATACCTTCTTCACTAGCTAAACGGGTTACAACAGCATCCTTTTTGAGCATGGTTCCAACACGGAAATGCTTTCCCACGCTTCTAAGGAAATCTATGGCAGAAAGGTTTTCGGTCCAGTCCAGGTTATTTACAACCTGCGCAGGATTATCTCCCTCGAAAGAAAGGTAGCCGGCAACCTGACGCTTAATCTTCTCGACCCAGTCCGCAACAACGTTCTCGTCATTCAGTGTGCGCTCAGCCGTTGGACGAGGGTCTCCAATTAAGCCGGTAGCCCCACCGACAAGCGCAAATGGTCTGTGTCCGGCAAGCTGCAATCTGCGTAGCAAAATAAGTTGCACTAAATGCCCCAGGTGCAGACTCTCAGCTGTTGGGTCAAAACCACAGTAATAACCCACGGGCTTACCACCGAGGAGTTCTTTTAACTGATCCTCATTGGTAGAAACGTGAACCAGTCCACGCCACTTGAGCTCATCCCAGACGTTATCGAATGCCGGATCTAGCGCCGGTAAGTGTCGCTCCATATGGAACTACTCCGAAACAGTGTCGGCTTCGTGAGTTACTGAGCGACGTAGATTTTCTTCAAATTCTGCAATGATTGCGTCTGTTGAACGAACCTCACGAATGCTTGCAACAAAGCTGTTGACATTCTCCTGCTCTTCGCGGAGTACTTCAAGACGTTCGTTAGATTTAGCCAACATTTGGTCAACATAAGCGCGAGTCTTGTTTATTGTCTCGTCGGAACGAAGTCTGGCCTCATCAACAATTCCTGCTGCGATGCGGCGGGCATCATCAAGCATCTGTTCCATCTTTACTTCGGTGCGAGCAATAAGAGACTCACTCTCAGCTGCAACCTCATTGGCCTGCTTAGAAATCTGTGAAGCCTGCTCATTGGCACCTGCAATAAGTCGCTGGGTGCTCTCAATCGCTTCCTGGTGACGAGCAGTGTATTCACGCTCCGCTTCTTCTTGACGTTCGCGAATAGCCTGTTCAGCATCCAACCGCTCGCGATTAAGCTGCTCGTGCGCTTCCTGAATAGCTGCGCGCTCCTGCTCAAGTTCACGCTGAGCCTTGGAACGGCGCTCTGCAATTTCGCGCTCGGTCTCTGCGCGAAGGGCTGCTGCCTCACGACGAGCGGTAGAAAGCAGTTCGCTAGCTTCTGCAAGCTTGGTATTGGTCTTTACAGAAAGTTCGGCGGCGTTCGATTCGCTGGTGAGTTTGAGTTCCTCGGCACGGGCACTGGCATCACTTACTAGCTTCTCTGCACGCTGAGTCGCTTCACGAAGAACGCGACCCGATTCTGCCTCACTGTTCTTGCGTAGCAACTCCGCTTCTTGGGTTGCCTCTGCAATAAGTTTTTCAGCCTTATCTTCAGCAAGGCGCAGAACTTCCTCGAACTGCGCGCCAAGCACTGAGTAGTTAGGCTTTGTTGGCATCCGGCGAACTTTCGCCTTTAGCACCCGTAGTTCAGTTGCTAGTTCGTCAAGATTGTGCTGGAGATCAAAGTTCTCAGTACGAAGAATGGATACTTCTGACTCAAGATTAGTAATGGCGCGGTCAACTTCGTGACGGTTGTAGCCACGCATCGAAGTGCCGAACTCGTGTTTATTTTCTGCCATTGAACTTCCTTGTATTAATACACTCTGTCTCTTAGGTTAGCGCAAATTATCCACACTAAATATTACAAATGTCAAAAATTTGTTATCGATTCGATTGCGGTCGCTAATTTCTGCAACTGAAGTCGCACCGAAGTTGGAGAAGTTCCGTTACTTCCTGAGCGGGTGGCGAGTGAAGCATCGACGCTAAGCACCGATCTCACACCAGCATCAAGGTATGAAGAAATCGAAAGTAACTCGGCATCGCTAAGCTCTTCAAGTTCCTTACCTTCGCGCTCAGCCACCTGCACCAAAGCACCAGTGATTTCATGAGCCTCACGGAAAGGTATTCCCTTGCGCACCAGATAATCTGCAACGTCCGTTGCCAGTGAGTATCCGGCGGATGCCTGTTCGCGCATCCGTTCCAAATTAAATTCCAGCGTGGTCACCATACCGGTAAAAGCAGGAAGTAAAACTTCGAGGGTTTCGACCGAATCGAAAATGGCTTCCTTGTCTTCCTGGATATCCCGGTTGTAAGCAAGTGGCAGCGCTTTCAACATAGTGAGTAGGCCGGTGAGATTCCCCAGTAAACGCCCCGACTTTCCGCGAGCAAGCTCAGCAATATCGGGATTCTTCTTCTGCGGCATGATGCTAGAACCAGTTGACCAGGAATCATGAAGTTTTACGTAACCAAACTCTTTAGTCCCCCAAAGAATGATTTCCTCAGCAAATCTAGAAAGATTGACCCCGACCATCGCCGCAATGAAAGCAAACTCGGCCACAACATCACGTGAGGCGGTGGCATCGAGCGAGTTCTCGGCAACATCGTCTAACCCGAGCGCTGCAGCAATTAGCTCCATATTGAGTCCAAAAGCATTACCGGCAAGTGCCCCAGAACCATAGGCAGAAACAGATGCACGTGCCCGCCAGTTTGATATACGCTGCAAATCACGCACTAAAGGCCATGCGTGAGCAAGTAGATGATGTCCGAGTGTTATCGGCTGAGCATGCTGTAAATGTGTGCGACCCGGCATTGGATCTGCTGAGTGTTTTTCAGCATGAGTTGCAAGTGCAGAAATCAGTGCCGCAATCTCTTTAGAAATAACTTCGGCGTGATCAAGCATGTAGAGCCTAATCAGTGTCGCGATTTGGTCGTTGCGACTGCGCCCCGCACGGATCCTGCCTCCGAGATCTGCACCTATGCGGTTAATTAGCTCCGTCTCCAGTGCACCATGGATATCCTCGTCGCTTTCTGCAGGCACCCAGGCGCCACTAGAAACATCCGCTTCTAAGGTCGAAATAGCCTCCAGAATACTGTCTAGCTGGCTACCTGTGAGAATCCCCACTTCTGCGAGCGCGCGAGCATGAGCGCTGCTACCAGCTAGATCGTAAGACGCAAGTTTGAAATCAAAATGGGTTGACCTCGAAAGTTTCTCTAATTCGGGTGATGGGCCAGCATTAAAGCGCCCACCCCATAGAGCACCCTGATTTGTGCCGTGTGTTTCTTGTGCATCCTGCTGCTGATTGACACTATTTTGTTGCTCTTCATTTTCCGACGGCGCCATGTAATCAATACTAAACGGGTACGATTTATCTTGTGTCTAAAGTCTTGAAGTCTATTCCTGTTGGTGAAAAAGTCGGTATTGCATTCTCCGGTGGTCTTGATACCTCGGTAGCTGTTGCTTGGATGCGCGAAAAAGGTGCAGTTCCTTGCTCATACACTGCGAACATTGGCCAATACGATGAGCCAAACATTGACGAGGTGCCAGCCCGCGCATTCGAATACGGTGCAGAGTTGGCAAGACTTGTGGATGCTCGTAGCGAGCTGGTTGCAGAAGGGCTGGCAGCTTTACAGTGTGGCGCTTTCCACATCCGTTCCGCAGGTAAGACCTACTTCAATACCACTCCACTTGGCCGCGCAGTAACTGGCACCCTGCTGGTTCGGGCCATGCTTGAAGACGGTGTAGAGATTTGGGGCGACGGATCTACCTATAAGGGCAATGACATTGAACGTTTCTACCGTTACGGACTGCTTGCAAACCCACGGCTGCGTATTTACAAGCCATGGTTAGACGTCGACTTCGTTTCCGAACTCGGCGGCAGGCAGGAAATGAGCGAATGGTTGCTAGAGCGGAAATTGCCTTACCGCGCATCCGCTGAAAAAGCATATTCAACTGATGCAAACATTTGGGGCGCAACCCACGAAGCTAAGAGCCTGGAATTTCTTAATGAAGGTCTTGACATAGTGCAACCAATTATGGGTGTTGCCAGTTGGCGTGAGGATTTTGAAATCGTCACTGAAGAAGTTAGTGTCAGCTTCCATGAAGGGCACCCTGTTGCTATCAATGGCAAAGAGTTCAGCAATGATGTTGAGCTTGTGCTGGCCGCTAACGAAATAGGCGGTCGTCACGGGCTTGGTGTTAGTGATCAGATTGAGAACAGAATTATTGAGGCAAAGAGTCGTGGAATTTATGAAGCACCGGGCATGGCGCTCCTATACGCAGCCTACGAGCGCCTAGTAAACGCTATCCACAACGATGACACAATCGCCAGCTACCACAACGAGGGTCGCCGGCTCGGCCGGTTAATGTACGAGGGCCGCTGGTTTGATCCGCAAGCACTAATGCTCCGCGAATCGCTGCAACGATGGGTCGCATCCGCAATCACCGGCACCGTGACCCTTCGACTTCGCCGAGGGGATGACTACACAATTCTCAACACCGAAGGCCCTGCCCTAAGCTACAGACCCGACGCGCTATCCATGGAACGTGTGGAAGATGCAGCATTCGGACCGGATGATCGAATCGGCCAACTAACAATGCGGAACCTTGATATTGCTGAGACTCGGAAGAAACTAGAAATCTATGCCGAACAGGGCAAAGTGGATGCCGAAATCACTCGAATTGTTGGAGAACTAGGCAAGCAACCAAACTAGGAGCGCCTTTTGGGCGTGCAAGCGGTTTTCTGCTTCGTCCCAGATTAGACTCTGCGGTCCATCAATAACTTCTGCCGCAACTTCGTAGCCACGATATGCCGGTAGGCAGTGCAAGAATACTGCGTCGGGTGCTGCCTTAGCGAAAAGTTCTGCAGTAACCGAGTAGTCGCCGAAAGCGGCAATCCGGGCATCTTTTTCTGATTCCTGCCCCATGGAAATCCAAGTGTCTGTGGTTACCACATCGGCTTCTGCAACTGCGGCAGCAGCATCCACACCTACGCTCACACTGCCCCCTGTTTGTTCCGCTATTTCTTTGGCGCGAGCAACAACTTCAGGATTTGGCTGGTAGTTAGCTGGCCCCGCAACACGAACGTGCATCCCTGCAGTTGCAGAGGCAAGCAGATAAGAGTGGGCCATATTATTTGAGGCATCGCCCACATAGGCAAGTGCGCGTCCAGCAAGATCTCCGAAATGTTCTTTAACGGTAAGCAAATCCGCCAATAATTGGCAGGGATGAAAATCATCGGAAAGCGAGTTGACGACCGAAACACCGGAATGCTCTGCCATCTCCTCAAGACCATCTTGAGCATAGGTGCGCCAAACAATTGCTTCCACCTGACGTCCAAGCACGCGAGCGGTATCAGCCACGGACTCTTTAGCACCCAGCTGAGAAGAACCGGAATCGATTATTAGCGGATAACCGCCCAGCTCAGAAATACCAACCGCGAAGGAAACCCTGGTTCTTGTTGAAGTCTTGTCAAAAAGCACAGCGACTGTTTTGGGACCTTCGAGCGGGCGCTCTGCAAAACGATCCTGTTTCAAACGCAGTGCCAGTTCTAAGACCTCGGCCTGTTCTGCCGGGCTTAGGTCATCATCTCTTAGAAAACTTCTCACCATGATTTCACCTAAGCTACTTCAGAATTCTTAACAACATCAAGTGCGCGCGAGAATTTATCGGTAAATTCTGCAACCTCTTTATCGCCAATAATTAGCGGTGGTGCGAGGCGAATTGTGGATGGGTTGGCAGGGTTTACGATTAGCCCCAGCTTTCTAGCAGCCTCACCTATTGCATCCGCTTTGCCCTCAGGAACCCCGATTCCTATAAGTAGACCGCGTCCGCGCACTTCCTCAATAAAAGGATGATTGAGTGACTCAACAGCGGATTTAATGGCTTCGTGTTGTTTAGCGGCGTTTTCTACTAACCCAAGTTCTTCAATCGCGCCAAGCACAGCAACACCAACCGTTGTTGCGAGCGGGTTGCCACCAAAAGTTGAGCCGTGCAACCCATAATCATAAAGATTAAACTTATCGATGTTCACAACCATGGTGCCGATAGGGACACCTCCAGCGAGTCCCTTAGCGACAGTGAATACATCTGGTTGAACACCCTCATGTTGGAAAGAGAGCCACTTACCCGTGCGGCCCACACCGGTTTGAATTTCGTCAACCGCCAAAATTGAACCGTGTTTTTCAGTGAGTTCCCTTGCCCTGGCAAGAAAACCAGCAGGAATAGGGCGCACGCCTGCCTCCCCGCGAATAGTTTCCACAAACAATGCGGTTACCTCACTGAAATCGATCTTCTCTAAATCTTCTAAAGTGGGATCGATACGAATGACATCTAGCTGCAACGGCTCAAAAGGTACGCGATAAGCTTCCTTACCTGTCAGTGCGAGTGCACCCATAGTGCGGCCATGAAAACCGTCTTTTAGTGCTACAAACTTCCTACGCTTTTCATTGCGGTTCAAAAGTGCAAGCTTTACTGCTGTTTCTATGGCTTCTGCTCCAGAGTTAGCGAAGTATGTCCTACCGGCAGCCCCAAAACCACTGATTTCTTGAAGTTTTTCGGCCAACTGAATACGCGAATCACTAGCAAAATAGTTGGAAACGTGCAGGAATTCTGCCTGGCGACGAATCGCATCCACAACCACAGGGTGGGCATGACCCAGAGTGTTCACAGCGATACCGGCTAGGAAGTCAAGATACTGGTTACCGTCGCTGTCTACAACATAAGCACCCTTGCCCGACACCAGGTTGAGTTTAGGAGTGCGGTATGTATCAAGCACTGAATGCTGGAAACGCGCCCTCCACGCCGGCTGGTTTTCTTCGTCGAATTTAGTCTCTGTCTTATCGCTCATGGTATTACCTCCGTACCTGATCCACCCGGTGTGAAAATTTCCAGCAAAATTGAATGTTCCGCCCTGCCATCAATGATTGCCGCTTTAGGAACTCCTCCTACAACAGCATCAAGGCATGCGCGCATCTTTGGGATCATGCCAGATTCTAAATTCGGAAGCAGTTTTTCAAGTTCCGCAACTGTGATGCTAGAAAGTAGCGAGTCACGATTCGGCCAGTCTGAGTAAAGCCCTTCGACATCGGTTAGCAACATAAGTTTTGCCGCTCCAACCGCTACTGTGAGCGCTGCGGCAGCCGCATCCGCGTTCACATTAAGAGTTTCGCCTTCCGGTCCGGTGGCCACAGAAGTAACGACCGGGATGTTACCGGCGGCGAGAACTTCAAAAACTTTGGCAGCATCCACTCGGGTAATTTCACCCACATGACCGAGGTCAATTTCTTCGCCATTCACTTGAGTGGTTTTACGCACGCCTGAAAAGAGGCCGGACTCTGCACCTAAACCAACACCTCGAACCTGATCGTCGACAATAGCGTTAGTTAAGGATGATTGCACTTCTCCCTCAAGAACGTCCTGCACTACCCTGATCGCCTCGGTCGAAGTGTATCTATATCCACCACGAAATTCGCTTTCAATTCCGGCTGCATTTAGCGCAGCAGTTATCTGCGGTCCACCGCCGTGAACAATTACCGGATTGATGCCCACATAGTGCAGATAGGTCATGTCGCTGGCGAATGAGCGCATCAATTCTTCGTCGACCATGGCGTTGCCACCAAACTTGATGACCATTGTTTTCCCGTGAAATTCTTTCAACCAGGGAAGGGATTCGATGAGCGTGGCGGCTTTTACTCTGGCAACTTTCCGGTCCGCCTTGATGTCTCTGGTCTGACCCAGTCCGGACTGTTCTATCTGCTCTGTCACCTGCTCGCTCACTGAATACCCACTAACTCGAATATGCCGAATTCTCGTGCACGTAGTCGTGGGTTAGATCATTGGTTTTTATTGTGGCAGTGGCATCTCCTGCACCGAGCTCAATCAGCACATGAGTTTCTCTAGGGCTAAGATCAACTTCTTCGCGTGGTCGATCCGGTGCGCCCTTGTGGCAGACCCTAACCCCATTCATAGACACAGAAACCTGGTAAGGGTCAAACTCTGCTGCTGTTGTGCCAATGGCAGCTAAAACTCTGCCCCAGTTTGGGTCGTTGCCAAAAATCGCTGTCTTGAATAGGTTATTTCTCGCCACCGAGCGACCAACATCTTCAGCGTCTGATTCGGTAACAGCACCGGTAACTTCAATATCTATTTGGTGGCTGGCGCCTTCAGCATCCGCCTGTAATTGAGTGGCTAAATCCTGGCATAAGGCGGTTAATGCCGCGGTAAAATCGCTAATTTTCGGGGCAATATCTGATGCTCCAGAAGCCATTACGGTTACCTGGTCGTTGGTGGACATGCAGCCGTCAGAATCAAGGCGATTGAAGGATACTCGCACCGCTTCATTCAAAGCTTCTTGTAGGTCATCCGTGTCAATTATCGCGTCGGTAGTGATAACAACCAGCATGGTGGCAAGTCCCGGAGCGAGCATTCCTGCACCCTTTGCCATTCCTGCAATAGTCCAGCCTTCTCCGCGAACCCTCGACTGCTTCGGCTTTGTGTCAGTAGTCATTATGGCCAGAGCCGGGTTATCGCCTGCTTCGGCGCTCAGCTCGGCAACGGCCTTTTCCACACCATTTAGTAGTTTTGAGCGATCAAGCTGCTCGCCGATTAGCCCTGTGGAGCAAACTAGCACCGTTTCTGGAGCGGTGTGGAGGGCATCAGCTAGCGCTTTGGCTGTCGCCTCGGTGTTGCTATAACCTTCTTCGCCGGTAAAGCAGTTGGCTCCGCCGGAGTTGAGCACAATCGCCTTGGTAGGCATTGCCTTGATTGCTCGTTCGCTCCAAAGAATTGGGTTTGCTTTGGCGCGGTTGGAAGTAAATACTGCAGCGGTTGCCGGAATTGGGCCGTCGTTTACGATTACCGCAAAATCTAGGTTGCCACTTTGTTTGAGGCCAGCAGCTACACCAGCTGCCCGGAACCCTTTAGGAGTGGTGATACTCAAGGCGCAACTCCTGTCTTTGAAAGTCCCAACGATTCATCCAGTCCGAGTGAAATATTGAGTGCTTGGATGGCTGCCCCGGCTGTCCCCTTATAGAGATTATCGACAGCGGCAATAGCAACTAACCTTCCGGTCTGCTGATCCAGAGTGATGCCTATCTGCACCATATTGGAGCCGAGCACCTGCCTTGAAGCTGGCCAAACACCTGCAGGAAGTAGATTGATGAATTGCTCTCTGCCATACTCTTCCTCGTATGCGGCTCGAAGCGTCTCTTCGGTAACACCCTCGAGTGGCCGTGCGGTAACTGTTGCAAGAATGCCCCTAGACATCGGCACCAGCACCGGTGTGAAACTCAGCGAAACTTCTGAAGCTCCTGCTGTGCGAAGAGTTTGCGCAATCTCGGGGATATGCCTGTGTATGCCTCCAACGGAATACGGCTTAGCATTCTCAATGATTTCCGAAGCGAGTAGGTTGGTGGCCGCTTTTCGCCCAGCACCTGATGTTCCCACTGCCAGATTTGCGGTTATGTCTAAACCGCTCACCAGGCCGTGCCTGATGGCCGGCGCTAAAGCCAAAGAAACGGTGCTGGCGTTGCACCCGGGACCGGCAATGCGCTTAGCGCCTGGAAGCAGGTCACGCAGCTTTCCTCCCTCAGCGAGCGGAATCTCCGGAACTGCGTAAGCCCATGCTTCGTGATGTGCACCACCGTAGAAAGTATTCCAGTCGGTGGTTGATTGCAAACGATGATCTGCGCCTAGGTCGATCACTATTTTGTCAGCAGGGAGAGAACTAGCTATTTCTCCGGACTGTCCGTGAGGTAGCGCCAGAAAAACAATATCTGCGTCGGCAACCCCTGCCACGCTAGTTTCTTGGAAAATTAGATTAGGAAGCGCGCCGGTAAGTTGCGGGTGCATATCCCAAAGGCCCTTGCCCACACTGGAAGCTGCTGTGACGCTCACAAGCTCTAGCTGTGGGTGTGCGGATACGAGTCTTGCGACTTCTCCTCCGGCATATCCACTAGCTCCAATAATGGCTACAGTAAACATATTGCCTTAATCGCGGATTCGCGCTTGGTATTTCTTGGTGAGTGCTTCCACGCCGGCCATTTTTGACTCGGTCGCTTCCACAGCAGTCAGAGTGCGATCATCCGCTCTGAATCGAAGCGCGAGCAGCACGGACTTTTGGTCGGCTGCGATTCCCTCGCCTCGGTAAATATCGACTATACGTGCTTCTTCGAGAAGTGACCCAGCAGCTTCGCTGAACACCTCGACAAGTTCACCAGCAGGCACTTCCTCAGCAACCACGAGCGATACATCCTGAGTGGTGGCCGGGTAGGTAGAAATAGGTTTAGCCTGTGGATTCGTGTTTGCTAGCGCAAATAAAGCGTCTAGATCAAGCTGCCAGAGTAACGCTCCCTCGGGAATGTTGAAAAAGTCAGCAACATCAGGATGCGCTTGCCCTGCAATACCAATCGACTTTCCATCGCCTGCGAAAAGCTCTGCCGTTCTGCCCGGGTGGAACCCTGCAGCACTTCCCTGCTTCACCGTAATCGGAGAGTTGATAATCTTCCCAAGTGAGACTGGGATAGCAATAGCGTCCTGCCAGTCAAAGTTCTGTGCCTTATTGAAGGCGGATGACTCCACCCTGCGACCTAAAAGAATCCCACCAGCATAAAGTGGTTGCGGAGGCATCGAGTTATAAAGTTTCTTGAGCGTTTCAGCATCTGGGAGCGTCGCGGCTGGAGGAATGTCGCTAAGCCCATACTCCACTCCTGCTTCCGGACGGAAAACTGTGCCGATTTCAAAAATGTTCAGTGTCGTGAATCCGCGCGAAAGGTTACGATGCGCCACCCCTGCAAGACCGGCGAACAAACTCCTACGAAGGTAGGGGGTGGCGCAGTCTAGAGGATTGGCAAGTTTCATTACCTGATCTTTGGTTTCACCAAAAAGGCCGAGTTCAGTTTCACTCAAGAATGGATAATTTAGTACCTCGACTGCGCCAAATCCAGCAAGATGGTTGGCGCTCTTTCTGCGCAACTGCTGATTCTTGGTAAGGCCTCGACCATTGATGGACTGCGGAAGTTCTGAAGGAATATTGTCGTATCCGTGCACGCGAGCAATTTCTTCAACAAGGGTCCACTTATCGGTGAGGTCCCCTCTCCAAGTTGGTGGAGTAATCGACCAAGATTCTTCTGAGCCGGAAGCAGTCTGAACCTCGCAACCGATAGCCTGCAAGATTTGTTGCTGCTGCGCATCCGTGTAAGAAAGGCCGACAATTTTTTCGGCGAACTTTTTAGGAAGAGTAATCGCTGCAGGCTCTTCCACACTGCCGGTCACGCTACCGAAATCTTCAGCAACTCCGCCAGCTAGTTCAGCAATAAGTTTTGCTGCCCGATCGAGGGCAACCCTGGTCACTGCAGAGTCAATTCCGCGAGCAAAACGTTTAGATGCTTCACTAGGAAGCTTGTGGATGCGCGCGGTGCGAGCAATAGAGACCGAATCAAATACCGCGGACTCCAGCAACACATTGGAGGTGTTGTCGGTGATTTCGGTTTCTAAACCACCCATAACGCCGGCTAGGCCAATAGCTCCGGAATCGTCGGTGATAAGTAGATCTTCTGTGCTTAGCTTTCGCTCCTGACCGTCGAGAGTTTTTAGTTTCTCGCCCGGGTTGGCGCGGCGCACAGTAATCCCGCCCTGAAGTTTGTCGAGGTCATAAGCGTGTAGAGGCTGACCGTATTCGAGCATCACATAGTTTGTGACATCAACAATCACCGAAATCGAGCGGATGCCGGCAAGCTTTAGTCTTGAAACCAACCAGCGCGGGCTCTTCCGCTTTGGATCAACCCCGGAGATTAGTCTGGTGATAAATAGCGGTGAACCAATTTTTCCGCGAATCGGTTGCTTATCGTCAACCTGAACTTTGAAGCCGTTTGGTTCAGGCAGTAGCTCCACAGAATCCGCTGGATCATTGAAATCTTGCTTAGTTGCCAGCGCATATTCACGCGCAAGTCCGCGCATACTCATCGCATAACCGCGGTCTGGAGTTACGTTTAGCTCTACCGCAAAATCGTCTAAACCTAGAAGTGCCACTGCATCTGCGCCAACTTCAGCATCTAAGCCCAGCCTTGCCAGAGTGATAATTCCATCGTGATCGTCTCCCAGCCCGAGTTCACGCTCGGATGCGATCATCCCGTCGGATATGTGCCCGTAAGTACTGCGCGCTGCGATTTTGAAATCGCCGGGGAGCACAGCGCCCGGAAGTGTTACCACCACTTTGTCACCGACTTCGAAGTTGTGTGCGCCACAAACAATACCGCGCACCTCATCCTTACCGGTCCGAACCTGGCACCAACGAATCTTTTTGCCGTTGGAGTGCTCTTCCACCTGATATTCGAGGACTTCACCAATAACCAATGGTCCGGTGACTCCGGAAACATGCACGTCTTCTTCTTCAAAACCCACAGAGACGAAATCTGCGTGCAGGGATTCTGGGGTTGCGTTATCGGCAACCTTAACCAACTCTGCGAGCCAAGATGCTGGAACTCTCATTAGCCCACCACCCCGAACTGCTTGGAGAAGCGAATATCGCCCTCGATCATTTCTCGCATATCGCTAATATCTGCACGGAACATAAGGGTTCTTTCGATACCCATGCCGAAAGCAAAACCCTGGTAAACCTCAGGGTCGATTCCTGCGCTACGAAGCAGGTTGGGGTGCACCATGCCGCATCCGCCCCATTCAATCCAACGCGGTCCCTCTTTGAAGTTCGGGTGCCATAGGTCAAATTCGGCACTCGGCTCAGTGAAAGGGAAGTAGTTTGCGCGAAGTCTGACTTTCGCTTCTTCACCAAACATTGCTTTGGCGAAGTGCAACAAAATGCCTTTTAGATGAGCCATAGTGATGTTCTTGTCGATTGCTATACCCTCAATCTGGCTGAAGACCGGAGTGTGGGTGGCATCAAGCTCGTCGGTGCGGAAAGTTTTGCCCGGAGCAACAATGTAAAGCGGAAGCGGACGGGAAAGCAGGGAGCGCATCTGCACCGGAGAAGTGTGAGTGCGAAGTAGTAGTCGCTGATCCACCGGTTCAACGAAGAAAGTATCTTGGAGAGCGCGTGCCGGATGATCCTCATCGAAATTCAGTGAATCAAAGTTGAACCATTCGTGTTCTAATTCGGGTCCTTCAGCGATTTCCCACCCCATAGAAACAAAAACATCGGCTGCCTGTTCCTGCAACATTGTGAGCGGATGACGAGCCCCCTGAGTGATTCTAGGAGACCATGTGGTCACGTCTACGGTTTCTTTAAGCAGTTTTGCGGCCGATTCGGCTTTAGCGATACGGTTCTCCGCTTCTGCGTATGCCTGGCCGAGTTTGGCTCTTGCCTGACCGACAATTTTTCCTGCAGCAGCGCGCTGATCCTGCGGCACATCCTTCAAGGAGGCATTCATGCGTGAAAGCGGTGAATTTTCGCCGACGTGGGTGCTTCGCAACTGCTTTAAATCTGCAACTGTCTTTGCCTCGTTTAGCGCATCAAGAGCAGCAGAAAGCAGTTTAGCTACCGCTTCTTCACTAATTTCTAAGGCATCAGACACAAGAATTAATCCTACCTGAGAGCGTGGGAGCAGATTTGGGAATGTGCCGCAATCGCTCCCATATGTTACTGATTATTTGCAAATGCTGAAGCGTAAAGACAAACAGAGGCGGCTGTTGCAAGATTCATCGACTCGGCTAACCCATAAATTGGTACCCGTAACGCTAAATCTGCTTGCTCAAGCTCGTCCTCGGTAAGCCCTGCCGCTTCGTTGCCAAAAATCCAAGCGGTAGGTGTAGCGAGGGAATTCTGCCTCTGCCATTCCAGCAAATCATCACCGGAAATATCGGCAGCGATAATCCGCACACCCGCTGCTTTCAGTTCGCTGGTAACCTCATACAGGTCTAGGTTTACGGCCACAGGAATGTGGAAGATTGAGCCGGTGCTTGAACGAACCACTTTCGGTGAGTAGGCATCTACAGTACGACCGGTTAGCAACACGGCATCTACTCCAGCAGCATCTGCCACCCGAATGATTGTGCCCAGGTTCCCCGGGTCGCGCACATTGTGCAGGATTGCCACAGTTTCAATCGGTTCACCAAGGATGTCCCGGAAACGAACCGGAGACTGCTTCGCAACAGCAATTACTCCCTGCGGGGTAACGGTGTCACTTAGTCGTTTAGCTACTTCCTCATTCACCCATTCCGGGGTGAGGCCAGCATCCTGTGCTGCAGAAAGTAACTGCTCGTGCTTAATACCTGCTTCCGGGGTGAAGAAAATCTCCTCAACCAGCTCCGGGGCATATCGGAGTGCTTCAGATACTGCGGCAGGTCCTTCAACTAAAAAGCGCCCGGTTTCGCTCCGAGCGCTTTTCTGCTGGAGTGCCGCTAGCTCCTTTATTCTGGAGCTACGCGGATTTTCCAACATGATTTATGCATTCTCCTTAGGAAGTGCATTCTTTGCAGCTTCTGCGATCTTCGCAAATGCGTTTGGATCGGTTACTGCAATGTCTGCCAACATCCTGCGGTCAACTTCGATGCCAGCCAGGTTTAGACCCTGGATTAGGCGGTTGTAGGTTAGACCGTTTAGACGAGATGCTGCGTTGATACGGGTAATCCATAGACGGCGGAACTCGCCCTTGCGTGCGTGACGGTCACGGTATGCGTATACACCGGAGTGGGTAATCTGCTCCTTAGCCTTGCGGTAAAGGCGTGAACGCTGGCCACGGTAGCCCTTTGCTGCCTCAAGTGTGGCGCGGACCTTCTTACGTCCGGCTAAACCATTCTTTACTCTTGCCATTTTCTTTCAATCCCTACTTGTTCAGAAGCTTCTTAATCATCTTGGCGTCTGGAGCTGCTAGGACCTTGTCCTGCGCTAGACGACGAGTGACTCGGCTCGACTTACTCTCAAAGTTGTGGCGCTTACCAGCTTGTTCTTTTTGAACCTTGCCGGTACCGGTTACCTTGAAACGCTTCTTAGCCCCAGAGTGGGTCTTCTGCTTAGGCATCTTTCTCTACTTTCGCTTGCTTTGCTTCATGAGCGGCTTCTTTAGCTGCCGCTCTTTTGGCGAGGGTTTCTGCTTTGGCTTCACTCTTAGAACGAAGCGGGCCGATAACCATCGTCATGTTTCTTCCGTCAACTGCCGGACTAGACTCAACTTGACCCCACTCGGCTACATCTTCGGCAAACTTTTGCAGGAGTTTAAAACCCATTTCTGGTCTTGACTGCTCACGTCCACGGAACATAATCATCGCTTTCACTTTGTCTCCCGCTTTGAGGAAGTTTTCTGCGTGACGAAGCTTTGTTTCGTAGTCGTGTTTGTCAATCTTGAGCCTGAATCTGACCTCTTTCAGAACAACATTGGCTTGGTTGCGCCTAGCTTCCTTAGCTTTTTGGGCGGCTTCGTACTTGTACTTGCCGTAATCCATTAGCTTCGCAACTGGCGGGTTAGCCTCGGGCGCGACCTCGACGAGATCGAGATCGTGTTCTGCAGCTAGTTTTAGCGCTTGAGCGGTCGAAACTACTCCAACCTGCTCACCGTTCGGTCCAATTAGTCTTAGGTCCTTGGAACGAATTCGGTCATTGATTCTAGGATCGCTGATTTAAGTCTCCTTACTTGGATGTTCAACACTTTTAGACTCTCTAAAAACGCGTAGCGAGGAGAAGATTTATAGATTATTTGAGGATGTCTAAATACAATCCTCAACAATCCAAGCACTTATGTGCTCAAACCCGGTAACCTTAAACAGTCAACCTAGGTGGGAAAATCTCCACTTCACCAGCTTGGCGAAATATTCGCTAAGCAACCGGTCAATAATAGCAGAGGATGCCATGAATAGCGAGTCGGTAGACGATCTCACCCGCGATATTGCTGAGGTTCCAGCTGTGGAACTGATCACCACTGTAGCTGTCCACCTCATGAGCGCTGCCGCTACCAAGCTCGGGCTAGCAGAGGGCATGGAGGATGCTCTAGACCTTGATGAGGCTAGAAAACTTATAAATTCTTTAGCAGGACTGATTACTGCAGCAGCCCCGGAAGTCTCGGATATGCACGCTCGCTCTCTGCGCGATGGTTTGCGTTCGCTACAGCTCGCTTTCCGAGAAGCTTCCGCAATTCCTGATGCTCCGGGCAAGGGACCGGGTGAAAAGTGGACAGGAAGCGTTATTTAGTCAGAGTGAACAGACACTCGCACAGAATCGACAGCTTCGGTAAATGCTGGTGACTGCGACCAAATTTTGTGCATCCTTGAAATAATTTCTGTGAGTTCGTGCTGATCTAATCCCGGCAGAAGCGACACATGCACCACTAATTCCGGACCCGAGAAGTTAGCATTCGGATCACCCTCTGAAAGCCAAACCTTCGTAACTGCTTTTTCCGCCACGGCAGAATCGGCAACGATTTCTAGGACGCTCGGATCCAGCCAAGAAGGAAGCCACTCCTGCCCCTGTGTAAGCGCCCAAACCGCTGGGCGACGCACCACAAACTCGGTTTCACTTCCGGGATCAAGGACAATCAGTTCGGTTTCATCGCCAACCGCGGAGGCGAATGCACGCAGTCCATCCACCGGAACAGGGCGAGCATCTGCACGCCAAGTCTGCATAGCGGTCACTGAAGAAAAAAGTGGCAAAACCTGCCTGCCATCAGGGCCCGCGACTTTGACGATAGATAGTTCTTGGGTTTTATCAACCTTTTTGCCCTCGGCTGTGTAGCCAATATCCCCTGCTTCTGCAACCAATGGGGCAAGAAGTCTGGCTTTAACCGCAGCGGTAATTACCTTGATTTTGCCTTCAATGGTTGGCGAAGATTTAAAGATTTGCAGAGCGCTGATCAGGGCAGGATCAGCGGTGCCGTCATCGCCAGCGAAAGGATTGTCGTGAAAGGAGCGACCAGCCCACGGGGTTCCGGCAGAATCAGCGGTATTCTCAGCCAGTTTCTTGTGGAACTGTTCGTATTCAGACACTGTATATGCTGCCGCTACTACTGCTCTGCTACGTCTAGGGCTTCTGCGAGTGTGAAATTACCGTTGTATAGCGCCTTACCAACAATTGCGCCTTCAAGTCCTTGAGGAACCAGCTCGCGAAGAGCCGCAATATCGTCAAGGCTGGCAACACCTCCAGAAGCCACGACTGGCCTCTCAGTGCGTTCTAGAAAATCGCGCAGAAGCTCTAGATTTGGGCCCTGCAAAGTGCCGTCTTTACGAACGTCGGTAACTACATATCTTGAGCAACCGGCACGCTCTAAGCGCGCAAGCACATCCCAAATATCGCCACCTTCTTTAGTCCAGCCGCGAGCGGCGAGGACTGTGCCACGCACATCCAATCCCACTGCGATTTGTTCACCATATTTGGCGATAACTCCACTGGTCCATTCCGGGTTCTCTAGTGCCGCTGTGCCTAGGTTTATGCGGTGAGCACCGGCATCAATAGCTCGTTCCAAGGATTCGTCGTCGCGTATGCCACCAGAAAGTTCAATCTGCACACCCCGGACTGCTTTGATAACTTTCCTAAGCATCCCAACATTATTACCGCGACCGAAAGCAGCATCTAGATCAACGAGATGAATCCATTCGGCACCCTGGGAGGCCCATTCTTCAGCCGCCTCAACCGGATCACCATAACTTGTTTCACTACCTGCTTCGCCCTGCACTAGACGAACCGCCTTGCCGTCGGCGACATCCACAGCTGGGAGCAAGACTAATCTTGATGAAGTTTGAAACTCATTCATATGTTTGTTTTTGAATTCTTTCTGATCTCTCGTAGGAAATTATTCACTACAGAATTGCAAGCCTACTAAAGCTGCTAATTTTATGTGCTGCTTTAGAAAGTTTGAATCCAGTTTGTAAGCAGTTTGATACCGGCCTCTCCACTTTTTTCCGGATGGAACTGTGTTGCGCTTAGTGGGCCATTCTCGACAGCGGCAATAAAACGCTCCCCGTGGGTTGCATAAGTAAGCTTTGGCGGTTTTATCGCCTCTGAACCGGTTAGCGGTAATTCAGTAGCAGCGTATGAGTGGACGAAATAGAAAAGTTCTTCTTCGATACCGTCAAAAAGTACTGAATTTTCTGCAATTTCTAGGGAACTCCAGCCGATATTTGGAAGCACATCCGCTTTTAGTGCGCGTACCTGTCCCGGCCATTGACCAAATCCGGGAATTTCTTCGCCACCCTCTAAACCGGTGTCAAAAAACACCTGCATTCCTACACAAATTCCCAATACCGGTTTGGATGCGATCAGTCGCTTCTCGATAATTCGGCCAGCATTTTTAGTATTCAGCGCATCCATTACCGACTTGAATGCCCCGACTCCTGGAATCAACAAACCATCGGCAGCAAGTGCTTGATCCTGGTCGGACGTGAGTGTTACATCAGCGCCAGCGGCAACCAGTGCTTTAAAAGCTGAATGTACGTTACCGCTACCGTAGTCAAAAACTACAACCTTGGGTAGGGATTTGGTCACAGTGAACCTTTAGTGGAGGGCACACCCTTTACCCGAGGATCCAGTTCCACAGCTTTCCTAAGGGCACGAGCAAATGCTTTGAACTGGCTCTCTGCAATGTGGTGTGGATCAACGCCACGAATAAGATCAACGTGGAGGGTGATGCTCGCATTGTGGGCGATAGCTTCAAATGCGTGTCCAATCAGACTGCCGGTGAAGTGTCCACCAATACGGTGGAAGTTGATTGCGTCGGGCTGCCCTGCGTGGAAGAAGTATGCACGTCCTGAAACATCAACAACGGCGCGCGCAAGAGACTCATCTAGCGGCACAGTGGCATCTCCATAACGGCCAATACCCTTCTTGTCACCCAGTGCTTCCTTGAGCGCTTGCCCAAAAACAATAGCGGTATCTTCTACAGTGTGGTGCGCATCAATGTGCACGTCACCTTTGGCTTTAACTTCAAGGTCAATTAGTGAGTGCTTGCTTAGAGCGGTAAGCATATGATCGAAAAATGGCACTCCGGTGTTGATGCTGTTAGCACCGGTTCCGTCAAGGTTTAGTTTCAGGAAGATTTCGGATTCGCTGGTTTTTCGAGATATCTCTGCTGTTCTAGGCATGTATTCCAGTTTAGTTGTCTTGCAGCTTTGCTAGGGTCTCGATAATCTCGGCAATTTCTGCCTCGGTACCTATTGAGATACGCAGGGTGTTGCCAATTCCCACATTTCTTACCAGGATACCTTTTTCAAGGAGCGCGGTAAAGGTTGCTTTCGGATCTTTAAACCCGTCAATCAAGACAAAGTTTGTGGAAGAGGGGTATGCGCTAAGTCCCATGCTTGGGAGAGCGTTCACCAATTCTTCGCGGGAATTTTTGATTGCTTCCACACTGGCAAGGAGCGCATCCACGTGGTCGATACTAGCGATTGCTGCCGCCTGGGTAAGCGCAGAAAGATGGTACGGGAGACGGACGAGCCTAAGAGCATCCGAAACAATTGAATCTGCCACCAAGTAGCCAAGGCGAGTTCCAGCGTATGAGAATGCTTTACTCATCGTGCGAAGCACAACTAAGCGATTCCTGCCCGGTAGCAGTTGCACCGCAGATGGTAGTTCTGAAAATTCCTGATAAGCCTCATCAACAATCACCATCCCCTTGGAAGCGCTGTAAATCTCAACAATTTCTTCCAGTGAATGATTAGTGCCGGTCGGGTTGTTTGGGCGACAAATAATGGTGATGTCCGGGGCAGCGTCTGTAAGTAGGGCAGCAAAATTTTCTGGAAGTGAAAAATCTTCCGCTCTCGGAATTGCTAAATACTCGGAACCGACACTTTTAGCGATAAGAGGATACATCGAATATGTAGGTGAAAAGCTGACTACTCTTCGACCAGGACCGCCAAAAGCCATGAATAACTGCTGAAGGACTTCGTTTGAACCATTAGCGGCCCAAATCTGGTCGGGATTTACACCTTGGCCAATATAGGTAGCGAGTCTCTCGCGTAGCAAGGAAAATTCGCGATCAGGGTAGCGGTGCAGTCCCGCAATTTCTTTATTGACGGCAGCTGCGATGCTTGCAGCAACCTCATCTGGGATTCCGTAGTTATTTTCGTTAACGTTTACCGGAATCCGAACTTCTAACTGTGGCGCTCCATAGGGTGTGAGGTCACGTAAATCATCGCGTATCGGTAAATCTTGAAAGGAAGCCACGAATCAATGTTAGTTGCTTATCCGCATTAGGCACTCCCAAGTGCGGGCAAAACTATCCTAGATATTTGCTAGGAATTGCTAGGACCTGACCGGGCTTCACTGCGGAACTAGTTAGGGCATTGAATTCGAGAACATCGTCGATGAATAATCGAGGATCAGCGTTTGGAGCGATGCGCTCTGCGAAGCTCCAGAGGGTCTCCCCCACTAGCAGCGATTCATATTCGAAAACAACCGACTGAGAGTTAGCGCTACTGGTGCTTTCAAGTTCAGCACCCGCGAGTGGACTAGCGATTATGAAAGAAACCACAAGTGCAATTGCTGCGGCGATTCCGCCGAAGACAACTTTGCCTCGAGTGGTTAGCCTGACGTGAACATTGCTGACCGCTGGCTTTGCTGCAAAAGTGATGCTGCTCATCTTTTCCTCCTTGGGTTATACATTCGCTTCCGGATCTCGGCCGGGAGACCCGGAAGCGAATCTATGTTTCGAATATAACTTCGATTTTCTAATAATGCAAGTCCATTTGAATAATTTTTTTCGTGTCAAATCCGCGAAACACTCGAATACATCTTTGAAAATGTCCACAAATGCGTATATAGTTTCGAATATCGGCTGGTTTTGTATCCACAATTGGATGCTATAAACAACCACCGACATAAGGAGAAGTTATGGATACTAGCGACAACATCCCAAGGCGCGAACTTTCACAGAAGCAGGCTCAAATTCTTGAGGTCATCAATCGATCAAACAGCACCAAAGGTTATCCCCCAACAATGCGCGAGATTGGCGATCAAGTTGGCCTAAGCTCGCTATCCAGTGTTGCCCACCAGATGAATCAGTTAGAGCTAGCTGGGTACATTAGGCGTGACCCTAATCGCCCCCGCGCTATCGAAGTCCTGGTGGACTCATCCAACTCGGTCGAAGAAACCGCCTACGAAAGTAGCGAAATGGTAATGGTCCCTCGCGTGGGAAGAATTGCCGCCGGGATTCCTATCACTTCTGATCAGCAGGTAGAAGAAGTTCTGCCCCTGCCTAAGTCTCTTGTCGGAGACGGCAATTTGTTCCTACTCAAAGTTGTCGGGGAATCGATGATCGACGCTGCAATATGCGACGGGGATTGGGTGGTTGTCCGCCAACAGCAGGATGCACAAAACGGCGATATCGTGGCCGCCATGCTTGACGAAGAATCAACTGTGAAAGTATTCCGGCAACGTGACGGGCACACTTGGCTATTGCCACGCAATAGCGCCTTCGAACCAATTCTTGGCGACCAAGCAGTAATTCTCGGCAAAGTTGTAGCGGTTCTGCGAGCCCTCTAATACAGGTAGTTGCTGACTTTGGCCGCTAGCGCCTTAGTGACATCAACAGTAACCAAGTTTCCACCCTCCATATATTCAATTTGATGCACAATTCCACCCCGGTGGAGTTCAGACATAAGCGCACTTTCTGAGTATGGAATAAGCACGCGCACCGGAATGTCAGGTTTTGGAACTAGAGCCTCCAATCGCTCCAAGAGTTCGTCAATCCCTTCACCGGTATGAGCGGAAACAAATACCGAGTTTGGTTCAAGCCCGCGAAGCTCCAAGACACGATTAGCATCAATCAGATCACTCTTGTTGAAAACAACTAACTCTGGAAGTTTTTCACCACCAGCTTCCGCAACAACTTTTCTCACAGTAGTCAACTGGGCAGCAGGGTCTGGATGCGCAGCATCGACCACATGCAATATTCCGTCTGAAAGCACCACCTCTTCGAAGGTGGATCGGAATGCTTCAACCAGTTGGTGAGGAAGATTGCGCACAAAACCAACAGTGTCTACGAGTGTGAAGCCTCTGCCATCGGATGTTTGAGTACGGCGCACTGTAGCGTCTAGGGTCGCGAACAGTGCGTTTTCCACCAGCACGCCAGCGCCAGTAAGCCGGTTGAGCAGGCTAGATTTTCCAGCGTTTGTATACCCAACAATTGCAATTGATGGGACCTCAAATCTTTCTCGATTAGATCTTTTTGCATCTCGCTGAGGTTTGAAACTAGCAATTTTCTTTTTTAACTGCGCCATGCGAGTGTGGATTCGCCTGCGGTCTAGTTCCAGTTTGGTTTCACCGGGACCACGGCCACCCATACCCATACCGACCTGACCACCAATCTGACGGCTCATAGATTCACCCCATCCGCGCAGGCGAGGGAGTAAATATTCCAGTTGAGCAAGTTCGACCTGAGCTCGTCCTTCTTTGCTCTTCGCGTGCTGAGCGAAAATATCAAGTATTACTGCGGTGCGGTCAATAACTTTTACTTTGACTACATCTTCTAGCGCACGACGCTGACTTGGAGGTAGTTCAGTGTCTGCAACCACGGTATCTGCACCGAGTTCCTTCACGAGATCACGCAGTTCGGCCGCTTTTCCTTTACCGAAGTAGGTTGCTGCATCGGGTTGGTTACGGCTCTGCATTACGCCGTCAAGCACTTCCGCACCAGCAGTCTCGCAAAGTGCCTTTAATTCCAGGAGCGAATTTTCTGCATCCTTCACTTCACCTGGTTGGTGCACGCCAATTAGCACAACTTTTTCTAAACGAAGCTGACGATACTCAACCTCGGTAATGTCTTCAAGTTCGGTCGATAACCCCGCCACGCGCCGGAGCGCCGAACGCTCTTCTAGTTCTAGCCCTTCCAGGTCGCTTTCAGGGGTCACAGACATGAGCGCCTCGGCAAGGCTACCTTTGTCAGAGGATGTTGGTGGATTATTCTTCATATGGATGTCCAATTACTTAATTCTAAAAACAAGAGTTATAAATTATGAATGAGCACTATTTCAGCTCTAAGCCGAGTGGCGATGCTGCATACAAGAAAATTGCAGTGCCAATCGCGGGAGTAGTTAAAGAAGTAACTACCGGATCCGGGGTTTTTAGTTTATCTACACTCGATAAAGGTACCACAGTGTTACTGGGTGTAGTCCCAGAACCATCGCCTACCGGGAATCTTTTAGATATCGGTTCAGGCTGGGGACCAATTACCCTCACACTGGCCACTAAGTCTCCAAAAGCTACCGTCTGGGCGGTAGACACTAACGAGCGGGCACTTGAACTAACAGCTTTGAATGCTAAAGATTTAGGGCTTAAAAATGTGCATACCGCACTTCCAGTAGATGTGCCAGCAGACATCCAATTTCAGACGATCTGGTCAAATCCTCCAATTCGTATCGGCAAAGCTGCACTTCACGAGATATTAGACACTTGGATACCTAGGCTCGCTTTAGGTGGGGATGCTTGGCTGGTCGTTCAGAAAAACCTCGGCAGTGACTCGCTACAGCGCTGGCTAGAGGAACGCTATTCACCAGATTTTGAGGTATCGCGCTTTACCAGCGAAAAAAGTTTCCGGGTTTTGCGGGTTCATCGCAAAGCTATCTAACACTGTCGTTAGATGTCGCTAGAGCGCTACCTCAGTTTCGTAAACTAACTCGGCCGGTCCAGAGAGCGAAACGTGCTCTCCTTCTTCGGTAGGAAACATCCACACCGCCAGTTTCCCCCCGGGGACCTCAATCTGCCAGTGATTTGGAGCGCCTTCACCAGCCCAGTACCGTAATGCAAGCGCCGTTGCTACTGCTCCGGTACCGCAGGACATTGTTTCGCCACTTCCGCGTTCGTGCACCCGCATTTTGGCATATCCGACACCGTCTACAACCATAGGATCCGCAGGCACGACAAATTCAACATTTGCACCCTCTGCTGGCTCGGGATCTAATTTGGGAGCGTCGTGGAGTTTCAGTGCATCCAACTCTGTCTGCGCGGCCAAAGCGACAACCACATGCGGGTTTCCAACATTGATTCCCACACTGGGACGACCAACTTTTAGCCCCTCAGCTTCAACAAGTGGCCCCTCTTCTTCGATGCGCCATCTGCCCATATCCACTGTGAAGCCAGTTTTGGATAGCTGCACGTCACGAATACCTGCTCTGGTGCCGACGGGAATAGTCTGGCCCATTTTAAGATCTGTGAGTCCTTCCTCGATGAGGTAGCGCACAAATACCCGAATACCGTTGCCGCACATTTGAGAAAGAGAGCCGTCAGAGTTGTAATAGTCCATAAACCACTCAACGTCAGAATCCTGCTCAAGTAGTTCCCTACCCTCTGCAATATGTTCTGCCCGGACTGCCCGAATTACGCCATCTCCACCGACACCAAATCTGCGGTCTGTTAGCCAACGCACCTGTTCGGGAGTGATTGGGTTTTTCCCGTCTGGGTCAGAAAAGAACACGAAATCGTTCCCTGTTCCTTGCCCCTTAGTGACGGTTAGTTTTGTTTCACTCACGCTTTAAAGACTATCTCCCCAGCTTTAGTAAATAGTTCAGAATCGAAACAATCCAAAAGGTTCAGGTCGAGACGTTTAGCAAACCAGGAACGCTGTCTTCTTATGTAGCGATGCGTTGCCGAGATAGTGCTCTCAATTGCTTCCTCGATACTCAATTCGCCATCTATCACTGCGATAGCTTGTGAATAGCCAATCGCCTTAGAAGCGGTTTGCCCCTCGTGTAAGCCCACCTTCAATAGTTCACGAGTTTCCTCGATCAGTCCGGTAGCAAACATCCGCTTCGCTCTTTCGGCGGTTAATTGCTTGATTCTTTCACGGTTCCCGTCTAGGTGGATCCACGATGGTTTCTGCCAGTAATCTAAATCTTCGGGAAGTTTGCCACTAATAGCACTTCCGAGTCTTGCCGCCTCCAATGCTCTGATGACTCGCCTAGGGTTACGACTATCTACATGTTCTGCCGCCTCTGGTTGCAGTTCCAGTAATTCTTTCCAGAGTGGTTCTACTCCGCTCTGCTCAAAAATATCTTCAAGTTCTGCACGGATTTCAGGGTCTGCGCTGCTAAATTCTAGGTCTTGGCAAACCGCAGTTACGTAGAGCCCACTACCACCGACCATTATCGGCACCTTGCCATCCTGCTGAATCCGAATAATCTCCGCTCTTGCGCGTTCACGGTATTGCGCTACATTAGCCACCTCAGTGACATCGAGGATGCTAAAAAGGTGATGCGGAATACCGCGCATTTCTGGAGCAGATATTTTCGCAGTGCCGATATTCATGCCTCGATAAAGCTGCATGGAATCGGCATTTATGATTTCAGCTCCCTGCTGGAAAGCTTCTGCTAAGTCGAGGCTAAGCCTGGTTTTCCCGACTCCGGTGGGGCCGGTTATTACGACCAGTGGAGAACTATCTGGTTTCGTCATCCACATCATAAATTGGCGTGGTTAGGGTTGCTTTCGATACTGAGGTAGGGATAAGCGGAATACCTAGCGAGATTGCACCTTTTGGAAGCGGTTTAGCAACTGGTGTTGCACAACTTTCTGCTTCTGCTGCATCCCAAGCATCACCCGCTCTGGTGCGTCTAATCTCAGCTGTAGAAGCTTCTTCAGAGATTAGGAAGAATGGGGTGGTTTTAGTGATTGTGACCGTGACCACATCGCCTGGGCGAGGTTGTGGACCGTCTGGATCGATTTCGAAATGCACAAGTCTGGAGTCTTTGGCTCGGCCAGAGTGACGGCCAAGAGCGGCATCCTTCTTACCTTCATTAGTTGCCACCAAAACTTCAACTCGCTTGCCCACGAGTTTGGCATTCTCCTCGGTGCTGATTCGATCCTGCAAAGCAACTAAACGCTCGAATCGCTCCTGAACCACTGCTTTTGGTATCTGATCTTCCATATCCGCAGCTGGAGTCCCTGGCCGAGGTGAGTACTGGAAAGTAAACGCGAGGGCAAAGCGGGATTCTTCCACCACGCGTAGCGTCTCTTGAAAATCTTCTTCTGTTTCCCCTGGGAAACCGACAATAATGTCGGTGGTAACAGCAGCATCTGGAATATGGTGACGGACACGATCCATAATTTTCAGGAACTTTTCGCTGCGGTAAGAACGGCGCATTGCTCGAAGAATACGGTCAGAACCGGACTGTAACGGTAGATGGAGCTGCGGCATAATATTCTCTCGCTCAGCCATCACCTCTAAAACATCTTCGGTGAAACTAGCAGGGTGCGGACTGGTGAAACGGATGCGCTCAAGCCCATCAATTTCTGAAACGGCTCTTAAAAGTTTTGAGAATGCGTAGCGGTCCCCGAAATCTACTCCATAAGAGTTTACGTTTTGACCGAGCAGGGTGATTTCAATTACACCTTCATCAACGAGTGCCTGACATTCGGCGATTATGTCTCCCGGGCGGCGGTCTTTTTCTTTACCGCGCAGACTTGGAACAATACAAAAAGTACAGGTGTTATTACAACCAACCGAGATAGACACCCAAGCTGCGTAGCTGGATTCTCTCCGTGATGGCAGTGTGGATGGAAAAACTTCTAGTGATTCAAGAATCTCTACCTGGGCTTCTTGATTGTGACGGGCACGCTCTAGAAGCATCGGCAGGGATCCCATATTGTGGGTGCCAAAAACAACATCAACCCATGGTGCTTTGGAAATAATTTCGCCACGATCTTTTTGCGCTAGACAACCCCCGACTGCAATCTGCATTCCTTCGTGTTTCTTTTTGACCGAAGCTAAATATCCGAGGTTTCCATAAAGCTTGTTGGCAGCGTTCTCCCGAACAGCACAGGTATTTATTACTACGACATCTGCGCGCTCCCCAGCGCCAACCTTTGAATAACCGGCAGCCTCAAGGGATCCACTGAGTCTTTCAGAATCGTGCACGTTCATCTGGCAGCCGTAAGTGTGCACCTCATAGGTGCGATTATGCGACTTATCCAGCTTCGAGAAATCAGTTTCAGTTAGCAGACTCATGCAATACAGTCTACTTTTCTATGGCACGCAAGATTTGCTGTTGTCGAAAACCCTTCCGTTGTAGCGATTGAATGATTTTCTGTCGGCTTGCCGGATCGGCCAATGACTTGCCCTGTCTAGCAAGTTTTTCAATTTGTGCTTGTATTAGTCCTATTTCTGTGTCGTTACCCACCGCTCTGACCGCAACGTCCACAATTTCACGAGGGATACGCCGCTCAGCAAGCTTTTGGCTGATTATTCGCGCAGAGTAACGCTTGGAATATTTCTCAGCCAACCTGGTTGCTAACGCTTCATCGTCTAGAGCACCAATTTGAACCATGCGCTCTATTTCAGTTTCTACCTCTCCAGCGGGAAAATCCTCTGCCAATAGTCTTCGGCGTAGTTCCTCACTGGAGAGTTCCCGAGCACCCGCAATCTTTGCGGCTCTTGCGGCTAATCCTTGGTTAGTCGATGCGCTCGGCAGATAGAAAACATTACTCACCAACAGCCTGACGTTCAGAAATGTCTGCGACATTGTTCACTTCGTCTACAGGTGTGGCATTAGCGGTTAGTTTGCTAAGAATCTTCTGCTCAATCTCGGCAGCAATGTCTGGGTTATCGATAAGGAACTTGCGAGCATTCTCTTTACCCTGACCGAGCTGATCAGCGTCGTATGTAAACCAGGAACCGCTCTTCTTAACGATTCCTTCTTCTACGCCGACATCGATCAAGCTACCTTCACGAGAAATTCCAACGCCGAATAGAATATCGAACTCGGCCTGCTTGAAAGGTGGAGCCATCTTGTTTTTGACTACCTTCACACGGGTGCGGTTACCGACAGCATCTGTGCCATCTTTCAGAGTCTCAATACGTCGGATGTCTAAACGCACAGAAGCGTAGAACTTCAGTGCCTTACCACCAGCAGTTGTTTCTGGCGAGCCGAAGAAAACACCAATCTTTTCACGAAGCTGGTTAATGAAAATGGCGGTAGTTTTGGTCTGGTTTAGACCACCGGTAAGTTTACGAAGTGCCTGACTCATGAGTCTTGCTTGAAGACCTACGTGGCTGTCTCCCATCTCGCCCTCTATTTCAGCGCGAGGAACTAGAGCAGCCACGGAGTCAATAACTACCAAGTCGATTGCTCCGGAACGTACCAGCATATCGGCAATTTCAAGCGCCTGCTCACCAGTGTCTGGCTGCGAAACAAGCAAGGCATCAATGTCTACACCTAGTTTCTTTGCATAGTCTGGGTCAAGGGCATGCTCGGCGTCGATAAATGCTGCAATACCGCCGGACTTCTGCACGTTTGCGATTGCGTGAAGCGTGAGAGTGGTTTTACCAGAAGACTCTGGACCGTAGATCTCCACTATTCTTCCTCGTGGAAGGCCTCCGATGCCGAGTGCGACATCTAGTGCAATTGCGCCGGTAGGGATAACCTCTACCGCTGCTCGTTGTTCACTACCAAGGCGCATAATTGAACCTTTGCCGAAATTGCGATCAATTTGTGCGAGTGCTGCTTCTAATGCTTTCTCACGGTCTGCTGCTGATGGCATCTATTACTCCTAAATATTTGAATCAGCAATCACGCTACCCCTAGCCACTGACATCAAATATTTCTACCTAATGATTTGTGGACTACAAACCTCGCGGTCGCCTTGTTCATAAGTCTATAAAAAGACTCGAATATTTATTCGAACAAATGCCCCGGCGTGTCGAAACTCTTTTCGGGTAAACCAGAAAGTCCATTGACTTTATAGACCTTACTACCAAAACCCACATAAATCGCAGAAATATTGTTTTCGTATTACAATACTGTTGTGGCTAGAAAAATCAATCAAAAAGATATCCCTGAATCGTTAGTGGACGAATGGGTTCAGGAAGCCGAAAAAGGCTACGATTTAGAGTTGCTTGCGAAGAAACAAGTTGGCAGACCCCCTAGAAGTGGGGTTGCAGCTCAAGTAATACCAGTTCGATTAACCGAAGATGAATTAACTGCCATCATGAATCGCGCCAAAAAGGAGCACTTAAGTCGTTCAGAAGCAATTAGAACAGCTTTAGCGGAGTGGGCAACTTCTGCATGATTCTGCGAAAATCTGCACTGAAACACAAAATTTCTGAAGCTGACACATTAGCCGCAGCCTCTGATCCAGAGATAGCCATGTACCTTGATGAAGAGCATCCACAACGACAACTCAGGCTAGGTTTTGATACTAGAGGAAGACTATTAGAAACAGTCGTTCTAATCTGGGATGACGGAACTGAGGAAGTAATACATTCAATGAAGGCAAGGAAAAAATATATCGATTTCTTGGGTTAGCTAGCCCTTAAAATTTGGTTACCACTAATTACCAAAACTCTTTTCGGGTAAGCCTCTGCCGTGTCGATCAGAATCCGGCACATTCATTGCCTCACAGAGCGCTTCCCAAACATCCCTAGCAGGGACACCACTGTCTAATGCCTCGCTTGCAGTGAGTGAGCCAATCTTGCCGCCAAGCACAACATCGCGCACGACAACTTGACCCCAATCCTTACCAAATTGCGTTTCTACCGCAAACCAAAACTCGCGGATACGCAAAGCGACTCCCTAAATTTAGTGTGAAAGAACGCCGTCAAGTTCCGCAGCGAAGTGATCTGGCACAACATCTGGAATTCGACCAGCAAGGCCAGCGCCACGAACGTAGTTTGAAGTAGGAGCTAGTTTCTGCAGGTGCAAGTCTTCTGAAAGTGAGAAACGATCGCCAACCTCGTGCATGATTGTCGAAATAGGCACATTCAAAGCCTCGGCAACAGACGCCAAAATTTCGCTGGAAGCTTCCTTCTGTCCGCGCTCAACCTCGGAAAGGTAACCGAGTGCAACACTCGCAGATGATGCTACCTGCCTCAGGGTCTTCCCCTGCTGCAATCTAAAATCACGAAGCACATCACCGAGTTCTTGCCTTAGCAGTACCATGCGTTTCCTTTCGCCTCTGTAATACATTACTTTAGTGTCTTTTGCTGAATTCTCGCTAGGAATCAACATTTTTATGGACATAAAAGACAACAGACAAACAATTAGGAATATTCCCGAAGTACTAATGATTTTTTATATTTCAAAATAAAAAGGGGCTTTATACCTACCACCCTGCTGGGCTCACACCGATTCAAAGCAGTTCTGCAAGTAATTCAATAGCCGCAGCAACAGCCTGCGAGCGCACAGAATCACGATCACCTTCAAATTGACACAGCCGATGCTCCAAGCGCCCTGCAAAATAAGCACCAACATATACTGTGCCCACCGGCTTGCCAGGTTCTGCATCAGGACCGGCTAGACCGGTAGTAGCGATTCCGAAATCTGCTTCGAATAACCTGGCTGCTCCTAGTGCCATAGCTTCTACAACGTCGGGGTCTACTGCTCCGCGTTCTGCGAGAATCCCTGCAGGAACGCCTAAAATCGTGTGTTTGGATTCGAGCGCATAGGTCACCACTCCCCCCTTTACTGCCGCGGATGCGCCAGCGGTATCCACAAAAGCGCTGCATAGTGCGCCACCTGTGAGAGATTCGGCAAAAGCGATGGTTTGATCTGCCTCAACGAGTTTCGCCAGCGCAGCTGCCGCGAGCGCAGAATTGTCCATTATTGACTCCTCCGGTTCTTATACCAGGCCTCGAAAACATAAATCACTCCGCTAACTATTGTGAGTGCAAAAGCAATCCAAAGCAGCGTCCAAGTGGTAACTACCGCCCAATCCCCAAACTGCCCAAAGTTTGCAAGGGCGAGTGTAATCGCCACTGTCTGGAATAGGGTCTTCAGTTTTCCGGCACGACTGGCTGGAATTACGGCATCCTTTAAAGCAAAGAAACGATAAACGGTGATGCCGATTTCGCGAAGTAGGATGAGTCCGGTAAACCACCAAGGAATCTCACCAACAATTGAGAGTGCGATAAGGGCGGTAGCCACCAGGACTTTATCCGCAATAGGGTCAAGCAGTTTGCCAAATTCAGTGATTAGTCCACGGCTTCTAGCAATAAATCCGTCAATACCGTCGGTTGCCATCCCCACCAGGAAGAAGGTGGCTGCAAGCACTCGCCCTGTCTGTGAACCCGGATCGCTCACAACAAAGAAAAAAATTGCCGGGGCAAAAAATATCCGCACTATTGTGATGATGTTGGGCACAGCAAGCACAGAAACTTTGCCCTCACCCTTTTTCCAGACCCTGCCGGAAAGCGAGAAATCAATCTTCGTCTGATCGCTCATCCGAGTACTCGCCCTCATCGATATTCGAAGTGTCGTAACCGCGAGCGTTTACGTGATTACTTGCAGAGACAGGATGTGGCTCTTCCTGCGCTTGCTTGGTAGCTACCGCAGGTGCCGCCGGCGCGGGAGGTTCATCCCCTCGAATCATGCCAAGCACCTCAGCGAGTTGTTCCGGACGCACCAGCACTTCGCGAGCCTTTGGTCCTTCACTTGGACCGACAATATCGCGAGATTCCATGAGGTCCATGAGCCTACCGGCACGGGCAAAACCGACACCTAGTTTGCGTTGCAGCATGGATGTCGAACCAAACTGTGTAGAAACTACCAGTTCAACCGCCTGCAAGAGAAGGTCAAGATCATCCCCAATATCGGCGTCAATCGCTTTCTTTGCTTGACTTGTCTCAATATCTGAGCGATACTCTGGTCTTGCCTGAGCGGAAACATCAGCCACAACTCGGTGAATTTCACTTTCAGTAACCCACGCTCCCTGAACACGAAGCGCTTTAGCAGCCCCCATCGGTAAGAACAGTGCGTCACCCTGACCGATGAGTTTATCGGCGCCGGTTTGGTCAAGAATAACTCTGGAGTCTGTTTGGCTAGATACCGCAAAAGCGAGCCTTGAAGGCACGTTCGCTTTGATTAGTCCGGTAACAACATCCACGCTAGGACGCTGAGTTGCAAGCACTAAGTGAATTCCGCTCGCCCTAGCCAATTGCGTGATGCGCACAATCGAATCTTCAACATCGCGCGGGGCAACCATCATCAGGTCGGAAAGCTCATCCACTACAACAAGAAGATAAGGGTAAGGCTTGAGTTTCCGTTCACTCCCAGGTGGAAGCACTACCTCGCCTGCAACTACCGCACGGTTGAAATCATCAATGTGCCTGAAACCAAAACTTGCGAGATCATCGTAGCGGTGATCCATCTCTTTCACCACCCATTGCAGTGCCTCAGCGGCTTTCTTGGGATTAGTGATAATCGGGGTGATTAGGTGTGGCACGCCAGCATAGGCTGCAAGTTCTACCCGCTTCGGGTCAATAAGCACCATGCGCACCTCGGTGGGCTTAGCGCGCATCAGAATGGAGGTAATCATCGAGTTAATAAAACTGGACTTACCGGAACCTGTTGAGCCAGCAACCAAAAGGTGAGGCATTTTCGCGAGATTTGCAACTACGAAGCGTCCTTCGACATCCTTACCCAGACCAATTGTGAGAGGGTGCTTTTCCTCAGTTGCTTGGCGAGAACGAAGAACGTCGCCGAGGGTAACAATATCGCGATCAGTGTTCGGGATTTCCACACCCATGGCGCTCTTGCCCGGAATTGGGGAAAGAATTGTGACCTCGTTGCTTGCTACGGCATAGGCAAGGTTGCGCGATAACTGAGTAACCCTTTCAACTTTCACACCAGGGCCAAGTTCAATCTCGTAACGAGTCACCGAAGGACCGCGAGTAAGACCGGTGACTTTAGCGTCGACCTGAAATTCCTCCAAAACCTTGGTGATGGCTGCAACAACTTCTTCATTGGCGCCGGTAGCCACCTTAGCTACTGTTCCTGCAGAAAGTACGGCAAGTGAGGGTAGAACATATGGTGCAGTCTTCACCACCGATGAGCCTTTACTGTGGACCGGAGAGCTCGAAGCATCCACTACCTCTGGGGCTTCTGGAGCGGCGGGTTTTATCGCAGGCTTCTTAGTATCTGGAATTATCGGCGTGAAAGTGCCGTCTGCTTCCTCAATAACCGGAAGTTCTTTAGTGTCGTCAGACACCTTTTCTGTCTCGCTAGTGACAACAGGCGAATCAAAAGCTGATTTTCCTTCTTTGGGTGCTCGTTTCCACCAGGGAGTATCCGCAGCGGCAGCGGCACCTTCGAGATCCAGTTCTTCCATTCCGACGATTTCCGGCTCAGAATCGGACTTTTTCGCTGCTCTTTTTGCAGCAAGCTCTTCTTCGCTAGATAATACCGCCCCGAACAGATACGCGTAAAGTTCTCTAAAACGGACCCCGATTTTTGTGGGTGGAGTTTTAGTAATAATCAGCACAGAGAGTGCAATGAAGATGCCGAAAACAACAACAGCGCCCCATTTGCCAATCATTCCAAATAGCGGTGCACCAACCACCCAGCCGACTAGGCCACCGGCGTGGGCAAGCACAGGCATTCCGTCATTAGGCGAGGGAGCACCGCCCAGCACATGGGCAAGACCGGAAATAGAGATAAGCAGGATACCCAGGCCGATGCCGATACGACCGTTGTCGTGAACGCTTGCCGGGTGTCGGAACAGCCATCCCGCAAGCAAAATCATGATGACCGGAAGCGCAAATGCAAGGCGTCCGAAAATGCCACCAAAAGTCCATGCCTCAAAAATCTGCGCAGTCTCATCGTTGGCTAGGAACCATTCGACGACCATACCGATAATTGCCAACACAACGAGCAGAAATGGTAGCCCGTCACGTCGGTCTTCTTTAGCTAAATCTTCTCTACCAAAAAGACGGAATGCGGCTCCTGTGGCATTAGCCAAACCCATCCAAATTTTTACTAGAACACTCTCGCCGCTTCCGGTTTTAGTAACAGACTTAGCGGATGATTGAGAACTTCTTCCAGACGTCCTGCTACTACCCGATCTCCCCTTAGCAGTGGATTTCGAGCGCGATGATGAACTTGGACGAGCCATAAAGCTAAGTTACCAACGCTCCCCAATCAGGGCAGGTAATTCGCTCGGCGAGTGTTAGTAAGCGGGATTTAGGGTGTTTGGTTAAACTTCCCCGGCTGACTGAGATGGGCAAAAACCAGCGCCATTCTCGGTGCCCCAAGTGGCGTAATATCCAGCCTCTGAAGTTTCTAATCTGAACATCACAACTTTGCCGATAAGAGCGGCATCGGTCCAATAATCGTCTGCGGCTATAGCGGTTTCAAAAGTGATTTGGGTATTGCCGTCCGACACCACAGTTACGCGGGTAATATCCCAGTCCTCATCAAACACAATTTGACCAGAGTAGGCGGACAAGATTTCAGAAATACTTGAACCAACCTTGATTCCCTTATCGGTCTTTATTTCCGAAGTGTAGACGTCGATACGATTGACCAGCATATTGTTCTGATCAATTCCCACGGCAAATGGGCGCACCAACTGGCCAGGATAGACACCCGGGAATGTTGCGTCCCAGATTGATTCAACGAGGAAGTACTCCACATCTTCACCGGCACTATTCACACCGATGCACTGAGGCTGTTGTCTAAGAATTGCGCTATCACCCTCATACACTGCTGCGCGGTCAATCTGCACAGGGCCAAGACCAGCCAAACTAAGCACCAGAGTATTTACAGAGGGCGGTCCAGAAGGATCTGTTGGTGTTTCAGTCACCACTTCGGTAGGTTCCGGAGTCTCGTCGGGATTTTCAGATGCTGGTGCGCAACCGGTAAGCATTAGTGCAGCGGTGAAGGATAGGGCGAATATACGCATCCCATTATTCTTCAAAATTTGTGTTCCCATACCGGTATTTTCATCCCTGATTTAGGCCTACGCAATAGGCGTGCGATTTTAGATTATTTCGATTTAGCATCAATGACTAGGGGCATGAGCATTGGCTTTCGCCTGAGCTTATTCCCTACCCACCTTCCTAGCGTACGACGCACAACCTGAGAGAGTTCTTTATGTCCTTTTGTTCCTGAATTTAATGCTTCAGTGACCGCTTTAACTATCTGAGGTTTTACATCGTCAAACACGGCAGCATCTTCTGCAAAGCCACGTGCATCAATCATCGGGCCGGTAAGAATTTTCTTAGCTGCGGTGTCTATGACCAGCGTTGCAGAAATAAATCCTTCATTTGCAAGGATGCGTCTCTCTTCCAAGTCTGATTCGGTAACTTCCCCGACCGTGTAGCCGTCAACAAAAATGTCACCCATTTCAAGCTGTCCAACCACACTGGCCAGACCATCAGCTAAATCAATTATGGTGCCATTCTTAGCAATTACCGTGCGCTCTTTAGGCACACCTGTTTGCTGAGCAAGGCGAGCACTTGCAACTAGATGTCTAGGCTCCCCATGCACAGGAAGCACATTCTTAGGCTTCAGGATGTTGTAGCAGTAAAGCAACTCTCCCGCGGCAGCGTGGCCAGAAACGTGAACACTCGCTGAACCTTTATGCACAACATTCGCACCAAGTGAAATAAGTCCATTGATTACTCGGTAGACGGCATTCTCATTTCCCGGAACCAGGCTGGAAGCCAAAACAACGGTGTCTCCCTCACCCGGGATTACCGCGTGATCATGATTAGCCATCCGCGACAAAACCGCCATCGGTTCACCCTGTGAACCAGTGGACATAAAAATTACCCGATCATAAGGAAGCTCGAGTGCCTCACTGTAGTCGACGAGCACACCCTCTGGTGGGTTTAAATAACCCAAATCTGTGGCAATAGACATATTGCGAACCATACTTCGCCCAAGCAAAGCGACCTTGCGCTTATTTGCAGCCGCAGCATCCAAAACCTGTTGAACACGGTGTACATGACTGGAGAAGCTGGCAATAATCACTCTGCCGGTGGTTTTGTAAATCAGATTCTCAAGAACATCGTAAATGTCACGTTCTAGAGGTGTAAACCCTGGAACATCGGCATTAGTGGAATCTGGTACGAACAGGTCCACTCCTCGTTTTCCAAGATCTGCGAATGCGCGCAGGTCGGTAATTCTGCCATCGAGAGGCAGCTGATCCATTTTAAAATCTCCGGTGTGGAGCACTAAACCGGCTGATGTTGTAATTGCTACAGCGAGCGCATCTGGAATTGAATGATTGACCGCAATAAATTCCAGATCAAACTCTCCAAGCTTGATGTGCTGGTTCTCAGCGACCTCTTGAAGCACCGGGGTGAGTTTATGTTCGGCAAGTTTTGCAGCGACAAAAGCGAGTGTCAGTTTCGAACCAATGAGCGGCATATCCGGACGCTCTCGCAAGAAATACGGCACTGCACCAATGTGGTCTTCATGCCCGTGAGTGAGGACGATACCGACAATATCGTCTACGCGGTCACGGAGGCTGGTGTAGTCGGGAAGAATCAGGTCAACACCAGGGTGATCGTCGGGAAATAGCACGCCACAGTCGACCACAAGAATCTGGCCGTTGATTTCGTAAGCAGTCATATTCCTGCCCACTTCCCCGACCCCACCAAGCGGTACTACTCGAAGGGTATTTTTATTTAGCTGCGGTATATCGCTCAAAATCATTCGCTATCTGGTTGTGCCGGCGATTTTAGGCAGTGCTCCCCCTGCTGCTGCGTTTCGGTCAGGCTTAAAGTTATTGAAATTCACTCCGCCAATCTCATGCAATTGTGAGATTTCATCTTCAATGATCGCTGCCTCCCACTCTTCAGGACCAACGAGAGGCAATCTCACTCTCGGGCTAGAGATACGACCAAGTCCGTGCAGGATATATTTTGCAGCGACTGTTCCGGGAACGTGAGTCATTACTGCACGAACCAGTGGTTCTAGCTGCTTGTGCATTTCGGTAGCTAACTTGAGGTCTCCCTTGTTTACCGCATCCACAATTCTGCGATACGGGGCAGCGGTAATGTTAGCGGTGACACCAATCAATCCAACAGCACCGATTGCTAGGTGCGGGAGCACATTAACGTCATCACCGGAGTAGTAGGTGAGATCTGTTTGATTTAGCACCCTAGAAACCTGCGCAAAGTCACCCTTAGCGTCCTTAATCGCGACAATATTCGGGTGCCTAGCAAGGCGCAAAATCGTGTCGTAGCCAATCGCAACACCGGTTCTACCCGGAATGTCATAAAGAATTGCAGGCAAGTCGGTGGAATCTGCGACCATCCGGAAATGGGTCAGGATTCCTGCCTGAGTTGGTTTGTTGTAGTAGGGGGTGACGATCATGATTCCGTCTGCCCCAGCCTTCTCACTGTCCTTATAAAGCTGGATGGCGTGAGCGGTTTCGTTAGATCCACCGCCGGTAATAATTTTGGCGCGACCGGCAGCTACTGACTTACCTACCCGCACGAGTTCAAGTTTCTCCGGGTCGGTTAGCGTGCTAGTTTCTCCGGTGGTGCCGGTGACAACAATTCCATCTGCACCACTATTGATGCAGTCGTCTATATGCTTCTCTGTGGCTGCCCAGTCGACTTCACCATCTGAAGTCATAGGAGTAACTAGCGCAACAAGCACCTGACCGAAGGGATTAGTTGTTTCTGACACCACTTCAGACTACCAAAACCGGCAATTATGGTGATACGCGGCCGTTCTTTTCGAATGCGGCAGCAGTGAGTGGCATTAGCTCCACCCAGAACTGCTCCATCTTTTCCGCAACCATCTCAATTTCGCGCTGCGGGAATGATGGGAAATGTGATTCAGGATGCTTGGTGCGAAGACTCAAGAAGTTCATCAAGCTACGAGCGTTCATAGTCACATACATGCTGGAGTAAAGATTCAGCGGGAGAACAGACCTGGCAACTTCGCGGGCGATCCCAGCATCCAGCAATTCTTGGTAGCCACGATAAGCACTCTCAGACTCGCGCTTAATAACTTCTTGAAGCAGTTTGTGCTGTTCGGCAGTTCCCGGTTCAAAATCATAAGCTCCAGGCTTACCGACTTGAATTAGATTCCGATCCTCGGAGGGCACATAAAAAACCGGACGCATTTCGCGGTAACGACCGGATTCTTCGTTGTAGCTGGCGATACGATGGCGCATAAATTCACGGAACACAAAAATTGGTGCCTGCACATAGAAAGTCATTGAATTGTGCTCAAAGGGTGAGCCGTGACGGTCTCGCATCAGGAAGTTGATTAGACCGCGGTCCTTGGATTCATCGGCTGCTGTTCCTGAAGCTGCCGATTCCAGAGTTTGCTCACCCTGGGTGGATACACGGGCAGCAAAAAGCACATCTGAATCATTGGCACTTGCCCTGACAAGCTCTACGGTTACATCACTACGAAACTCAATTTCACTCACCCTTTCAACTTAAGCGATGTTTCAAACTTTTCCTTGATTGACATCAATAAATGCTTAAGCTGGAGGTAGTAACGACGCGCTTTTAGGCACTTGGTCTAGATTTGGGTCACGATTTCAGGAGGAAAAATGGCTGTTACAAGTAAAGCGACCGCAAAATGGCATGGAACTTTAGCCGAAGGTAAAGGTTCAGTAAATTTAGATTCTTCAGGAATCGCTAACTTCCCGGTCAATTGGAAAGCACGCTCCGAATCTCACGGTTCAAACACAAATCCTGAAGAACTTCTAGGCGCAGCGCACGCTACCTGCTATTCGATGGCCCTCTCACACAAATTGGCAAACTCTGGTTTCGTTGCAGAATCAATCGAAACCAGTTCCGCTGTAACTTTCCAACCTGGAACCGGAATAACCGGAATCGAGCTGAAGGTTAGTGCCGTAGTTCCGGGGCTTAGCGAAGCAGACTTCCAACAGTACGCGGAAGAGACCAAAACCGGCTGCCCTGTCTCCCAAGCCCTTTCTTCAGTGTCGATGACACTAGAAGCTACACTTCTCGGATAACGCTATCCGAACCGCAGTTATTATCGGTGCCAGTGGTTTAGTTGGCACTGCACTAAGTAAATCTTTAACCAGTTCAGGTTGGAGGGTAGTTTCGTTGGTGCGCCGCGAGGCAAAAACCGCTGATGAAATTAGTTGGGATCCTGCTAACGGCAAAATTCCTGCGGAAAAGCTTGAGAACATCCCGCAAATCGACGCGGTAATTAACCTCTCAGGTGCCAGTATTTCTAAAATTCCATGGACAAAAAAGTACCGGGAAGAATTACGAAATTCGCGCATTCAAGCTACGAACACGCTTGTGAATGCTATTGAAAAACTTGCCAAGGCGGGGAAACCACCAAAAGTTTTTATCAGCGCATCAGCTTACGGATTCTATGGAGACCGACCAGGCGAAATTTTAACCGAGGAAAGCCCAGCAGGTAAGGGATTTTTGCCGGAGCTCGTGGCCGAGTGGGAAACTACAGCGAACCGAGCGCTGGAAGTTACTAGAACTTTGAACATCCGCACCTCACTGGTCTTGGCGGAAACCGGATTTTTGAGCATAATCTGGTCAAACGCCAAACTGTTCTTGGGTAGTAAATACGGTTCCGGAAAGCAACACTGGCCATGGATTCATTTGGATGATGAGGTACGGGCAATCGAATTCCTTATAGACTCCAAAATTAGTGGGCCAGTCAACCTAGTAGCACCCGCAGAAACTAGCTCAGATGAATTCGTAAAAACTGTTTCGAAACTGGCAAAACGACCAGCTTGGCTGAGGGTTCCAAAATTTATGGTGCGACTAATGGGCGAAGCAGGCGAAGCACTAATTCTTGCTGATGCTAACGTTTTGCCGACAGTGCTTCAGAAGTCCGGGTTCGAGTGGAAATACTCGAAGCTTGAAGACGCGGTAAAGAGCTTAATTTAGGCCATAGTTTGCGCGTTAAACCAGAGTTCTAAAACCCCTAGACTTTACTGAGCTTGATTGCTTTCCGAATGGATGCACGTGCGCGCTTCTGATCGCCAGAATTCGAATACGCGATTCCAAGCAAGTACCAGGCCTTCCAGTCATCCTGATTTTCGCGAGCATAATCAGCCCAGCGCGTGAAGTCATTATCTGCTGCCTGGCGAAGTGGGCGACCGCTTGGGGCGGTGGGTAGGCCATCCCCGGGCAATTCTTCACCCTCTAGACGTTCCGCAAGCTTATTCGCTTTGATACCAAACCAAATTTCCCGAATAATTGCCCAGGCACCGATTACAGGGAGTAGGAATAGTGCGTAACCCATAGCGACACCGACAGGTTCGCTAGACTGCATCATTTCTATAGCCCACTGACCGATGATGAAAAGGTAGACACCGACCGCTATCGTGATTGCAACAACCGCAATTTTTGTTCCCACTAATTCAGCCCCAAGAATTTCTCTAGACCAAGGTGTAGTCCTTTTAGGTTCCTGATTTGCCCAAGTGCCACATCGATTCCCTGTCGGTAGGCGTCATAGCTAAATACTTGATGGTTGATAGCGACTGCCTCTCCCCTGCCGAAGAAGTCAACCTGCTGGGAGGTCGGTACGCCATTCCTGCGGAAGCTGTGGACGCCGACTCCTAAAACTTCTGTGTCAATATCACCGACAACTTCAGATTCTGGCGCTGATACTGTGAGACCTGCCGCGCTTATCGCCTCGACAATTTTTTCTACGGTCCTGATTGCGGTGCCGGAAGGGGCATCCTTTTTCTTAGCATGATGTGTTTCGGAAATTTCTAGAGAAGGAAAATGCACCGCAGCCAGGGTGGCTAGTTTGGTAGCCAGAATTGACCCCACCGAGAAATTCGGCACAACGAGCACTCCCTGATTCGGGTATGCGCTGATTTCCTTTTCAAGCGCTGCAAGTTTTTCACTATCCCACCCGGAGGTTGCGACCAGCACATTCGCGCCAATTTCTAAGCCCCAGTGAATGTTTGCGATACTCGAGTCAGGGTTGGTGGCATCAACTACAAGACCGATCCCCTTGCGCGCGTAATCAGCTCGGGTTTCCCCTGTAGCAGTGGAATCTAAAACGCCGGCAACGGTGTAATCTTTTGAATCTTCAATCTGCTGAACGATTATGCTGCCTATACGGCCCTTACCACCAGCTACAACTACAGGAATGCTCACAAATCGAGCCTACCGCCTGCGCCGGATGCCTGATCCAGTAATGATAACTGCGCAGGATTTAGATGAACATCTATGCTGTCCATTGATTGTGAAATCTGATGAGAATTTAGTGCGCTGACCGTCACAGCTGAAAGCGCCGGATGCCTTAGTAGCCAAGCGAGAGAAATTTCTGCCAGGCTACGCCCCAACTCCTCAGAGAGTGCGTCCAGTGCAGCAAGTAGCTTCTGACCCTGCTTACCCGTATATTCGGCAATTTGTTTACTTCGCGACATGTCCCTTAATTTTTCATCTTCACGGAAACTGCCACTCAAAAACCCGTTGGCCAGAGAATGTTTACCGATAATTCCGAGTCCCTGCATTTTTGCCACGGGTAACACTTCATTTTCGAACACAGACCTGCGCACTAGTGAATATTCATTCAGCGCAACAGAGAACTTTGGTAGCCCACTCTGTGCGGAGGCTATCCGTGATCCTAAAAGTTGTTCGGCCGAGAATCCATTGCTGGCAATGTACTTTGCTCTTCCTGAATTTAGGAGTTCTTCTGCAGCTGCCAAAATCTCTTCGAATGGCTGCTCCGCGTTCCAGAAAGGAAGCGCCAGAATATCTACCTGTTCGAGCTGTAGTCGCTCCAATGATCCCAGCGCTTCTTCAAGCAAATCTTGTTTGGTGAGTATCTCGCCAACTCTAGACACTGCTACCCGAGACGCGATAACTAGGTTTTCTCGCCTACCCCGTTCAGAAATCCAACGGCCAAGCATCCATTCCGCTCGACCGCTCGCGTTGCTGTCGGAAACAGTAAGTAAGTTTCCGCCCCGGGCAGTAAAAGTTTCAAGGATTTGAAAAGCGTCCTGTTCAGACACTTTCCAACCGAATGTGCTGGTGCTTAGCCCCACAGGAGTCAATTGATATTCAGTGTTTGGTAGTTGACGACGATTATTGCCACCAACTGCTAAATCAAAAGCACTGAATACTTTTGGATTCTCATCCGTATCCATGGTTACCCTAGTTTTCTATATGGAGCTTTTATAAATACATTATGGTATGCAGACAAAAAAGTAGACCACCCGCCAACAATTTAGCGGGTGGTCTTTCGTGTAAGTGTTACAAGATATTACTCTTCTTCGATGAATACTCCACCGGATCCGAGGTCTTCTTCGTCTGTCACTGGTGAGAGTGAAAGCTTGCCACGGTCATCAATCTTGGTGATTTCAACCTCAATCTTCTGACCGACAGAAAGCACGTCTTCTACGTTTTCAACACGCTTACCACCGGCAAGCTTGCGCACCTCAGAGATGTGAAGCAAGCCGTCTTTACCAGGAAGTAGTGAAACGAAAGCTCCAAAGGTTGCCAGTTTAACAACGGTACCCAGGTAACGTTCACCGACTTCTGGCATCTGTGGGTTAGCAATCTCGTTTACCCGAGCACGCGCCGCCTCGGCCGCTGCACCATTATCGCTACCGATGTAGACGGTTCCGTCTTCCTCAATAGAGATTTCTGCTCCGGTCTCATCCTGAATAGCATTGATGGTCTTGCCCTTAGGACCGATTAGTTCACCAATCTTGTCAACAGGAATCTGCACACTAATGATGCGTGGAGCGGTTTCTGCCATCTCGTCTGGAGCGTCGATGGTGCGGTTTAGCACATCGAGAATTGTCAAACGCGCATCCTTTGCCTGCTTTAGAGCCGCAGCTAGCACGCTGGCAGGAATACCGTCGAGCTTGGTGTCGAGCTGAATAGCGGTGATGAAATCACTGGTTCCAGCAACCTTGAAGTCCATATCACCAAGTGCGTCTTCAGCCCCGAGAATGTCGGTTAGGGTTGCGTACTTGGTCTTGCCTTCAACAGTTTCGGAAACTAGACCCATAGCGATACCGGCAACGGATGCACGCAGTGGCACACCAGCATTCAGTAGCGCCAGGGTGGATGCACAAACAGAACCCATAGAGGTAGAACCATTTGAGCCTAGGGCTTCAGATACCTGACGAATTGCGTAAGGGAACTCTTCACGGCTTGGAAGCACAGGCACAAGAGCTCGCTCTGCAAGGAAACCGTGACCGATTTCACGACGCTTAGGGGTACCAACACGACCAACTTCACCGGTTGAATATGGTGGGAAGTTGTAGTGGTGCATGTAGCGCTTAGTTAGGGTCGGTGTTAGACCGTCAAGCTGCTGCTCCATCTTTAGCATGTTCAAAGTAGTTACACCCATGATTTGGGTTTCACCGCGCTGGAAGATTGCACTACCGTGAACACGAGGAAGAACCTCAACTTCAGCATCAAGTGGACGGATGTCTGTAAGCCCACGGCCGTCGATACGGGCGCCTTCGTTTAGGATTCGACCACGAACGACCTTTTTGGTTGCGCTCTTGTATGCCGCGCTGAACTGCTCAAGATCGGTCTCGGTTAGTTCACCAGCTTCCACCTTTGAAGCAACAAGTTCCTTTACGGATGCCTTGAGAGCATCGTCAGCGTTTTGGCGCTCCTGCTTATCAGCGATGGTGTAAATCTTCTCAAGTTCTGCAATAGCCGCACCGGAAACAACGCTGAACAGTTCTGGAGTGTATGCAGGGAATACTGGATACTCTGCAGTCTCCTTCGCTGCCTGCTTTGCAAGCTGCTCCTGAGCCTCAACAAGCTGCTTTAGGAATGGCTTTGCAGCCTCTAGACCCTGTGCAACTACCTCTTCGTCTGGCTTGGTTGCGCCATCCTTGATTAGCTTCCAGCTGCCCTCGGTAGCTTCTGCTTCCACCATCATGATGGCAACATCTTCCTGGCCGTCCTCGTTGGTGATTACGCGACCTGCAACAACTAGGTCGAACACTGCATCTGCAAGCTGTGAGTGCTTAGGGAAGGCAACCCACTGGTTATCAATCAGTGCCATACGAATACCCGCAATTGGTCCTGCAAATGGCAGACCTGAAATACGGGTGGATGCGCTAGCTGCGTTGATTGAAAGTGCGTCGTAGTACTCGTCTGGAGCAATGCTAAGGACAGTGATTACGATCTGAACTTCGTTACGGAAACCGTCATCGAAGCTTGGGCGAATGGGGCGGTCAATCAGACGAGCTACCAGAGTAGCGTCGGTGGTTGGACGTCCTTCACGCCTAAAGAAGCTACCTGGAATCTTGCCGGCAGCGTATGAACGCTCTTCAACATCCACAGTTAGTGGGAAGAAGTCGAAGGATGCGCGCGGCTCCTTACCAACAGCGGTTGCGCTGAGCACGGTAGTTTCACCGTCTAGATAGGCGACGACTGCGCCAGCAGCCTGCTGTGCGAGTCTTCCCGCTTCAAAACGAACAGTTCTTTTACCGAATTTTCCATTGTCTAGGACAGCTTCGGCAGCTTTAATTTCTGGACCTTCCAAGGCCCCTCCTCTTTATTTTTAGGAGTAGCAATAAGCAGACGACAGGCTTTCCTAGTCTCGCCTGACCAACAGTAGAAAATCTCTGCGAACGAACCTTTGCGGTATCTAGATACTGCAGAATCTCAGAAATTCACCACCGGTGGCCAGCTTCTGCGAACCTACTCCATTGTTTATGAATTTAGTTTGTTTATAACTAACAAATAATTCTAGCACGCATGCCTTAGGCGACTATGATTGTCATGGTAATTCACAAAGGCGCGGACAGTGTTGTCCTACGAGTAAAAGAAGAGTTTGAATTGGCTGCGACTGACAGTTCCCAGAAGAAAATTGTTGTTATCGGAGCAGGAATGGTGGGTGCATCCACGTCCTGGCATTTACGCAAACAAGGGGCAGAAGTAATTCTGCTTGACCGAAAAGGTGTGGCTGCTGGTTCTTCCTGGGGTAATGCGGGCTGGTTAGCACCAGCTCTGACCATGCCTTTGGCAGAATCAGCGCTGTGGGGATACATGGCGAAGTCCATTCTTGACCCGAACGCACCGCTACACATCCCGGTTCGCCTTGACGTAAAGCTGTGGAACTTCCTGCTCAGGTTCATCACCCATGCAACCGATAAGTCGTGGATGAAAACCATGAAGCAGCTAGTGCCACTAAACAAGATGGCACTCCCCAGCTACGACGAAATGATAAAAGCTGGAGTCAAGGCAGAAACCTTCCCAAGAGACTTTCTGATCGCATTCAAGAACAGCAAAGACGTAAAAGGCTTTATTCACGAAATGGACAATGTTCGTAAAGCCGGTCTTGAAGTCAATATTGAGAAGCTGGACGATCCGCAATCAGTAATTCCACAGCTTTCAAAAAACATTGCCGAAGTCTACGCACTCCGCGATCAAAGATTTATTGCACCTGGACCATTCGTGCAGGCAATAGTTGATTCCTTTGTAAAGGCTGGAGGAACAACCGAGTTTGGCAAAGAGGTTGCAGACATCGTTGACACTGCTGACGGCGTTGAAGTGCTGTTTACCGACGGGAGCAAGATTGCTGCAGATGCCGCAGTGCTCGCCACCGGAGCTTGGCTACCTAAACTTGCCAAGAAGTTTGGCGTGAAAGAGCCGGTACAGGCTGGTCGAGGCTACTCATTTAGCGTCGCTGCATCCCCGGAAATTAAGAACCCGGTTTACTTCCCGGCCCAGCGCGTTGCCTGCACTCCATACCAGGGGCGTTTCCGTATCGCAGGCACAATGGAGTTTCTCCGCCCAGACGAGCCACTGAAACCAAAACGCATCCGCGCAATTATCAACAGCGTGAAGGATCTTTTCACCGGTCTAGATTTAGAAGATCGCCAAGACGAATGGGTTGGTTCTCGCCCGGTCTCAACCGACGGTCTCGCCCTTATTGGCGCAACGAAGAACCCGAAAGTTTTTGTTGGCGGTGGTCACGGAATGTGGGGCGTAGTACTCGGTCCAGTCACAGGGAAGCTACTCTCGGAGCAAGTTCTTACCGGCAAAGTTGCGGAAGAACTAGAGCCTTACAATCCGCTTCGCTAATTAGCTGAGCACTCCCACCGGCGAGTTACCGGTGTTCCAAGGCAATGTTTACTCTCCAGCTAATCCGCCGAGCATGTGCCCGAAGCTACGGCTTCCATTGAAATTGTTCGGATCAAATTCGTCTTGAATTTCAGCGATCTTGTCCGGCTTTGGTGCGCTCGGATTTATTAGCATTTGCGTGAGTTCGATAACAGCTCGGTCTATCCGCTGTTGGAGTTGAAGCGCTGAATCGTTGTCCGCTCCCCAATCAGAAGAAGCCGCAAACACTCCAGTCGGAGCAGAAAGTGCTTTCAAATAATTGAAAAGTGGCCGGATGTTGTAATCAATTGCCAGTGAATGGCGCTGAGTTCCAGCATTCGCTCCCAAAATTACCGGCATGTTTTGCAGAGCATCCGGCTCCAGGATGTCGAAAAATGATTTAAAAATCCCGGAATAACCTGTCGAGAAAATTGGGGTAACCGCAATCAAACCGTCTGCACTAACGACAGAGTTGATCATGGTTTCCAGTTTTGGTGGGGCAAAACCGGTAAGCAGATTGTTTACGATATCGTGAGCGTAATCCCTGAGCTCGAAGGTTTCAACACTTACGTTATTCCCTAGCTCCTCCAGTGACTTTTTGGTGGCTTCGGCAATTCGGTCAGAGAGCAGCCTGCTTGAAGAAGGTGAATTTAGTCCTGCAGTAAGCGCGACAATTCGGTAGTTTTTCATTCCCACACCCCGTAGTTTGTATCACCAACACTGCTGGTTACTTTCTCTGACTCTTTAGCCTGCTTTTTGGCGAGTAGATTCTGGTGGGTTGGTGCATCCGGAACATTGGCTGGGCGACCAATTGCCAGTTCCTTACGGAGCACAGGAACCACCTCAGTACCGAGAATTTCAATCTGCTCAAGCACAATCTCAAGCGGTAGACCTGCGTGATCCATCAGGAATAGTTGGCGCTGATAGTCACCGAACTTATCGCGCATGGTGGCATAGCGGTCAATAATCTCCTGCGGGCTGCCTACAGTAAGCGGAGTCATTTCGGTGAACTCCTCAAGTGATGGACCGTGTCCATAAACTGGCGCATTGTCGAAGTATGGGCGGAACTGTTTCACAGCTTCTTGCGAGTTTTTGTGCATAAACACTTGACCGCCGAGTCCGACAATTGCCTGCTCTGGAGTTCCGTGGTTGTAGTGCGCATATCGGGCACGATACAAACCGATCAGTCGCTGATAGTGCTCTGATGGCCAAAAAATATTGTTGGCAAAGAAACCGTCTCCGTAGTAGGCAGCCTGTTCCGCAATTTCTGGTGAGCGAATCGAACCGTGCCAGACAAAGGGCGCAACTCCATCAAGTGGTGCGGGAGTGGAAGTGAAACCCTGAAGTGGAGTACGGAACTTTCCTGACCAATTGACCACTGGCTCATCCCAAAGTTTGCGAAGTAGCGCATAGTTTTCTACTGCCAGTTCGATGCCCTGGCGAATGTCTTTACCAAACCAGGGATAAACAGGACCGGTGTTTCCGCGACCGAGCGTTAGATCCATCCGCCCGTCAGAAAGGTGTTGCAAGGTTGCGTAGGTTTCTGCGATTCTCACCGGATCTGTGGTGGTGATCAACGTGGTTGCGGTCGAAAGAATTAGTTCCTTGGTTTTGGCCGCAATATGGGAAAGAATCTCGGTGGGACCGCTAGGGATGAAAGGTGGATTGTGGTGTTGCCCGATAGCAAAAACGTCAAGCCCAACCTCTTCAGCCTTCTCGGCGATACGCACGATCGCTTTGATGCGCTCATACTCGGTTGGGGTTTTACCTGTAGTAGGGTCGGTGGTTACATCTCCGACACTAAAAAGTCCAAACTGCATTTGTTTGTTTACAGATGCTGAATCAGCCACTGCTTCAGATGAGTCGTTGTTCATGGTGCCTATAACCGAAATCGTGGAACTTTTATTCCGGTTAAACAAAAGTGGGTGAGGAAACCTCACCCACTTTAGAAATCACTAAGAATTCTTAGCGGCGAATGCCCAGGCGCTCAATTAGTGAACGGTAACGCTCGATATCTACTTGCTGTAGGTATCCGAGTAGGCGACGACGCTGACCAACAAGCAATAGCAAACCACGACGTGAGTGGTGGTCGTGCTTGTGCACCTTAAGGTGCTCAGTCAGGTCCTTGATTCGGCGACTAAGAATAGCAACCTGCACTTCTGGGGAACCAGTGTCGCCCTCGTGAGTTGCATACTCTTTGATGATCTCTTGTTTTACAGTTGCATCTAGCGTCATATCTAGTTTCCTTTCGTAGGTTGCTGCGCGGCGCTAGAACCTGAATTGGTATTAGCTCTCTTTATCCGCGGCCGATACACGGCAACCTAGAAATCCTAGCAGAAAACCGGTTTATTGTTAAGCCATGACTATCCTGATTACCCTGCTTGCTGTTTTAGCTGCTGTGCTACATTTTGTGTTCTTCTACATGGAAAGCCTCGCCTTTCAAAACCCTGCTGTTTGGAAGAGATTTGGCGTCAAAACCCAGGAAGAAGCAGAAATTGCTAGGCCCTGGGCACTAAACCTTGGTTTCTACAATTTGTTCTTAGGCTTAGGCGTTCTGGCTGGCGCACTAGTAATCGGCTTAGGTTTAGCTTTCGCGCAACCAGCAATGATTACCACCGGAACTACGCTGCTAATTTTCGGTCTCTCCTTTATGTTGGCAGCATCCATTGTGCTGCTAGTCAAAAACCGGCGGATGCTTGTAGGCGCACTCATTCAAGGCTTACTTCCCCTTGCGGCTCTACTGCTGATTTTGGTGCAATGGATTAGCGGTTAATGCTTGTTGAAGTTCGCGTAAAACCCGGGAGCTCCAAGGGCCCCTTAATTGAGCGAGACGGTGAGGTGTTCACCGTATACATCAGAGAACGTGCAGTTGACGGCGCCGCTAATAGCGCACTGATAAAACTCTTGGCGGATTATTTTGAGGTTCCGAAGTCATCAGTATCAATAAAACGAGGACATAAGGGTCGCACAAAAATATTGGAGCTTGACCTCTAGCTAAGCGAAGCTGGTTATTGTTGAGTAGTGGAGTTAAAACTTGATTACAGCCCCCTGACCGCACAGATAACAGCCGCTCAGGCTAAGCAAATACTTTCCGGTCAACCAACGCAAAGAACCGGCTACACGATATTTGTTTACGTAATTTTCGGGGTTATCGGCTTAGCTTTTCTAGCAATTTTTTCCGGTTTCATTACGGCAATGTTTGGAGCGAACAGTTCCGGTGCCAACCCGCTAACTCCAATTTTGGTTGCTTTAGGGTTAGTGGCGTTTTCAGTTTTGGTTTTCTTTGTATTCAGAAACAGCCAAATTAAGCGAGCCAAACTTACCTGGTTTGCAAATGCCAACGGCTTCAATTATGAGCCGGCCACATCAGCTCCTTTTTACCAGGGGATGATTTTTGGTAACGGGCATTCTAGATCAACCAGTGATCGCTTTATGCGCATTGCTGGTCGTCCAATAGATGTATCAAACTACACATACAAAACTGGCAGTGGCAAGAATCAACAAACCCATAACTGGTTTTTTATGATGATTCAGTTAGATCGCAATTTGCCTCACATCGTGCTTGATTCGCTGCGGAATAATTTCTGGAAAATTTCCAACCTGCCAGCATCCTTCTCAAAGGATCAGGTGCTCTCTCTTGAAGGAGATTTTGATAAACACTTCAAGCTCTACTGCCCTAAAGGCTACGAGCGCGATGCACTTTATGTGCTGAATCCAAAACTGATGGCACTAATGATTGACTTTGCCAATAGCACTGACATCGAAATCATCGACAATAAACTCTTCTTATACAGCGGAGGTCACTTTAATCTGGCTGACCCTGGCACTTGGAGTTTTATCGAAGCGGTAGTGAACAATGTTGGTGTCGAGACCGTGAAACAAACCGATTACTACGCGGATGATCGCGTCGGTAACCGTCAAATAGACGCGGTTGCTCCAGAAGGACAACGGCTGAAGGGTTCTCTCTGGCCGGTATACTTCTTCGGCGCAATTGCCGCCATCGGCTTTGCGCTGTGGCTTTTTAGTCGTTTCGGATAAAAAGCCCCAGCACCTATCTCTCTTCTGGATCTACCGCGCCACTTAGTTTTGCAGGCTGTAGCACATCCTCAACCTGTTCCCTAGTCATCAAGCCTTCTTCAACAACCAAGTCAGCGATGCTGGAAGTGCCATGAAGAGCCTTCTTCGCAAGAGCTGCCGAATGCACGTAGCCAATATACGGAGTAAGCGCTGTAACCACACTCACCGAGGTGGAAACCATAGCCGCTAGCCGTTCTTCGTTTGCGGTAATTCCATCGATACAGTTGACCCGCAGTGTAAAGCAGGCATTAGTGAACCATGTAACACTCTGCAACAGCGAATGAGCAATAACCGGTTCAAAAGCGTTCAACTGTAGTTGCCCTGCTTCACTGGCTGCCGTGACCACGGCATCCGAACCAATTATTGAGAAAGCAACCTGGTTAACCACTTCTGGAATTACCGGATTTACCTTGCCCGGCATAATGCTTGAGCCAGCTTGTTTAGGTGGAAGGTTAATTTCTCCAAGACCTGCCTGAGGTCCTGAGGAAAGAAGGCGAAGGTCGTTGCAAATCTTCGAAAGTTTGGTGGCTGCTCGCTTTAGCACGCCACTGTAGGTCATGAAAACACCGGTATCGCTGGTGGCTTCGACCAGGTCGAAGGCGCTAGTTACCGGAAGGCCAGTAATTTCTACCAGCTCCTCAATTACGCGCGGACGATATTCACGATTAGCGGTGATTCCGGTACCAATAGCGGTTCCACCCATATTCATTTCCAGCATGAGTGGGATGACCGCTTTCAGTCGATCCGAATCCTCACCCAGGGTGGTGGCAAAGCCGGTAAATTCTTGGCCGAGGGTCATGGGAACTGCATCCTGCATCTGGGTGCGACCAATTTTCAGCACGTTAACAAACTCTGCACCTTTACGTGCAAAGGCTTTACGAAGCAGTTCATGCTCATCAAGGCAACGCTGTAGACCGTAAATCAGTGCCAGTTTGATGGCAGTAGGGTAAGTGTCGTTTGTGGACTGAGAGCGATTAACATCATCTAAAGGATGCAGATGACTGTAATCACCTTTCTCCCAACCACCGAGTTCTAGTGCCCTGTTGGCGATAACTTCATTGAAATTCATATTGGTGCTTGTTCCGGCACCACCTTGAATAATGCCAACAATAAATTGATCGTGCAGCTTGCCATCAATAATTTCTTGACAGGCTGTTTCAATTAAATCTGCTTTATGACCATCAAGCACCCCGATTGCTCGGTTAGCTCTGGCGGCGGCCATTTTGATCTGTGCAAAAGCGACCACGAGGTCCTTATATACAGAAATTGGCCTTAAGGAAATCGGGAAGTTCTCTAGCGCCCTTGCAGTGTGAACTCCCCAATAAGCATCTACTGGAACCTCTAGGCTACCTAGCGAATCCGTTTCTGTTCTTGTCTTCACGGTAATCATCTTAGTCAAGTAAATACGTAGCCGATACGGCTATCCTAGAAAGATGCAAATCAATGTTTCAAAGGCTGTATCAGCCGCCCTAGATGCAAATAAACCAGTAGTAGCACTTGAGTCAACAATCATCTCGCACGGTCTCCCTAGACCACGTAATCTCCAGGCAGCGATCGAGTTTGAAGATCTTGTGGCAAGCTACGGAGCTACACCTGCAACCATTGCTGTGCTCGATGGAATTGCTCATGTCGGTTTGGAAAAAAATGAGGTTGAGCGTATCTCCAACGAGGATATCGCCAAGGCCAGTATCAGAGATCTACCAATCCTTACTGCTCGTAAGGGTTCGGGTGCAACCACTGTTGCTGCCACCGCATACCTTGCCGCCAAGGCGGGAATTAAAGTTTTCGCTACCGGCGGCCTCGGCGGAGTGCACCGTGGGGCTAATGAATCCTTTGACGAATCAGCGGACCTCAGCGCTATGGCAACCAACCCTGTCGCTATTGTTTCCGCCGGAGCAAAGAGCGTGCTGGATCTGAGCGCAACCCTAGAACGTCTAGAAACACTTAGTGTGCCAGTGCTCGGATACAAAACCAACTTTTTCCCCAGCTTCTGGCTATCAAAGTCAGACTTAGAACTCGACTGGCGTGTAGAGAACGCTAGTGAAATTGCGGCCGTATACAAAGCTCAGCGAGCGCTGAAGCAGGATCAGGGCATCCTCGTAGCAAACCCGATTCCAGAAGATCAGCAGTGGGAAAAAGAAGAGCACGACCGTATCCTGGCAGAGGGTGTGGCAGCAGCTGTTGCCCAGAATGTAACCGGCAAGGCGGTTACTCCTTTCCTACTCAGTTACGTAGTGGAAGCTAGCAATGGGCGTTCGCTTGAAGTAAACCTAGATTTGGTGCGCAACAACATCAAACTTGCTGCAGAAATCGCAAAAGAGCTAGCCGCCTAAATGAAGCTGGCACTCTGTATCGGTGACGTAATCGATGACGTAGTGGTGCGCCCATTAGAGGCAATGAACCCAGACACCGATACGAAAAGCGAGATTGTTTCTAGTGGTGGAGGTTCCGCTGCCAATACTGCTTGCTGGATTAGTGCTTATGGAGCCAGTTCCAGGTTCTTCGGGACTGTAGGAACAAGTGATGTTGACCGTCTAAGTAAAGATTTAGACAAGTATGGGGTTCAGCCCAGACTTATAGGCACTGATACGGAGAATACCGGCGCAATCGTGCTCATTATCGATGGCAATCAGCGACACATGTATAACCAGCGCGGTGCAAATTGGCTCACCTCCCCCGAGCAGATTACCGCTCAGGATTTACAGGAAGCAGACCACCTGCATTTAAGCGGGTATTCGATTATTGCTGGAGGCGATTCTGGTATTTGGCAAAACCTAATTGCTAGAGCCAAGGCTACTGGACTTACGGTGTCTTTGGACCCGGGTAGTGCATCCCTAATTTCTAATTTTGGGGTGGAAAACTTCTTGGCCGAAATTTCTGGAGCGGATTACCTACTTCCAAATCTTGACGAGGCCGAGCTGCTTTCTGGAGTCTCTGGGCTGATGGAAGCAACCAAAGCACTCGGTGAGCAATTCCCAGTCGTGGCCACGACTGCCAGTATTGACGGAGTTGCTTTAGCTGCCACTGGTGCAGAGGTGCAACACTTCAACGCCCCTCAGATTTCGGCGGTTGACCCAACGGGTGCTGGGGATGCCTTCAGCGGCGGTTTTATTGCGGCTGCAATTAGCGGAAAAACCCTTCCTGAAGCGGTACTGCAGGGAATTGAGTCGGGCAGAGTCGCAGTTTCTAAGATGGGAGCTAGACCACCAATTGATGTCCGATAAGGCGCCGAATACTAAACGGGTTCCGTTTGAACGCAGTTACCACGGCAAAGTTTTTGTTGATAATTATGAATGGCTTCGCGATAAAGAAAGCCCTGAAACGGTGGCGTGGATTACCGCCCAGAATGACTTCACAGAGAAAACTTTTGAAAGTCAGCAGCCACTTAGAGATGTACTCTTCCAGGAAATCAAATCTAGGGTTCAAGAAACCGATACGTCCCTTCCAAGTAAGCACAAAAACTGGTGGTACAACAGTAGGTCGCAAGCAGGAAAAAACTATTCAATCCAAACTCGCATACCCGTTGATCCAGGAAACCCTTGGGACATCCCAATACTTGACGAAATTGAATTCGCCGAAAATGAACAAGTTTATTTTGACGGCAATATCGAGGCGGAAGGGCACGAATACTTCTCAGTAGGCACCCTGGACATCTCCGATGATGGAAACTTGCTGCTTTATGGCATCGACACTACCGGGGCAGAGCGATATGACCTGCGCATACGAGATTTACAAACCGGTGAAGACTTTGCTGATTTTATTCCGAAGACCGCAGCCGGTGCCAGCTTTTCTTTTGGTGGTGAATACGTCTTTTACCTGACTCCAGACGAGGCTTGGCGCCAATACCAAATATGGCGTCATAAGGTTGGAACACCCGCTACCGAGGATGAACTCGTATACGAAGAAAAAGATGAACGCTTCTGGCTAAATATTGATGGCACGGATTTATCAAATCGCTACTTTGTTTTCAGTGCTGGTTCCAAGAACACCAGCGAAATTTGGGTGCAGGATATAAACAATCCGCTGGCCGATCTGGTGAGCGTCTGGGGGCGCAGGGAAGGCATCGATTTCGATATAGATATCTCAGTTTTTGCCGGTGAAGAGTTGGTACTTATCACTCACAATCAAAACTCTCCAGACTTTGAAGTGGGATACATTTCCGCTAGCGATATTGGAGTGACTCCCCCAGTTGAGGCAAAAATTCTGCTACCTCCTGTCGCGGGGACTCGCTACGAGGGAGTAGCGTCCTATCGCGATTTTGTACTGGTCGACTACCGCAAAAACAGCCTATCCAGTAGCGGGATTATTTTTACCAACCAGCGCATTCAAGAGGCCGAACTTCAAGACATCCCCATTAATGAAGAACTTTATAGCGCCAGTGCAAGCGGCGGAGCCGAATGGGATACACCCACATACAGACTGGGATACGGTTCTTTTGCCACCCCCGCTTCAATTTGGGAGGTTACAGCCAGCACAGGCGAACGCAAACTTTTGAAACAGGTTAAGGTGCTTGGCGGCTACGATCCGAAGAAATATCAGCAGCGAAGAGTTTGGGCTGAAGCTCCAGATGGCACCAAAATTCCGGTATCTCTGGTTTGGTCATCCGAATATGAATTGAAGAATCTACCCACACTAATCTACGGATATGGCGCCTATGAGCACAGTATCGACCCGTATTTGTCTGTTCCGCGGATTTCGCTACTAGATAGGGGAATCCTGTTCGCGATTGCTCATGTGCGCGGAGGCGGCGAAATGGGACGCGCGTGGTACGAGCAGGGGAAGCTGTTCCACAAACAAAATACTTTCAGTGACTTTATCGCCGCCACCAAGATGCTGATCAGCGAAAGAATCAGTAACCCTGAACGCATTCTTGCAAGCGGGGGTAGTGCCGGTGGACTCCTTATGGGAGCTATCGCAAACCAAGCTCCTGAACTTTATAGCGCTATTCACCTTAGCGTGCCTTTTGTGGATGCACTCACCACCATCCTTCACCCGGAGTATCCGCTTACGGTCACCGAGTGGGAGGAGTGGGGAAATCCCCTCGCTGATGAGGGAGTGTATGACTACATGGCAAGCTACTCCCCTTACGAGAATCTTCGTGAGGGCGTCGAATACCCGCATATGCTAATCACGACCGGTTTCAATGACACTAGGGTCTTTTATGTTGAACCGGCAAAATACTTAGCGCGTCTGCAAGAGCTAGGTCAGAGCGCATTTATGCGCACAGAAATGACCGCCGGGCACGGAAGTAAGAGTGGCCGTTACGAGGTTTGGAAAGAGATTGCTTGGGAAAATGCTTGGGCAATCTCTGAACTTTTGGATGACTAAAACAGCTAGAGCTACAAGGAACTCTAAGAAACCAAGTCTTTAGCCAAACAGGTGCTTGTCTACCCCTAATAACAACAGTAAACCGCTAATAATGATTGCTGCCGCCAAAACAAAGCAACATATAGCACCTGCAACATAGAGTCGACGTTCTGCATCAGAGAGCTGCTTTTGTAGCTTCTTTTTCATTTTCTTGGCAGCTTTTAGCTCTTCCTCATCGGGGAGAGTGATCTGGTCTGTAAACTCTTTTGGCTCAACAGCGAGTGCATAGCCGGCGCTGGCAAGCAAACGGATTCCAATCGAAAAAATTACTACCAGTAGCACCGCGACACCGATGCTAACCACAGTTACCAGCGGGAATAGTGACCAGTCAATCATTTCTTAGCCCCTTTCCCTTTTTTCTTGGATTTCTTTTTCTTAGAATCTTGCTTCGCCTTTTTCTTCGCTTCGATCTTTTCTATCTCCGCTGTTTTGAGCATCTCTTCGCGAAGTTTTGCAGCAGCTTTTGCTTCCTTTTCCTTCTTGCGAGCCTTAGCAACCTTGCGGGCCTTTTTAGCGCGACGTGGTTCAAGAGGCTTGATGTTCTTCTTAATCTTGACGACCTTGGCACTTGCCGCAACCCCACTTACGGCATTCTCGTGGTTGACTTTCTGCTTGCGCGACCACAACCAAATACCGAGGATGATTATCATGCCAACAAAGGTGTCGATTATGTACCCAATGAGACCGAAGTGAGCAACCCAGGCTGCTAGCGCCCCTACAATTCCGGCAGCTGGAAGGGTCATCAGCCAAGCGATTCCGATACGACCTGCTGTGCGCCATTTCACTTTCGAACCGCGACGACCAAGCCCAGAGCCGATAATACTTCCGGATGCTACCTGTGTGGTTGAGAGCGCGAAACCAAAGTGGCTAGATACCAAAACTGTTGTAGCACTGGTCACCTCAGCAGCGAATCCCTGAGCTGGTTTAACCTCTGTAAGTCCAGAACCTAGTGTGCGAATAATTCTCCATCCACCAGAGTATGTTCCAAGCGCTATCGCAAGTGCACAGCTAAGAATCACCCAGAACTGCGGGTCAGTGCCGGGCTCCTGCATCCCTGCTGAAACTAGGGCAAGAGTAATAACACCCATAACTTTCTGTGCGTCGTTAGTTCCGTGAGATAGCGCTAGGAAGGAGGATGAAAAAATCTGCCCCCAGCGGAAGCCTCCGCGACCGTCCGGGCGAGAGTCGAAACGGCGAGTAATTTTGTATGCGATTCTGGTAGCTAGGAACGCTCCTAGGCCAGCTATTGTTGGCGCAAGCACTGCAGGAATAATGATTTTTGCAAGTAGTACATCGTAATTGACGGAACTAAATCCTGCGCCAACCAACGCAGCACCGATAAGCCCACCGAAAAGAGCGTGCGAGGAGCTGGAAGGTAAGCCAAGTAGCCAGGTAAGCAGGTTCCAAACTATTGCACCAATTAGTCCGGCAAAAATAAATCCGGGATGGATAAGTACACCACCACCGGAAGGATCTTCATTGATTAAACCACCTGAAATTGTCTTTGCCACTTCAACCGATATGAAAGCACCAACCAGGTTAAGAATTGCTGCAATCGTGACCGCAGTTTTCGGTTTGAGTGCTCCGGTGGCAATTGGGGTAGCCATGGCGTTGGCGGTGTCATGAAATCCGTTTGTAAAGTCAAAGAAGAGTGCTAGTGCAATAACTGCAACGACAAGAAAATATATTTCGTTCAATATTCAACTTCCGACTTATCGGGCAAATGTTCTACCAAATTTAACTTACTAGTAATTCAACGTTTGGTTAAGCCGAGCGTATCCCGAAGAACTGCAGCTAGCGCATCCCTCTGAACCGAGCCGGACTCTTCCTTATCGAACTGGGCACCGTCTAGCGCTCTAGCGGCTAGTCCAGCCTTGGAGTCAATGAGTTCGGCAATCTTCACGTCGATGGTTTGCGATGCGAGGATGCGCCAAGCAGTAACCGGCTCTTCCTGGCCAATACGGTGCACGCGGTCGATAGCCTGCTCCTGCTCAGCCGCGGTCCAGGAAAGTTCTGCCAGAACAACGTTGGATGCGACCTGTAGGTTTAGGCCTACGCCAGCAGCGGTTAGCGAACATACCGCAACCGAAACTTCAGGATCGTTGAGAAATTCATCAATCTGACTTTGACGCTGCTTCGGAGTTTGATCTCCGCGGATCGAAATCGTTTTCAATCCTCGTTTCGCAAGTACATCTTCAGCAATATCCATGACGTCGATGTGTTTTGCGAAGAAAACCACCTTGCCGACGCTTCTGGCAAGTTGAGCGGTGTAGTCCGCTGCCAACTCTGCCTTTGCTTGACCGATCTTGCGCATGAGTGCGAAAACGTTTTGACCGTCCCCCGCTGCTCGGGAATCCTCCAGCTCGCTGTCTGCAACCTGCAGAATTAGCGCCTCAATATCGGCATCCGGCTGGGCTGCGCGCAGTTTCTGGAATTTAGCGTTTAGTCGGGCAGCCAGTTCAAGCTCAGCCTGAACGATTGAACGGCCCAGTTCGCCCTCAAGCTCAACCGGCATATCGGCGACCTGTCTTGCCGGAATATCCTTAGCAACGTCAATCTTCTTGCGTCGCACGATTCCCAGTTCAATAACTGTTTTACGAGCCTCAGGAAGGAACCCACGGTCTGCTGGGGTTAGTCCGTTTTCTTCGAGTGCGTGCATAAGCTTAGTTTTTGGCTTCTTCTCGTCAATCCAGCCAAGGAACTGCCAGATTGGGCCAAAGTCTTCAACATCGTTGATAAGGGGTGTACCGGTGAGAGCAATCATTAGTGGGCGGTTCGGTTTACCGTAAATGTCCTCGGTGATGCTCTGCGTTTCACGAATGTGATCAGCGAGCGCTAAAACATGCTGGCTGCGCTGCGAATCACGGTTCTTAATGAAGTGTGCCTCATCAATAACCATGCCTTTGAAACCGAGCTTGGATAACCATCCAAAGTGACGGTCAAGGATGTCGTAGTTGATGATAAAAATGTCTGCAAAGGCATCTACTTCATCGCCATCGCCGTGGATGACTGTTGCTTTCCGATCTGGTGTCCATATTTCTGCTTCTCGCAACCAGTTCGTTTTTACAACATTTGGCACTACTGCTAAGAACGGGTATGCACCAGCCACTGAGGCTGACAGCAGTGAAGTGGCAGTCTTTCCAAGTCCAGGCTCGTCTGCAAGTAGGAAAGCACGATGTCCTAGGCGAACAGACTCTAGTACCTGAGCCTGGTGCTTCATAACAGCCCTGCCCGGAGGTGCAAACCTGTCAATTTCTGGAGCGTCTGGGAGTGACATGGTGGAAGTTCCCCCGCCCGCACCCATCTCAAATGCGCGGTACAGCGGTGTTAGCATCTCCCAGTTAGCGAGAATGCCGGATCCGGATTCATCACCCTTCTTCTGTGGAAAAATTGGTGGCATAAATGGATTTGCTTGCTCGCGCCTAACAACCGAGGGCGGCACAACCTGCTTTTCAGCGAGTGGATCAGTTTCTGGCTTGTCCTCGATAATAATCAGGTCATCAGGGGCTAGTTCGTTGCCTGCTTCAAGCAGTAGATCGCGGCGTAGTTTCTGCGCCGAAGAACTTAGCGGATCCGCGCTCTCAAGCAGAGTGATTAGCGAAATATCTAGTGCTGCGGTCTTGGCAAGAATTGCTGCAAGGCCATCCAGTCGCTTCAGTGTTTCTGCTTTTTCAGCTTCACCAAGAGTGGCAACTTTCGCCTTCTCTTCGCGCATAAGCCTAGCCAAGACTAGGTAACGGGTGCGGTTAGAAGCGTTTAGCTTCCCCTTGGTTGCAGCTTTTTCAAGTTCGCGAGCATGACGAGCCAACACGGGTAGTAAGCCGGTGTTGTCGACGTAACGGGTCTTTTTCTTTGTTTGATTAGTAGCTGGCGCCACTGTTCTCCTTATGTGCCAGAATAGGCACTTGAATTGAGTTGAGATTCACTGCCCTAATCTGCCTCGTACAGCAACAACGCCTAAGGCGAAGGTGTTCGAATGAACTAGCAGTGCATTTCTATTCTAGCCCTACTAATCGGTTTCCGCCGCCGCTTCAGCATCATCAATGGCCTTATTCGTTATAAAAGGCAGGAAAAGAAGTGGGGTGAGCGCGATAATCCCGGTGATTAGAAATGTGGGAAGCAATCCAAAAATTTGTGCAATTACCCCTCCGAGAATTGCTCCGAGTGGCATAGTCCCCCAAGCGATAAGTCGGTAGGAGCTGTTGATTCGTCCGAGCATTTCAGCGGGAACAATTCTTTGGCGAAGTGTCACTACGATAACGTTCCAGGCCATAATCATCAGTCCCGCTAATCCAAACACGCCACCCAGAACCCAAAATTCTTTGGAGAAGAAAGGAATGGCAGCCATCAGCGAAGTGGTGCAAACCCCAATTGCCAGTGTGAGTTGCCTGCCTAGTGTTTTCGTTAGCCACGGAGCCACAACTGTACCTATAAGTGTTCCGATACCGCCGGTAATAATCAGGGCACCAAACTGCACTTCAGTCAAACCCATAACAGATTCAGGGCCGACAGCGAAAAGTACAAAAATTGACCCGGATGCGGTAGAGGCAAGGTTAGATATTCCGGTCATAAAAGCCAAACTGGTGAGCACGCGATTGCTGAACAAGTAGCGGATGCCCTCTTTCACATCCGCATAAATTGTTGCTTTAGGCCCGGTCTTTTTAACCTTGAAATTACCTTTTATGAGCAGTAACAGCCCGGCAGCAATCAACCAAATCGCTCCAGGGGTGGCAAAACCTGTTATCACGCCGAGCCCCACAAGGAAACCACCGAGAGGTGGCCCGATAAAGTTGTTCATCGCAACTTCTGCCGTATATAGGCGAGAGTTTGCCTTATCGAGGTTAGCTTTGGCAACTATCTGCGGCATTAGCGACTGTGCTGCGGTGTCATAGAACAGTTCTCCAACGCCCCAAAGGATCGCAATCACATAAAAAATCCAGATGTTTGCCAAATTCAACAGAAATAGCAAAGAGAAAAACAGAATCAGCAAGCCGCGGAAAGTATTGGCCACAAGCATTACTTTCCGTCGGTCCATCCGGTCAATCCAAGCACCAACAGGGAGCGCAAGAAATAGCCAAGGTAGTCTAATCATCACAGTAATGCCTGCAATAAGCACCGGCTCCCTAGTAAGGGTTATGGCAATAAGTGGCATAGCTACACCAGCGATACCGTCTGCCAAATTCGACATTGAAGAGGAAGTCAGTAGTGACCAGTAGTTTTTGCCAAGCTTCACAAAAAGCAACTCTACTGCACATCCCTACTTACTAAAGCATGCAGAGCATTAGCATGGAGAAGTGAGTGATTCAATATCTCGTTTCATGCAGCTGCTTGCCATCCCCACCATCACCCCGGATGAGGATTATCAAGCAGACTGGACAAAATTTTCTGAATACCAAACTCTGGTCGCAAAACTTTACCCAAAGCTCAGTAAAACATTAGACCTGAAAATTCTTGACCATACTCCGCTCTATCGCTGGAAAGGTAAATCTTCCGAAAGCGCGGTAGTGCTCCTTGCTCACTACGATGTTGTGCCTGCCACTGATGAAGGCTGGCTTCGAGCACCGTTTGTTCCTGTTATCGAAGGCGAAGGTGCAGAAGCGGTGCTCTATGCCCGAGGCACCATGGACAACAAGGGTGCCCAGGTGGGAATTCTGGAAGCAGTGGAATCGCTTGTAAGTGATGGGTTCATCCCACAAACCGACATTTATTTAGCTTTCGGACACGATGAGGAAAGTTTCGGAAGAGGCGCACAAGCTGTGGTCAAGCATTTAAAAGAAGCAGGCGTGAATGTGCGAATGGTCCTTGACGAGGGTGGCGCAGTTGCCGAAGAAGGATTCTCGGGAGTCAATAAACCGGTTGCTGTAATTGGTGTGGCAGAACGTGGGCTGATGACCATAAAGCTCAGCATCGAACAGCAGGGCGGGCACGCATCCACACCACCAAAATCAACCACGACTGACCGCATTTCAAAAGCAATTCTTCAAATTAACAAACATCCAATGCCTGCTGGTCTTCCCAAACCTGTTGAAGATATGGTGAAAAAACTTGGAGCCGCAGCAGACTCAGGTGTACTAAAAATTGCCGCCAAAGGACTACCAATAACTCGTCCACTGATTATTTCGGCGCTCGCAAAATCTACCAACGAGTCCGCAGCCATGATTCGCACCACCATTGTCTGCACGATGATAAACGCCGGTCTCGCCCATAATGCGCTCGCTGAGAAGGCCGAAGCGATCCTGAATGTGCGACTCAACCCGGGAGATACCGGGGATGATGTTCTTGCACACCTTCGCAAAGTAATCAGCGATAAGGGAGTGAAAATTGAGGAAATTAATCGCTCAGAAGCTTCGGTTATTTCATCCACTACCTCCAAAGATTGGCGCACCCTCGAATCCACGGTTGCGGAAGTTTTTCCTGAAGCTGTTGTGACCCCATACCTTGTGGTTGGTGCCACAGACTCTAGGTTCTTTTCTGAAATTTGTAATGCCGTGTACCGCTTCTCCCCGCTGATTCTTTCCGCTGCTGAAAGAGCAACTATGCACGCCAAGAATGAGCAGGTGCGTGTGGACCATTGGCTTCGCGCTGTAGAGTTTTTCAAAACCTTTATTTCGAAACTTTAGGTAACCATGAGTGCATCAATTGAAAAAATAAAAGATTTCCTAAACGCTGACCCTTTCGTGCTCGACGGCGGAATGGGCACACTTCTAGAGCAGCGCGGAATTGATGTCAATAATCCAATGTGGTCTGCAACTGCCCTGGTTGAAAGTCCTGATGCCATACGCCAAGCCCACCTTGATTACTACCGCGCGGGTGCCCGGATCGGAATTTCTGCCTCCTACCAGGCCTCATTTGAAGGCTTCGCGGCTGCCGGATTCTCTAGAGAGCAAACCGAAAAGCTTATGCGACTAAGTGTGCAGTTGGCTCGCGAGGCTCGTGACGAACACGGAAGTGGGCTAGTAGCAGCCTCAGTTGGCCCCTACGGCGCAATGCTTGCGGACGGTAGCGAATATCGTGGTGACTACGGTCTAAGTGCCACAGAGCTTCGTGATTGGCATTTGGAACGGATGCGCGTGCTCGCTTCCGCTGGACCGGATCTTTTCGCAGTGGAAACAATTCCGGCAATCGCCGAAATCGGCGGCATTGTGGATGCTCTTGATCAGTTGGATACACCCGCCTGGATTTCTGTGACGGTCAATAGCGGCCGGCTACCAACCGGAGAATCACTAGAAAATGCTTTTGAGTTAGCTGCAACCAGTGATCGCGTTGTTGCTATCGGGATTAACTGTTCTTACCCTGCCGAGGTTACTGGCGCACTCATTGCAGCCAGGAAAGTTACCGACAAACCGTTTATCGCATACCCGAACTCCGGGGAACTTTGGGACGCTAAGAACCATACTTGGGTTGGCGCTCCAGACATCCCCGGAAATCTGGTGGAAGAATGGCTGCACTTAGGAATCACCGCAATCGGCGGATGCTGCCGAGTAGATCCAGGCGAAATTTCGCACATATCCAAAATCGTTGCTGAATGGAACCAGATCACGCTCTAGCGAAGCGACTCAGCGTAGGATTGAACCCGTGAACAGCGAAAAAAGCCTTCCAACTTACAAAACCGTAGCCGACATGATTGACCACGCGATTTTGAAACCAAATATCACCCGCGAGGAACTCACCGATGAGGTGCTCAAACTCAAGCCCTACAACATTGGTGCCCTCTGTGTGCGCTCCAGCGATGTCACCTATGTGAATGAGCTGGCAGCAGATATTGATACCAAAGTTATTACAGTGGTTGGCTTCCCCCACGGCACCGCGAACACTGCCGGCAAAGTTGCCGAAACTAAGCAAGCGATAGCAGATGGGGCCGCCGAAATTGACATGGTTATCAACGTCGGTTTCCTACTATCAGGCATGATTAGCGAAGTCACAGCAGATATTCGCGCGGTTGTCGAGGCCGCACATCCACTACCTGTGAAGGTAATCCTAGAAACTGCTTTCCTAACAGCGGAAACTATTGCAGCAGGCTCTAAAGCGAGTGCGGATGCCGGGGCCGCTTTTGTAAAAACCTCAACCGGATTCAACGGCGGTGGGGCAGCTATTGAAGATCTGAAAGTGATGAAAGCGGCAGTTGCAGGGCGAAGCGAGCTAAAAGCCAGTGGCGGTATTCGCTCGCTAGATACGTTACTGGAGATGTTGGACTTGGGAGTGACCCGATTTGGCACCAGCGCAACTATTGCGATTCTCGACGATTTACAGTCCAGATACAAGACAGGTCGCTCACTCGGAACGGTAGACGAAACCTCCTATTAGGCTCTGCACGCACCTAAGCTCATAGTTCTGCCACCGCTGAAGCGCCGGCTCGGAAAGAGACTGGATTCTAGAGTTCCGCTAAAGAACGGCCGAGCATCCTTTCGGCAGCTTCAAAGTCCTCTGAATCAATCAGGTTTCTGACCGTGCTTGATGATGCCCGCTGACCGTCAACATAAACCAGCTCGTCGGGAATAACCTCGAAACCTAGTTCTGGACCAATTTCTCGAAGTAGATTAATGTCACCGCGAGCGCGTTTACCAAAACGTGAATTCTCGCTGGCAACAACGTACTTTGCTCCAAGAGTTTCAACGTAAATTTCTTTTACGAAATCTTCCGGCTCCATACTGAGGAGTTCCTTGGTTACTTCAAGCTGAAGTTGAATATCGATGCCAATTTGGTCAATAAGTTCAGATTTTCGGTCATTAGTAATCAGGTCAGGTTTGACCTCTAACTCTGGACGCAGAATCAGTAGCGGGTTTCGGTCCATTATTACTGCCGCACTTTGAAGACCGGCCGCTTTTGCAGCATCCCGAACCTGTCTGAGTAATGCTTGATGCCCGATGTGTACCGCATCAAACTTTCCAAGTGTTACTACCGTTTGGAGACCGCTTGGTACATCCGCTGGAGAGAAATATCTCATCTGTTTTTTCCAACCTTCCAAAGCCACCAGATACCGAGCATCGGCAAAACCAGCGGGAAGAAACCGTATCCATTTCCGTAGAGACTCCATACGGTAGTGTGCTGGAATTGATCCGGCCAAATTATTGAGGCTGTGCCGATCAGAAGCACGCCTACCATTTCGAAACTAATCGCAACCCAGGCAACACTGTGCCAAAAACTTCCTTTGAGCAGGAGCGCTACCAGCGCAACGATATAGACAAGCGCTGAAACTGCCGAGAGCGAGTATGAGAGTGGCGCCTCTTCGAATCTGCTAGTGATTTGAATAAAGCTACGACCTAGAGCAGCCAGTGCCAGAATTCCATATGCAACCACCAAAAAACTACCAAATCCCTTGGATCTGGTAGTTAGTTTTTCCGAATCTGACACGCCTTTAAGGATACCCAACTAAGCGATCTGGATGAACCAGATCTGGTGCATGCGATAAACCATAACAGCTATTGTGATCCCGATAGCCGCATGGATCAAAAGCGACCACTTGTTTGGGTCAACGAATGACCAAATAGTTCCCACAAATACGACCACAACCGCAGTAATTAGGTAAAGCCACCACTCCGCGGTGTTTCCTGAAGGACCGGCGCCCGCAATTGCGGTTGCAATTCCAAGACCCACCTGCACCAGAAGCAGGAGCGCGATAGCGCCGGCAACAAAAATGTGGAGATCGTTCGGACGCTTCCAAATCGGGTAAGAAACAAACGCAAAAACCGCACCGAAAAGACCGGCAATTATTAGCGTCCAGGTTAACCAATCTGCCACTTACTACCCCCTAGGTTGGAAAAACTATGCTCGGAATAAATCTACCCGCTACACTGCTTCCAATCGACAGCAACTGATTTGTGGGCGATATTGCAGCAATAAGATCCATATCGTGCGAGTCAATTTTTGTTTGTCGACCGTGGAAAATGTCCGTCGCCTGGGCATCGGATGCTTGAAAGCTTGGCATCAACGACTTCGCAACATCAGCATCGCTGATTAGCGAAATACTTTCTGAAAGCTGCTCGATTTGCAGGGCATCACTAACCTGCCATGCGCCAATCCGAGTGCGGCGAAGCGCAGTCAAATGGCCATAAGCACCGAGGGCGCCGCCTAAATCTCTGGCAAGCGCACGAATGTAGGTTCCGCTCGAGCAATCTACTTCGGCTGTTAAATCGATAAAATCTCTGCCGGCATCAACACCCCGCTCTATGGCTGAAATTTCAAACCTCGATACAGTAACTTCGCGAGACTTTAGTTGCACTTCTTGCCCTGCGCGAACCAAATCATAGGCACGCTTTCCAGCTACTTTGATAGCGCTTACTGCACTTGGAACCTGCTGAATTTTGCCGGTGAACTCTGGCAGCGCACTGCGAATCTGGGCTTCGGTTAGGGAATCAACCAATCCTTCCGGTGCTGAATCGGTAACATCCGATTCGGCATCGTCACTCACGGTTCCCCAACCTAACCTGATCGTGGTTTGGTAGGTCTTATCCTGCCCAACCAGCCAGGTTAGTAGCTTAGTGGATGCGCCAACACCCAACACTAAAAGTCCGGTAGCCGCCGGGTCAAGCGTGCCTGCATGTCCAACCTTTTTTGTGTGTAGTGCGCGGCGAACCTTAGAGACCACATCATGGCTAGTAATTCCTGCCGGTTTATCAACCAGTAGGATCCCTCGAGGTGCTTTATTCTCCACCTAAACAAACTACCGCAGGCGCGCAACCAGAGCGCGGGTAGTATTGGGAATGTGCGAATCGGGATCATCGGGGTAGGCGGTATTGGCGGAGCATATGCGCTGGCTCTCTCCCAGAAACACGAGGTTTTTCTTGTCGCAAGGGGCGAACATCTGCGAGCTATTCAAGAACACGGACTGGAAGTAGCTGGGGCCTGGGGCCACAAAATAATCAATGCTCCTGCTGCCGAGAAAGCAATGACCGAATGGAATCTGGAAGCGGTTTTTCTGGTAACTAAAGCGCATGATGCTCTCAGAGCACTCCAGACCAATGCCGATGTAATCGACGGTCTTCCTATAGTGCTGATCCAAAACGGAATTGATGCGCTAAAGATTGCCGAAGCAGGTGCGCCAATCAGTAGTGCCGCCAATAAAGTGGCAGTGGGCATCTCCATGGTAGGCGGTTACCACCTTGAACCCGGAAAAGTTTTTGTCACCGACGGCAATCCCACCTTTTTCGGTAGCGGAGAAACCCCAAATTCCACAACGGAAATGGCTGCAGAACTGCTATCAGAATACGGTGGTAGCAGCATCCCGAATCTCACCGGTTACCAGTGGACAAAACTAATCATCAACACCTCAAATATGCTGCCAGCGCTCACCGGACTAAGTTTCGCAGAAGCCGTTCAGAATCCGATACTGCTTTCTGTGCTAACTGCTGCGATGCGCGAAACCGCCAAAATAGGTTTGGACGCCGGAATAAAATACGGCACTATCAAAGTTTTCAGTCCCGAAAAAATTAGCGAGTTTGTAGAGCAACCGATTGCAGAAGCCGAAGAGTTTATTCGCGGCTGGGCCGAAAAAATAAACACCGACAATTTTGGATCTACAGCACAGAGTGTGATGCGCGGAAAACCGACAGAAATTGATTACCTGAGCGGAGCAATTATTCGCGAAGCTGAGCGTATTGGAACTACCGCCTCGGTTAACGAGAAACTAATGGGCCTGCTCGGAACGGTTATCAAACGAGGAACTCCGCTTGCGCCTAAAGAGCTACTCGGAGTCCTCTAAGGTCTTAGGTTTTAGGTAAGGGTCTGGGTCTCCCGCGTATTCCGCTCCCGTCGCAGCCGCAACCGCAGCATCCCTTTCCCTAGCTTCACGAAGCAGTTCCGCAATTCGTTCACTAGATTCAGGGATGGTGTCGCGCACAAACTCGATTGTGGGAGTGTTTTTCACGCCAAGACCAGCACCAACACGTTTCCGTGCCTGACCGGTATTGGCAAGAAGCCCCTCTGCAGTTTCTGCCTGCTCTTCAGCAGTGCCGTATACCGTGTAAAAAACGGTGGCATGAAGCAAATCTGGAGTCACTCGAACCTCGGTAATGGTTACAAACCCAATCCGAGGATCTTTCACCCCTCGTTCTAACCACAATGCAATGATTTCTTGAATTCGCGTTGCAAGTCGTCTTGCTCTGGCCTCATCAACCATGGGCACCTCCTAAAGAATTAGCGGGTACGCCAAGGAGCTAGGTAAACCTAGACTCTTGGCTTCTCCTTCAACTCGATTGTTTCAATCTCGTCGCCGACCTGAATATCGTTAAACTTGCCGAGACCGATACCACATTCGAAATCTGTACGGACTTCGGTCACATCATCCTTGAAACGGCGCAGGCTCTCGATCGCCAGCCCATCTGCTACCACTACGCCGTCGCGAATAATTCTCGCCTTAGCATTTCTAGTGATAACACCGGAACGAACGATAGATCCAGCGATATTTCCGAACTTGGATGAGCGGAATACTTCACGAACCTCGGCAACACCTGACTGAACCTCTTCATACTCCGGCTTGAGCATGCCCTTGAGGCTGTTTTCGATGTCTTCAAGCGCAGCGTAGATAACCGAGTAGAAGCGGATGTCTACACCTTCACGAGATGCGCGCTCGCGAGCCTTGGAATCAGGACGAACGTTGAAACCGATGATTACAGCATCATCAACTGTCGCTAGGTTCACGTCAGATTCAGTAATGGCACCAACACCGCGGTGGATGATGCGTAGTTGAACTGAATCGTCAACCTCTAGCTTGAGTAGGGATTCTTCGAGTGCTTCAACGGAACCAGAAACGTCACCCTTGATAATAAGGTTGAGGCTTTCGACCTTGCCCTCTTCAAGTGCCTTAGTGAAATCTTCAAGGCTTAGACGCTTACGGCTCTTAGCAAGCTGAGCGTTACGCTCGGCAGCTTCACGCTTCTCCGCAATCTGACGAGCGGTACGCTCATCCTCAGTCACAATGAAGGTGTCACCTGCGCGAGGCACAGAGTTGAGTCCAAGCACCTGCACCGGACGACTCGGGCCAGCCTCGGCAACATTCTCGCCGTCCTCATCGAACATCGCACGCACACGACCGTATGCAGTGCCGGCAACGATTGCTTCACCGATACGAAGAGTTCCCGATTGGATGAGCACAGTAGCGACAGAACCGCGACCTTTATCGAGGTTTGCTTCGATAGCTACACCACGAGCATCCCTATCGGGGTTAGCACGAAGGTCAAGACCAGCATCTGCTGTAAGTAGCAGTGCATCCAGAAGTTCTGAAACGCCCTGGCCACTCTTGGCGGATACGTTGATGAACATTGTCTGCCCACCGTATTCTTCTGCCACTAGACCAAACTCGGTTAGTTGCTGGCGAACCTTGTCTGGGTTGGCTCCGTCAACATCGATCTTGTTTACGGCCACAACAATAGGGATATTCGCTGCAGTTGCATGGTTTAGTGCCTCAATGGTCTGCGGCATGATGCCATCGTCGGCTGCAACAACCAGCACGGCAATGTCTGTCACCTGAGCACCACGAGCACGCATAGCGGTAAAAGCTTCGTGACCCGGGGTGTCAATGAATGTAATTGCACGTTGCGTGCCTTCATGCGGAACTTCCACCTGGTATGCACCAATGTGCTGAGTAATACCACCGGCTTCTTCCATGCGGTCACGAACTTTACGAATCGCCCGCAGCAAGCTGGTTTTACCGTGGTCTACGTGACCCATAACAGTAACCACAGGTGGTCGAGGTTGAAGCAGCGCCTCGTCTTCCTCTAATTCTGCTTCGAGATCAATATCAAAGCCTTCAAGTAGTTCCTTGTCCTCGTCCTCGGGAGAAACAACTTCAACTTTGTAACCGAGTTCGGCGCCAAGAATTTCAAATGTTGCCTGATCAAGTGACTGGGTCGCAGTAGCCATCTCCCCGAGTTGGAAGAGAACAGTTACTAAGTTTCCTGGTGGAACTTGGATGCCACTGAGCTGTTCAATCTTCTCGGCAAAGTCCACAATTGAGGAACCTTGGCGAAGTCTAAGCACAGTGTCACCAGTGCCCTTTGGCACCATAACACCACCAAGTGTTGGAGCTTCCCTCAGCTCGAATTCTTGACGCTTTGCGGCCTTTGACTTGCGGTTTTTGCTCTTCTGGCTACCACCCTTACCGAAAGCACCACCGGTGCCTCCACGACCTCTGCCACCAAAGCCTGGTTTTGCACCAGGGGCGCCACCAGGCGCTCCTGCACCGGGCGCTCCTGGGAATCCTCCTGGGCGATTCTGTGTAAATCCTCCCGGCCGGGTACCTGTGCCTGCCCCTTGACCGGCACGACCACCTGGGCCGCCCTGCCCTGGGCGATTCCCTTGACCACCACCGCGGCCACCCTGGCCGCCCTGTGCACCCTGTCCTTGCTGACCTGGGCGTTGGCGCATCCCCTGGTTTGAAGCATAGGGGTTATTGCCTGGACGAGGACCTCGTCCCATACCTTGGCTGGGTGAGAACGGGTTGTTTCCAGGGCGCGGAATCCCTGAAGGGCGTGGCGCTCCTGGCTTTGGAATACCTGGCGCTGGCGCGCTTGGGGCTGGAGCCTTAGTTGAAGGTTCTGGGGTAGCCTGCTTGGCAGCGGGTTTTCCAGCCGGTTTTTCAGCGGGTTTTTCGGCAGATTTTGCCGGTTTTGAGTTTGCTGGCTTCGGCGCTGTTGGTGTTGCCGGTGCAGGTGTAGCCGGTTTGGTAGCAGTAGGCTTACCTGCTGGTACAGCTTTTTCTGCTTTGGCTGGTGCCTCAGCGGGTTTCTGGTTCAACAGTCCCCGCTCGTCGAGTGCGGTTTCTAGCTTTCGCTTTACCGGAGGTTCGACTGTAGAGGATGGTCCTTTAACGAACTCACCCATTTCTTTAAGAACTTCGAGTACGGTCTTACTGTCAAGACCAAACTCAGTCGCAATTTCATGTACACGTGGTTTCGCAGCCACAATTCTCCTGTCCCAAAAGGTTTGCGCACCTTTTGGTCAGGCGCAAACCGTTAAATACTTACGGGTCTCATTTCGAGCCGCTCATTATTTGTCCATTTGCCGATCTGCTTTCATAAAGCTTGATAGCGTTGCCATTTTGGCACCGCAATCTCCAATACTACCGCAACAACAGTGCGGACTTCACCTTGAAGGTGAAACTTCTGCTATTCGCTATCTCCTGCGCGCGAGTCCGGCTGAATATCAATCTTTGCGCCGGTAAGTTTGGCCGCCAGACGAGCGTTCTGCCCCTCTTTACCGATCGCTAGGGATAACTGGAAATCAGGAACATACGCACGAACCGCCTTTGCATCGGCATCCACAACCAGCGTTTCGGTAACCTTCGCAGGGGAAAGAGCATTGGAAACAAAAGTGGCTAAATCTTCCGACCAGTCGATAATGTCAATTTTTTCATCGTTGAGTTCTGTGGTTACAGCGCGGACCCTCGAGCCCATCTCGCCAATAACGGCACCCTTAGCATTTACATTGGGCACTTTTGAACGTACAGAAATCTTGGTGCGATGTCCTGCCTCGCGAGCAAGGGTAACGATCTCTACCTCTCCGTTGGCAATTTCTGGAGCAACGAGTGCGAAAAGCTTACGAACTAGACCAGGGTGTGAACGAGAAACAGTCACGGATGGTCCTTTGAGTCCCTTGGTGACGCTGGTTACGTAAACTCTTATGCGCTTTCCATGAGCATAATCTTCACCCGGAACCTGCTCCTCTGGAGGCATAACCCCTTCAACAGCACCTAAATCAATGTGTACCATCTTCGGGTTAGTGGCTTGTTGAATAATTCCACTAACAATATCGCCCTCACGACCGGAGAATTCTCCCAGAATCTTGTCATCCTCGATATCACGGATTCGCTGGTTGATTACCTGCTTTGCCGCGTTCGCTCCAACCCTTGAGAACTCTGAATCTTCATCCTTATGCTCAGCGATAAGGTTGCCTTCCTCATCAAATTCGAGAGTTGCAACACTGATTTCGCCGGTTTTCTTGTCTAACACAGCTCGAACTTGCTCATGAGTGAGCGTAATCTCGTTGGTTGATTGCTGGTGCTTAATGTAGGCAATCTGAATAGCCTGCTCGATAATATGCACTAATTCATCAAAGGGGATCTCTCGCTCACGTTCAATCGTTCTTAACACGTTCAAATCGATATCCATGCGGGCCCCCTATTCAACTGGATGCAGACCACCTGCTTTAGATGGTTGCTAATAGATTCTACTTCAAGTGAGTAGTGAGTCTGCTGAGAGTTAAATCAACGCAGCTACTTCAGAGAAGTGCACTTCTTTTCTTTCGCCCGTGCCACGGTTCCAGAACTCAGCAATCTGCTCACCTGCTCTTCGACCCACAATAACAATCGATGGCACACCAATGATTTCAGCATCAGCAAATTTCACACCCGGAGAGACCGCGCGGTCATCAACCAGCACATCAAAACCGGCAGATTCCAGATCTCCCGCGAGCGCAAGAGCAGCATCCAGAATTGAATCATCTTTACCAGCTGCAACAATCTGCACATCGTAAGGGGCGACATTCTTTGGCCAAATCAGACCCTTTTCGTCGTTGTTTTCTTCAGCAAGAATTGCCAAGAGTCTAGTCACGCCGATTCCATAGGAACCCATGGTTACAGTCACTAGCTTGCCGTTCTGGTCAAGCACCTGTAGCCCGAGCACATCCGCGAAGAAACGACCGAGCTGGAATACGTGACCAATTTCCATTCCACGAGCAATCTCTACCGGACCTGAACCGTCAGGTGCCTGATCTCCAGCAAGTATTTCAGCGGCTTCGATGTATCCGTCTGGGGTGAAGTCTCGCCCTGCAACAACATTGATTGCGTGGTGTCCGTGCACATTTGCGCCAGTAATCCAAGCACTACCGTTTACCACACGAGGGTCAGCAAAGTAGCGAATCTTTGCAGGATGCTTTTCACCCAGGAACTGACCCGATTCAGACCATGGGCCGATATATCCAACTGTTAGCTCTGGGTAATTCTTGAAATCTTCCGCCTCTGCTGTTGCTACTTCCGCAGGAGCAAAAGCAACCTCTATGCGTTTTAGATCTGCTTCCCTATCACCAGGAACAGCCACCACTACAAGTTCAGTCGACTCGTCAGGGTGGGTAAGTTTCAGCACAACATTTTTCAGTGTGTCAGCGGCTGTCCACTTCCGGTCATCCCTAGCCCAGTTTGCGTTGGCAAAATCAACCAGGGTCTCAATTGTTGGAGTATTAGGACTTGGATGCACAGCCGCAGCTGGAGTGGAACTGGCGTCAATTTCAGCAAGCCCGGTGGTTACAAAAGCCTCCACGTTGGCGGCGTAACTGTCAGTGCGCACAAAAAGGTCTTCACCAACAGGGGTTGGGTGTAGGAACTCTTCGCTCTTGGCTCCTCCCATCAGGCCGTTGTCCGCATTCACAATCACGTACTCGATGCCGAGGCGCTGGAAAATCCGTTCGTAAGCATCCCGCTGTTTTTGGTAGCTGGAATCTAGCCCCGCGTCGTCGATATCGAATGAGTAGGCATCCTTCATCGAGAATTCACGTCCGCGTAGGAGACCTGCACGAGGGCGGGCCTCGTCACGATACTTGTCCTGAATTTGGTAGATAGTTAGCGGTAAATCTTTGTAGGAAGAGTAAAGATCCTTGACTAGGAGGGTAAACATTTCCTCGTGCGTAGGCGCAAGTAGATAATCAGCACCCTTACGATCGGTGAGTCTGAAAATACCATCACCGTAGGTCTTCCAGCGGCCTGATAACTCGTAAGGCTCTTTAGGAAGTAGCGCAGGGAAGAAAACTTCCTGAGCTCCGGCGTTTGCCATCTCGTCTCGGATAATTTTCTCAATCCGGCGACGCACCTTCAGCCCCAGAGGCAACCAGGTGAAAATACCCGGAGCGGCACGGCGAATGTAGCCGGCGCGAACTAGAAGTTTGTGGCTACGAACCTCAGCATCGGCTGGGTCCTCGCGGAGGGTACGAACGAAAAGTTGAGAAAGACGATCTGGCACGTCTTTAATTCTAGTCAGCCGAGAAGGGCATCTGCCGCGCGGGCACGAGCAACACTGGGTTTATTTGGATGCAAATCTCCTGCAAGCACATCACGACTGAGCCTCTCCAATTCACTTCCTGCCCTAAACCAGCCGGCACCCTGCAAATCTGTTGCTATTTGCACTGCCTGCTTTGATGCCTGCAACACCACGGTTTTTGCCCCAGCAATAGACCACGAGCGCTCGCTACTGATACTTGGAGTCTCCGCGATCCTGAGCAGATGATTTCCGGCAGCGTCTACCGCAATTGCCGCTCTTCCGAGGGTGTCCCGAGCTAAGGCGTCGATTGCGCTGGTATCGCTAGCGAAGGAATCGCCTCCAAACGCATCCTGTTCTTGCTGTTTGCTTTCGAGCTGTTGTTGCAGTTTGCTTTCACGGAAGCGCACAGCATCCCTAGCAATTTCCACACCGCGGTCACCAATACCCAGATAAATCGAGGTGACGATCAGCGAGAAAGCTTTTGCGAGCGTGCCGATAAACGGGTCTTTCTTTTCCCCCAGTTTGGATTTCCAAAGCACTGCGGATTCAGGAGCCACCGTTTCAGTGAAGTGGATTCCGAATGACTGGCTGGCGCGCATACCGAGAGTGTCCCATGTTCCGTGGGGTTTCATGGAGTCGTTGCGCGGCAGGAAGAAGTAAACGAGTTCCTGGTTTTCGTCATCGAGCGCGTGAAAAACAATTGAGTCGAAAGCACCGGCAGCGGTGACAGTGTTTTTAATTCCGGAAACCTTGTAGCCGTCAGCGGTTTTAGTCGCTACGGTTTTGGAATCGTAAAGGTGTTGGTCGTTGCCGATCTCACTAATTCCGAGTGCGAAAAGTTCACCAGCAGCGGTAGCCTCGAAAACTTGAGCCAGCGCCTGTTTCTGTGATTCAGACATCCAAGTGGCCTGAAAAGCTGTCGCAAGTGCAGTGTTTATGATTTGGTGCATGGCAACCGATAGCGCGGTTGCTGGTGCATAAGCGGCAAGGAAGCGCTGCTCGACAATAACTTCAGCCAGCGATAAGCCTCTGCCCCCAAAAGCTTCAGGGAGCGCGATCTTTAGGTAGCCCGCCTTTTTTAGATCGGTGATATCGGCATCCGGAAACTTATTTTCCTGATCAAAAACGTATGCGCGCTCTCGCATTTTTTCTAACAGCGAATTTTCCAGCACGCTCACTTCACTCATCCCCTATTTGGTAACAACTGTGGGAGAGCCTACCCCGAGTTCGGTACCCATTTCTTGAGCGATACGGTTCGCCTCAGCAATCAGAGTCTCCACGATTTCTGCCTCGGGCACGGTCTTAATAACTTCGCCTTTCACAAAAATCTGTCCCTTGCCGTTACCACTGGCAACACCGAGATCCGCTTCGCGCGCCTCACCTGGGCCGTTCACAACACAGCCCATCACAGCTACGCGGAGTGGAACCTGGACATGCTTCAAACCTTCAGTAACAGAATCAGCGAGGGTGTAGACATCCACCTGAGCACGACCGCAGGAAGGACAGGAAACAATTTCCAGTTTGCGCTCACGCAAGTTCAGCGACTGCAGAATTTGCAAACCAACTTTAACTTCCTCCGCAGGCGGGGCGGAGAGCGAAACCCTGATGGTGTCACCGATTCCTTCAGAGAGCAGAATACCGAAAGCTGTCGCACTCTTAATGGTGCCCTGGAAAGCAGGTCCTGCCTCGGTAACTCCAAGGTGTAGCGGCCAGTCGCCGCGCTCTGCGAGCATGCGGTATGCCTGCACCATCACAATCGGGTCGTTATGTTTCACAGAGATTTTGAAATCATGAAAGTCGTGCTCCTCAAAAAGTGAAGCCTCCCAAACCGCGCTTTCAACAAGAGCCTCCGGAGTTGCCTTCCCGTACTTCTGCAAAAGCCTAGGGTCCAAAGAACCGGCGTTTACGCCAATCCGGATACTCACCCCGGCATCGCCAGCAGCCTTCGCAATTTCCTTGACCTGGTCGTCAAATTTACGGATGTTGCCAGGGTTCACGCGCACGGCAGCGCATCCGGCATCGATGGCTTGGAAAACATACTTGGGTTGGAAGTGAATATCGGCGATTACCGGAATCTGGCTTTTCTTCGCGATGATGTGCAAAACATCGGCATCATCCTGTGAAGGCACAGCAACTCTGACAATGTCACAGCCGGTTGCAGTAAGTTCAGCTATTTGTTGTAGGGTGCCGTTGATATCGGTTGTTTTGGTAGTCGTCATTGATTGCACGCTGATTGGCGCATCCCCACCGACGAGAACTTTCCCTACTTTAATTTGCCTAGATTTTCTCCGAGGAGCGAGAGTCACCGGAGCATGAGGCATACCTAGATTTATTGCTGGCACCCATTAAGCCTAAGACTAAAACCTGATAGTTCGGTAGCATTGAACGCATGCCCCTGCTTTCTAAGATTATTGATTCGAAAATTGAGTCGTGGGCGATTCTTGTTCGCAAAGATCAAGCGGCTGCTGAGGTTCTCACTGGCGGGGTCAAAGATCTAAAGTCACTACGTGATATTCCGCTCAACAAGAGCGAACAACTGGTGATGATTCCCTATGCGCAGATTCGTGAACGTGGCTATGAAGTCTTTGAAGATAACACTCCGCTTCGAGTTATGGAGATTTCAAAACGGGAAGAAATTTCTGAAGACTCGCTAATCGAATTGCTTCCTGATTTTTCTCCGAATGTGGAAATTTCCGGTTTCGATATACCGGATGCGGAATATGAGCGAAGCGTCCAGGCAGTAATTCGTGACGAAATCGGTGGCGGAGAAGGTGCAAACTTCGTTATTAGAAGAGATTTCATCGCGGTGGCGAATCTGGAGGGTAGTAACACTCACCGACTGGCACTCACCCTGCTTAGAAAACTGCTTGTGAACGAACGTGGCGCATATTGGACTTTCGCGATTGTCACCCCCGGACAGATTCTGGTTGGAGCATCCCCTGAGCGGCATATTTCGGTAAAAAATGGGGTCACCACCATGAATCCGATTTCGGGTACTTTCCGGCACGTAAAAGGCAACCCTGACCCTCTAGACTTTATTGATTTCCTTGGTAATCAGAAAGAAGTCGGCGAACTGTTTATGGTCGTCGATGAAGAACTGAAAATGATGAGCGAAATCTGCTCCTCCGGTGGTTACATTCACGGACCTTACCTGAAACAGATGTCGAGGCTTACCCACACAGAATATTTGCTTCGAGGGCACACTGACCTCGATGTGCGTGATGTTTTGCTTCGCACAATGTTTGCACCAACCGTAACCGGCGCACCAATGGAGAATGCCTGCACCATCATCAAGAAGTATGAGAAACGTCCGCGCGGATACTATTCCGGAGTTTTGGCGCTAATTTCACCCAACGACCAGGGCTCGCATGACTTGGATGCCCCAATCCTGATTCGCACAGCACAAATTTCCGAGGATGGCGCTATCCGCATTAGCGCTGGAGCAACACTGGTGAGAAATTCTGATCCTCACAGCGAAGCCCTGGAAACCCTCTCTAAAGCATCCGGTTTGCTTAGCGCATTTGGATTTATAGAGGACAAACGTGCTGTGCGCGCAAACGGGAAAGCAGACGCGGAGCCGGTGCAATTAGATAGTATCCCTGAAGTTCAGGCGGCTCTTGCTAGGCGCAACCGCTCCCTGGCTGAGTTTTGGTTGCAGGAACAAGCACCTAAACCCATTGCTGCGCTTGCAGGAAAAAAGGTACTAATAGTTGATTTCGAGGATCGTTTCACCACAATGATTGGTCATCAGCTTCGCCACTTGGGACTCGAAGTAGATATTGTGCGCTGGAACAGCTACGACCACGCAGTCGCCGAAAAATACGACCTCCTTCTGGCCGGGCCAGGTCCTGGTGATCCAGAAAATATTACCGATGTCCGAATCGCCGCGGTTCATAAAGTGGTGCGCGCAAGATTGAAGAGCGCCAAGCCACTGCTAGCAGTTTGCCTCAGCCATCAGGTACTTTCACTTGTCATGGGGCTACGCCTAGAAAAACTTCCTGCACCTCGTCAGGGTGTGCAGTTAGAAGTTCCGCTTCAGGGGCGACTGCTCACAATCGGTTTTTACAATACTTTCACCGCAAAGTTTGGAGCTTTGCCTGAGGGTGTAGTGGCCGACTTTGATGGTGCAACCGGTGACGTTTTTGGACTTAACGGCCCCGGATTCTCATCGGTGCAGGGGCACGTTGAATCCGTGCTCTCTAAGGATGGCCTTCGCGCTTTAGAACTTTTGACGCTCAGTTCCTTAGGGCTTTCTTCCTAGAGCCCCGCGCATCCCGCTAAATATTTTTGGATATTTCAGTCTTGCTTTTTCGCTGATTCAGCCTTGTTCAATTCATGCTCATTGATAGCGGTTATTGCTTTTCTGCCGCTTGGTACTGCGACTGCCCATCCGCAAATCAATACTGTGAATACGCCGGTAACGATCAGAATCCAACGGATGTCTACAATATCTGCCAAAGGTCCGAGGATTGCCAAACCAACCGGCATTGCCAGTGCGAAAACAATTCCCATAAGTCCAAACACTCGACCCTGCTTTTCAGGCTCAACAGTCTCCTGCAGGAGCGTAACCGTTGTGGTGCTAAAGAACGGAACCGAGATACCGACAAGGAACATAAACACGTAGAAAGTGATTAGATCTGGTGCGACACCCAGTAGCAGTGAAAATATCGAGAACGAGAGGATAGCGCCAAGAATCACCGGAATCTTCTTGATTTTTGAACCAACGATACCGATTACAATTCCACCGATCATCATTCCCACAGCGAAAGCGATTTCCAGGACTGTAAGTTTCCAAACTTCCCCGCCCCATTCGCGCTCAAGCATCAGTGGCGTTAGTGCACTAGGAGCCACGGTGAGGAAGAAAACAATCGCAAACAGGGTAAGAATCCAGCGCACGAAGGCGTGGTGCCAAACGTATTTCACACCCTCAACAAGTTCACTAATATAGCTCCCCTGTTCTTCAGCGCCACGAAGAGTCTTTACCGGAATCATCAGCAGGAACGCTATCCCGATAAATGCGGTAGCCGCATCCACATAGAAAGTCGGGATAATCCCCCACAGTCCATAGATTGCTCCAGCAGCAGCCGGAGCGAGGAGCATAAGTGCCGAATCAAAGCTCTGCCTAATACCGTTTACGCGCATAAGTTGACTGGTAGGGACGATCTGCGGAATCATGGCTGTAACTGCCGGATTCTGGATGCCCTGCCCGGCTGAGCGGATAGCCAGAATTAGGAATATTAGCCAGTATTCTGTGTATCCGAATGTCATAAACAACGCCAAAATTACGGTGGCGATCGCGATAGATGCGTCTGCAACAATAATTAACAGTTTTCTGTTGACTCGGTCTGCCAGCACACCAGCGAATGTGGAAACCAGTGCCTGTGGGAGCGCACCAAAAATTCCCCAGAGCGCCATCATCAAACCGGATTGGGTTTCTATGACTAGGTACCACATCACGGCATAACCAACCAGCATCGAACCAAATGTGGAAATCGTCTGCCCAGAAATGAAAAGGAAAACATGCCGCTTCCAGTTCGGTCGATCAGTCTCTAAAACTTGAGCACTTTCAGGCTCAGTGTATTCCCCGGTATTCGGGTCCATAATTTTCCTCTATAAAGTCTTTAGAACAGTGAAATTGGCCGGACTATATCCGCATAAACCAACAGGATGGTCATCAGAATCAGCACTGAAGCAACAGCCACTGTTAGGGGCATCAATTTTGCCAGATTCACCGGAGTCGGTGCTGGCTTTTTTCTTATTTTAGCAATAGTTCGCCTACCGCCATCTACCATTGCCGCAACAATATGACCACCATCCAAAGGAAGCAGTGGAATCATATTAAATACGAAGAGCGCAATATTTAGCGCGCCGAGGATTCCAATAATTCCAGCCGCTCTTTCAGTGAAGTCGAGACCGTCATAGCTGGTGATTTCTCCGGCAATTCTGCCCACCCCAACAATACTCATTGGTCCGTTAGGGTCACGTTCTTCTGCCCCGAACGCTGCATTGAAAGCATTCACAAGCCTGCTCGGTAGGTCAAGAATTACTCCGACCACTGCATTGGTTTGCCTGCCGGTAAGTTCAACCGAATCAAGCAAGTTTCCTTGCACCCTCACCTCAAGCGAAGTAATTCCGGCAAAGCCGCGTTCCACGGTCACGTAATTGCCATCTTCATCAACAATCACGTTGCCGTTTTCATCGAATGCGTAGCGCTCAGTAATCATCGGTGTGATTACTAGGTTTCTAAGTGCCCCATCACGTTCAACAACGAGTTGGATGCTCCTACCACCAGATTCTGAAATTAGTGAAGAAATCTGAGCCCAGCTGGTAATTTCGGTGCCGTTCCAAGAAATCAGGGTATCGCCTGGCTGAATGCCAGCCTCATAAGCAGGTGCTTTGGGGTCGGTGTCTAGGCACTCGAAACGTTCCTCGGAAACGCGAATAACACATTCAGAGACTGAGGACACAGTCGTTGACTGCTGGGGAAGTCCGAAACCAACTACCAGGATGGTGAAAAGTCCGAGCCCTAACACCAGATTCATGATCGGGCCGCCGAGCATAATAATGATTCGCTTTAGCGCGGGTAGCATCACAAAACTGCGTGAAGGGTCAATGTCTATGGTTTCTATCGCTTCGGCATCCTGCACCATTTGCGAGGCAAAGCTGGTGCGATCCTTACGCACCTCTCCCTCGACTTCTGGTGGGAACATCCCTGCCATGGAAATATAGCCACCGAGAGGGATGGCTTTGATTCCGTATTCGGTTTCGCCCCTCTTAGTGGACCAGAGGGTTGGGCCAAACCCGACCATGTATTGATCTACGTAAACACCGAATTTTTTCGCGGGAACTAAGTGGCCAATCTCGTGCAGCGCGATCGAAATTGCGATGCCCAAGAAGATAACGACTACTCCGAGAATATAGAGAAGGACTTCTTGCACGAAGCAAGTTTATGAGATTACACCGACAGTTAGCTGAATGGTGATTTAGCTAAAACTCGGAAGCAAAATTCCGTGCCCAAGCATCTGCCCCGAGCACTCCCTCGAGAGTCATTTCGGGCAGTGGAGTGAAAGCATCAACAGCCGCTGAGATTAGCTCGGTGATACCTAAGAAACTGAGGCTTCCGTCATGGAATCTGTCCACCGCGACCTCATTGGATGCGTTGAAAACTGCGGGATAGCCGCTTCCGAGTTCTCCTACTTTTCTAGCGAGTGCTACGGCTCCGAAAGCGTCCTCATCAAGCGGTTCGAAAGTCCAGCTTTGTGACTTGGTGAAATCTAGTGGGTGCATTGCACCAGCTAAGCGGTGTGGCCAAGAAATACCTAGCGCGATAGGGAGGGTCATATCTGGTGGCGATGCCTGAGCAATTATAGATCCGTCGGTAAACTGCACCATCGAGTGCACGATTGATTGCGGATGCACAACCACATCAATCTGAGCGAGTGGAATACCGAAAAGCAGGTGAGCCTCAATAACTTCCAGCCCTTTATTAACCAGTGTTGCAGAGTTTGTTGTGATTACTCGCCCCATATTCCAGGTGGGATGCGCGAGCGCCTCAGCAGGCGTAACCGACTCCAAATCGGTGCGTTTCCTGCCTCGGAATGGGCCACCCGAAGCAGTCAAGATAAGCCTAGAAACTTCCTGCCTCTCCCCTGAACGAAGCGCCTGCGCGATTGCGGAATGCTCCGAATCTACCGGCACCAGTTGCCCTTCCTTAGCGCGAGAAGTTACCAGCTCGCCACCGATGATAAGGCTTTCCTTATTTGCGAGCGCGAGTAGTGCATCCGTCTCTAAAGTTGCAAGTGTTGCGGCAAGACCAGCGCTTCCAGTGATTCCGTTCAACACCACATCGACAGGGGTGCTTCTAACGAGGTCTGCTGAGGCTTCTGCCCCAAGAGCCGTTGCTGATTCCGGAAGCTGGAATCTGTTGGCGATTTCCTGAAGTTTTTCTCGGTCTGATCCAGCACTTACCCCAACCAGTTGGAACTCTTCAGGGTATCTAGCGATTAGTTCCAAAGCAGTGGTACCGATAGAACCGGTGGCACCTAAAACAATGACGCGACGCACACTCCTAGTTTTGCAGAATAAACTCTTCTGTGCAGGGTTTAGAGGCAAACTCTTTGAAACTCTCCCTCGCTAAATACCAGTGCGGAAGAATACCCGATGGTTGGTGGTGGAAGTTCGCGCCGCTGCATAAACATTCGAAAATCGAGCAGATCCACTTTCCAGAAAATCTGCGGAGTGGATGCCTGTTGCCAAGCGCTGATATGTTTCACGCGCGAATTGCCAAAACGTTTCACTGCCTGCTGTTGGCGGCTGGTATAGATCGGGTATGTTTGCAGCGCATTCACTGTGGCAGTGCTTGGACTCAGCTGCCCCTCTCGCTCTTGCACAAGCGCAAACTGCACCGCGGCTTCCTCATTCAACCTGCCACGACCAGGGTTCATACCCTGAAGTTCTACGTGGGCACTGGCCCAAGGAAGAAAACCTCTTAGCACCGCTTCATTCTTTGCTGCGAGACAAAGTTTCTGATTGCCTTCGCTTGCAATCGCACGTAGACGTTGCTGCAGTTCAAATCCCCATTCTGTTGGTAGCCTCTCCATCACAGCATCAAAATCGTCGATAATAATCGGAACATCACAGTCCCCTTGAAAAGCCGTATCCACCGCATCCCACACTTCTTCAGGATCTTGCAATCTGAGGGTCCCCCAAATAGCTGCCAAACAGTTTAGGAGGTTGCTACTTCCACTCTTCGGAGGTGCAGAAACGGTAACGAAGTTTCCGAAATCATCTGCCCGCAATTCTCGCTGAGTACGCGCTTCCAAATCATCGGCGATACCGATGATTTCTGGACTTTCAGACAAATACTGAATCGGAAGACTTGGCAACCAACTCGACCTAAAGATTCTGGGCGAGGAATTGTCACTAATACTTGGCGTAGCACCGTGAACAATTACCGAATAAATTTCTCCATCGGAAAGAAACTGACCCACCTCCACATTTATCAGCCCCTCCTTACCGGCAAAAGTTTCTCGCTCATGATTATCGCGATGAAGTAGCAGAATCCTGCAACCGATATTTGCTAGCAGTGATTGTGGCACACCTTTCAGTGTCTGAGCAGCCAGAAATAGATGAACACCAAGCCCTCTCCCACGTTGAGCAATATCGTTCAAATTCTCCGCCGCATAAGGCAATTGTTTGAGTAGAGCAGGCAATTCATCAATCACCACCAGCAGCCGAGGAAGTCCGGCAGAAATTGCATCGAGGCTACCGGACTCGATAATTTCCCGCTCACGAGTGCGAATTTCGCTCTCTAAAACCTGTAATACTCGCTCAGCATCAGCAATCTCCAAATCGGTGGCGATATGGTCGCAGTGAACAGCACTGGCAAAACCCTGCAAACCTGTTCCACCCTTGAAATCGAGCACTAGAAATCGCAGCTGCTCAGGATCTACTTCTTCAGTTATCGCGCTGAGCACGCTATGAAGCAACACAGTCTTACCACTACCGCTCGCGCCAAGAATCATCGCATGATGATCCGCCAGCAAATCAATACTGAATATTTTTCCTGACTGGTGAAAACCAATTGGGAAGCAGGTAGCAGTTACTTTCGGCACACTCGCTTGTTTCGTTTGTGCCGCTACCCGCCTTGTCACATACTCAATAAATTCTTCTTCGCTTACCTTTTCGTAGCTGATGCGCTTTACCCGCTTCGGAGTTGTTAGCACGGCTTTCTTATCTGCAGTAATCGCAATTACATTCGGAATACCCTTCAACTCTCCCAGCGTTGACGCTACTTTGATGCGTGGCGGCAGCTTTCGATACAGCTCCGGTGCATCGCAGAGGAACCCGAACTGCACTTGGAGTGCGCGCATGAAGTCTTCAGCATTACTGTGCAGTGCAAGCACACCGAGTTCGCCTTCATGAGGAATCTTTCTAACACGCCGACCCAAGCAGAGCACAAGCTCTGATTCTAAAAATCTGCCCCGGAAAAACTCGCTCCTTCCAGACATAATCTCGGATGCACCAAACACCCTGTTTCCAGACCTTCGAGTCCTCAGCACCAATCCGATAACTGTCGGAATCACGAAAATTGGTAACAACCAGAGGAAACTCACCCTGCCATTCTCTGTTGACTGCCCAGACTCCGGCGAGCCGATTGCGCTTAGTGGTGAATATTTGGTGCAATGAGTGAGTGTTGATAAGTAACTATGCTCTCGGGGTCGATATTGGAACATCCAGCACTAAAGGTGTACTTGTTAATATCGAAACCGGTGAGGTTGTTGCCTCAAAAATTGTTGAACACAAATCCTTGAACCCGGCACCAGGGCACTTCGAGGGCGATGCTAATGCTTGGTGGCAGGAATTTGTCACTATCGCTCGTGGCTTAGCGAGTGGCGAAGAAAATATCGTCGCAGTGGGTGTGAGCGGAATGGGTCCTTGTGTTCTCCTCACCGATGAACACGGCACTCCTCTTAGACCGGCGATCCTATACGGCGTTGACACCAGATCAATAGAACAAATTGAGTCCATGAATGCACTCCTCGGTGCAGAAAATGTTTTCCAACAAACCGGATCATTCCTGACTTCTCAAGCGGTTGGACCAAAGCTTCTCTGGGTTGAAGAAAACGAACCAGAAGTTTGGAAGGCTGCCCGGAAATTATTTATGCCAGCGTCATGGCTTTCATGGAATCTCACCGGCGAGTATCGACTAGATCATCATTCAGCAAGCCAAAGTAATCCGCTCTACGATCCCCACACTCACAGTTGGCACGACGAATGGGCCGATAAATTCCGTGGAAATATCGCTCTCCCTCAACTGGGATGGCCGGGAGATATTGCAGGAAAAGTCACCGAAGAGGCGGCCAAGCAGACCGGCCTTCCTGCAGGAATTCCGGTGATAATCGGAACTATTGACGCCTGGACGGAAAGCATCAGCATCGGCGCCACCAACCCTGGCGACCTAATGCTGATGTACGGAACAAGCATGTTTATGGTCAACACCACAGATAAGCTCCTGAAACACCCAACAAACTGGGCTACAGTCGGTGCATATCCGGATAGCTACAACCTTGCTGCTGGGCTCGCCACTAGCGGTGCAATTACTTCGTGGCTCAAAACCCTTTTCGGAGATGTTGACTTCACCGACTTAGTAGCAGAAGCTGCATCCAGTCCTGCAGGTGCAAACGGCCTACTAATGCTGCCCTATTTTGCCGGAGAGCGAACCCCGATAAATGACCTGAACGCACGCGGCGTAATAATCGGTCTCACCACTTCACACACTAGAGGAGATATTTATCGAGCCGCACTCGAAGCAATTGCTTTCGGCATCCGTCACAATGTTGAAGAGATGCGCAAGAGTGGCACCAAAATTACCCGCATAGCGGCTGTCGGTGGCGGCACAAAGGGCTCACTGTGGACGCAAATAGTTTCGGATATTACCGGCCTCACCCAAGACATTTCTACCACTTCGATCGGGGCGAGCCTTGGAGCTGCACTTCTTGCCGCAAACACGGTCACGGAAGCAAAGATTGAGGACTGGAACCCGATTGCTAGCCAGGTCGTTCCTAATCAGGCAAATGCGGCACTATATGACGCGCTGTATAAAGACTATTTAGCGCTATACATGAGCACTAAAGAAATCTCACACAACCTAGCGAAGTTGCAACGCCAACGCTAAAGCGCTCTGTTTTACCAAGATTGCTCTTGACAGCAGTTAGCAGCCAGAAAACTCAGCAATCAGTAGCTAAAACTCTAGGAGAGCTTTGCGTTACCAGCTACAACAGTGACGGTGTCGTTCTCAACGGAGAGGAACCCGCCCTCAGCAACCGCAGTGATTTTCTCGCCACCGACAAGGGTGATTCGAACCTCACCAGCACCAAGGATGCCCAGCATAGGTTCGCGACCGGGTAACACACCCAGTTCACCTTCTACGGTGCGAGCCGCAACGAAAGTCGCTTCGCCGGAGAATACTTCTTCGGTGGCAGAGACTACGCGAACCTTAAGGGTCATTAGCTGTTTTCCTTCTGAAGCTGAGCCCACTTCTCTTCCACATCAGAGATAGCACCAACGTTGAAGAATGCCTGCTCGGCTACGTGGTCGAAGTCACCCTTAACGATCGCGTCAAAGCTCTCGATGGTTTCCTTTAGCGGAACAGTTGAACCTTCAACACCGGTGAACTTCTTCGCCATGTAGGTGTTCTGTGAAAGGAACTGCTGAATACGACGAGCACGAGAAACAACAATCTTGTCTTCTTCAGATAGTTCGTCAACACCAAGAATCGCGATGATTTCCTGAAGTTCCTTGTTCTTCTGCAGAATCTGCTTCACTTCGGTAGCTACACGGTAGTGTTCCACACCTACATAACGTGGGTCGAGAATACGGCTGGTGGATGTTAGTGGATCCACAGCAGGGTATAGACCGCGGGAAGCAATTTCACGAGAAAGCTCGGTAGTTGCGTCAAGGTGGGCGAAGGTAGTCGCAGGGGCTGGGTCGGTGTAGTCATCCGCTGGCACATAAATAGCCTGTAGCGAGGTGATTGAGTGACCACGAGTAGAAGTAATACGCTCCTGCAGGATACCCATCTCATCGGCAAGGTTTGGCTGGTAACCCACTGCGGAAGGCATACGACCTAGCAGAGTGGAAACCTCAGAACCTGCCTGAGTGAAACGGAAGATGTTGTCAATAAAGAGCAGCACGTCCTGCTTCTGCACATCACGGAAGTACTCAGCCATGGTGAGGGCGGATAGTGCCACACGCAGACGAGTTCCAGGTGGCTCATCCATCTGACCGAATACGAGAGCAGTCTTGTCGAATACGCCAGCGTCTTCCATTTCGTGGATGAGGTCGTTACCTTCACGAGTACGCTCACCAACACCGGCGAATACAGACACACCACCGTGGTCCTGAGCTACACGCTGAATCATCTCCTGGATAAGAACGGTCTTACCCACACCGGCACCACCGAATAGACCAATCTTTCCACCCTGTACATAAGGGGTAAGTAGGTCAATAACCTTGATACCGGTTTCGAATAGCTGAGTCTTGGACTCTAGCTGGTCAAAGCTTGGTGGGGTGCGGTGAATTGGCCAGCGATCCTTGATTTCAAGCTTTTCGCCCTCTTCAAGGTTGAGAACGTTACCAACGGCGTCGAATACGTGACCCTTGGTGACATCCCCCACTGGAACAGAGATAGGAGCGCCGGTGTCGATTACTTCCTGACCACGGACAAGACCGTCGGTAGGCTTTAGCGCAATCGCACGCACAAGATCATCACCTAGGTGCTGAGCGACCTCAAGCACAAGCTTACTCTTCGCGCCTGCAATATCAATAGTGGTCTCGAGTGCGTTGTAGATGGTTGGGATTGCATCGTGTGGGAACTCGATGTCAACAACGGGTCCGTTTACGCGAGCAATGCGTCCGATCGTTTTTGCTTCAGTTGCGGTAGCCATATATTGTCTTCCTTTAGTCTGCCGTCTTTAGGGCGTCAGCGCCGCCCACAATTTCGGAAATCTGTTGAGTAATTTCTGCCTGGCGGGCATTGTTTGCGAGTCTCGTGTACTCGCGAATAAGTTTGTCTGCGTTGTCTGTCGCGCTCTTCATAGCCTTCTGAGTTGCAGCATGTTTAGCGGCTGCAGACTGGAGAAGCGCGTTGAAAATCCGTGACTCAATGTAGGTAGGCAGTAGTCTGTCGAGCACTGTCTCTGGGTCTGGCTCGAAATCGTAGAGCGGAAGCAACTCAGCTTCTGGTTCCTCCACACCTTCCACGATTTCTAGCGGAAGCAATCTAACTACTTCAGGAGTTTGGGTAAGCAGGGACACAAAGCGGTTGTAAACGATATGGATTTCGTCTACCTCTTCCGCAAGGAATGCGTCGATTACTACCTGACTGATTTCCTGAGCCATTTCAAACGGTGGTTGGTCGGTGTTACCAATCCATTCCTTAACCCATGGACGGCCACGGAACTGGAAGTAGCCCACCGCTTTACGACCAACAAGGTAGTAGTCGATGCTCTTACCCTGATCTTCAAGCAGCTCAGCTAGCTCTTCGCTTCGCTTCAAAAGTTGCGAGTTGAATGCACCTGCAAGACCGCGGTCACTGGTGACCACAATCATCAGCGCACGGGTGCCGTTCTCTTTCTGAGTGGTTAGTGGATGGTCAACATTTGAGTAGGTTGCTACCGCTGATACAGCGCGAGTGATTGCCCGAGCATACGGAGTTGATGCAGCGACTCGGCCTTGCGCTTTTTGGATGCGCGAAGCAGAGATAAGCTCCATAGCTCTCGTAATCTTCTTGGTGGTTGTAGCAGAACGAATCTTCTGCCTAAACACCCTAAGCTGGGCACCCATATGTTAGCGACGACCCTTCACAATCTTTTCCTGCTGCACGTCTTCTTCCGCCATCGCGTCGAATTCCTCGACACCGACATCGGTTAGTGAAGATCCGTCACCAGTCTGGAACTGCTTCTTGAATTCGGTAACTGCCTGCTCTATCTCTGCGATGGTGTCTTCCTTCAGATCTCCACGCTGAATGAGGGTTTCGAAAATCTTGGTGTTGCGGGCAATGTAGTCGTGAAGTTCAGCCTCAAAACGGAGGATGTCTTCAACAGGAACATCGTCAAGCTTGCCGTTGGTACCAGCCCAGATAGAAATAACTTGCTTCTCTGCTGGGAATGGTGAGAACTGTGGCTGCTTGAGTAGCTCAGTTAGGCGAGCACCTCGTTCTAGCTGACGGCGAGAAACAGCATCCAGGTCGGATGCGAACATCGCGAATGCCTGTAGGGAACGGTACTGGGCTAGTTCAAGCTTCAAAGTACCGGAAACCTTCTTGATGTGCTTCTGCTGTGCGTCACCACCAACACGAGATACGGAAATACCTACGTCTACCGCTGGGCGCTGGTTAGCGTTGAAGAGGTCTGACTGGAGGAATATCTGACCGTCGGTGATAGAAATCACGTTGGTTGGAATGTAGGCAGAAACGTCGTTTGCCTTAGTTTCGATGATTGGTAGACCGGTCATAGAACCTGCACCTAGTTCATCGGAAAGCTTTGCACATCTTTCAAGAAGGCGTGAGTGTAAGTAGAAAACGTCTCCAGGGTATGCTTCACGGCCCGGTGGACGGCGAAGTAGTAGAGATACCGCACGGTATGCTTCAGCCTGCTTGGAGAGGTCATCGAAGATGATAAGCACGTGCTTACCCTCATACATCCAGTGCTGACCAATAGCGCTACCGGTGTATGGAGCAAGGTACTTGAAACCTGCAGGGTCTGATGCTGGCGATGCCACGATGGTGGTGTATTCCATAGCGCCGGCTTCTTCAAGCGCACCCTTTACTGAAGCGATTGTGGAACCCTTCTGACCGATAGCTACGTAGATGCAGCGAACCTGCTTGTTGACGTCACCAGAATCCCAGTTAGCTTTCTGGTTGATGATGGTGTCGATAGCGATAGCGGTCTTACCGGTCTGGCGGTCACCAATAATCAGCTGGCGCTGACCGCGACCGACAGGAATCATGGCGTCGATTGCCTTGATACCGGTCTGTAGTGGCTCATGCACACTCTTACGCTGCATAACGCCCGGTGCCTGAAGTTCGAGAGCACGGCGACCCTCAATATCCTTAATGTCGCCAAGGCCATCGATTGGGTTACCTAGTGGGTCAACAACTCGGCCGAGGTATCCTTCACCCACTGGCACAGACAAAACGTCTCCGGTGCGGTAAAACCTCTTTGGACTCGCCTCGATGCCACTGGACTTCACCGAGGATAACCACACCGATTTCAGCTTCGTCAAGGTTTAGCGCAAGCCCTAAAGTGCCATCCTGGAAACGAAGAAGTTCGTTTGCCATCGCACTCGGTAGCCCCTCAACGTGAGCGATACCGTCGGATGCGTCTACAACATAGCCGACCTCGGTCTTGCTGGTCTTTGCTGGCTGGTAGCTCTTTGCAAAGTCCTTGAGAGCCGAACGGATCTCATCGGGGCTAATTTTTAGTTCTGCCATTGTTTTTCCCTCTAACTAAGTTGGAGTTTAAGTTCGTTAATTTTGTATGCAAGCGAGCCGTCAAGGACGTCACTGCCCACTTGGATTTTTACGCCACCGATTAGTTCGGGCTGAACCCCAACCTGGGCGATTACTGGACCGTACTGCTTTGAAAGCGTTTCGGTAATTTTGGATACCTGCGCAGCATCGAGAGTGGATGCACTTAGCACCTTCGCTACCTGCTTCCCTACCGAAGCTGCCACGATTTCGCCGGCAGATTCGAGAAGCTGATGCACTCTACGGTTTCTAGGAGAACGCACCATTTCAGCCACGATTGCTTTAGTAGCTGGGGTTGCATTGCTTAGCAGTTTCTCGGCAAGATCAGCGCGTGCAGCAGGCTCGACTAGGCGAGAGTTTAGCGCCAGTTCGAGCTCAGGATCAGATGAGACAACCTCTTGGAAGGTGTACAACTCTTGGACTGTCTTATCTGCGTCAGCATCGCGAGCAATTGCTTGGATGCCTAGGCGCTCGATTCCTGCAGTAAGGTCAGCGTTGCTGGACCATTCTTCTTTTACCGCTGCGGAAGCAACCTTTAGAGCATCTGCTGTGGAGCCTTTGAAAACGGTGCTGATTAGTTTCTCTTTACCGGCATCATCGATAGCAGGGTCTGCGAGTGCGCTGGTAAGTGAAGGGTTGGCACCAATTGCAGCAGCAATACGCATCAGTTGAACACCGGTGTCAATTCCACCCGGTTTCAAACCTGCGAGGTTGTTTTCTGCTGCTCTGGTTGCGCTACCCACTACTTACTTTTCTCCATTTCGCTCAAGAACCTGTCTACGACAGATTTTGCGCGCTTGTCTTCGCCGAGGGTCTCACCGATTACACCACTGGCAAGGTCAAGAGCCAATGAGCCAACCTCACTCTTAAGTGAGATAAGAGCGGCTTGGCGTTCTGCCTCAATCTGCACGTGAGCATTCTTTACGATCCGGTCAGCCTCATCCTGAGCCTTGGTCTTGAGTTCGGCAAGGATTTCCTGGCCATCTACTCGTGCCTGTTCTCTGATTGAAGCTGCCTCGGTACGTGCCTCGGTGAGAAGTTCCTGATATTCGTTTAGTCGTTCGTCGGCCTCTGCCTGAGCTTTCTCAGCTCTTTCGATACCGCCCTCGATCTTTGCTGCACGTTCATCAAGAATCTTCGTCATCATTGGCATGCCCCACTTCCAGAAGAAGAGCAAGACCAGCGCGAACGGAACCAGCGACCAGACGATGTCGTATACGGCTGGGAAGAACAGCTCAGCGCCGTTTACTTCTTCCTCGGCCGCAACCAAAATTATCGAGGTCATGTTTATAGTCCTTAAAATTTACGGTGCGAATTATGCGCCGAAGATGAATCCGGCAGCTAGACCGATGAAGCCTAGAAGCTCGGTGAATGCAATACCCAAGAACATGGTCACCTGTAGACGTCCAGCCATTTCTGGTTGGCGAGCCATAGCTTCCACGGTCTTTCCAGCCACGATACCGATACCGATACCTGGGCCGATTGCTGCAAGGCCATAGCCAACGGTGGCAATGTTGCCAACGATTTCAGCTTGTTCCATTGTGTTTACCTTCCTTTAGTGTTCTTCAGAGACTGCCTGCTGAATGTAAGCAGCAGTCAGAAGTGTGAATACGTATGCCTGTAGCGCAGCCACAGCCAATTCGACAATTGTTATAACGATGCCACCGAGCAGTGTTCCGACACCGAACCAGCGCATCCATCCGCTCTCAATTTGGGAGCTGAAGAATAAGAAATGCGTTCCTGCGAAACAAAGCACTAGCAAGAGGTGTCCAACAACCATGTTGAGCAGAAGTCGAAGTGCTAGCGAAAGTGGACGCACAATAAAGATGTTGATGAACTCAACCGGGGTAAGAATTACGTAAATCCAAGCTGGTGCTCCGGCTGGGAATAGGTGCCCTGTTACGAAGCGGCCAAACCCTACCTCTTTGGTACCTGCATATATAAAAGCAATATAGGCGACAATACCTAGTGCCAGCGGGAATGCAACCAGTGAGGATCCGGCAATGTTGAGCCCCGGAATCACACCGGTCAAGTTGGCGGCAAGTATCGCGAAGAAAATCGATGCAAGTAGTGGGGTGTATTTAGTGCCTAGACGCTTACCGAGAAGTTCCTCGGCAATCTGCACGCGCACAAAATCCATAGCCATTTCACCAACTGATTGACCACGGCTTGGAACCACACGGGCTTTACGAAGTGCTAGCCAGAAGAGTAGAAGCATGACCGCAATCGCGATAATACGCACCAGGATGATGCGGTTCATTGCGAATGGTGTGCCTTCAAAAAGAATTTGCGGAAGGCCAATCCATTCCGAAAGGCTCGGACTGTGGAAGTCGTCGTCGGCTTGAAGCAACGGCGCGATCATGGCGGATACTAGCAGAGTGGTCTCCTGCGTCGGAATGCTTTATAAAAACATTGAGATTGGCAAGCGAATAAGCGAATAAAAGCGGAGCTTTCACTCGCAATAACGAAACAACTCTAGCAGATTTGCAGGCCGCTTCGCTAATTGAGTTTGGGGCTCTTTACTCCCTACCCCTTACCTTCGGGCTCCCTACCTTTTTTGAAGTGTGCCTACCCTTGCAAAGAGTAGGTTCAGAGCAGAAAGGGTAGGGAGTCGCTAGAAACTACTCCAAATGCGATTTAAGCGAGTCTGTGTATGGAATGCGCGCTTTCAAAACAAATATCGCGTCGATAGCAAGGGTCGCCACCACTGCAGCGACGATACTTGCGAATAGAACTACCGGATCTATAAAATCCTGTCCACGGATGACTAGCATTAGTACCAAAAATAGCCCCAACTTTATCAGCCAAGAACCCATAACAAAGCCGAGAAAAGCAAGTGGTGAGTAACGCTGAGACAGGAGGATAGCCACCACCGTTATCACTGCGAAAAGCGCTGCAAGCCCAGCGCCTATTAGTGCGCTAACCAGCCCGGGTATTCCGGCAGTAAAGTAACCGATCACACCGCCCACGACTGCGATTACCAGAGAGGCAATTAGAGTCCAGACTAGTATCTTTACAAAAAGTGCTCTCGCCTCTTTCACGATAGCTGCTCCTTACCTTTAATCACTTCGGTTGGTGAAGTCTTTTGCTTGCGGAAAATTTTCGGCCAAAAAGTGAAGACCAGGCAAACTAACACCCCGACTCCAAAGAATATCAGTGCCAACCTCCACGGCTGCAGAATAAACATCAGCAAGAAACTTACCGTAAGCACAGCAGTCCAGGCATAGAAAAGTAGTACAGTGCCGAGATGGGAATGCCCCATATCCATGAGCCTGTGGTGTATATGTTTCTTATCCGGGCGGAATGGGCTATTGCCCGCTGCCAGCCTACGCACAACAGCCATCACGAAATCTAGTAGCGGAAGTGCGAGTAGCACCAGCGGAAGTAGCACCGGCATAAAGGCCGGCAAAATATCGCTCTGACCTACCTGACTGCCCTGATTAACAAGTGCAGGGTCAAGCTGCCCAACAATTGACAGCGCGGATGCGGCCATAAGCAACCCGATTACTAGCGCTCCCGAGTCACCAAGAAACATTTTGGCGCGATGCCAGTTGAGAGGAAGGAAACCCAAACACGCACCTACAATTAGCGCGGAAATCATCATACTCAGCCCGAAATTTGCACTAGGCATAAGTTCCCGAGTGAACATCAATACGTATGTGAAAAAGACTGAGTTCGCGATAATCGCTACACCAGAGACTAGCCCATCGAGTCCGTCGATAAAGTTGAGCGCATTCATGGTCACAACCACTATCAGAATCGTAATAACCAAGCCGATAGTTGGAGAAGCAATAGTTACTCCCCCAAGGGGTAGGGAGTAAAGCTGGATACCGCCAAAACCAAGAATGAGGGCAGCCACTATTTGAATCGCCAGCTTAATCATCCAGTCAAGACCGATAAGGTCATCCAGCAGCCCCATGATTACAGTGATGAATGAGGCAATAAGTAGGCAGATAATCAGAGTACTGTCTTGAAAAATTAAATCAATAGCAGGCACTTGCAACTGCGGAGCAACACTAGCTGTGGTGAGCATCCCCAAGAATATTGCTAAACCGCCAAGTCTCGGTGTGGGGCGTTCATGCATATCACGCTCACGGATGGCCGGATACAGCTTATATTTTTGGCTAAGCTTCCAAATCACTAGCGCATAGGCAAAAGTCATGCTCGCCGCAATCGCCGCTAATAGTAGATAGAATCTCAATCCTGCACTCCGAATGCGAGAGGCGCCACCTTCTTCAACTTCGACTCGCTAATTGCCCCTTGACGCACAACAGTTATCGGTGCACCGGTCTCACAGTGTGCTGTGGCGTCGATAATGGTCGATGGAGTATTCCCGGGAGTAGGGCCGGCGTCTAGGTAGACGGTGATTAAATCCCCAAGCTGTTCTTCAGCATCCTGGACTGTGGTTGCTGCCGGCTGCCCGGTTTTGTTGGCACTAGAGACAGCCAATGGACCGGTTTGTTCCAAAAGTTGCAGAGTAATTTCATGATCTGGGATGCGCAAAGCAACAGTTCCGTTAGTCTCCCCCAAATCCCAGGCAAGGGATGGCTGTGCTGGCACGATTATAGTAAGTGCGCCAGGCCAGAATTCCCTAGCCAAATTTTTGACATCCTCGGTGAGCATATCCCCCAAAGCACCCATAGCTGCCAAGTTAGGAATAAGTACCGGAGGTGGCGACTGCCTGGTGCGTCCTTTAGCGTTCAGTAGCCGCTCCACCGCCTCCGGTCTGAAAGCATCAGCGGCTACACCATAAACAGTGTCGGTAGGAATTACTAAGAGTTCGCCACGCTGCACGGCTGCTTTTGCAAAGCGCATGCCGTGAACGATACTCGTCTGATCACTGCAATCGTAGGTAGAAGCCACCAAACCAGTCTAATTCTTTAGAACTTGAAACAAGCCATAAACTAAGCCGAAGCGCACCTATTTAGATGCGAATCGTATCTATAACCTTTGCCTTTACCGCCATAATCGCGGGGATAAGCCCTGCAAGTGCGCCGGCAATCACCGAAGCTACCAGACCGATCACCGCGGCATCCCATGGGAATGAATACTCGGCAGACACCATATCCGCGGCAGTACCCATAAGCCAAGTCATTATCGGTCGTTGCTTCAACAGGATGACCACTACCGCAATCGCCACAATGCCCGCTAAGACAGTCGCAACCACGTTCTCAAGCATGATTGTAGAAAACACTCTGCCACCGGTTGCCCCGAACGCCCTCCGCACTCCAATTTCTCGGATGCGCTGCTTCATAGCCACCAGCTGCACATTCAGTAGTGCCAGCACGCCTAGGAATAGCACGACAACTCCAATAACTAATGCAATTAGTCGCATAGTTTGTAGTCCTTCGGTAAATCCTCCCCACATGCCTGCATCTATCCTGCTCACATCTATCCAAATTTCTTCACTAAGCCCGGCCTTCATATCTGCCTGCAAGTTAGCGATTACTTCTTCGGATACCGACTCCCCCACCCAGATGCGAATAAAACCACTCAGGTAAGTTTTGTCCATAGATTCACCGATACCCGACATGTATTGGTCGTAAAGCATCCAAACTCTTGGATCTTCGTCCCAGACATTAACCTTTTCAACCACCCCGATAATTCGGTACTTTCCAGCACCGGCACCGACCATTTCGATACTTGGCGCAGAGTCGATGCTCGGATTTCCGAGAGTGTTCCAGAGCGCTTCAGAAATAATCACTGGCGGGGAAACGAGTGAAGCATCCCCCTGATTGAACCAGCGTCCAGTCACTAATTGTTGCCTGTGGATTTCAGCGTAGGGAATATCCACAGCGTTGATACCGATGGGAGTAACACCGCTTGGTAGTTGAATATTTCCGGGCATGTATTCCACAACCCTGGAGGCGTGGCTGAAATTGTAACGCGGCGAGATAGTTTCCCACTTTTGTGAAAGTTCATTCCAGCCAAATCCTTCACCCCAACCGGATACCTGCACAGTCGCTATTCGTCCACTGTTTTTCTCCGAGACAATTATTTGGCTCTTTTCTTGCAGACTAACCATTGCAGTGGTTAGGGTCATGGCCGCAACTGCAACAAAGACTCCGAATAGCCCGAGTATTACGCGAAGTTTATGAGTGCGAATTTCTTGCCAAGATTCGGTTAATGTACTCGCGAGTGAAGTTAGCTTTTTCATGCAGCCCTCTCCCGAGTATTTACTCGCACTCTGCTAAGCGCACCGTCCTCTAATCGGTATTGAGCATCGGCCAGTTTTGCGATTTGCGGATCGTGAGTGATTGTTACAAGTGCGGCACCACTCTCCGTTACTAGCGAATCAAGCATCCCCATCACCTGTTGACCGGTTTCAATATCGAGTGCACCGGTAGGTTCATCCGCGAGGATGACAGCAGGTTTCCGCACCAAAGCTCTAGCGATAGCGACTCGCTGCTGCTCACCACCGGAGAGTTGTTCTGGAGTGTTCTCTATTCGCTCACCTAAACCAACTATCTCCAACGCCTCAATTGCTTTTTCGCGCCTCAAGAAGAAATCATCGGAATAAAGCAGTGGCATCTCCACATTTTCTAGTGCGGTACGGTTTGGTAGCAGGTTGAACTGCTGAAACACAAACCCGATTTTCCCTCCACGAATAGCATCGCGCTCTTTCGCGCGCATACTTTCAGAATCCTTATCTTCGATAAGCACAGAACCACTAGTAGGTTCATCAAGCAGTCCAAGCATATTGAGCAGTGTGGATTTTCCAGAACCGCTACGACCAACCACCGAAATGTGTTGACCGGCCTGAATAGTAAGGTTTACGCCTCTAAGAATTTCCAGCAAAGCCCCATCTACAAGCTGCACACTTTTAGCGACATCTCTTAGTTCAATTAGGTTCAACGAACAATCCCCGGCTCTGGCAGAAAGCCACCATCACAAATAATGTTGCCGTATTCGTCGGTCCAGCATCCAGGATCGATACCGGGCTGAGTCACTACTCCTGGCGCGTATTCAAGAATCAGTTCCCCTTCGCTGAGGCCAGAAAGCACCTGAATCTGGAAACCATCGCTAATGCCGAGTTCTACTGTGCGCTCTTCCCAAGTCTGGGTTTCAGCATCCGTGACCACATAGGCGATTCCACTCCCAGCACCGCCTCTCACAGCTGTGGCAGGGATGACTAGGGTGTCTTCCACTGCATCCACAGTGATTGAGAGTGTTGCTGGGAGTCCTGGAAAGACTATCTGCTCTGCAGGGATAGCACACTGGATATTTGCCCCACCCTCACTGCTAGTGGTGACTTTTAGTGCGCTACATTCAAACGGAGCTGGACCACCCTGTACAGAAATTGTGCCAGTTGCCGGAACATTCAAAAGGCGGTAAAGCTGGATAGCCTGCACAGGAGCGATTAGGTGATAGCGGTCAGGTTGAATAGTTGCAACTTCCATACCTACAGAGACACCCTGATTTACCACCAAATCTATTGAGACAATCTCCCCACTAGCTGAAGCAACAATAGTGGTACTTCCTCCCGAGTACTTCTTTATCGTGGCTAATACTTGGCCGTTCGCGATCTTTTGACCGTTTTGAACATGAACCTTGGTCACGGTGCCATCAAAAGTTGACTTAACCCTGATTTGCGGATTACTTGTAACCGTGCCGGAGAAATCCAGGGTGTTTACGAGCGACCCCTTAGCCACTTCAACTACCTGATTTTCAAGGTTGAAGTCTGGGTTTGTGGGTGAAGTATCTTCACCGTCGAAGAAGGCAAGTTTGACGAGTGAGGCACCAATCGCCAAAACTCCGACCAGAAAAAGCACGGGCATAACCCATTTGCGGAAAATTACCAAGTGTCACTCCTAAACACACATTGCGAAAAGTTTGCAATTAGATATGTGTGCTCAGAAGCTGTTTCGTCTCAAACTTACTCAAAAATTTAATTTATTACGGCTTGGTGCCCTGAGTAATTCTTGGACGACCAACCAAATCAAGATGAGTCTGCACACCTACCAGTCCAGCTAATGCAAAAACTTCAGCTACTCCCTCACCCTGAGTGGATGCGTGCTCAATAATTATTTGTCCGCCAGGTTTTAGGAGTTCCCCAGCACGCCCTGCCAAAATCCGCACCTCGCGAAGCCCATCCTCGCCGCCGTAGAGAGCAAGTTCTGGGTCGTAAAGGCGCACTTCATCATCCTCAGGCACTGCCCAATCGGGAATATATGGAGGGTTGCTCACAATCAAGTCGACTTGTCCCGCAAGCTCGCTAAGGGCATCCGCCATGTCACCTTTCACAAAGCTGGCGCTTTCGCCCAGATATTTCTGAAGATTCTTTTGCAGCCAGGGATGCGCATCCGCGGAAATCTCCACAGGAATGACAGTGCTTTGTGGAAACATTAGCGCCAGCGAGATAGAGATAGCACCACTGCCAGCACCAAAGTCGATCACCAAAGAGTCGGGGCGTTGAATCAACTTTGCTGCTAACTCCACTAGGGACTCTGTTTCCGGACGGGGCACGAAAACTCCCGGACCAACGTGAAGAGTTAGTTCGCGGAAAGGTGCCTCACCTAGGATGTGCTGAAGCGGTTCACGCTTTTCGCGTCTAGCCAGCAATTCTTCAAATTTTTCAAGAATTTCCGCAGGAACCTCCCGCTCGGTAATAGCATCAGCACGAATCTCTCCCATGCCTCGCCCGCTAAGGAACCCGAGAAGTTGCACAGCTTCGCTTTCAGCACTGACAATGCCAGCGGCGCTTAGCCGAGAAATTCCGAGAGCTAATGCGCTCTTAGTTTCCATCGCCAATATGAGCGAGTCTTGCCTCTTCATCGAAGTGGATGCACGACTCAATCACCGGATCAAGTGCCCCGTTCATCACCTGGTCAAGGTTGTATGCCTTGTAGCCGGTGCGATGGTCCGCGATACGGTTCTCTGGGAAATTGTAGGTACGGATACGCTCGGAACGATCCATGCCACGAATTTGGCTCTTACGCGCATCACTTGCAGCTGCATCAAGCTCTTCTTGCTGCTTGGCGAGGAGCCTGGCCCGAAGCACACGCATGCCCGCTTCACGGTTTTGAATCTGTGACTTCTCGTTCTGCATAGAAACCACAATTCCGGTTGGAAGGTGGGTGATACGCACAGCAGAGTCGGTGGTGTTAACGCTCTGGCCACCCGGACCACTGGAACGGAAAACGTCGATCTTAAGATCGTTGGGGTTGATCTCTACCTCTTCAGGTTCATCAACTTCTGGGAAAACCAGCACACCGGTGGTGGATGTGTGGATGCGCCCCTGAGATTCGGTTGCAGGCACGCGCTGCACGCGGTGCACACCGCCCTCATATTTCAGATGCGCCCAGACACCCTGAGACGGATCGGTCGCATTGGACTTGATGGCGATTTGCACATCCTTGAAGCCGCCAAGGTCACTCTCGTTCTTATCGAGGAGTTCTACCTTCCAGCCCTTCGAGTCAGCGTAGTGGCTATACATTCTCATAAGGTCTGCCGCGAAGAGTGCGCTCTCAGCGCCACCTTCACCGCCCTTAATTTCCATGATTACGTCACGGCCATCATCCGGGTCACGAGGAATCAATAGCCTGCGAAGTCGCTCCTGAGCTTGTCTTTGTGCTTCTTCTAACGCTGGTAGCTCTTCGGCAAAAGCATCGTCTTCTTTAGCTAATTCTTTAGCGGCGGCGTAGTCATCGTTTGCTGCTAGGAGTGCCTTATCTGCTGCTGCGATTTGAGCTAGTTCGGAGTAACGCCGGTTCAGCTTTTTACTCCGAGCCGGATCAGCGTGAACCGCAGGGTCGGCTAGAGCCTCCTCAACTTCGGCAAGCTCGCTAAGTAGTGCTTTTACGGAATCAAACATTAGTTAGTTGCAGCACGCTGCGCCGAGAATAGCAACTCGGTATTGGTGCTGGTCGACTCCAGCTTCTGAACTAGGTTTTTCGCACTTTCAAGAACATCCGCACCCTCAACTAACCCGCGAAGTTTGAAACTTGCGGCAAGTTCGTCTGCATTGGTTAGCTGTTCAGCGTGTTTAGTGCCACTTGAGTGAATGTCTATCTGCACAGGCAGGTATGCATCGGCTAGCTTCTTAGAAAGCTTAATTTCCGAGTTGGCCGCCACACGAAGTTCGTCAAGAATTGCTTCCTCAGCTACTGAGCCGTAACCGGTGAGCACGCTAGCGATTATGGTGAGTGATCCACCATTTTCGACATTGCGAGCAGCGCCGAAGAAACGCTTACTTGGGAATACTGTCGCAGTGTCGACACCCTCAACTAGGAAGCGACCTGAAGTTGGCGCAATCTGGTTGTATGCGCGGGCTAGGCCGGTGAGGGAGTCAACCAACAAGACCACATCGTTCCCAAGTTCAACCATGCGCTTCGCACGTTCGATTGCGAGTTCGGAAACTGCAGCATGATCTTCTGCTGGATGGTCAAAGGGCGAAGCCACGACTTCACCGCGGATTACCCGTTGAAGTTCGGTAACTTCCTCTGGGCGCTCATTAACTGCTAGGTACATTAAGTGCACTTCTGGATTGTTTTCTGAAACGCTCTGGGCGATGCTCTTAAGCGCTCCTCCACGGTTGGTGCGTGGTTCTGAAACCAGCAGTGCACGCTGACCCTTACCAATCGGGGCGGCGATGTCGATTGCGCGACCGATTAGATCTGCTGAACCATTTTCTAAACGCAGACGCTCATTTGGATATATCGGGGTAAGCCTTGCAAACTCTGGACGCTCCAATGCTTCAGCAAGTGGCTTACCGTTAACAGAGTCAATCTTTACGATTGCGTTGTATTTCTGTCGCTGATTTTCGCCCTCACGTGGCTGTCTAATAGCACCGACGATGGCATCACCCTTACGGAGTCCGTAACGGCGAACCTGCCCGAGTGAAACATAAACGTCTGCATTACCTGATAGGTACCCGGTGGTGCGCACGAATCCGTAGTTGTCTAGGACGTCTAAAATTCCAGCGATAGGAAGTAGCACATCGTCATCGCTGATTTCGAAATCTAAGTCATCACTGTTGTTACGTCGACGACG
>JAHBSP010000006.1 GCA_019639055.1 Microbacteriaceae bacterium | reverse complement strand
TCTGGCTTGTCCTGGGTCCCGGCAAGAACCTTGGCTCTGTAGTTTCCGCCGTGCATCTCAATGATTGGTTCCGGGCTGGCTCCAAAGAATCCGTCAATACTGAAAATTCGAGCATTGCGTTCCTGTTCACGAATCCGCTTGAGCACCGCTCGAATATCAAGATTCTCGGAATTTGCAGGTATCTCGGCAACCTTGTCCCGCGCCAAAACTATCTTTTCCAACTGATCGATAGCGATCTGTTGATTTGCGAAAGTAACCAGCTGCCCATATCGAGCAGAAGTAATTACTCCCTCGTGAAATTTCAAGGGCGGAAACTCTCGCATCGGCGTGTAGAGGAGTTTGATTTGGGCACTATCCAGGCGATTGATGATCGGGTTGCGACTTATTTGGGTTACGAAACTTCCCTGCTCGTTTTTGATGAAAATGAGTTTAGGAATTGTCACATATGAGGTGTCACTAGTGTCGGAAAAACTGAAAGTGGCAAATGCGGTCACTCCAGCCCCTGGAAAATTCCATTCCGTGTCCACGGTTTCATCGCTAACGTATTCATCGAACCAGTCTCTAGCCTCGGTAAATCTGGTGATTCCTCGAGGACGAAGGGTAGCGACTTGGCCGAGTGCGACCATCCCGTATTCGTCTTCTGTGCTGCACCAAACTATCGGATTTTGCGAATGCGCCAGCGAGTAAAGGTCGATATCGCCTATCAATCTGGACGTCTTAGAAAAGAGCACATAAATACTCTAGTTCCGAAACTTGCTGAGATTGTTAGGATAATATTGCACATCGTTTGAAAGGCGTTTATTTCTAAGTGAAATCGAAGCGAATTGGGCTCGGTGAGGCGCTCGGAATATCTATTTCAAAGGATGCGCCTCTACAGCAGCGAAACCTCGCAAACGCAATCGAAAAAGACTTAGAAACCTTTGAGAAAAGGCTACTGGAGCGGTTAACCCTGGAGAAAAGACTCGGGGATGTTCCCAGTCGCTACCTAGCAGAAGCAGGCGGCAAGAGGGTGCGCCCGATTCTTGTTTTCTTGACCGCAAGGTTGGGAGGAGGAGTTAACGACGCTGTTTTCACCGCGGCTGAAGCAGTGGAAATAACTCACCTTGCCACCCTCTACCATGATGACGTCATGGATGAGGCACCGCAGCGTAGAGGTGTGCCGAGTGTGCACAGTGTCTGGGGCAATTCGGTTGCTATCCTCACCGGCGATTTGCTGCTCGCTAAGGCGAGCAGGCTAATCATTGGTCTAAACCCTGAAGGTCTTGATGAGCAGGCGAAAACTTTTGAAAGGCTTGTGACTGGACAGCTCCTTGAAACAATGGGTCCTGTTGATGGCGCAGACCCTATCGAGCATTACATGCGCGTACTTGCAGACAAGACCGCCTCACTGATTGCTCTTTCTGCCAAATTTGGTGTCATGTATTCTGACGCGCCGAGGGAGTACCAGAAACCGCTAACCGAATACGGCGAAGCTCTCGGTATTGCCTTCCAACTCGTTGATGACGTTATTGATCTCTCCGACTCTCCACAAACCGGCAAAGTCGCCGGCACAGATCTTCGCGCGGGTGTAGAAACTATGCCTTCACTACTGCTTTCGGGAAGAAGCGACGAGGATTCGAAACGCTTGCGTGCATCCATCGACAAGGTCCTGAACCAGGAAGCGAGCGAAGCGGAAGCAGACGCAGCTATTGCTGCACTGGCTAAGCATTCTGTGACTCAGGAAACGGTTGCGGAGGCGCGAAAATTCGCAGGCATTGCTAAGGATGCTCTTGCGATACTTGAAGAAGGAGCAGTTAGGTCGGTACTGCTCAGTTTTGCTGACGCGATTGTGAACCGCAACAGATAGATTTCCCCTTACACGGGTGGGCTTTTTGCCTTTGATTATTTAGTTCGAGAGGAAAAATGACAAAGTTTCGTGTGGCCGTAATTGGCGCAGGTCCGGCTGGTATTTACGCTTCAGACATCCTGATGAAAAATCGCGGCGATTTGGATGTTTCAATTGACCTGTTCGACCGACTCCCTACCCCTTACGGTCTAGTTCGTTACGGTGTTGCGCCAGACCATCCACGCATTAAGGGAATCATCAACGCTCTTCGTGATGTTATTGACTCAGGCTCGATTCGCTTCTTCGGCAACGTGAATTTCGGTACTGATATCACCCTTGAAGATATGCGCCAGAACTATCACGCAATAATCTTCACAACTGGCGCGATGCAGGATGCAAAACTCAACATTCCCGGGATCGAGTTAGACGGCTCTTTCGGTGCGGCTGATTTTGTGAACTGGTTTGACGCGCATCCCGATGTGCCAAACACTTGGCCACTGACCGCTAAGAGCGTCGCGGTAATCGGTAATGGTAACGTGGCTCTCGACATTACTAGGATGCTCGTGAAAGACCCGGAAGAGCTACTGGAAACTGATATTCCTGAACACGTTTACCAGGGGCTGAAAGATTCTGCACTTGAAGAAGTGCACATGTTTGGCCGCCGCGGGCCAACCGATGTGAAGTTCACGCCGCTTGAGCTTCGCGAACTCGGTGAAGTAAACGGTGTCGATATGATTCTTGATCCGGCTGATTTCGAATACACTCCGGAACAGCAGGAAGCTATTGCCGCCAATAAGCAGCTAGTGGTGATTGACAGGATCTTCCGTTCCTGGTTGACCCGTGAAAATGTTGGCACTGCAAAGAGACGAATTGTGTTCCACTTCTACTCCACACCTGAAGAGGTTCTCGGCGAGGGTGGCAAAGTTGTTGGCATTCGCACCAGCCGCAAGGGTGAGGAGCGAAACTTCGAAATCCAGGCACTCTACCGTGCTGTGGGTTATTTCGGGTCGCCGCTTACGGATATCCCTTACGACGCTTCGCGAGGAATAATCGCAAACGACGGCGGTCGTGTGCTCGGTGGAGGAGTTGGCGAGCCTGAGTTTATCCCTGATCTTTACGCCTCTGGGTGGATTAAGCGCGGTCCGGTTGGCCTAATTGGTGCGACTAAGAGTGATGCGCTGGAAACAATCGAGCACCTGCTTGCCACCCAGCCAGAATTGATGAAGCGTGAAGTCGGCGATGAGGATGCGATCATCCAGCTCCTGAAAGACCGCGGCGTCACCTACACCGACGCTGCCGGATGGGCACGCCTGGATGCGCACGAAATTTCTCGAGGCGAGCAGGTTGGTCGCCCAAGAATCAAAGTCGAAACCCGTGAAGGAATGCTGAACGTAGCCGCTACTGAAGCGAAGCAGTAGGCCGGCAGATATTCTCTGCCAGCTTCTTCCAGAAGGAGCGCTTCCGCCATTCGCTAAGTTCAAGCTGTGTGGATTTTTCGCGGTAACTGTCTTCGATTTCTTGCAACTGGTCGAGGAATTCTTTACCCCAAACCATCATCGAGATTTCTAGGTTGAGGGCGAAGGAACGCATGTCTAAGTTGCTGGAGCCGAAAACCGCAACATTGTTGTCGACAGTGATGTGCTTAGCGTGCAATATTGTGGGGGCTTCGTAGCACCAAATCTTTACGCCGGCTTCAAGAAGTGCCTCGTAATAGGAGCATTGGGCGTGGTACACAAGGAACTGGTCGCCAATCTCGGAGACGAAAAGCTCGACATTCACTCCCCGATCAACCGCGCTGGTGATTGCGTAAAACATTGAGTCGTCGGGCACGAAATATGGTGAAGTAATCACGATTTTTTCGGTAGCGGCATACATCAGAGTGTTGAAAAGTTTCAGGTTGTTTTGATCCTTGAAGGCCGGGCCCGAAGGCACCACCTGCGCGAGCAAATCGCCTGCTTTGTGTTTGGGAAGTTTTTTGGCATTCAACGATTCAATATTGGAGAGAAGCTCACCAGTTTCCGCGTACCAGTCAGAAACAAACATTGCGTGGATGCCTGAAACAACCGGCCCGGTGAATGAAACCATCAGGTCTTTCCAGTGCAGTCCACGTCTAATGTTTGACTTCTTCACATACTGAGAATCGATGATGTTTTGGCTACCTGTAAAGGCAAGCTCATTGTCGATTACTAGGAGCTTCCGATGATTACGCAGGTCGGGGCGCCGCCAATGACCCTTGAAAGGGTTAATGGGAAGCATCTTGCGCCAATTCAAGCCGCTCTTATTAAGGAACTTGACAGTGGTTTTAGTCCAGCGCGGGTAACGCCAAGACGCAATATGGTCAACCAGCACCTTCACCTCGACACCGCGATCCTTCGCAGCAACTAGGGCATCAAAAAACGCGGCACTAGTGTCGTCGCGGTACATGATGTAGAACTCACAAAAAACGGATTGCTTGGCAGAGTTGATTGCCTCCACCATCGCATCCAGTGATTCTTGATAGTCGGGGAAGAACTTGGCATTGTTACCACCCACTAGGGGCATAGCTCCGAGAGCGCGGTTCATTTTCGCGGATGCGTCAAACCAGTCAGGCTGACCCAGCTCACCCAAGTCCTGCTGCGGGTATCGTCCTGCAATAATTCGGCTGATTTCGTCCTGTTTCGCAACCCGCTCTATTGGAAGGTGCGAGACTCCGAACATCCAGAAAATAATGAAGCCGCCGATTGGGAAGAAGAAAATGAGCAGCAACCACGCCATCGCAGTCTGTGGGCGACGATTCATCGGCACCACGTATATTGCGATAAGGCGCAAAGCCAAATCCACTACCGTGAGCAGATAGAAGAGAACTTCAGTGAAGGTCATTTGCTACTTTCTGCTCCGGTGGAAAAATCGTTACCGATAATTGGTGAACTGCACGTCAATCGGCAAATCGGCGCCCTTAACTAGCGCAATCACCGACTGCAAATCATCACGGCTCTTGCTAGAGACCCGTAACTCATCCCCTTGAATCTGACTCTTGACCGACTTTGGTCCCTCGTCACGAATCAGTTTGCTGATCTTTTTGGCATTCTCCTGATCAATGCCCTGCTTTAGCGCCGCATCGATACGATACTCCTTACCACTAGCTTTAGGCTCGCTCGCCTCAAGACTCTTCAAAGAAATACCCCGCTTGATGAGCTTGCTCTCGAACACATCAAGGACGGCCTTGACCCGCTCCTCGCTGTTAGCCTTCATCACGATGGACTCACCGCTCCAAGAAATATCGGCACCGACATTCTTGAAATCGTAACGTTGGTCAATCTCTTTCGATGCCTGGTTTAGTGCGTTGTCCGCTTCCATGCGTTCAACCTTGCTCACAATGTCAAAACTTGAATCTGCCATGACTCCAGATTAGCCCGGATTAAACCACACGGGCGAGGCACACACATCAAAAACTTGGGTATTTAATTAGGCAAAGAGCACACACATTAGATAACATTGAGCGTTGTCATTCTTCTGCAATCGACTCCGGTCGGTAGCCAGAAAATGCGATGCGCCAGGTTACCCAAGCGGCCAAAGGGATCTGACTGTAAATCAGCCGGCTCAGCCTTCGGGGGTTCGAATCCCTCACCTGGCACCAAAAATTGCCTAGCAACCATGCACGGTATAGCTTTTGCATGCCCCAATAACCCCCTACCCAAACTGATTCTTTAGGCGTATGGTGAAGATAAGGGAAGGAGCAAAAATGCGTGCTTGGCAATTTCACGAAACCCACAAACCTTTAGTACTAACTGAGGTGGCAGACCCGAGCCCTGGCGATGGCGAAGTTTTGATTGACATCAAGGCTGCAGGTTTGTGCCATTCGGATGTCGGACTTCTCGAAGACGAAGGCTGGCTCTCTATGCTCGCTAAACTTCCAATCACTATCGGCCACGAAAATGCCGGCGTGATTGCTGAAGTTGGTAGCGGCGTTACGGATTTCAAAGTTGGCGACCGAGTGTCTGTATGGCCTATGTCTGAACACGGCGCCCCCGGATACAGTTTTGATGGCGGTTTTGCCGAAAAAATGGTGGTTAATCAGGCCGCACTTATTCGCATCCCTGACGAAGTCGATTGGATAAATGGGGCTGCGGCAACCGATGCCGGAATGACAAGCCACGGAGCAGTAATGACTCGTGGTGGCGTGAAAGCTGGCGACAATGTCTGCATTATCGGGCTTGGTGGCCTCGGTCAGATTGGTGCCCGAATTGCGGTTCTCGCCGGTGCCAATGTCTACGGTGCAGAAATCAACGAAAAGGTCTGGTCAACTGCAAAAGAATTGGGGCTGAAGGATGTTAAGAAGTCTGTGAAAGATTTTGATGATGTTGTTTTTGACGTCATCGTTGACTTTGCAGGTTTCGGAGTAACCACAGCCGATGCTATCGATGTGATTCGTCGCGACGGTGTCGTGGTGGTTGTGGGCATGGGTAAGCTCGAAGCCCTCATCAGCACGAAGTCACTGATTCTTAACCAGGCTATTGTGCGCGGATCAAACGGCGGGAGCAAAGAAGACATTGCTAGCGTTTACGAATACATGGCAACCGGTAAGTTGAAGCCACAAATCACTACGATAGGTTTTGATGAAGTATCCGATGGTCTTGGCCGCCTACAGAGGGGTGAGGTTCAGGGTCGTTTGGTTATGACTCTCTAAAACCGCTTCGAGTCTCAGAAATAAGCCACTTTAATAGCAGCACATATTCTTTGCTACATTCGATTGCAAATGAATATTGTTTTTACACACGAAATAACCACCCTCTTTTGGGTACTGTGTGGCGCACTTGTGGTCTGGGCAGTTTTCTACATGGCGGTATCCCGAGATCGAATCAGAATCCCTAAACACTGGGCAATCAACCTACTTCTTGGTCTACCTTTTATTGCAATCCCGATTCTGATGGCGATATTTTCCCCAGTCACTGAGAATGGCCGGAACATGGAAGCATTCAAATCGCAGCTTTCCTCCGAATACGAGGACATTAAAAGCGTTAGCTGGTGGAAAGCTTGTGAACTTGTCGGTGCTGAAGTGGACTGGTTCTTCAACACCTGCAAAGAAGCGGCACCTATTATGTACCAGCAACCAAGTGAGCGCCCATCCACAGAAGTAGTAGTGGGTGAAACAACCTACACTGCTGGCGGTATAGACATCCCGATTGAACTCAGGTGGACTGGCAAAGAGTTTGTAGTGGTTGGCAAGTAATTTCTGCCTAAACTGTGTTCTTATTACTAGAATCTTGTATATCTCGTCGAATACTGAACGGATTTGATATTGCGCGCTCTACCGATTGAACCTGACTCTAATCACAAGCCGATTGGCTCTAGGATCAGGGCGGCCCGTCTAGCGCAACAACTCACCATCGACAACCTAGCTCAAGCTACTGGCCTAACTAAGGGATTCCTTTCTCGAATTGAGAGGGATATAACTTCGCCCAGTGTCAACACGCTAGTGGATATTTGTGAAGTACTCTCAATTCCTATTGGCTCCCTATTCGAAAACACAGAAGTTCGAATTGTTAAAAAAGGTGAAGGGCCTCACATAAATCTTGGCGGGGTAGCATCCGTAGAACATTTACTTACTCCGCGTCAGGAAGCTCGTGTGCAGCTAATTCATTCAGAGGTTCTACCTGGCGGACACGGTGGTGAGCAGCTTTACACGATCAACGCTGACGTGGATGTAGTTCATGTATTACGCGGTAGGTTGCAAGTGAAATTTTCAGATCAGGAAGTTGTGCTCGCTGAAGGAGACACCGCGACATTCCCGGGGAGAGAGCCCCACACTTGGTCTGTTATAAGTGAGGATGGCGCAACACTTCTTTGGGTCTTATCACCTTCGCCATGGCATGTGACTCCGTAGAGCGTTAATACAAAACAGCTTCATAATCTAACGATTCAATCTCTTTGAGCATTTTTCTCAAGAAATTCTTTTGTATACCTTGACGAATTCAATCATTGTTTGTATTGTCTTATAAACAACTTATATTGTCATATAAGAAACTAGGTGTCACAGTGGACATAATTAATAACAGCCCCATCGACTCATCCAGAGTGCCTAGATTTGCTGGCAGAGAAGGGTTTGCCCGACTCCCGCATTCCGAAGCTGGCAAAGCAGACATAGTGATTATGGGGATCCCTTTCGATAGTGGAGTCTCTTATAGACCCGGTGCTAGGTTTGGCCCAAACCATGTTCGAGAATCCTCAAGACTACTTCGCCCTTACAACCCAGCACTAGATGTTTCTGTCTTTGAAGCAGCAAATATCGTAGATGTGGGAGATCTAGCAATAAATCCTTTCAACATCGAGCAAACAATCGAAATAATTGAACGCTCTGCTACTGAAATAGTCGAATCTGGAGCAAATCTACTTACTCTTGGGGGCGACCACACTATTGCCTTACCCCTTCTACGTGCTTCTGCTAAGAAATACGGCAAGGTTGCCCTCTTACACTTCGATGCCCATTTGGATACCTGGGACACATACTTCGGTGCAAAATTTACACACGGCACTCCTTTCCGTAGAGCGTTCGAAGAAGATCTTCTTGATACAGATGCTCTATGCCATGTCGGTATTCGCGGACCCTTATATGGGAAAGATGACCTATCAGAAGACAGCAGGATTGGTTTTGGAATAGTCACCTCTAGCGATGTTTATAATTTTGGAGCTGCCGAGATAATTACCAGACTTCGAAATCGTGTCGGGAACCGACCTCTTTATATATCGGTTGACATAGACGTGCTCGACCCAGCACATGCCCCGGGGACAGGCACACCTGAAGCCGGCGGAATGACCAGCCGTGAACTACTAGAAATCATTCGCGGCCTAAAAGGACTAAATATTATCGGTGGGGATGTTGTTGAAGTCTCGCCTTCATACGACAGCGCCGAAATAACCGGAATAGCTGCAGCACATGTTGCCTACGACCTCATAAGTCTGATGGCCCTGAACATTTCAAAAGCAAAAGGCGAGTGAACAAGCATGAACACCCGCACACTCTCAAGCGTTAAGACAGTCGCGGATCTCGTAGTTGAGACTCTGACAGAGCTTGGGGTGAGCAAAGTGTTCGGTATTCCTGGTCAACATGCATTAGCACTGTTTGATTCTCTTAATAGAAGCAAATTGGAACTTGTTTCATCAAGAGTAGAAAATAATTCTGTTTTTCAAGCAGACGGATACTCAAGGGTGTCAAACCAAGTTAGTGTCGTCTTTCTTTCCACTGGTCCAGGGGCTTTACTTGCTCTTGCAGCGCTTCAGGAAGCCTATGCAAGTTCAACCCCTCTCCTAGTAATAGCGAGCCAAATCCCACGAAAGGGGCTTGACAACTCAAGGCACGGGTTACTTCACGAACTTGAAGACAACTCAAAGAGTGTCGCCAACGTGGTAAAGGCATACGCCCTCGTCGATAGAGCAGAGCAAATAGTGCCACAAATTTTAAATGCCTGGAAGCAGTCAATTACTGCACCTCAAGGACCAGTCTGGATTGATATCCCACAAGATTTATTAACTGAGATAACGGAAATCCCCAAGCCCTCTTTCCAGAAAATTAAGCCTGAAAAAATAACTCTTGACTTTGCATCCCTTGATAAAGCAATCGAAGTCATCGACTCTTCAAATCGAACCGTGGTAATCGTAGGTGGAGGATTAGAAAATTCACCTGATGCACGCCAAACACTAAAAACTTTTGCTGAGAAAGCAAATGCACTGGTGCTTTGCACTCCAGCTTCAAAAGGGAGATTCGACTTCTCACATCCGCTCTCCCTAGGTAGCTGGGTTGAAGATGAGGCAGTAACAAACATTCTTAATACTGCAGATGCGGTACTCGCTCTGGGAACAGCAATAGGCGAGATCACCTCTAACGGCTTCAGTTTTGATCCCCGAGGGACTTTGATACAAGTGAATGCCGATGTTAGAACCCTCGGCGCCAACTACAAAGCCCTAGCTATACAAGCAGACGCTCTCGTTGCGCTTAAATATTTAGCTGAACATATAAACGTGGCCGCTGGAAATGATGCGGAAGCCGTCGCGAAAGACGCTCTAGAAAAAATAGAGAATCATCTGGCGGAACAAGATCTTGCTTATGAAGTTGAGTTTCTAAAGATTCTCCGCGACACTATCCCAAAAAATTCCGCAACCTTCTGGGATATGACGATTGCCGGTTATTGGGCATGGTCTGCTTGGGACGCCAAGGAGGGAGAGTTCCACTCAGCTCAGGGGGCAGGTGGATTAGGGTTCGCATTCCCTGCGGCTATAGGCGGCGCTATTGCTTCCGATAAGAGAACTTATGCGGTCTCCGGCGACGGCGGCGCTATGTACTCAATTGCAGAATTGGCCTCTGCAAAGCAGCATAAAGTGAACGTAACCTGGGTGATTGTTAATGACGGTGGATACGGAATCCTAAAGCACTATATGGATTCTGCCTTCGGCACTAGTAGCGCAACAGACCTATTCGTCCCCGATTTCGTGAAATTAGCTGAAGCATTCGATATCCCGGCCAGCGAAGTAAATCTCGGAACAATCGCAGATCAAATTATCGCAAGCAATTCACAAGAAGGGCCGTCAGTGCTTGTACTGAACAAAAGTCTTTCTATGTTTACAGAATCAAAGCCCACAAGCGCTATTGAGAGCGAGAAAAAATAATGGATTACAAACTACTGGGAAATGCTGACCTAAAAATCTCTAGGTTGGGCCTAGGTACTTGGGCTTTCGGCGGTGATGAGTTTTTCGGATGGAGTGGGCAAGATAAAGAAGATTCAGTTGCAACAGTGCTAACAGCAGTTGATGCAGGAATCAACTGGCTCGACACTGCACCAATATACGGATTAGGTCTTTCTGAAGAAGTAATTGGCGTGGCACTCAAAAAGATTCCTCAGAATGAGCGCCCACTAATATTTACCAAATGCGGGCTACTTTGGGAAAAGAAATCAGGGCAAGAAACAGATGTCCGCGCCAGTTTAACTCCTCAAAGCATCCGTAGAGAGCTTGAAGATTCCCTTTCTCGACTAGGTGTTGAGACTATAGACCTATACCAAATCCATACCCCACCTGAGGACGGATCCAGCCTCGAAGATGCTTGGTCCACAATGCTGGATTTGGTTACTGAAGGCAAAGTCCGCTACGCCGGTGTATCAAACTTCTCGGTAGCCCAGCTTGAACAATGTTCAAAAATCGGCCCAATAAATTCAGTGCAGCCAGAACTATCACTTATAAAAAGAGAAGCAGGTGAAGAAGTCATCCCTTGGTGCGGCGAAAACGGCACCGGAGTTATTACTTATAGCCCGCTATATTCAGGGATGCTCACAGGTGGCGTCACTAGAGAAAGACTAGCGAGTCTCGATGATAGTGATTGGAGAAAAAACGCCAAACAATTTACGGGTGAAAATCTCGATCGTAATTTAGCGTTTGTTGAATTCTTTTTAGAACATGCAACAGAAATTGGTGTTTCACCTTCTGAGCTTGCCCTTCGTTGGGTTCTTAGCTGGAAACCCGTGACTGGCGCAATTGTTGGGGCTAGACGCCCTTCTCAACTAAAGGGATGGGCAAATTCATCTCTTGAACCACTCAGTTCAGACACTCTCAGTTTGATTTCTGAAAAACTTTCAGTAACCGGAGCAGGAATTGGAACCCCTACTCGACCATAATGGCTTATCAATCTACAACTGAATATCACCCCCCTTTTACTAAAGGAGAAAATCAAATGAAAAATAAAATGTGGAAATCAATCTTCGCCACATTTGCTGTAGGCGCACTCCTTGCGGGATGCTCTACTGGCGGAAGCGGAGACGAGGCTACAGAGCTACCATTCGACACAATTACTGATGGGCGCCTAACTGTAGCTACTGAGTTTGGATTCCCGCCCTTCAGGTACCTCGAGGATGACGGTACTCCTGTTGGTCTGGAAGTAGAACTCTTGGAGCAAATCTCTGAAAGAATCGGTATCAGCAAAGACAAGATCGACTGGATAAACACTACTTTTGATGCTGTGATACCAGGTGTAGCCGCAGGCAAATTTGACGTAGTTGCAGACGCTGTTTATGGCTGGGCTACACCCGATTCCCCATCCTACGCTAGGGTACAGGAACGTATACAACTTGTTTCCTTCAGTAGGCCATGGTTCTTCCCAAGCTATGTGATTCTTACCAGTAAGACACACAGCCCAGGAATCAACAGTGCTGACGACTTCACTGCAGGAATGAGCATTTCAGCCAACGATGGTGGCTCCGAAATTCTCTGGGCAGAGAAGGTGCTACTTCCTAAAGGTGTAGAAGTGAAAGCTCGTAAGAACCTAGCAGAAGCAGTACCTGCAATTGAAGGTGGTTTACTCACCGGAACAATTGAAGAACTGGCTGTTGGTGTAGAGCTCCAAAAAGAGCACCCAGACATCCAAATTGGTGATGTAATTCCTGAAATTAGTAGTGCAGGTTTTTCATTCATCTTTGGTCCAGACAATGTGGAACTTCGTGAAGCATGGGACAAAGCATTCGCTGACATGATTGCAGACGGATCTTGGGCCGCGCTTTACAAGAAGTACATGCCTGATCTACCAATTCAAGATCTACCTGAGACATCGTTCTACTACCAGGGTTAAAGATCAAAAGTTTAGTTCAGCACCAAAAATGAAAGGCAACTATGTCGTCAATAGAACACCTCCAAAGTCCTGATGCTGGGCTAAAGAAACGAATCCCTTTCGTTAAGCCCACGGGTGAGAGTCGGTCAATCTCCCTGACCACTCTCACCCTAGGGTGGGCATCCATACTGATACCCACCCTCGGATCAATTGTTCTCTTTATATCCAGAGGATTAGATGATTTTAGAAAAATTGCTGCAAGCATAAACTCAGCTGAGTTGTGGTTTATTGCCGCAACTGCGACCGCTTTAGGCCTTGTAGCGATAGTTCTTGGCCTTGCAACCTATAAGAAGGTCGACACCAAGAAGGCTCGTAATCAATCTATTACTGGGGCACTACTCGGTCTTCAGGCTTTGGTTCTCTCAGGCGTAATCTTCGCGTTCAATAACACCGACGCTACAAGGTTCGCTCAAAACTTCCTAAACTTCCCTCAAGTCATCAACCAACTCCACAACTTCTGGAGTGGTGCGATGTACACGATAATTCTCGCTACCGCATCCGCAGTATTTGGGTTAGCACTTGGTATGGCTTTGGCCCTTCTAGCGGTATCGCAGAAAAAGGTACTAAGAGCACCCGCGCGAATTTATGTAAACGTGGTGCGTGGTACTCCTTTACTACTCCAGCTTTCTCTCATATATTTCGGAATGTCCTTAGGCCTAGGAATTAATATGGGCGTATTTCCTGCACTAGTCTTAGGACTTTCATTGCATGTAGGGGCATATGCTTCAGAAACACTTCGCGCAGGTTTGCAATCAGTAGAAAAAGGCCAGCTTGAAGCCGCCCGCGGTCTTGGACTTACCTATGGAAAATCTATGCGCCTCGTGGTTATACCTCAAGGATTCCGTAGAGTTATCCCTCCACTGATGAATGAATACATCGGTCTTATTAAAGACACCTCTCTTGTCGCATTCCTTGGGGTATCTCTCGGCCAGCGCGATCTGTTCTCAGTCGCCAGCCAGGGCTACGCACAATTCTTCAACTCAACTTTCTATATAGCCAGCGGTATCGCATACCTGGTAATTACAATCCCGTTGATCATGGTGGTTACTTACCTTGAACGCAGAATGAGGAATGGAAGGTAAGCAAGATGACACTTAATAACTCCAGCTCAAAAATAGCTAAAACAGAGGCTTGGCCAAACAACAGTTGGGAGAACACAAGCGAACCCCTACTAAGTATGCAAGGCATTGAGAAATACTTTGGTAAAGCACATGTATTGAAAGGTATTGACCTAGAGTGCTACCGCGGTGAAGTTATAGCGATTATTGGACCAAGTGGTTCCGGAAAATCTACCCTGCTTAGATGCGCAAACCTGCTTGAGGAACCAACCACTGGAAATGTAATTTTCAAAGGAAAAGACATCACAGACATCCGCGTTGATATTAATAAAGTGCGAACAAAGATGGGAATCGTTTTCCAGTCTTATAATCTTTTTCCTCATAAAAAGGTTTTCGAGAACATCACTCTGGCCCTTAGGAACGTGCTGGGAATCAAAAAAGCAGATGCTCTAAAAGAAGCCGAATTCGAGCTAAAGCGCGTAGGTCTCGGTGAAAAAATGGACGCATATCCTTCACAGCTTTCTGGCGGGCAACAACAACGTGTGGCTATTGCTAGGGCTTTAGCAATGCAACCAGACATGCTGCTATTCGATGAGGTTACTGCAGCACTTGACCCGGAACTATCTGGAGAGGTGCTCCAAGTAATCCGTGGGCTTGCGGAAGAAGGAAGCACCATGATGATTGTGACTCACGAAATGGGTTTCGCAAAAGAAGTCGCTTCTAGAGTCATATTTATGGACGACGGGCAAATAGTAGAACAGGGCACACCTAGTCAGATTTTTGATGATCCAAAAACATCAAGGTTACAAAAGTTTCTCTCACAGGTCTTGTGAGCAGGGTTAATAAGAAAGGCAAAATTATGGTCAAGGCAGGTATCGCAACCTGGTCATTCAACGGATTTACGCTCGATAAAGCGTATGAAGTAATCAGTGCAGTGGGAGCAAAAGGTGCTGATATCCGCACCGCAGAGCCTCACTTGGATCGCCCAAATCGCATGGAGAACTTCGAGCAGGTACGAGAGGCTGGCAAAAAAGCTAAAGAGCAAATAGACGCCTACGGTATTGAGCCTCTATCGCTAGCGATGCGCACCGAAGGTAGCCCGTTCGATCACGATCCCAGCACTTACAATCTTGAGTTTGATAAGAACCTAGAGTTCGCGAAGGTTATTGGCGCAAAGTCAATAAACGAGCACTACTTGAACCCGCTTATGGCTGCAGATTTAGGGCACGAGGAAGCTTTGCGACGCCTAAAGAAGGTCTGGGGCGAATGCTCCAAACGAGCTGGCGAGCATGGAATAAAGTTAGTTTGGGAATTTGAAATCGGTTCCGCTTTCAGAACGCCCGACCATGTTGTTCAAGTGTCTGAAGAACTGGCTTCACCTTGGTTTGGGGCGCTTTATGACACCTCGCACGCACACATTATTGCCGGTGTTGGTCTTGAAGGTCCAAATGGGCATTTTTATGAACCAATTGAAGGCGGACAGATTGAACTACTCCGACGCCTAAAGGGGCTAATCGGACACGTACACATCGCCGACACTGTGGGTGCTCCAGACTGGTGGGGTGCGCTGCCGCACCAGTACACCACTGGGCATGTTAATTTTGGCGAAGGTGATGTGGACTTCGATGCTGTCGGTAAAGAAATTTACAAAGCGCAACCAGATTTAGAGTGGTGGACACTAGACGAGTATGGCTGGCGCGGTGACGCATCCGAAGTACAAAACTGGATGGATAAATACACTGCATTCATAAAGAAAAGCATCGAAGCATAAATGCCAAAAATATCTATCGGAACTTGGGCGTTTGCTTTTGACGAGTCAATCGACTGGTCACTTGAGCAAATTATCCCAATGATTTCTAAAATCGGTTACGAGGGTGTGGAGATTGGAGCATTTGCTCCACACCCAACTCCCGTCACCGCGGCTACAACTGCAGATCGAAGCGCAATAGCTGAATTGGTTAAATCTAATGGCTTAGAAATTTCAGGGGCAGCAGCCAGCGCATCCGGTACTAGATTCTTGGATACAGCTGACGATAGCGAGTACTTGAAAGTTCAAGAACGCAATATTAGATTCGCTGCCGACCTAGGAACTGATCGCTACATAATCAATACCGGCCATAACCCTGAGACCCCGTTTGAGGTTGGAGAAGAAATCGCTTTTGAAAAACTCTTCCGCACCTGGGATAAGCTGGGCGAATTTGCGAACCGTTTAGGAGTGAAACTGGTTTGGGAATTTGAACCCTGCTGGGCATTTAACGAGCCTGAACAAATACTCAAGATTGCTGACTATTTTGACCCCGAAGTAATTAGTGTTTCTATGACACTGCTCACGCGCATACCGTGGCTGTTGAGGGTGCAAGACACGTGCGAGAAGGAAGGACTCTGGTAGGTGGTCAAGCTGATCTCTTGCGCGAGTTAGGCTCAAGAATCACACACGTGCATCTGCTTGACACCGATGGCTCAATCAGCGAATCAGATGTGAGTGCTTTTCGCACCACAATTCACCGGCCGTTTGGTTCCGGGGCTATAGATTTTGATGCCCTCGCACCTACGCTCAGAGATGTAGCCGGCGGGCTGGAATGGTGGACAGTAGATTTGTGCTTCTGCCCTGACCCGTGGGAAGAAGCAGGGAGATCCTTGGCTTTTGTGAAGAGGATTTTGAGCAAGGAATAAGCTTTTCGTTTTTGAGGATTTCATGCCACAGATTACTGACTAAAATTGAATAATTCTCACCTAATACAGTCCCGAAAGCTCCTCAAATTGACCAATACCCGTAGCGAAATCCTTGCTGGCTGGAAGGTCGTCTTACCGGTATCTATTGGTGTAATTCCGCTCGGTCTTGCCTTGGGGGTTTTGGTGGCGCAGTCGGGACTGGCATGGTACTGGGCACTCCTTATTTCACTCATTGTCTTTGCCGGATCGATGGAGTTCCTACTTGTTGGTTTATTTGCTGCCGCAGCCCCACTCACGCAGATAGCGCTAAGTGCATTCCTAGTAAATTTCCGCCATGTCTTTTATGCCCTGACTTTTCCGCTTCACCGCGTGGATGGCATTGGCTGGAAGGCTTACAGCACTTTCACGCTCACTGATGAAGCCTATGGACTCACTACTTCGAAGGATGCGCAGACCTGGTCACGCGCAAAAATCCTTGCCATCCAGGGTGGTCTCCAGATCGTCTGGATTTTGGCGGTAGTAACCGGCGCACTGCTCGGTGGACTAATTCCTCCAGAGATTATCGGAATCGATTTCGCTGTCACCGCACTTTTTGTGGTGCTAGCGATTGAAGCATACAAGGCCATGAAATCACTACCGGTCGTAGCTTTGGCATTGCTTTGCGCGCTCGTAGGTGCACTGATTTCCAAAGAGCACATGCTACTGATTTCGATGGGAATGTTCGCGGTCGCCCTAACGTCTTCTTACCTTTTCGCTAATCACAGGCGAGGTGAAGATGACTGAACCTTGGTATGTACTCTCAGGAATTCTGCTCGCCGGGGCAATCACTTGGGCGCTTCGGGCGCTACCTTTTGCGATGCTCGCACCAATACGCCACAGTCGCCTGCTGGCCTACCTCGGTGAGCGGATGCCACTCGGCATTATGTTGATTCTTGCCGTCTATACAGTGCGTAATGTGAATGTGACTGAAGTCAGTGCATTTGTTCCGGTTCTTCTAGCTCTAACAATCACAGTTGTCCTGCACCTCTGGCGAAGCAATATGACTCTTAGCGTGCTTGCTGGTACCGGAATTTATGTGTTGATGATGTCGCTTATTGCGATGAATTTATAAAGCTAAAATCAAGACTTTTAACTACCTCAAAATTTGCTGAAAAGTTAGCACTCTACCCATGAGAGTGCTAATATAACCTTAACTTGAGTGATATACACTCAAGTTTCAAAACAATAGTTTGAGTAAAGGAGTAGACATTATGAGTATCGACACCCTTCGTGAATTTGACCGCCTTGTAGGGTCTATGTTCCCTACTCGTCAGGCGCTTCGTCAAATGCCGATGGATCTATACAAGGAAGGCGAACACTATGTGCTCAGCGCCGACCTTCCCGGAGTTGACCCTTCATCAATTGATGTTGATGTCGATGGTCGTCAGCTAACAATTAGAGCAACTAGGAATTTTGACGAAATGTCGGATACCAAGTGGATTATTCAAGAGCGTAGTGCGGGAGCTTTCGTGCGGCAGCTTAATCTCGGTGAGGCAATCGACACCGAAGCAATTAGTGCAAATTACGACAATGGTGTGCTAACTGTGACAATGCCTGTGCGCGAAAGTGCTAAGCCACGCAAAGTTAGTGTGGCTCACAGCAAGACAGAAGATCTTGCAAAAAGTATCGAAGCATAAAACTCCTAGCTGGAGATAAATGCTATGGCGGCGAGGTCCTTCTTGGGACTTCGCCGCTTTCTAATGATGTCAGTGGCTGGTGCAACAATACTTTTACACAATCATCCGCAGAAATTTCGAAAGGTAGGTAGCGCTTAGGTCACGAAGCTAACCTCCTTTTAACGCTGCTAGATCAGGAGGTCACTACGACATTATCAAGCTTTCAAATAGACCGAGCAATTGGCGCAGTTGTGGCAACAGCCGCAGGAGATGCACTTGGCGTGAATACATTCGGCCAAGAGCAGAGACCACAGTGAGGGCAATGTCTGAAATTTGCCTGGCCTCACCCAGCATGTTTGCGTCAGTACTCGAACTCCTAGGACTCTCCGTTGATCCAAACATTTCCTAATCGATCCAGCAACCGGGCCATTTCTTGCTCGTGCTGAAGAAAACGTGCCACCTGCGACAATTCGCTTGCCCGCGCTGCTCGCACAAGGACTAGGACTCGTCGAACTTGTCAAAGCTAATTCTCCGGCAATCATAGATTTATTCACTTGAACAAAAACTTTTTTACTATTAAATGAACTCCTGTTTGAAGTACTCTTCGCCTATTGCCTGCTTAATTCTCTCGAAATTGATGACGCCAACTAGACCTTCAACAAAACCTCACGAGAAGCCAATGTCAGTGTTATGTGTTAAAATATTTTTTACGTTCAAGAGTCGTGACCTAAAGGTACCTGGCCGGTCGCGCGACAACCCGAATCCATCGATTCCCGGGTGTCCCAGGGGAAGAACGGGCAATACGAAAAATCGTGTTGCAAGATCGATGGGGGCTATACCCCCAGAGAGGGGGTAACACCCATGAGTAAAAACGAAGATAATAAAGACACTTCCCATAAGAGAACCTTTAGCGAAGAGTACATTGGTTGCGAAAAACCGATATTTCACGAGATTAGAGAAGCTAGAAGTTTTCAAAGAAATTTTGGAAGTAAGTACGTACCCGATTTAAGTTTCGCTGTTGAAAGTAAGCTAACAGAATTTGTCGCAGTTTCATTTATTAACAAAAATGATGACGAGCCAAAAATCTACACCTCTGAAGAGGTTGCGGCCACACTTAGCGAAGTAAGAATCTCAGAACAGGAAGAGATTGCAAGTAGGTTCCGAAATGCTTTAGAAAAAAGAACAAGCAATTTCGAGAATCATTACAAACACCAAAACTCATTCCAAGTAATTGAATCTGGCGAATGGGCAGGATTCACTCTTGGTGATGCCCTTGCTTGGTCCGATAACATCCTAACTTTTGAAACAGGTGAAAGATTTGGTCATACCGTCGTAGATCAACGCACCCTTACAACGGGTAACTTGGTCAAGTACGTAAGCGCTGAAAGAGCAAAAGAATTGGTGGCATTAGGAATGACCCCCGCAAGTTATCGTCAATCCAAATTAGATAACTTGATGCTCGACAATCGTTACCCTGCCAACTGGGTATTAGTTTGAGGTAACCTAGCCCCATCCTTTGTTAGTGGTTACTGCCCTAATGTACCCACTAACAAAGGAGACCCTATGGCGCTGACAAACTTCCAGACAGATCGCGCTATCGGTGCGGTCGTAGCATCCGTTGCAGGAAGATGGTCGCGGGATCGGCATCTAGGCGAGGGAGAGGAAGAAGCGCTCGTCGAAGCACATTCCCCGGCGATTGTCGACCTTTTCGCTTGGACGAAACAACTTCTTCCCTAAAACTCAACCTCGTCTTCTAGATAACGCTGCTTAGTCACATAAAGCCCGGATGCGAGCATCCCGAACGAAATTATAAGCATGAACCAAACGAGGGCATTCCAGGTGCCAGTGAGATCAAAGAGCACGCCCACCACTACGGATGAAATCATCGGAATCGCATAGCCAAAGCCTTGGGTTGCGCTAGAAAGAGCGAGTGCACCGGCGCGAGTCTTGGTGCGCAGGTTTATCAGGGTCATGGTCATCGGGAAGATAGACGGCGCGAGCCCAATAAGTAGCACCCACAGCCACGGCACTGTGTGCCCCATAAACACCAAACCGGCATAACCAACCCAGTGCAGTACAAACGCACCAATAATTATCGGCCACACACTCCGCATCTTCACGGTCAACACCGGCAAGACAAGCGAACCTGGAACGCCTGTGAGCATCAAGAGGAACAGGTAGAAGGAACTTTCCGACATCGGGATGCCTGAAAAATATTCCAGAAGCTGTGGCAACCAGGCAGCGATCACGTAGAAGAATGCGCTCGGAACACCAAAGAGCAGAATCATCGCCCAAGCGAGTCGAGTTTTCAGGATCCGCTTGTAAGTGAACTTTTTTCGCGCATCCGCCGCCTCTGGAATTTCAATCTCTCCTGTGAGTTCCAAATCTCGCTGGGAGGAAACGATTTTGATAAACCAGAGAGTTGCTGCGGCAATCGCAGGTACCGCCCACATTCCAAGTTGAAGTCTCCAACCGCCAATCTGTACAACAAACGGAGTTAGCAGTGGCGGGAGGAATGACACTATGTTCATCAACGAAACATAGATTGCGGTCATTGCGCCAATCTTGTCGGGGAAATACTTTTTTACTATAGGTGGCATAGCCGCATTGGCGACCCCAATTGCCGCGAGCGCAATAAAGCTGCTGAGAAATAACCAAACATATGCCCCGGATATTGCCCTGAGCGTGCTACCTGTGACAATCAGCAGCATCGATATAAACAAGAGAACTTCTAGGCTGAGCCAACGCCAAAAGAGTGGGGTCAGAAGCGCAAAGAGTCCGAAACATATTGCAGGCACTGCGCCAAGCAATCCGATTTCTAGGGTCCCGAGGTGGATATCCGCATCGATTTGTTCATAAACTGGCGCGACCGCGGTCACCACCGATCGCATGTTTACCGCCGCGATAGTTATTGCAAGAAATATCAGTAGGCGTTTGCGTGTTTTGGTCATTAGTTAGAACACCATCGGTTCATCGAAGTCAAAGTCGGAATCATCGGATACTGCGCTATCCGTAATTTCTAGCACTACCGGCACGTGATCGCTCGGGCCATCACCTTTGCGCTCGTCACGGTCAATCCATGCACCGATTGACCTATCTTTCAGCGCCTGATTCCCAATAATAAAGTCGATGCGAATACCCTCATTTTTTGGGAACTTTAGTCGCTGGTAATCCCAGTACGTGTATCCCGTGGGCACAAATTCTCGCACCGGATCCGTAAATCCGGCCTCGAAGAAGGATGTAAAAACCTCGCGTTCAGGAGCGGAAATATGGGTGCTTCCGGGTCCCAAATCCGGATCGCCGTTATCGACATCAGTTGGTGCAATGTTCCAGTCGCCACCGAGTGCCAGCGGAATCCCACTGTTTACTGAATCCCATTCGCGAGCGTATTCACGAAGAGCCGCCAGCCATTCAAGTTTGTATGTGTAGTGTGGGTCATCTAGTGCGCGACCGTTTGGCACATACAGACTCCAAGCTTTCACCCCACCAACGGTTGCACCAATCGCGCGCGCTTCCGGCTCGGGATCGCCGGTTTTTGAGAATCCGGGCATTCTGGGGAAGCCGATTTCGACATCCGCAATTCCGACCTTGGAAGCGATTGCGACACCGTTCCACTGGTCCAGTCCGTGGATTGCAAGTTCATAGCCGAGTGCTTCGAATTCTGCGCGGGGAAACTGTTCAGGTTTGCACTTAATTTCCTGCATCAACAACACGTCAACGTGGGATGCTCGCAACCAGTCGGTGACTCCGCCCACTCTGGTGCGAATCGAGTTCACATTCCAAGTCGCAATAAGCACTACTCAAGGCTACCGCTTGGTTAAACTTATATAGTGCAAAACACAGACCTTGATAGCGCCAAAATCCGCGAACAGTTAATCGACTACATTAAAACCTTCGCTGTGTTTCACGGCGACTTCACCCTCGCTAGTGGCAAGCAGGCCAGCTACTACGTTGACCTTCGTAAAGTAAGTCTTGACCACAGGGTTGCCCCTTTAATTGGGAAAGTGATGTTGGAACTTATTTCAGACATCCCAGATGTTGTTGCTGTTGGTGGCCTTACTATGGGCGCCGACCCGATTGCTTCCGCGATTATGCACCAGGCAGCTATCCTCGGCAAATCTTATGATGCTTTCGTGGTTCGTAAAGAACCGAAAGATCACGGTCGCGGCCGCCAGGTCGAGGGGCCAGATATTTCAGGGAAGCGAGTAATCGTTGTTGAGGACACCTCCACTACTGGTGGTTCGCCAATGAGGGCGATTGAGGCTGTGGAACGTGCGGGCGGTATAGTTGCTGCGGTGGCTGTGGTTGTTGACCGCAACACTGGCGCTCAGCAAGTAATCAACGACGCTGGTTACGATTACAGGTACGCTATTTCACTCGAGGACTTAGGGCTTTCATGACATTCGACCCCAATAACCCCGACTCCGAAGACTTTGACCCGTTCAAGGAGCTTTTTGGTGACGATATTGTCGAAATTGATGCGGATGCGCCAACCACCCCTTCTGCACCCACAACGCCATCAGCACCAAGCGCTCCAGCAACACCTGAAACTCCAAGCGCCGACCTCCCTACCGAGGCAATGTCTGCTGCGGATGTAGCAAAAGTCCAATGGGAAATGCCTGACAGTGCCGAGATGAACGCTACCGGTTCGCAGCAGGTAGCATCTCGCGAAAGCTCTGCACGAAGCAGCGACCCTACCGGGGCAGCTTTTGGGAGCACAGCGGGCGCATCCGGTGACAGAGTTCCACCTTCACGCCAAGGCGATTCCAGTGACGAAAACCCTCCATACTTCTGGCAGAAAATGACTCCACTGGCTTGGGTCACCGTGTCAGTAGCCGTCGTATTATTGATGGCCATTAGCTACATAGTTGGCGACCGAATTAGCGCCATCCAAGTAGCACCAACAGAACCGGAGCCGACCGAAACAGCCGCACCACTCCCAGAAGATGAGCCTGTACCTCCTGGAACTTACCGCTGGACGGAACTTCACGGTGGCGAGTGCATTTCTTTCTTCCGCGATGCCTGGCAGGAAGAGCTTGTAGTTATTGACTGTGATATTCCGCACGCTGCACAGTTGATTCGTGCTGAGTCGCTGACAACATCATCTTTCTGGCCTGAAACTGCAGCTTATGAGCGTGACCTTCCCAACCTTTGCCAAGCGCCTGAAGTGCTAGACCTAGATATTGCCGGCAACTATTCAGACATTCAGCTCAGCTTCTCATACCCAACTTCCCAAGCCGAATACCGCGATGTTGAGGATCGCTACTTCTGCTACATCAGTAGGTCATCCGGTGAAGCATTGACCGAATCCCTTATGCCCGCGCCGGTAATTCCTGAAGATCCCGACGCCACCGCTGATCCAAATGCATAGTCAAGATTCGGAGAATGGCCCAAGCAAAACTCTCGAGTTCAGCACAGCTGGTGTTGGTCCCTGGGTTGGCGAATGGCCAGTGGGTGACCAGTATGACACTGAGCTTCTAGAGCACGGCGATACCCGTAACGTTGTTGACCAGTATCGATACTGGAAAATGGATGCGATAATCGCCGACCTAGAAAAACATCGGCACGGCTTCGAAGTCGCAATCGAGAATTGGCAGCACGATTTGAACATCGGTTCTATTGTGCGAAGTGCCAATGCTTTCGCTGCCAACACCGTGCATATTGTTGGAAGGCGCAGATGGAACCGGCGCGGCGCTATGGTGACCGACCGCTACCAGCAGGTGTTACTGCATCCCACTATTGATGCTCTGCTTGAATACGCAAAAGAGCAAGACTTGCCGATCATTGCTGTGGATAATACTGAGGGCGCAGTCCCTGTGAATAAGTTTGATTTTCCGGAGAGGTGCATCCTGCTTTTTGGCCAGGAAGGCCCGGGCCTCACGCCGGAAGCGATAGCTGCGGCGAGCGCCCAAATTGAGATTACCCAGTATGGCTCTACCCGCTCCATAAACGCCAGTGCAGCGGCTGCAATAATCATGTATGCCTGGCTACAACAGCACGCCAAGTAGCCAAACGCCAAATACCCAAATCAGGTAGCATCGAAAAGGGAAAGAAACGAGGTCTGCATGAGTGCAATCGTTCTAATCGGAGCCCAGTGGGGCGACGAAGGTAAGGGCCGAGCAACCGACCTACTCGGGTCAAGAGTTGACTACGTTGTGAAATTCAACGGCGGAAATAACGCCGGGCACACCGTGGTTATTGGCGAAGAAAAATATGCTCTCCACCTACTTCCTTCCGGCATTCTCACCCCGGGTGTGACACCGGTAATTTCAAACGGTGTAGTAATCGACCTCGAAGTGCTTTTTGAAGAAATTGATGCCCTAGAAGCTCGCGGCGTAGACACTTCACGCCTACGCATTTCTTCCAACGCTCACGTAATCACTGCCTACCATCGCGTGCTCGATAAAGTAACTGAACGATTCCTCGGCAAGCGCCAAATCGGAACCACCGGTCGCGGAATCGGACCAGCGTATGCCGACAAAATCAACCGAGTCGGGGTGCGCATCCAGGACCTGTTCGATGACAAGATTCTTCGCCAAAAAGTTGAGGGAGCACTCGACCAGAAAAACCAGTTACTGGTTAAGGTTTACAACCGACGCGCTATCGAAGTGGATGAAGTAGTCGAGAACCTACTCAGCTTCCGCGAGCGCCTGCGCCCACACGTTTGCGACACCGTGCACGAACTAAACAGCGCACTGGATGCTGGCAAGACTGTGCTCTTTGAGGGCGGGCAGGCAACGATGCTCGACATTGACCACGGCACCTATCCGTTTGTTACCTCTTCCTCAGCGACTGCGGGAGGCGCATCCACCGGTTCCGGTGTGGCTCCAAACCGAATCAAACGCGTAATTGCTGTGACCAAGGCCTACACCACCAGGGTTGGAGCTGGGCCATTCCCCACAGAGCTTTTTGATGAAGATGGCGATTTCCTTCGTAACACCGGCCACGAGTTTGGCACCACCACCGGTCGTCCGCGCCGCTGTGGCTGGTATGACGCCCCAATTTCTCGGTACGCAGCCGTAGTCAACGGGGTTACAGATTTCGTGCTCACCAAACTTGATGTGCTCACCGGTCTCGAACAAATTCCGGTATGTGTCGCTTACGAAGTTGATGGAGTGCGCAGGGATGAACTCCCCGACTCCCAGAGCGACTTCCACCACGCAAAACCAATCTACGAATATCTCCCAGGATGGACTGAAGACATCACCAGTGCTCGCAAGTTGGAAGATTTACCGGCAAACTGCCAAGCGTATGTGAAATTCATTGAGTCTATAAGCGGGGCAAGAATTTCTGCGATTGGTGTTGGGCCAGAACGTGAGCAGGTTATCTCCGTCCATGACCTACTTGAGGACTAAAATAACTTCATGAGCGCATCCCGCCCACCGCTAGTTACAATCCGCGGTAAAGAAATAAGGTTAGAGCCTTTCACTCGCGACCGCATCATCGATTTGATGCCAGCTATCGGCCATCCCATAGTCTTCGAGGAAGGCTACGGAGGTGGCATCGATGCCTTCAGTGAAGACGCCGATCTTTTTGCCGAATGGGCGCTCGACTACTACAACTTCGATACCGCAAATCCGTATCTTGTTGTTGTGGAGAACGGCCCGCTCAGGGATCGAGTAATTGGCACCACAACGCTTGGCGACTTTAACGAGCGCAATGAGTCAGCACATATTGGCTGGACTGCTTTCGACCCTAGGGTTTGGGGAAGCGTCGCGAATGCGGAATCCAAGTATCTCTTGCTTGAGTTGGCCTTTTCTCACGGATTTGGGCGCATAAAAATCCAGACAGACATTATCAATAAGCGCTCTCAAAAGGCGATACAGGCGATTGGGGCAACCTATGAAGGAATCTCTCGCCGTGACAAACAACGCGCAGACGGCACCTGGCGCGATGCCGCGGTATTCTCGATCATCATTGACGACTGGCCTCGTGTGAAAGCAAACCTTGAACGGATGATTGAAGATCGCAGCCACGAACCGATAGAGTTCCGGGATATTGTGGACTAATGAGCAGTGAGAATAAGCCCAGCCAGGAAGAAATTTTAGAGAAACTCTACGCAATCCGTAGGAGTATCGACAATATTGATGCCGCACTCGTGCATATGCTTGCTGAACGTTTCAAATTCACTCAAGAAGTTGGTGCGCTAAAGGCGTCTGGTGGTTTGCCACCGAGTGACCCTGAGCGCGAAAAAGAGCAAATTGCTCGCCTTAAAGAGCTAGCGATTGAATCGCATCTTGACCCTGAATTCGCGGAAAAGTTCCTCAACTTCGTTATCGCCGAAGTAATTCACCATCACGAACAGCATTTGAATTAATTAAAATGAATTCGGCTTAGCCGAGGAACACTGTAAGTATCTAACCAAAATACTTAGGTAGCGTCTCATTTGAGCGCGCGCGAATCTCATCCAGCTGCAGAGTGAATAAGTTCTGCACTTCAATTGCGGCTGTGTCTTCTGTTACTCCGATGCGCATCACCGGCACCCCGCGCCCCTCGCAGAGCCCAATGAATTTCACGTCCTCTTCGCGAGGCACAGCCACGATCGCGCGAGCACTCGACTCACTAAAGAGAGCAGCGGTCAGGTCTACGCCATCCCTTGCCTCAATTTCGCCGAGCCAGTATCTAGCGCCCATTCCGAAGCGAAGCGAGAACTCCGCAATTGCCTGAGCTAGACCTCCGTCGCTAAGGTCATGGGATGCAAAAATCAGTCCCTGATTAGCCCCAGCCCCCAGCACAGCGCTTAGCGCCTTTTCGGCTTCCAGTTTCACTGCCGGTGGGCGACCTCCTAGGTGGTCATGCACCACGTGTGCCCAGGCACTTCCATCGAGTTCGTCTTGGGTGGTACCGAGCAGATAAATGTTGAGACCAGCATCCTGTGGCCCGGACGGAACCCTGGCGGCAACATCGTCTATCACGCCCATAACACCCACAACCGGAGTTGGAAAGATTGGTTTGTCGCCGGTCTGGTTGTAGAAACTTACGTTGCCGCCGGTGACTGGAATACCCAAAATCTGGCAGGCGTCAGCCAAGCCCTCAACGGCTTTGGAGAACTGCCACATTACTTCCGGATTTTCAGGACTTCCGAAGTTCAGGCAGTCGGTAACAGCCATCGGGGTTGCTCCGGCACTCGACACGTTGCGGTATGCCTCGGAGAGTGCCAGCTGCGCACCAACATAAGGGTCAAGTTGGCAGTAGCGACCATTCGCGTCGGTGGCGAGGGCGACTCCTAATCCGGTCTCTTCATCGATTCGCACCATTCCGGCATCATCCGGCATTGCGAGGGCGGTATTGCCCATCACGTAATGGTCGTACTGGTTAGTGATTAGCGACTTGCTGGCTAGGTCGGCACTTCCAGCGAGGTCCAGCATCCACTTGCCTAGCTGTGCTCCCTCTTCTGAACGAGTAAGCCCCGAAGCATTTACTCCCTGAGCATTAAGTGCGTCAATCCAAGCAGGGTAGGCAACCGGGCGATCATAGACTGGGCTATCGACTGCGACGGTTGAAGGGTCAACATCAACAATTCGCTCTCCGTGCCAATCGATTGTGAGGCGGTTACCTTCAGTTACTTCACCGAGCACTGAGTATTCGACTTCCCACTTCTTGCAGATGGCTTCGAAAGTGGCAAGTTTTGCTGGATCAACGATTGCCATCATTCTTTCCTGAGATTCGCTCATCAGGATTTCTTCGGGGGTGAGGGTTTCGTCACGGAGCAGCACTCTGTCGAGCTCCACGTGCATCCCGCCGTCACCGTTGGCAGCAAGTTCACTGGTCGCACAGGAAATACCGGCGGCACCGAGGTCTTGAATCGCTTCAACAGCGTCTGCTGCATAAAGTTCTAGGCAGCACTCAATCAGCACCTTCTCGGCGAATGGGTCACCGACCTGCACTGCCGGGCGTTTAGTAGGACCACCCTCGGAGAAGGAATCTGATGCAAGAATGGATGCGCCACCGATACCGTCGCCTCCGGTGCGAGCACCAAAAAGCACCACCTTATTACCAACACCCGTGGCGTTCGCGAGTTTCAAATCCTCGTGACGAAGCACACCGAGCGCAAGCGCATTCACTAGCGGGTTCGCCTGGTAGCAGGAATCGAAGTATGTTTCCCCGCCAATGTTTGGAAGCCCTAGGCAGTTTCCATAAAAGGAGATACCGCCAACAACGCCGTGAAAAACTCTGGCTGTATCTTCATGGTCGATAGCACCAAACCGTAACTGATCCATAACCGCTATCGGCCTGGCACCCATCGAGATAATGTCGCGCACGATACCGCCGACGCCCGTTGCAGCTCCCTGGAATGGCTCAATATAGGAGGGATGATTGTGGCTCTCAACCTTGAAAGTCACGGCCCAGCCGTCACCGATATCGACGACTCCGGCATTTTGCCCCATACCTACCATCAGGTGTTTGCGCATTTCTTCGGTAGTTTTGGTACCGAATTGGCGCAGGTACTTCTTTGAAGATTTGTAAGAGCAGTGTTCACTCCACATCACCGAATACATTGCCAATTCTGCGGATGTCGGGCGACGACCCAAAATATCTTTGATTAGCGCATACTCACCATCTTTAAGACCGAGAGCCGCATATGGCTGAGTGCGTTCCGGATCCTTAGCGACGTTTTCTACGGTATCGAGCACTGCCTTGGTGTTCTCTGTGGCCGACACTATGCCACCGCCAGCGAGTTTAGAACACTGCGGAAGAAACGAAGCCCGTCTGTACCGGAGCGCATAGCAGCATCTGTGTCTGGTCCAAAACCTGGTTCTGTGGCGTGTTCAGGGTGTGGCATAAGCCCAACAACATTCCCCATCTCGTTGCGAAGACCGGCAATGTCGCGGAGTGAACCATTAGGGTTTACCTCTAGGTATCTGAAAGCAACCAAACCTTCACCCTCTAAACGGTCAAGCGTTTCCTCGGTAGCGATATACCCGCCTTCACCATTTTTCAGAGGAATCACTATCTCTTCACCCTGTTCAAACTCGTTGGTCCATGCGGTGCTGGTAGATTCAACTCTTAGTTTTTGGTCGCGACAGAAGAAGTTTCCGTGATCGTTTCTGATTAGCCCACCTGGGAGCATCCCCGCTTCGACAAGTACTTGAAAACCGTTGCAGATGCCTAAAACTGGCAGCCCTTTAGCTGCGGCTGCTTTCACCTCGGTCATGATTGGGGAGATTGCAGCAATCGCACCACAGCGGAGGTAGTCACCGTAGGAGAAGCCCCCGGGAAGCACCACAGCATCCACTCCCTGAAGATCATGATCTGCGTGCCAAAGAGCAACACCCTCTGCTCCAGCGAGCCGCACCGCGCGAAGAGCATCACGGTCATCCAGTGAACCAGGGAAAGTTACCACACCGATTTTGGTCATTCGACAACCTCGATAGAAACAACATCCTCAATAACGGCGTTGGATAGGAAGTCTTCAGCGAGCGCCTTAACGCTCTCAAGAAGTTCCGCTGTGACGGGACCCTCAGTGATGATTTCAAAGCGCTTACCTACCTGGACCGCGCTAACACCTGAAATTCCTTTGCGGGCTATAGCGGCCGCAACCGCCTTGCCTTGTGGATCTAAAAGCTCTTGCTTTGGCATAACTTCAACGACAATGGTCGGCACGAAAAACTCCCGATGGTAGAGGCTTACCCCTCAATCCTACGTTAGTTATTTACAGCGAAATTTTAATTAAGTTCCCCCAAGGGTCCCGAACTTCAAGTTCTTTACCATCGTTTGCTACAGCGATATCGTGGGACTTCAATCGGCTCTCAATAATCGCTAAGTCTTCCGCGGTCGGAACAACTATTGCCATCTGGCCTAGTCCTAATGCTGGCGAGCGCATCCCTGCGCCTGAAGAATTCCAAGTGTTCATGCCGATGTGGTGGTGATACCCACCAGCAGAGGTAAACAGGGCTTGATTTCCCATAGCTGCGGTGACATCAAAGCCCATCTTGCTCACATAAAAATCGCGAGCCTGAGGAATGTTCCCTACCTGCAAATGCACGTGTCCGACATTCGCTGGCTGGATATCTTTAAAAACTCCCGCAGTGATCTCTTCATCCGTGGCTTCGCCTAAGTTTTGTTCAATAAAACGGTTTGGGTCGAGCCAAATGGTTGCCATCTTTACTTCGCCGTTTGGGCTCCAATCCCACTGATCGCGTGGGCGGTCCCAATAAAGCTCTACACCGTTGCCTTCTGGGTCATTGAAGTAGAAGGCGTTTGAAACTAGGTGATCTGCTGAACCCGTGTAACTGCCCGGGAACTTGGTTGCAGTCGAATAGAGCGCAATTGCAAGCTCAGGTTTGGTTTTGAACAGAATTGCTGTGTGGTAAAGCCCAGCGCTACCCATTTCGGCTTTCGATAGTGCGGGACGCTCTTCCAGATAGAGCAGCACCTCATTATCGCGGCCGAGCGCTGCACGGCCGTTTTCCTGCCAGAGCACTTCAAGACCAACGCCACGGTGGTAGAAATCCATCACCTTGTCTAAATCTGCGACATATAAGGTGACAGCGCCCATGTGGGTAGCTGCTGGCATCAAAAGTTCTGACTTGTCATCCATACTCTTTATAACGCTCCAGACGCGTTTATATTCCTGTTGATATTCCCAAATCTAGCTCAAGCATTAGCCCAGAAAGTAGGCGCCGGTTAATTTCTCGAAAAGTTCTTGATATTTGAATCGGGTCCGCTCGACTATTTCTACCGGAAGCGCTGGTGGAGTTCCTTGCTTATCCCAGTTTGCGCTTAACCAATTACGCACTATCTGCTTATCAAAACTGGCTAGGCTCTTTTCGCCACTTGCCTCACTAAGCCAGGTATCGCCATCCCAGTATCTGCTGGAATCGCTGGTGAGCACCTCGTCTGCGAGTGTGACCACACCATTCTTATCGATACCGAACTCAAACTTGGTGTCTGCAATAATTAGCCCGCTTTTTTCAGCAATTTCGGATGCACGGGCGTATACCCGCAAAGAAAAGTCTCGAATCTTTACCGCCAATTCTTCGCCGATAATCGAGACCGTTTCTGCAAAATCGATATTGCGGTCATGCTCTCCCTGTTCTGCTTTAAACGCGGGGGTAAATATTGGTTCGTGTAGTTTGTCGCCATTATTGAGACCTGCTGGGAGGGGTATCCCGCAGACTTCACCGGTTTCTTGATATTCCGCGAAGCCCGAGCCGGTCAGATATCCTCGCACTACACACTCGATAGGAATCATCTGCAAGCGCTCCACGATCATAGAGCTTGCCTCGTATTGTGCTGGGGGTTGTAGTCCGTTACGCAGGTGGTTAGGGACATCCGGAAACTGTTCAAACCACCACTTAGATAGCTGTGTGAGTAGTGCACCCTTTTCTGGGATGCTCGGCTCCAACACAAAATCAAACGCGCTGATTCTGTCGCTGGCAATAACTAATGCCAGATCCGGATGCGCGTGCTCGGCTTCACCAGCAGGCAGATAAAGTTCCCGAACTTTTCCAGAATAGGTATGAGTCCATCCGGCTAGCGTCGGTGGCCAAGCTGCTGGTACTACCATTTCTTAACTCAGTTCTGCGATATCACTACGGTACTGGACTCCGGGAAAATCGACCTCGTCGATTTGGGAGTAAATAACTTCTCTAGCTACTTCTAGGGAATCAGCAGTTGCTACTAGGTTGAGCACTCTGCCACCAGCGCTATATAGTGTTCCATCTTGTTTCGCAGTTGCGGCATGAATAACATCAACGCCTTGAAGATTCCCTAAACCGCCCAACGGAACTGGCTCACTGTTTTCAGTCGGGTATCCCCCACTTGCCAGCACCACGGTAACGGCGGAACTGTCTGAAAATTCTGCCGGAGGCTTAGTGCCGAGTGTGCCGGTAGCGGCTGCAAACAGCAACTCACTTAGCGGGGTCTTTAGTCTGGGCAAAATGACCTGGGTTTCAGGATCGCCGAATCGTGCATTGAACTCAATCACTTTAATTGTGGTGCCGTTCACAATCAGCCCGCAGTAGAGAAGGCCTACGAATGGTGTGCCCCGTTCATTCATCACGTTAATAACCGGCTGAGCTACTTGAGCTTTAACCTGGGCGATAAATTCTGCTTCACTACCAAAGGCTTCGGCTATCCATGGAACTGGAGAGTATGCGCCCATGCCACCAGTATTCGGACCAGCATCTGCGTCTTGAAGTCGTTTGTAATCCTGCGCCGGGGAAAGCGAGATTAGGTCATCCCCGTCGCTGATAAAGAATAGCGATACTTCACGGCCTTCTAGGAACTCCTCAACCAGCACCGCCCCGCGCTCGAGCCAGTGCATAGCGTGGGCCTGAGCTTCCTGCGAATCCTCAGTCACCAATACGCCTTTACCGGCAGCAAGACCGTCAGCCTTAATCACGTAGGGGGCACCAAATTCACCCATCGCTTCAATTACTTCCTGAATCGAGGATGCCCGAACCGCACCTCCCGTAGGCACGCCAGCTTCGCTCATAATTTCTTTAGCGAAAGTTTTGGATCCTTCTAGCTGGGCAGCGTCGCGACTAGGGCCGAAGACTGCAATTCCGCGTTCGCGCGGATCATTCACGGCTCCTGCAATCAGTGGTGCTTCAGGACCTACAATTACGAGTGCAATATCCTGCTCCTGCGCAAAGCGAGTAATCTCGCGACCGTTTTGCACATCCAGCTGCACAATTTCAGCATCTTCAGCGATGCCGGCATTGCCAGGCGAAGCATAGAGCGTGTGGCCACCTTCACGTTTCAGTGACTTCACGATTGCGTGCTCTCTAGCACCTGAACCAATAACTAATATCCGCACATTTCCAAGCCTAATTGGATACCCTTTGAAGGGTGAAACGAATATCCGAAGCCGTCGGGAAACCGGCGCTTAGTGCCGTGATTTCTGCACTGAAAGAAGGTGCGGATATTTTAGGGATGCACGAACTTCCCACTGCGGTGCGCTTCAGTTTACAAATAACGGCGGATGCAGCTCCCGGACACACGGTAGAACTGCGTGTACCGCCATACTCTGCAGTGCAGGTTATTGAGGGCGGTAATCATCGCCGAGGCACACCACCTAATGTTGTGGAAATGGATCCAAAAACTTGGTTATTGCTTATAACCGAGGCTTTGGATTGGAGTACTGCTAAATCTGCTGGGCTTGTAACTGCTTCTGGAGCTAGGGCGGATGAGCTTGCGAAGGTTTTACCGAATTTAACAAAGTTTTATGCACTTTAGTGTATTTTCGTCTACTATAGTAGAAATCCATCTACTTTAGTAGAACACAACTCTTGCGATTTAGAAGGAGCATCATGCGACTCCAGAATCCCTTCTCAGCTCTAGACACCACCAGCATCGACTCTCAGGTCTTGACTGTGCTTTCAGGAGCCGATCACTACTTTACAATCGAGAAAATTCATAACCTACTCCCTGAAGGAGGTTCGCCTCAAGGTGTTAGGAAGTCAATCCGTCGACTCGTTAAACAGGGGACTGTCTTGGAACAGGTCACCGGCCGCAGCTACGCTTTTGCCTTGAATAGAGAACACTTATTTATCGATGCAATACTGCAAATTGCTCAAGCTAAAAAGTTATTGATTGACCGTTTAGCCACCATGATTTCTGAATGGGAGGTGAAACCATCCACAGTCATGATCTTTGGTTCTGCAGCGAGAGATGATATGAGCAATGATAGCGATATAGACATCCTTTTCGTCCTCCCGGATGATCTATACGAAATCGGAGGTGGAACTGATCAAGTGTTTAAAATCACACAGATTGTTAGCAAGTGGACCGGCAACCCAGTCAATCCACTAATTTATAAAAACTCAGAAATCAGCGAAGCATTAGTGTTCGATCTGATTGTCAAAGAAGGAATTACTGTCTTCGGAGACTCAAATTGGTTAAAGAAAAAATTGCACTCAAAATCGAAAAGCACCTCCGCAGATGAAGCTAAGCAATCCTGACCGAAGCCAAAACATAAAAATCACAAAGGGCAGACTTTCCAAAGCAATCCAGTTTTTGGAAATGGCAGAAGAGGCAAGGTTGAATATGCCGAATGATGGCGGAACAGACAGTGCGGCAGTTCTCTACATTCACGCAGGAATAGCTGCCTCTGATGTTATTTGCCTCCAAAAACTTGGCTCATATTCAATAAGTTCTGATCATAACCAGGCAGTTACGCTACTTTCTTCGATTGATGGGGTCGCGGCAAAACACTTAAGAACTTTGCTCAGTTTCAAGAACAGGGCGAGTTATGGTTACGACCCAATCTCTGTTACAGAAATCCTCAAAATTTCCCGAGCTGCGTCGAGTCTAGTTTCCGTAGCAAAAATCACATCCTCAAAAACCTCATAAAATACTCTTATGGACAAAGACGTCATAGTCGTTGGCGCGGGCCTTGCTGGGCTTGTCGCAACTGCTGAACTTATCAATTCCGGCAAAAGTGTGCTCCTCCTAGACCAGGAAAACGAGCACAACCTTGGCGGTCAAGCATTCTGGTCATTCGGTGGCCTCTTCCTAATCAATTCTCCCTTTCAGAGGAGGATGGGCGTAAAAGACTCCCTAGAACTCGCCACCCAGGACTGGTTTGGTTCGGCCAACTTTGACCGACCAGAGGATAAATGGCCAAAGGAATGGGCAAAGGCGTATTTGGAGTTTGCAGCCGGCGAGAAACTCCCTTGGCTTCGCTGCCTGGGTTTCAACTTTTTCCCAGTGGTGGGATGGGCTGAGCGCGGTGGATACGGTCCACTCGGTCACGGCAACTCAGTTCCCAGGTTTCACATCACCTGGGGCACAGGGCCAGGCGTTATCGAACCTTTTGTAAAAATTGTTAAGGATGCTGAGGCAGCCGGCAAAGTACAAATTCTCCATCGTCACCGCGTTGATTCACTGACAACTAATAACGGCGCTGTCGTCGGCGTCACCGGGAAAGTCTTGGCAGCAGATGATTCTGAACGCGGTGTAGCATCCAACCGTACCGAAATAGCTGATTTTGAATTCAAGGCCGGTGCTGTGCTGATGTCCACCGGAGGCATCGGCGGCAATCACGATCTTGTTCGCAAACACTGGCCAAAGCGTTTGGGAGACGCACCAAAACATATGCTCTCCGGAGTGCCAGCGCACGTGGATGGTCGCGGATACGCAATCGCTGAAACTGCCGGTGCGAACATCATCAACCCTGACCGCATGTGGCACTACGTGGAAGGGATAAAGAACTGGGATCCGGTTTGGGAGAAGCACGCAATCCGCATTCTTCCCGGCCCTTCCTCGCTCTGGTTGGATGCCACCGGCAAGCAACTACCACCACCACTCTGGCCAGGTTTTGACACTCTAGGCACGTTGGAATACCTTCGCACAACCGGACACGACTACTCCTGGTTCATCCTCTCGCAAAAAGTAATCGAGAAAGAGTTCGCACTTTCGGGAAGTGAACAGAATCCAGACCTGACCGGGAAGAGCATCCGAAAACTGTTGAAAGAAAGACTGTCTAAGGGAGCGACCGGACCAGTCGAAGCGTTCAAAGAACACGGTGAAGATTTCGTTGTCGCTAACACAATTGAAGAGCTGGTAGTAGGAATGAATGGTCTTGCAGAAACTCCGCTCGACACTGCCCAAATCAAGGAGCTGGTGGAGGCCCGAGATCGCGAAATAGACAACGAGTTCACCAAAGATTCACAGATTATGGCTATTAGGACTGCGCGGAATTATCGTGGGGATAAACTTATCCGCACCGCACCACCACACAAATTCCTCGACCCGAAGAATGGCCCACTTATCGCCGTGAAGCTAAATATTCTCACCCGAAAGAGCCTCGGTGGAATCGAAACTAACCTAGATGGGCAGGTACTAGACGTCAAAGGCAACCCAATCGCAGGGCTATACGCGGCTGGAGAAGTTAACGGTTTCGGTGGCGGAGGGATGCATGGATACCGAGCACTCGAAGGAACCTTCCTTGGTGGTTGTCTCTTTTCTGGGAGACAGGTGGGTCGAGGCATCGCAAAATCCCTCTAAACTTGAGGGGTGAGTGAGAAGCAGGTAAAGGTTCGCAAAGCGCCAAGGTACCGTTCCTTGGTGATTACCGGAATATTCGTCGGTATCGTTGTTGCCGGCATCATCGCTTTCTCAGTTCCGAGCAGTCTTGAAACCGCGCCCCTTGGGCAAGGCATCACTCAGGCGCAAGCATTTGGCTACTTGGTTGTGATTTTTGGCACAGCGGGCCTTGCTGTTGCTAGCATCATTTACCTAATCATGGACCGGATATCTAATCGCCGAATCAAAGAAGCTACCGCAGAAGTTAGCGAAGAGTTCGAACCGGAGACCAAGGGCAAATAGTCCACAATTCCCCTGATCGCCCCAAATCCCCAAAGGAAAAATGCTCGGCTTAGGAGCTTTGAGTGGCTTCCACCCAAGCCAAATACTCTGGAGTAACCGTGCCGGTGACGTATCTGCCGTCGAAACAACTCATATCTAAATCTGTAACGTTGCTATCTTCAAGAATCGCGCTCTTCAGATCCTCAACCTCTTGGTAGATAAGGTTGTCGCTACTTAGCACATCACGAATTTCTGGAATCTTCCGGTTATGAGCAATTAGCTCTTTAGCCGAAGGCATGTTAATCCCGTAAACGTGTGGGTATCGCACCGGTGGAGCTGCGGATGTGAAAGTCACTTTGTTCGCACCGGCCGCCCTAGCCATCTCCACAATCTCCCTGGAAGTAGTTCCGCGCACAATAGAGTCATCCACAATCAGGATGTTCTTCCCCTTAAATTCTGAAGGCATCGCGTTTAGCTTCTGCTTCACACTGCGTTTCCGGGATGCTTGACCCGGCATAATAAATGTGCGCCCAACATAGCGGTTCTTGTAGAAACCTTCACGATATTCAATCCCTAGCTTTCTAGCAACCTCCAGAGCTGCAGGGCGACTGGAATCAGGGATAGGCATAATCACGTCTATGTCGCCGCGCGGAGTGTATTTGGCGATAGTGTCTGCGAGTCTATCTCCGAGTCTGAGTCTGGCATCGTAAACAGAAATACCGTTCATGGTAGAGTCTGGCCTAGCCAGGTAGACATACTCGAATGAGCAAGGAACCAGCACCGAATTATCAGCACATTGCTCAGCAAAAAACTCTCCAGTTATTGAGATAAACACTGCTTCACCGGGCGCGACATCTCGGTAAACTTCGTAGCCCTGGTTTTCCATAACCAGAGACTCACTGGCCACAACCCATTCGGTGAATCCGGCATCGGTTTCACGCTTACCGATAGTGAGCGGGCGAATACCGAAAGGGTCACGGAAAGCAAGCAACCCATACCCTGAAATGAGCGAAACGACCGCATAGGAGCCTTCGAGACGCTTGTGCAGCATCCGCACCGAAGCAAAGATTGTTTCCGGATCAAGCTCCGGCCCTTTTACGTTCTCATCTAAAGAATTAGCGAGAATATTCAGTAGCACTTCGGTGTCGCTACTGGTGTTTAGGTGTCTGCGATCACGGTTACGAAGTTCATCCCGTAATTTCACAGTGTTGGTGAGGTTTCCGTTGTGTACCAGCACGATCCCGTAGGGGGAGTTTACAAAGAATGGCTGTGCTTCTTCCTCAATTTCAGCCTCACCTTGGGTGGTGTAACGAACATGACCTAACCCTGCATTGCCAAGAAGTGTGCGCATATCTCTGGTGCGGTAAGCCTCACGAACCTGCCCGCGCGCCTTAAACATGTGCATGGTGCTGCCGTCAATTGTGGCAATACCTGTTGAATCCTGTCCGCGATGCTGCAATAGCGCGAGCGAGTCATAAACGGATTGATTTACGGGATTATCAGAGACAATTCCGACTATTCCGCACATGAGACTCCTGAAAATTCTGGCAATGGAAAGCGGTTACAGTTTAGTTTCGCACATATTTATTAGACTTCTAAACGTGAGTGAAAATCCATACGCAAAAGCTGGTGTAGATACCACTGCTGGCGACATCGCTGTTGAACTTATGAAGGCAGAAGTAGCCAAGACGCATGGAGCTCACGTACTTGGTGGCTACGGCGGATTTGCCGGGCTCTACGATGCCGGATTCTTAACCGGCTATCGTCACCCGATTCTTGCAACCTCAACCGACGGGGTGGGCACAAAAATCGCGATTGCAATAGCGATCGATAAGCACGACACAATCGGGCAAGATTTAGTGGGGATGACCGTTGATGACATCGCCGTCGCTGGTGCAAAACCACTCTTCATGACCGACTACATCGCTACCGGCAAAGTGGTTCCAGAACGTATTGCTGAAATTGTTGGCGGAATTGCCCGTGCCCTTGCACCCACGGGAGCGGCGCTTATTGGGGGCGAGACTGCTGAGCACCCGGGACTTTTGGGGGAGGATGAATACGATATCGCAGCGGCAGTAACCGGAGTTGTTGAGAAAGAGGCGATTAAGGGCGCTCATCTTGTGCAACCAGGCAATGTAGTGCTCGCTGTGGCATCTAGCGGGCTGCACTCCAACGGGTTTTCACTCGTACGCAAAATTGTTCAGGATGCTGGTCTCAACTACCGAAAGCATTCAGACGATTTCGGTGGCCAGCTCGGTGAAGTACTCCTTGAGCCAACCATGATCTATTCCGCGCTCTTGAACTCGCTCTTTGATTCGGAAGTTGGTAAAAGCATCCACAGTATTTCACACATCACCGGCGGTGGAATAGCTGCGAATATCGCGCGGATTATGCCGGTTGGCACATCCCTAGAAATAGATCGCTCACTTTGGCAGGTTCCGGATGTCTTCAGCACTCTCGCAAGCATCGCCGGCATTCCGCTCCCAGCACTTGAAGAGACATGGAACCTCGGTATCGGAATCGCACTTATTGTGGATGCCGAAAGCGCTTCCGAAATATCTTCACGCATTAACGCGCAGGGTTTCACCGCTTGGGAACTCGGCAAAGTTGCTCGGTACAAGACTGCGAGCGCTAAGTACTCACAGGATACCGATTGGACTATCGGAGGTAAGGGAGCTGATGGAGGAGCGGTGCGCCTAATCGGCGCATACCGAGACTAGTCCTCGTCTTCGTCGTCACTTTCGTAATCAGCGTATTGGTCGTAGTCGCCGTATTCTGGCCATTCCGAATCGCCAGCTGGTTTACCGCTGAGTTCTCGCTCTAATTCAGAGAGGTCTGTTTGCGGGCTGAAGTATTTCAGCTCCCGCGCCACCTTAGTGTGTTTAGCTTTTTGACGGCCGCGCCCCATGCGTGACACCTTCTATTCCAGATCCAAATGTCCACAAATGTGGACATGCAAAACTTAGGCTTTATATTAGCATGTTGGCTTAGGAGCTACCTAAGTATTTCTCTACGGATGACAAACCGTATATTTCGGTATCCATATTCCTTATGCAACATCCAAGAGTAAACTTCAAAGCATGGTAGAGGGTCCAATTTCAGCCAACGAAGAACAATCACCGAGTAAAAAACTTAAGCGCAGGCCGGTACTTTGGAGCATCCTTGCTGTGGTTGCGCTCCTGATTGGTGCAATCGCCTGGATCGCAGTGCCGATTCTGCTTCACAAGAGCGAGGGCTCTTCAAATCAAGATAAGCCAGAAGGATGGCCAACCACGGTTAGCGCAAAAGGTGACGACGGGAGAGTCCGCACTTTGATGGTTTCAACCGAATCAGGATCCTCCCCCGATCTTTCCGTATTGAAATCTGGCGACAGGCTGGTTGTTTCCGGCTCCGGCTATAACGGGAATATTGGCATCTATGTGTCTATCTGTAAAATCCCCGCCCCTGGTGAAAAACCTACTCCTTGCCTTGGTGGCATAGGTGGTGAGGGCGAGAGCTCCGGGGAAGCTGACTGGAGCGCATCAACTTGGGTAAACAATGATTGGGCTTGGCAGATGTTTGGTGCGCGCAGTTGGGATGACTCAGCAACCGGAACCTTCACCGCATACCTGCTTGTTTCCGACCCTGAAGACGGTGCCCTTAATTGCAGTGTTGACGAATGCGCGATATTTACCCGCGCCGATCACACTGCATCCGCTGATCGCATCCAAGATCTCTACCTCCCGGTTAACTTCGATTAAGGTTTACGCTAATAATTAGTTGCTAGTCTTGTGTGGTTGAACGAATTGTAGGGATAGCCAATGCATAAACTTGCCAATTTCTCGCTGGCAAACCGAGCACTAATCGCCCTTGTGACTATCGTCGCAGCAATTTTTGGCGGGCTGGCACTTACAAATCTTAAACAGGAATTGATTCCTAGCATCCAAATCCCTCAGTTTGTTATCGTTACCAGTTACCCGGGAGCCAGCCCAGAGGTTGTTTCCAATTCTGTAAGTAGCCCAATTGAAAAGGCTATCCAAACCGTACCTGGACTTGAATCCACAACATCTACTTCAAGCACTGGTGTGTCAATGGTTGTCGTTGCTTTTGACTACGGAACAAACTTGCAGACAGCTGAACAGAAAGTACTTTCAGCGATTGCTCGAATCAAAGCTACTCTTCCTGAGAATTCAGATCCTCTGGTTATTGCCGCTGGACTAGATGATCTCCCAATCATCTCGGTATCTGCCTCCACTACCGGGGATTTGGAGGAATTAGTTCAAGCACTAAACGGTATTGCAATTCCCGAGCTGGAGAAACTAGATGAGATTCGGCAGGTTTCACTCGCGGGTGCAGCGGTTTCTGAAGTTCAAATAATTCCTAATGATGCAGCGCTGGCTCAGCTTGGTCTTGATCGCAGCATGCTCACCAATGTGTTGAGAGCAAATGGCAACCTGCTTCCGGGCGGGTCACTGCTTGATGGTAATTTCACTCTGCCGGTGCAAGTCGGCGAACGGCTAACCTCGGCAGAAGATATAGCAGCACTGCCAATCCCCGGAACTAATTTCACTTTTGGTGATTTTGCCGAGGTCAATCTCACTACTGCCGATGTGACATCCATCTCTAGGGTAAATGGCCAGAGTGCAGTAACCCTATCCTTCAATAAAACAATTGACTCAAACACAGTAGCGGCATCTACAGCTGTTAAAGAAAAACTTGATGAGCTCAGCACCACTCTCGGTGTGCCAGTTTCTTTCCATGTAGTTTTTGATCAGGCGCCTTATATCCAGCAATCTATAGAAACTCTCGCAGTCGAAGGGATGCTCGGACTCGCTTTTGCAGTGCTGGTTATTCTAATCTTCCTGCTTTCAGTAAGACTCACAATCGTTACCGCTATCTCGATTCCTACCAGTGTGCTGCTCACATTTATTGGCTTACAGGGGTTTGATTACAGCCTCAACATGCTTACCTTAGGGGCCATCACTATTTCGATTGGTCGAGTGGTCGATGACTCGATTGTGGTTATCGAAAATATTAAACATCATCTGGCTGATGGCGTAGATAAAATTACTGCAATTAAGACTGCGGTTAAAGAAGTTGCCACCGCTATCACTTCAGCGACCATAACCACGGTTGCAGTGTTCCTACCGATTTCTTTCGTGGGCGATATGACCGGTGAACTATTCAGGCCATTCGCGCTCACCGTCACACTCTCGTTGCTGGCCTCACTCTTTGTGTCGCTCACAATTGTTCCGGTACTGGCTTACTGGATTGCGAAACCTGCTACGAAACGCGGTCATCGCCGAGCGGCAGAATCAGCAACAGAAAGTATCGGACTACTCCAAGCAAGTTACCGCCCAATTTTGCGAGGCACTCTGCGGTTTCCGCTGGTTACACTTCTTGTTTCTATCTTGATTCTGGGTGGAACTTTTTCACTTATTCCATTACTTAAAACCAACTTCATTGGTGATTCGGGTCAAAATACACTCAATGTTTCACAGCAGTTAGAACCTGGACTTAGCCTTTCAGCAATGGATGGCTCAACTAAAGCTGTAGAGGCAACTCTAGCCAGTTTCGCCGAGATAGAAACATACCAAATGACAATAGGCTCTAGCGGCCTAAGTGCAGTAATGGGAGCTCTATCAGGAGGGGCGAGATCCTCTGTTAGCTATTCGATTACTACTCGTGAGGGTGCAGACCAAACCAAGCTGCAAAACGAGATTCGTGATGCTTTGAACGCTCTTCAAGGTGTAGGGACTTTCAGCTTATCTAGTGGTTCAGGTTTCGGTAGTAGCTCCAGCGTCTCCGTGATTGTTTCTGCGGGGGACCCTGCCAATCTGGATGCAGCTGCGAAATATGTGTTCAATGAAGCCAAGAAACTAGAAAGCGCTGCCGAAGTTTCTACGACTATGAGCAAGCAGCAGCCTCAAGCATCGGTCACAATTAACCGCATTGAAGCTGCCAAATATGGACTAACCGAGACTCAAATCGGCATGGCAATTTCCAGCATCATGAATCCCCAACTCGTGGGAACTATTCAAATAGACAACAATCAACTGAATATTTACATGCGCAGCAATTCGGCAATCGAGACCCTAGAAGAACTCCCAGATTTCCAGATTGCCACCCCTGTAGGAATGATCCCACTTTCCGAAATCGCGACAATTGAATCGACACTGCAACCCGCATCCATCACAGCTCATAACTCGGTTCGCACAGTAACTGTTTCAATTACTCCAAAAACGGCCGATTTGAGTGCAACAACTTTTGAAGTAACTGAGATGCTAAGCAATATAGATCTTCCTGCCGGTGTGAACGCAGAAATGGGAGGTTTGGCTGCCGACCAGGAAGAGGCATTCTCCGCTATGTATATCGCACTGCTTGTTGCGATTCTGATTGTCTACATAGTTATGGTGGCGACTTTCAAGAGCCTACTCCAACCGATTCTGTTACTTATTTCTGTGCCATTCGCGGCTACTGGCGCTATCGGTCTGCAACTGATTACAGACATCCCGCTCGGTGTATCTTCACTCATTGGTCTACTGATGCTTGTGGGTATTGTTGTGACGAACGCAATCGTGCTTATTGACCTGGTTAACCAGTTCCGAAACCGTGGCGAGAGCGTTCACGATTCAGTTATGCACGGTTCGCTACGTAGACTTCGTCCAATTTTGATGACCGCGTTAGCAACAATTTTTGCGCTAGTTCCTATGGCAATGGGCATCACCGGACATGCCGGATTTATCTCGCAACCGCTCGCAATTATCGTTATCGGCGGTTTAGTTTCATCCACACTTTTGACGCTAATTGTGCTTCCAAGTCTGTACTGGCTGGTTTACGGGCACAAGGAAAGAAAAGCAGAAAAACAACTTCGGCGCTCAGCCTCGGTATGATTGAGCCGTGGTTTCAGAATCGATAGTTGGTAAAACCTATAAAACAGCTAAGAGCTATTTGGTGGGGCGAGAAAAGCTCATCGAGTTCGCTAAAGCAATCCATTCCACCAACCCTGCACTCCTAGACGCTGATGCGGCGCAAGCCGCTGGCCTTGACGATGTTGTCGGGCCAGCAACCTTCTCAGTGGTGATGCAACAACAAGTGTTGAACCAATTCCTTGCCGACCCCGATGTTGGAATTGATTTCGCAAATGTTGTCCACGGCGAGCAAAAGTTCGAATACCTTCGCCAGGTGAAAGCGGGGGATTTACTGGACGCGGTCCTTACCGTGAACAGCTACAAAGCTGTCGGCACCAACGTGATGCTCGGCGCAGAGACAGTAATTACTTCAGGTGGAGAGCCGGTAATTACCGCCACTTCCATGCTTTTCGTGAGGAATGAATCATGACCAATTCAAAAAAACTTGAAGTCGGACAGGTATTGATTACTCGCGACGTAGATTTCACTCGCGACTCTCTTGTTCGCTACGCTGGCGCATCCGGAGACTTCAATCAGATTCACTACCGCGATGATGTTGCGGCCCGAGTTGGGCTCCCAGGAGTCCTCGCCCACGGGATGCTCACAATGGGCACTGCAATTAGCCCGCTGGTCGAGTGGCTGGGAGATCCGGCAAGGTTACTCTCCTACGGTGTTCGTTTCACCAAACCAATTGTTGTCCCAGCAGATGGTGCTGTCGCCGTTCATATTGAGGCTGTTGTTGGCGCGGTTGATGAGGAAGCGGGAACTGCGCGAATTGATCTCAAAGTCAGTGTCGAAGGCGAAATGGTGCTTGGTAAAGCTCAAGCTGTCATACAAATCTAGAGACTTAGAATCCGGTAATAGTTTTGCAGAGCAGAAGCAACATCCCTTTCAGTGAGATTGGTTCTATCCGTGCCGGTGGGCCGGTGGCGGAACTTATCGAAGTATATTCTGCGAAAGAACTAATCGATGCAGCACTCAACACCTGGAATGAAAAAACGGATTGGCTAATCCTTGGTGACGGCACGAACACTCTAATCTCCGATTCTGGATTCGATGGAACAGTTATTAGAACCATCGACAGGGATGCTGCGCAGCTCTCACAAATAAAACAAGAACTTTCAGAAACCAAAGATTCGGACTCCCCTGTGAACGTAGAAGTTTGGGGCGGAGTCAATTGGGACGCCTTCGTGCAAACCACAGTTGATGCCGGTTTCGCGGATTTGGCTCCCCTTTCAGGAATCCCTGGAACCGTGGGGGCAGCGCCGATTCAAAACATCGCGGCTTATGGCGGAGAAATAGCTAACAGTGTTACTTCAATTAGTTTCCTCGACTACGAATCGGGCGAGGAAATTAGACTGTTCCCTAAAGACTTGGAATTCGCCTACCGCTCATCCGCCCTACAAAAGCGTTTGGGTGCCGTTATTAGCGTGAATTTCGCACTCAATCAGCGCACTATCACTTCAAACTTTGAGCAAATACTAGAGCGCCTCCAAACACCGGATTCCGCAAAACTTACTCCCGCCCAACTTCGAGACACCGTACTTGAACTTAGATCCGAGAAAGGCATGGTTCTGAGTGCAACTGACCCAGACTCAGTTAGCCTTGGTTCTTTCTTTAAAAACCCGATCGTCTCTCACGGTTTCGCCACCGGAATTGCCGGAGGTCCTAAGTGGCCAGAAGAAGATAGGGTAAAACTCAGTGCTGCCTGGTTGATTGACAACGCAGGAATACACAAAGGTTTTTCTCTGCCAGGATCGGATGCCGCAATCAGTTCCAAGCACACACTCGCCATCACCAACCGCGGAAATGCCACAGCCGAACAGATTCTGGAACTTGCGAACTTTATTCAGTTGCGCGTATCTGCAGAGTGGGGAATCAATCTAGACCCAGAACCGATTCTTATCGGCTTTGATACCTAACTCAAAAGAACCAATAAATATGGTTTTAGCAGTCCCGCAAACCTAGTTCTTGAGTTTATCTATCTCTTTTTGAATCTTGCTCTCGTTGAGGCGTCCGAATACTGAGGAGAATGCATCAATACCTGTAGCAACAAGTGCTATAACAAACCCCAACATCGGCCAGATTGGCCAGAAATAAGCGGATCCTCCACCATCTTTACCGATAGTGAACCACCAAATTGCTACAAAAAGTCCACTGAGAAGGGTGAAAAGAACCAGTAGTTTCCAGAACTCTTGTTTCCTTTTCAGGTTTTTTATAGCCTGTTTACGAATTTCTTCGTCGGATCTTGAATCGGACATAATTTTCCCTTTCCTCCTATCCCTAGGCGAAGAACTTTTGTAGCCTCGTTACTCCCTCGAGTATTTCTTCGTCGGAGAGAGCGTAGGCAAATCTCAAGTAACCACTAGGCCCAAATGCCTCGCCTGGAACTGCTGCCACTTCACACCTTTCAAGAATGAGGTCGGCGAGCTCCAAACTGGTTCCCACAAATATACCATCCCATTCTTTGTTTAACAGACCAGTTACATCCACGTAAACATAGAATGCACCTTTGGGGTTAGGAACCTTAATTCCAGGAATCTTTGAGAGTTCGCCAACGATAAGTTTGCGTCTGCGATCAAATGCCTGCCTAAATTCCTCTACTGGCGTCTGATCTCCGGTGAGTGCCTCAAGCGCAGCCAGTTGTGCAACGTTGTTGATGTTGCTTGTCAGGTGAGACTGAAGTGTTCCTGCCGCCTTCGCAGCATCTTTGGGGCCGACCAGCCAACCCACTCGCCAACCGGTCATCGCGTAAGTCTTAGCTACACCATTCACAAGGATGGTCTTATCGGCGAGCGCAGGCACTGCCTCAACAATTGAAATTGCCCTTTCACCGTCATAAACCAGGTTTTGGTAGATCTCGTCGGTAATCACCCAAATACCTTTGGATAGCGCCCATTCGCCAATTGCTCTGGTCTGCTCTTCGCTGTAAACCGCACCTGTCGGGTTTGAAGGCGAGACGAATAGCAAAGCCTTAACTTTTGGAGTCCAGGCCGCTTCCAACTGCTCAACCGTGACTAGGTAGTCGGCATCCGCCCCTGCGAACACATCAACCTGCTTGCCGCCGGCAAGTTTGATGATTTCTGGGTAGCTAGTCCAGTAAGGGGTCGGGACCAAAACTTCATCACCGTCGTCGATGATGGCGTGGAATGCCTCATAAACTGCTTGCTTACCACCGTTGGTAACGACAATCTGGTCGATGTCAACTTCTAGACCGCTGTCACGGAGAGTTTTTGCTGCAATTGCTTTGCGTAACTCAGGAAGCCCTGGAGCTGGCGTGTATCTAAAGTTTTTTGGATCCTTCAACGCTTCCACAGCCGCAGCAACCACTGCTGGTGGAGTAGCGAAATCTGGTTCACCCGCAGCGAATGAAATAACCGGACGCCCGGCGGCTTGTAAAGCTTTTGCTTTTGCATCTACCTTGAGGGTTGCAGACTCTGCTACCTGAAGGATTTTGTCTGAAATACGTGCTGACACATCTCAATCCTAATTTGAATATGCAGTTTTTAATTCCTTTGATTACCCCAATCGGAACCTGTGGTGGCGAAACGAAAATATCTAGCGTAAACTATCAGGGTGGTTGACATCAGCCATACTTTAATGCGCCTATTTTCGGGTGTTTAGGGTGGTAGTTCAATTGGTAGAGCAGCGGTCTCCAAAACCGCAAGTTGCAGGTTCGAGTCCTGTCCGCCCTGCGATCGCAATATTGCGAGAGAAAGAAGTAAGGAAGCAAATTGGCTAGAGAAATAGTTGATGAGCCAAGCGAGGATGTGGTCGCTAAGGCTAAGCACGACAGTGCGAAGCAACGCAACCCATTTTCCCGCATTGCTTTGTTCATGCGCCAAGTAGTTGCCGAAGTAAAGAAAGTAGTCACCCCTACACGCAAAGAACTGATTAACTACACATTTGTTGTTTTAGCTTTTGTGGTAATCATGATGCTTATCGTCTTGGGATTGGACTCATTCTTCGGTTTTGGCGCCATGTGGATTTTTGGAAATGGGGTTTAAAAACTTTTGAGCACTGAAGAATTCGTGGAAGAAGTTGCTGAAGAAACTGCAGCCGAGGTAACCGAAGAAGTTACTGATGCGGCTGAGGCTGATGACAGCGAAGAGACCTCTGAGGAAGACCCTTACGAGGCATTCAAAAAGGATCTCGCTTCACGCCCTGGTCGTTGGTATGTTGTGCACGCTTACTCAACCATGGAAAAGCGCGCGAAAAGCAACCTAGAGAACCGCATCCAGTCCATCCACGGCGCTAGTAACTACGTTTACGAAGTTCAGGTACCGATGGAAGAAGTAGCTGACATGAAGGGCGGCCAGCGCAAGATGGTCTCCCGTGTGCGCTACCCAGGCTATGTGCTTGTGCGAATGGACCTAAACGAAGATTCCTGGTCGGTTGTGCGTCACACGCCAAACGTGACCGGTTTCGTGGGCAACGCTCACAACCCGACCCCGCTAACACTTAAAGAAGCTTTTGAAATGCTGAAGACCACCGTGCAGGTGCAGGAAACTGCTGCAGCAAGCAAGGGTGGAAAACAAGCTCCAGCAGTTCGCACACCAATTCCTTTCGACATCGACTTCACTATTGGAGAAGTTGTCACCATCAAGGAAGGATCGTTTGAAACTCTTCCAGGCACAATCTCCGAGATTAAGCCTGAGAGCGGAAAACTCACAGTGCTTGTTTCACTCTTCGGACGTGAAACTCCGGTTGAACTGGGCTTTGATCAAGTAACAAAGCTTTAGTTCAATCCACACCGCTTTCGGAAATACCGACTTGCGGGAGAGTTACGAAAGTAGCTCGTTAGAAAGGAAAAATAATGGCACCTAAGAAAAAGGTGACTGGTCTGATTAAACTTCAGATCAACGCCGGTGCTGCTACCCCAGCCCCACCAATCGGTCCGGCTCTGGGTCAGCACGGTGTAAACATCGTTGAATTCTGCAAGCAGTACAACGATGCAACTCAGGATCAGCGCGGAAACGTTGTTCCCGTAGAAATTACCGTCTACGAGGACCGTTCATTCACCTTCATCCTGAAGACCCCTCCAGCAGCTGAACTAATCAAGAAGGCAGCTGGCGTGCCAAAGGGTAGTGGTGTTCCACACACTCAAAAAGTTGGCAAGCTCAGTCGTGAAGCCCTAAGGCAGATTGCAACAACAAAGCAGGCTGACCTAAACGCTAACGATATCGAAGCTGCAGAAAAAATCATTGCAGGTACCGCACGCTCAATGGGAATTACGGTGGACAACTAATGGCTAAGAGAAGTAAGGCATATCAAGCTGCAGCGGCTCTTATTGAAGCCGGCAAGCACTACACCCCAACAGAGGCTGTTGCCCTAGCTAAAGAAACCAGCGCTGCTAAACCAAACAGCACTGTTGAAGTAGCTATCAAGCTGAATGTTGACCCACGTAAAGCAGACCAGATGGTCCGCGGAACTGTAAACCTTCCTCACGGAACCGGTAAGACCGCACGAGTAATCGTATTCGCAACCGGTCCTGCTGCCGAAGCCGCTCTTGCAGCGGGTGCAGACGAGGTTGGTGGCGACGAACTTATTAGTAAAGTTGCCGCAGGTTACACCGCATTTGATTCTGCAGTTTCAACCCCAGAACTCATGGGTAAGGTTGGTACTCTCGGTAAGGTTCTTGGTCCTCGTGGCCTAATGCCAAACCCTAAGACCGGTACCGTAACCCCTGACGTTGCCAAAGCAGTTAGCGACATCAAGGGCGGAAAGATTGAATTCCGCGTTGACAAGCAGGCAAACGTGCACTTCGTTGTTGGTAAAGCGAACTTCACTCCTGAGCAGCTGGATGAAAACATCCGCGCTGCCCTCGATGAAATCGTTCGCGCTAAGCCATCGACTTCAAAGGGCCGCTACATCCAGAAGGGCGCTGTCTCGACCACTTTCGGTCCAGGCATCCCACTAGATGTAACTGCTATCTAAAGCAATAAAACTTTGGGGGAGGATTTCGATCCTCCCCCAAAGCATTTAAATCTCAAATCGTTTTCACCAGAAACCTTGATTGACTGCCGACCTAATTTTGCGACAATCTACCGCCAACAAACTAGGCTTGACTTATGCGCTTTGGAATCTTGACCAGTGGCGGAGATGCCCCGGGTCTTAATGCAGTTATTCGCAGTATCGTCCGCTTGGGAGACACTAAGGGTCACCAATTTGTTGGATTCAAAAACGGCTGGGAGGGCCTGGTTGAAAACAACACCATGCCCATTCTGCGTAAAGATGTAAAAGGTATAGCCAGCTTGGGTGGCACGATCCTTGGTACCAGTCGCACCAATCCTTTCGATCATGGCGGTCCCGAGCGAGTAGCCGAAGTGCTAGACAGCCACGAACTAGATGGTCTGATTGCTATCGGTGGGGAGGGCACTCTAGCCGCGGCTCAGCGCTTAGTTGATGCGGGTATAAAAATCGTCGGTGTGCCAAAAACTGTCGATAACGACCTATCCGCCACCGACTACACTTTCGGTTTCGATACCGCGGTGCAGATTGCTACTGAATCTATGGATCGACTCCGTTCCACCGGTGAAGCACACGGGCGCTGCATGGTGGCCGAAGTCATGGGCCGTAACGTCGGCTGGATCGCACTTCATTCCGGCATGGCTGCCGGAGCGCACGTAATCCTGATTCCAGAGAATCCAATGTCTATGGATGAAGTCTGCGACTACGTCATGCAAGCTCACGAACGCGGACGCGCGCCTTTGGTTTGTGTAGCTGAAGGTTACATCCTGGAGGGAGAACGCGACCCATATTCCGAAAGAGGATTGGATGCTTTTGGTCGCCCCAGACTTGGAGGCATCTCGCTTGTTATTGCAGACGAGATTGAGAAACGCACGGGGATTGAAACTCGTTTCGCTATTTTTGGTCACATCCAGCGCGGGGGCACACCAACATCCTATGACCGTGTGCTCGCCACCAGGTTCGGGCTGAATGCTGTCGAAGCTGCAATCGATGGCGACTGGGGCACTATGGTCGCACTCCGTGGCACAGACATCCTTAGAGTTCCACTATCCGATGCACTAGGCGAACTAAAGACTGTGCCGGCAGAGCGTTACGCCGAGGCTGCCAAACTTTTTGGCTAACAAAAGATCCATTTACTACTGCAAGCAGATTTTCAACTTGATTAGTCAACAAATTCGGATTATTATAGACAGGTTGCCCAAGACCGCCGGTTCTTGAAGGAAGCGCAAGTTTCAATCAAGTGAAGGTTTGCAAATGCAAAGGCCCGCGCAGGTGACGGATAAGCTATTTCAGCTCCGTTAGCCAGCGCGCGCGGAGCTTTTTTATTTGCTATGGGCGCACTGCTAACAAGCAGACTTACTAAATGGAGGACGCCATGGCGAATAAGCAATCAAGCGTAGAGGAACTGAAGGAACTTTTCAGCAACTCCGGCGCAGTCGTGCTTACTGAATACCGTGGGTTGACCGTATCGAGGTTGAAGGAACTACGTAACTCGATTCGTGACCACGCCACCTACGCCGTGTCGAAAAACACTCTGACCAAGATTGCTGCAAAAGAGGCAGGCCTGGAGGGTCTTGATGATCTTCTTACCGGTCCAACCGCAATCGCATATGTACACGGCGACCCTGTCGCTGTGGCCAAGGGTCTTCGTGATTTCGCAAAGGCAAACCCACTGCTAGTAGTCAAGGGCGGATACCTAGACGGTAAAGCACTCGACGCTGCAGAGGTTACAAAACTTGCCGAACTTGAAAGCCGTGAGGTTCTGCTTGCTAAGCTCGCAGGCGCATTCAAGGCTTCCCTATTCGGCGCCGCGTACTTGTTCAACGCACCACTTTCGCAGGCAGTTCGCACAGTCGACGCTCTGCGCATCAAACAGGAAGAAGCTGCGTAAGCAGGCTTTAACAAATAGGAGATAAACAAATGGCAAAGCTATCTACTGAAGAGCTTCTCGAAGCTTTCAAGGAGCTAACCCTAATCGAACTTAGCGAATTCGTTAAGAAGTTCGAGGAAACCTTTGAAGTAACCGCAGCTGCTCCAGTTGCAGTTGCTGCTGCTCCAGTTGCCGGTGGCGCTGGTGGTGGCGAGGCTGCTGCAGAGGAAAAGGACTCATTCGATGTAGTTCTTGAAGCTGCTGGCGACGGCAAGATCCAGGTAATCAAGGTTGTTCGTGAGCTAACCGGTCTAGGTATCGGCGAAGCTAAGGCACTTGTTGACGGTGCACCTTCCAAGGTGCTTGAGGGTGCTAACACCGAGACCGCAAACAAGGCAAAGGAAGCTCTAGAAGCTGCTGGTGCAACTGTAAAGCTTGCATAAATAGCCTAAATAAGAGGGATGAGTACTTTCGGGTGCTCATCCCTTTTTAATTCCCGGGTAACAAGGTAAGTTTAAGAGATGAATTATTCAAAATCTGTCATAGATTTGGTCGGGAATACCCCGCTAGTGAAACTCGGCAAAGTGGCTGAGGGAATCAAAGCGACTGTGCTCGTAAAAGTTGAATACATGAACCCTGGTGGATCAACCAAGGATCGAATCGCTACCGCTATTATCGATGCAGCCGAGGCCAATGGCGACCTAAAACCTGGTGGCACTATTGTGGAACCAACCAGCGGAAACACCGGAGTTGGTTTGGCCATGGTGGCTCAGCAACGCGGATACCGCTGCGTTTTTGTATGCCCTGACAAGGTTAGTGAAGACAAGCGCAGTGTGCTTCGTGCATACGGTGCCGAAGTAGTTGTCGCCCCAACAAATGTTGCCCCTGACAGCCCCGAATCTTATTACAGCGTCTCGGACCGACTAGCTCGCGAAATTCCTGGTGCTTTCAAACCAAACCAATACTTCAACATGAATGGGCCACTTGCTCACTACCAAACCACCGGCCCAGAAATTTGGCGCGATACCGAAGGTAAAGTTACCCATTACGTTGCGGGTGTAGGCACTGGAGGCACCATCAGTGGCACCGGTAGGTACCTGAAAGAAGTCAGTGACGGCAAAGTTCAGGTTATTGGCGCTGACCCAGAAGGTTCAGTATTTTCCGGCGGAGACGGAAGACCTTACCTAGTCGAGGGTGTTGGGGAAGATTTCTGGCCAGGCGCATACGACCCTGCTGTCGTTGATCGAATTATCGAAGTAACCGACGCCGAATCCTTTGCGATGACCCGCAGAATGGCAAAAGAAGAGGGGCTACTAATCGGTGGCTCAAGCGGAATGGCCGTGGTTGCCGGACTCAAACTTGCTGCTGAACTTGATGAAGACGCTGTCGTAGTAATTATCATGCCCGACGGTGGTCGCGGTTACATGACCAAGATTTTCAACGATGAATGGATGTTCACCCACGGCTTCCTGAAAGAGGAAGAGGGAGAAACCGTTGCCGACGTTCTAGCGGCTAAAGGTAGTGATGAGCTCTACTATGTCTCACCAGAAGAGCAGGTGGGTGATGCAATCAAGAAGATTCGCGACTTAGGTGTTTCACAGCTGCTGGTACTGAAGCGCAAACCACCTGTCGTTTTAGGAGAAGTAGCCGGAACTGTATCCGAAATCGCGCTACTGGAAGCAGTTGGTAGCGGAAGCGTCAGCCTAACCGACCCGATCGAAAAGGTTACCGGACCAGTCCTGAAACCTATCGGTGTTGGTGAGAGTGTAGTGAAGGCAAATACACTTCTCCACGAAGAGGATGCGCTACTCGCGCTTCGAGACGGCAAGCCCGTTGGTGTAATCACCAGACAAGACTTACTCACCAACCTCAAGTAGGTGGCCGGCTATTTCCGGCATGGATGAGCAGAAAACGAAATATATAGAAGAGGGAAAATATGTCGTCGGATGAAAAATGGGGCTTCAGCACCCGTAGCATTCATGTCGGTTACGAGAGCGACCCATCTACAGGGGCCGTAACTCCACCAATTAGCCTCAGCAGCACATTCAAGCAAGACGGTATCGGCGGTTTCCGAGGAGGTTTTGAATACTCTCGCGGCGGAAACCCTAACCGCAATATGTATGAAGAAATCGTTGCCAGTCTTGAACAAGGAAAGCACGGACTGGCTTTTGCCTCTGGTCTTGCAGCAGAGGATGCAATAATCCGCGTCCTACTAAAACCTGGCGGTTCGGTGCTTATGGCAAACGATGTCTATGGCGGCTCCCACAGGCTAGTTTCTCGAATCCACAGCGAGTGGGGCGTTTCGGTAAGCACCACAGATTTCTCAGACCTCTCCAAAATTGAGGCAGCCATTGCAGAACGCAAGCCAGACATTGTGTGGCTTGAAACTCCAAGCAACCCACTATTGAAAGTCACCGATCTGGCTGAGGTAAGCAAACTGGCTCACGCAGGAGGTGCTCTTTTAGTCGCAGACAATACTTTCGCAACCCCATACCTACAGCAGCCTTTGACACTAGGTGCAGATGTCGTGGTTCACTCGGCAACCAAATACCTTTCCGGGCACTCTGACTCACTCACCGGTGTTGTGGTGTTAAATGATGATGACATCGCCAATAAGCTACGCTTCCAACAGTTCGCAGCAGGTGCGATTGCAAGCCCGTTCGATTCCTGGTTGACTGTCCGCGGTATTCGCACACTGGGCATCCGCGTAGAAAAGCATTCCGAAAACGCTCTAAAAATCGCTAAAACACTAAGTTCTGATAGCAGAGTTAAGGAAGTTTTCTACCCTGGTCTGGAATCTCATCCAGGTCACGAACTTGCTAAACGCCAAATGCCACTCGGTTTCGGCGGGATGCTCTCCCTGCGTCTTGAAAACGAAAATGTCGCTCGTAAGGTCGCAGAGAGCACTGTGCTTTTCCAGCTAGCCGAATCTCTCGGTGGTGTGGAGAGTCTAATGTGCTACCCATCAGAAATGACTCATGCCAGTGTTAAAGGCACTGAACTTGCAGTAGATCCAGCGATAATTCGCCTTTCCGTGGGTATTGAAAATGCGGAAGATCTGCTAGCAGACATCGACTCCGCACTCACTAAAGCAAGCTAAATTGAGCACTGAAGATAATCGCCAGACGCCTGGCGAACGGCTTAGTAATGCCAAACGCATCGGATATATCCTAGTGCTCGGCGCACTCACCGCTATTGGACCATTTACGGTTGACCTATACCTTCCGGCATTCCCGCAACTAGTCGATGAGTTTCAAGTATCAGAAGGAGCTATTCAAGCGACCCTTGCTGGAACCATGCTCGGCTTTGCTTTTGGGCAGTTACTCATGGGGCCGCTTAGCGACCGATTCGGTAGGAAATGGCCACTGATTATTTCTAACCTTCTTCATATAGTGGCGTCCGTTTTTGCAATCATCGCTCCAGACATTATTACTCTCACCCTCGCTAGAGTGCTTCAAGGTTTTGGCGCTGCAGCAGGAAGTGTGGTGTCGATGGCCATTGTGCGTGACCTGTTTGAAGGTGTGCCACTGGTGCGGATGCTCTCTAGGCTTTCACTGGTAAGTGGTATCGCACCGATTCTTGCTCCGCTCATTGGTTCGCAACTGTTACTAGTTGTTGACTGGCATGGAGTCTTCGCATTCCTGCTAATTTATGGAATTTTGGTGCTTATTGCAGTTATTTCCTTTGTTGAGGAAACGTTGACCCCGGAAAAGAAAGCATACGCGCGCAGCCACAGCCAGTTGCAGCGGTATAAGAAAGTTCTCAGTGACCACGTTTATATCGGCGCACTTATCTTAGCCGGAATGAATTTCACCGGCGTCTTCTCCTATTTACAGGCTTCTCCATTCTTGCTTCAGGATCAGTATGGAATCAACGCACAGCAATACGGATTTTTCTTCGCTTCAAACTCTATAGGGGTGATGATCGGTGTGCAGCTTGCTTCTAGGCTCGCCGTTCGTTTTGGCCCCGCCTGGATTCTCGCCTTTACTACCGCCGCCCAATTCATTTTTGCTGGAGTCCTTTTCTTCGGTGAAGAAACCGGTCAAGGACTATGGTGGACCGCCATCGCACTATTCTTCTATATGACTACCTGCGGGGCACAATTTCCGCTCATCCAGGTGCTTGCACTAGCCGAGCACGGTAATGAGGCGGGCACCGCGTCTAGCCTGATTGGTGCATCCAACTTCGGAATTGCCGGTGTGCTTTCTCCACTTGTGGGTATTCTTGCCGCTGCAGGTATGCTAATTGGCGCTGCTATGGCCACAGTCCAACTTGGCGCAGCCGCTATTGCAATCCTTGCGCTGTGGATTCTTATTAGACCTAAGACGGTAAAAGAGTTGAAATGAGTCAAATATTATTTGGCCGGAGCGGAAACACTCCAGTACCGCCGATGCTGAAACTGCTTATGGTCGGTGGCATGCTCGAGATTGCCGGAATACTGATTGCATTTGTTTACACTTCCCCACTTGCGGTTGCAATCGATTCAGGAGCGGATCAGTTCGCAGCCGCAGTAACCAGCAATCTAACTTTCGCATTCTCAGATATTCTCGACTACGTCTTCGGCACCACCAGAGCAATTATCTACTCGGTGGCTATCTTGCTAGCGCTAATTATTTTCTACAAACTTCGGATGAAGGACGCAACCGAAGTGGCGCGTTCGGCTTTCAGAAACAAGGCGATTTTTGCATACAGTGCCCTACTTCTTGGTACGGCAATTACTTGGGTAATTAAACTAACCGTGGAGCGCCCTCGTAAAAGTAGTGGCGCAATCACAGCAAATACCGACCCGTTTTCAATGCCGAGCGGGCACACATCCTTCGCCGCAACCGTGATGATTATCCTCATTTTCTTAATCAGAAAACGACTGATGCTGGTCATTGGAATACTAGTAATTCTCGCCGTCGGGCTATCCAGATTGATTCTGGGTGTTCACTATTTCACCGATGTGTTCTCTGCTGCGCTAATCGGAACTGGCGTGGTTTTGACCATGGCTGCCCTTTTCTTGTTCAGAGAGTAAAAATCCGTGGGGTAGATTAACCTCATGAGAATTTTGTTAGTTGGAGCAGGTGGTGTTGGTAACGCTATTGCCAAAATCGCCGCTAAACGCTCCTTTTATGAAGCAATTATTGTTAGTGACTATTCACTAGATCGAGCTGAGGATACCGTCGGCTGGGTTGCGAAGAAGCATCCGGAAGCTGCGGCTAAATTCAGTGCCACCAAAATTGATGCCTCAAGCGTAGACGATGTCGTCTCGGTTATCAAGGAACACAAAATCACCCATCTGATGAATGCTGTTGAGCCAAAATTTGTGCCTCCACTTTTCGAGGCCGCTGAGAAGGCTGGTATCAACTATCTGGACATGGCTATGAGTCTTTCCTTGCCGCATCCGGAAAATCCTTATGAACTTCCCGGTCTAAAACTAGGAGATAAGCAGTTTGAACGCCATGCTGACTGGGAGAAGCAGGGCACGCTTGCTCTAGTTGGATTGGGTGTGGAACCCGGTCTTTCAAACGTGATGGCAAAATACGCCCAAGATTACCTCTTCAGTGAGGTTGATGAATTTGCTGTTCGCGACGGGGCAAACCTAGTGGTACGCGATGAAGACGGCAATGAGATCTTCGCTCCCTCTTTCAGCATCTGGACAACAATCGAAGAATGTTTGAACCCTCCAGTAATTTGGGAGAAGGACAAGGGCTGGTACACCACAGAGCCTTTCTCTGAACCTGAAATCTTCAATTTCCCCGAAGGCATCGGCCCCGTTGAGTGTGTCAATGTGGAACACGAGGAAGTGCTGATGATTCCTCGTTTCTTGAACGGTAAGCGAGTTACTTTCAAATACGGTCTCGGCAACGAGTTCATTTCAGTGCTGAAAACCCTAAACCAATTGAAGCTAGACTCCGTGAAACCAATCAGAGTTAGAAGCGCCAACGGGCCTGTAGAAGTTGCTCCCCGAGATGTTGTGGCTGCAGCTCTTCCTGACCCGGCAACAATAGGTCCACAGATGGAAGGAAAAACCTGCGCCGGTGTTTGGGTTACCGGTAAGGGCAAGGATGGTAAAGACAAGAGTGTATATCTTTACCAAGTTGCAGATAACCAAGAAACCATGGCCGAATATGAGAGCCAGTGTGTGGTTTGGCAAACAGCGTTTAACCCGGTTGTTGGGTTGGAGCTACTAGCTAACGGTACCTGGAGTGGTAGCGGTGTGCTTGGACCTGAAGCTTTCGACGCAAAGCCTTTCCTTGACCTGCTCGCGGCTCCTGAATCAGAAGGTGGTTACGGTATCCCTTGGGGAATCCAAGACGTTTAAGCTACACTCTGCTCCAATGGTTTAGAGTGTAATTCCACAACCACGTCGGCCATCTCTACTAGGCTTGGATCGTGGGTGCTAATTACAGCAGCCAAATTCTGGCTACGGGTGAGGTCATGGAAAAGCTTCATGATGGAGGCGCCAGTAACACTATCTAGCTGACCAGTCGGCTCATCCGCTATTAAGATTTTGGGGTTATTAGCAAGGGCTCTTGCGATCCCAACGCGTTGCTGCTGACCACCCGACAGTTCGTACGGACGCTGCCTTGCATGTGCGCCCAAACCCACGAGTTCAAGAAGTTCTTCAACTCTGCGATCTCGCTTTTTACCATTGCGCTCATTCAAGCGAAGGGGAAGTTCCACATTCTCGGCAGCGGTGAGCATCGAAAGCAAACCGAAACCTTGGAAAATGAAACCCAGTTTTTCACGTCGTTCTTGAATTTTACGAGACTCGTTAGCGGTCTGTGTGTCTTCTCCGTCAATAAGAACCTGACCAGTGGTCGGTTTATCGATACCGCCCAAGAGGCTAAGCAGTGTTGACTTGCCACTACCGGAGCGGCCCTTAACAACCATCAACTGTCCCGGACTTACTTCTAGGCTCACAGGGGCGAGCGCCTGCACCGGTCCCGCAGGGGTTTTAAAAATACGCGAAACATCAATCGCTTGTAAGACTGGCATTATTGATTCTCCGCCTTCCAAACACTCACGTGATCAGGCTCTAGTCCCAATCTCACTCTGTCTTTGAGTTCAAGTTGCTCTACAAAATCTTTCGGAAGTTGCATGCGCCCTGCCTTATCGAGAACTGCATATTCTTCTGTGATGTGGTGCACATTTCCTTCTTCGTCTGTGCGAGAGGATCGGAGCACCTCGGTAGCGGTGCGACCATCCCGAATCTGCACTGTGCGCCTAACGTGGCTCGCTACAGTTTGGTCGTGAGTCACAATTAGCCCAGTGACTCCCAGTTCTTGGTTTACGTGCTCAAATACTTGGAACACTTCAGCACTGGACTGCTCATCAAGTTCACCAGTTGGCTCATCTGCAAGAAGCACGCTCGGTTTATTTGCCAGAGCAACCGCAATAGCAACTCGCTGTTGCTGACCACCAGAAAGCTCACCCGGTTTCCTGCCAGCTAGTTCTCCTAGCCCCAGAAGCTCAACCAATTCTGCGACCCGCTCTTTACGTTTCTTCGCACCAGCTACAACCAGAGCAGTTGATATGTTTTCAGCAGCGGTTAGGAATGGAATCAAGTTTCTCGCAGTTTGCTGCCAAATAAACCCAACCGTGTGTCTGCGGTAATCAACTTTCTGCTTTTTTGTCATCGACAACAAATCAACTCCGGATACACGAGCGATTCCAGCAGTTGGGGTATCTAGACCGGAAAGGATTGAGAGTAAAGTAGATTTTCCTGAACCGGATGCGCCAACCACGGCCACCAATTCACCGTGATTTACACGCAAATTCAGTCCCTGCAGAGCCTGCACCTCAATTCCCTTGGTGGCGAAAATTCGTACCAAGTCTGAGCAGAATATCGCCGGTGAGTTACTTATCGGTTCTGCCAAGGCCGTTGCCCCTCCACCTCCCGGTGGGGTCAGATTGGTTGATGTTTCTGGATTGCTCATGGTCACGCTCCTAACCTTAGTTGAGCTAAAACATTTACTCTTGCCAGCAGTGGAGAGAATAGCCAAACCACGAAGGCTGAGACCACCACAATACCCACAGGAATTAATAAGCTGGTGAGGTCATAAGCAACTATCGGTTTAATGCCACCAGTAAACGAGTTGAAGTTGACGAGGAATACCAGAAGCCTAGCGAGCAGATATCCGAAGAGTGTTGCAGCAATTGCAGAAACTACCGTTACCGGCACAATCTCCCAAAGCAAAAGTCTGCGGCGCTGCTTAGCCGCAGCCCCTAGAGTAGTGAGCATGGCGAAGGTTCTTGCACGCTCCGGCCGCTGAATAACCAGCATCAGCATCACCGTAAGTGCCAACAGAATGACGGTTAGCACTATCACTCCCCAAAGGATTGTCCCGAAGGCATTCACGATTGGTGAAGCCAGAATACGACCTTCTGCCTCTTGCATGGTTGAGGAAGCGAAAGAGCGCACCTCTTCCTGAATCAGTGGAAACACATCTTCGGCTGAAACTCCCTCAGCAAGGTCAATCAGCATAACTCGAGCCACAAAGGATGAACCAAACAGCCGTTCATACCCGCTTCGATCAAAAAGCACCCAGTTTGTGAGCTGATCCGCTCCAGGCAGGGTCGGGTAAACACCTATTTGTGAAACCTGCTTACCGTCTATCGCTAGGTCGGTCATTCCCTCGAAAGTGGTACCGAATAGCGCGGCTGGGTACTCAGTCGTAGTGTTCTTAAGTTGTGCCGCAATATCCTCTGAAACGCCTCCGTAGACATCCCTTTGCACCTGGGCAAACAAATCAGCGTCGACAATAAATACTTTGGTGGCAATTGGCGCACCAGAGCCTGCACGAACTGTCAGAGTGCCAGCATCTGCCAATCTTGCCTGTCCAGCAATACCGGGGATGTTTCCAATCGCTTCCGCAACATCGTCACTAAACCAAGGGCCGGAGATTCTAAGATCAGAACCAACTTCTGCAGTAACACTGCGTTTGATTCCGTCAACAATAGCCGCTGAGAATATCGACGCAAAGACCGCGACAGTGGCGCCAAGCACCAGTGCAAAAACTGGGATGGTACCCACAGCTGCATCTCTGCGATTACGAATCACTCCAAGCCAGTTAGTTGCCCCTTTTTGCTTTCTGTATCTCCCTTCAAGGAAAGCAAGCGGTACCGGGTAGAAACGTAAGACGAGTATGCTTCCGGCGAGCGCCACCAGAAGTGGAGTGGCAAGCACGAGCGGATCAATTTCTAAAGCAACATTTTTTGCCTCACCCCGCAGCAGCAACAGTCCGACACCAATAACTGCTAGCGCAAAGAGTAGCATTTCGAGGATGCGTCGCCCCAAGGATGCCTTCCCCTCGCCAAGATCATTACGTGCACTGTGCATGCCTTTTACATGTAGCGAGAATGCCATAATTACCGCAGGAACCACAGCCGCTGCAACTACTATGACCACGACATTAGTGTTTATAGCCCCACCGGTTATAAGTAATCCTATTGCGGCACCAACAATTGCTGCCGGCAGTGATACCAAAATAGCGAGCATAAACAGTCTTGATCTCAAGAAAGTGGCAGTGGCTCCACGGGCTCGCTGTATCTGATTCGCTGCAGCCAATCTTTGCAGAGCAATCTGACTGGTGAGCATAAGCACAACAAGTGCAACACCTATGGGGCCGATAACGATGAGTGCGTATGTGGTGGTCATTAAAACATCGCGGGAATTTATGCTACCGACGGCTTCATTAATTCCTGTGGAGATTGAAAGTGCCCTAGGTAGGAAATCTAGGTTGTGTGTAGTCGCTGCTTCTCGTCTCAGCTGAGCTGCAAATTCGTTGGCATTTTCCGGGTTTATTTGAGTAGTATCTACCGGGTACCAGATGTTTACAGAAACAGGTTCACTAAGCAAACTCACTTGACCTTTATCAACAAACGGTGCAACCTGGAATACCTGCCAAATTCCTAAATCTGCCGGGTTTAGATAGGCAGCACCAGTAAACACCGGGCGCCTGTTTCCGTCATCAAAGAGCGCCCCGTCTCTGGAAAGTGGGAAGCGCTGCCAGTACCCGGCGTTTGGATCCTTTGCTTCATAAACACCAACAAGCTTGATTGGGAATTTCATACCGGTGTCGCGCACAGCCTGATCTACGGTAGTTCTTAGTGCTTCTATATAGCGAACTTCACCGACCTGCCAGTCCTGCATCTGCTCTGCCGCTGCCACGCTAGTCACGAATTCAATCGCATACTTTGTTGGCACAGTGGTAATTATCTTATCTTTATAAGGTGGCGCTTTATTTATGAGCCATTGCTGTAACTCTTCACCAATTGCATTAGGGAATCTGCCTTCAAGTAGATTTATCTGGTCTGCAAGATCACGGTAGACCGAGAATGCTACAGCAACGTCCGGAAGTGTAAGATCCTCCCCCGACCATGTTGGAGTCAGGCTTACAAATTGAAAATGAATGTCGCCTTTAGAAAGTGAACTACCCAATGGATCTTCGATGCCGGCAGTGACTTTGGCAATTTCTTCGTCGAAATATGCCCAACAATCACGCGTCTCCCAAGCAGCCCATGGAATACAGTTATCAGCGGTATTCATAGAACCATTTAGTGCCCGATTCATCTCACGCACTTTAGATAACTGAAACTGCACCTCTTCAGCAAAAAGCTTGCTAGCAAGAGTCGGCAAAACAATAGCGCCAACAGTGAAAATTACCACCATGGCTGCTATTAGTGCGGAAGGAGAGAACAGCACTTTGAATTGTTTTAAGAAAGTCACAACTCTAGGGGGTAACATCAGTCTTCCTCCCTAATTGTCATTGATGCGCGCGTGCGTATAAAGGCGTATATGGCAGCGATGATTGTTGCCACCACCATAGGAATAGCCGCATACGCAATCCATTCATCAACAGTGAACTCAACCAAGAACTGCGGGGTCTTTCCGAGCAGATTCTGCACTATTGCAATAACTATAAGCCCGGCTGCGGCAACCCCGGCTGCGGCACCAATGACAATCGAAACTATCGAAATTCCAATCCATTCGAGCGCCCTGCCGAACCGCAGCTGCGCATCTCGGAATCCGATAGCTTTCAATACTCGAACTTCACCAGTGCGGCGAGTGGAGTCAATAGAAATTGCCACGAAGTAACCCAACAGTGCCAAAAGCGCTGCTGCTAGAGTCGCGATCCATAGCGAGAGCTGCAATGGGCTACCTACAGTTGCTTTATAGCTCTCATAAGCAGTCATGCTAACAACCTCAGACTTGCCCTTTAGCTGATTTTGTACAGTTAGTGCATCGTCAGTGACAAGCAGCAAGCGATTGGGGTAGTGCCTGTCGTTTTCAGTTATTTGCGCATCCATGACACTGATTTGCTCAAGATCTACTAACACCGCTGAATTGGAACCTGTGCCTGGAATCATCTGAACTATACCGACAACCTCTGCCTCGACCCGGGAAAAGCCTGTTCCTTGAATATTGATTCCAGAGCCAACCGATAACGAAAGTGAGTTTGCCAAATCCTCAGTTATTACTGCCTCAATTATGTTTGCGTTCGGTTCGTAAAACTTAATAAACATATCTTGGTCTGGGTTTGGGAGGAATTTATCCCAAGTAAAAAGAAAGTCAATTGTGGACTTTGCGTTATCAAAGTTTTCTTCTTTGGCTGCTGAGTTTCTCGTTGAAATCTCGTAACTAGGTTTCTGTGCCAGACCGGTGATTGAATCTAGCCTGATTGTCCATTCACCATAATGAGTGGACTGATTTAGGTCTAACTTCAAATCAAAACCAATAAACCCGATCGCATTTTCTGGAATATCTACTGTAAAAGAGGAGCGGACATTATCAGCCGGTAACCAAACCGGTGGCCAATCCACATCAATATCTTGATCCCCCCAGAGTCTAGTTGGGTCAAGTTTGGAATTATATTCCCTCCACGCTCTCGCGTATTCTGCATTAGCAAAAACTTGGCTGTTAATGAAAACAGTAGCTACGGTGCCATCGTCAAGTAGAAAATTTACCCAGGGATTGTATGCCAGCGAGTTCGGCTCTAGCTTGTAGGTTTCCCCTTGGAAAGGAAATATATAACTGGCAGCGGAACTAACGAAGTTGAACTGCAACTGCTTAGCTCCGTCAACAAGAGGCGTGTAGGCAATCTCCCCAGAAAAGTAAGATTTCAGATTTTCTGCTATTTGAGCGTCTTTCATAACTTCAGGCAGTGAATCTGGGCTAGCCGCCAGAATACTTGCGGTCACAGAATTTACATTGCCGTTTGATATAAGTGCCGGACTGTGACCGGAAAACCCGGTTACATCATCCAACCAATCCAGCGAGGAAGCATTACGACCGGATGTCTCAACCGCCAAATCAAATCCGACATTTTCCAGCGCAGACTGCTCACGCTGCACCGGCCAAACTGTCATAAAGCTCCCAGCAATAACTCCCGTAGCGACAGATATTGCAGTAAGTAGAATGACCGGGCGCCACTTCGTGGAACTATCCACAGCCTGTTTGCCTGCAATTCTACTTGCAGTTCCGAAACGAACTAGGAAAGCAAAAATTCGGATTAATAGTGGAGTTAGTAGAAGTGTGGCAATCAGCACCGCACCTAGCAGGAGCAGTGAAGGAGCGGCGGCAAGGAGAGGATTCACAAGAAGTTCTCCGCCCTGTAGAGAGAGCACCGGAGGTTCTCCTGAAAGCAAGAACCACGCACCTGCTGCACTTAGTAGTAAAAGCAGTATGGTAAATAATGTAGCCCCGACACTAACTTTTTTAGCCTGTCTGCGGAAATCAAAGTTAGCCGCGTCACTCCCTGTCCAAGCACCAACGATAAAGGCCACAACTACCACAGCTACTGAAATTCCCAGCGTAACCGTGCTGCCAAAATTATCTACAGCATCCAAACTCAATGCCGAATGGATTGGCTTTTGCAACAAATAAGCTGACCCACCGGCAAGTAGTGAGATTATTAGAAACTCAAAAATTCCAGAAAGGAAGAATCTTTTCCGAGACGATCCGCGCGCAGAAAGCACTGTTGTTGAAGCCACATTGGCCGTCGCAACCAACCTGCTAAGCAACACTGCAACTGTTGCTATAAGTATCAGCACAATACCAATCGGCGCATAACCGATAGCGCCTAAAGTGGCAGTATCTGCCGAAATCTGTTTCAGGAATGCGGCGGACCGGAGTGTGACCCCGAGACCTCGCTCACTAACTCCGGCGCTTTCAAATCTCTCACTCAGAACCCGCTCAGCGTTTTGAATTAGCTCCACACCTGATGAGGTAATGCTTTCTGAATCCAGCGTTGCCACCCAACTAAGCACATCAGTGGATGCCGCTCTTTCTAAAACAATGCCAGAGCCTGCAAAATAGTCATCAAGGATTGTCTGACCTGCTGCTTCCTGAGCGTTGCGGTCACTTCCCCAAGAAGTGGTAATACTGGCGGTTGCTAGGTGTGTGGGGAGCGTGGAAACTGCTTCACGGGCAATTTCTGATTTGGCCTGTTCTAGATATCCAGAAACGCCCACTATAGAAATAAGAGCTAGCAGAACCCCGAGAAGCGTATAGAAATATGCTCCGAAGTTTCGCTTAATACGGCTCGCTAGAAAATGAAACCATCCTCTTTGCCTTTGTGCCATAATGCCTTAGTTTATTACAAGGGTGTAGGTGGTGTGCCCATATCCGGTTTCGCATTGGTCATATTATCGACTACCTACTGGAAACGGTTAGATTTTCTCCATCACTTGAAATCTCGACAAACACCTGCGAGCCATCATGAATCTCTCCAGCAAGCAGTCCTTTTGCTAGTTTGTCATCGATTTGCTGTTGCATAAGTCTGCGCAACGGCCTTGCCCCGTAGAGCGGATCGTAACCTCGCTTAGCAAGCCAAATGCGCGCATCCGGAGACACAGCAAGATTCAGTCTTCGCTCTTCCAGACGGGCCTGCATTCTGCCGATATAGAGTTCTACAATTTGACCTAGATCAGTTTCACTGAGCGGATCAAACATCACAATATCGTCCAAGCGGTTCAGGAACTCAGGTTTAAAAGCGGAACGAAGTATCTGCATAACGGCTTCGCGCTTTTCTTCAAAATCTAGCCCCTGGTCAATTAGGAACTGGCTACCAATATTAGAAGTCAAAATTAATATCGTATTTTTGAAATCAATAGTGCGGCCTTGCCCATCGGTGAGGCGACCGTCGTCAAGTACCTGTAGTAGCACATCGAATATTTCCGGATGCGCCTTTTCAACCTCGTCTAATAGCAGTACTGAATACGGGCGACGCCTGACCAGTTCAGTAAGTTGACCACCCTGTTCGTAGCCAACATAACCTGGAGGAGCACCTATAAGCCTTGCAACAGAGTGCTTCTCAGAGTATTCACTCATATCGATACGCACAAGAGCGCTTTCATCGTCAAAGAGGAATTCGGCGAGCGCCTTGGCCAATTCAGTCTTACCAACACCGGTTGGACCTAGGAATAGGAAAGATCCGGTTGGCCGGTTAGGGTCACTAATTCCTGCTCGCGAGCGCCTAATCGCATCTGCCACAGTCTGCACTGCACGCTTCTGACCGATAAGGCGTTTAGCGAGATGAGCCTCCAGATTTAGAAGCCTGTCGCTTTCACTCTGATTCATTCGATCAACAGGGATGCCCGTCCACGCTGCTACAACAGCGGCAATATCCTCTGCTGTCACCTGCTCATTGACCATGCGGTTACCGTGACCTTCAACGGCTTTGGCTTCAGCTGACGCCAACTCCTTTTCAATCTCAGGGATACGGCCATACTGCAGGCGCGAAACTTTCTCATAGTCGCTCTCCCGCAGTGCCATCTCGGCTTCGGTGCGCACTTTTTCAAGTTCGGCACGAAGGTTACCTACTCGGTTAAGCTCACTCTTTTCCAGATCCCACCTGGCCTGCATTTCAGCAAGCTCGGCGGAAAGCTCATCCATGCGGCCATGCAGGTTTTCTAAGCGTTCCTTGCTGGCAGCATCTTTTTCTTTCTTGAGAGCTAATTCCTCAATCTTCAACCTGTCTAGAGAGCGTTTGAGTTCATCGATCTCTACCGGCGAAGAATCAATTTCCATCTTCAAGCGACTGGCCGCTTCATCGATAAGGTCAATTGCTTTGTCAGGAAGTTGACGGTTAGAAATATAGCGGTTTGAAAGTGTTGCCGCTGCAACCACCGCTCCATCGGAAATAGTCACACCGTGATGGGCTTCGTAGCGCCCCTTTAGACCGCGCAGAATTGCAATAGTGTCGGGAACACTCGGTTCACCCACGTAAACCTGTTGGAATCTTCGCTCGAGAGCGGCATCCTTTTCGATAAATTCACGGTATTCATCAAGGGTGGTGGCACCAACAAGGCGCAGCTCTCCACGAGCTAACATTGGCTTTAACATATTGGATGCCGCTACCGAACTTTCACCGCCTCCTGCGCCCATGAGAGTGTGCAGTTCGTCGATGAAAGTGATGATTTGACCATCAGATTCATTAATTTCTTTCAGGACCGCTTTTAGACGTTCCTCGAATTGACCGCGGTACATTGCCCCGGCGACAAGAGCTGAAATATCTAGGGAAATTAGATCCTTATTTTTGAGTGACTCAGGGACATCCCCTGCGACAATTCGCTGTGCAAGTCCCTCAACTACTGCGGTTTTACCCACCCCTGGCTCACCGATTAAGACCGGATTGTTCTTAGTGCGTCGCGTAAGCACCTGCGATACTCGCCTAATTTCAGAGTCACGCCCGATAACCGGATCGAGTTTTCCCTGCTTAGCCAACTCTGTCAGGTTAATGCCGAACTGCTCAAGAGCACTCTGCTGTTCTTCTTCTGCGTTTGGAACGCCCCCTACTGTTGCCATCGTTGCCCTCCTCTATTCAATCTAGAACTATTTGCGTATTGGCAAAACTATTGGTTCTCCGGTTTCAGGATTTGTTATTACCTGAACCGGGTAATGGTAAACATTGCTGATGATGTCAGCCTTTAAAACTTCGCGCGGTGTGCCTTTTGCCACAACTGAGCCTTCGCTAAGGAGAGTCACCGTGTCGGAGTAGGCTGCAGCGAGATTGAGGTCGTGAAGCACGACAACCACTGCAACCCCTTCATCCGCCATTTCTCTTGCGATACCTAGCACGCTCTCTTGATGCTTAATATCAAGTGCCGCAGTTGGCTCATCCAGCAGGATGATACTGGTGCGTTGCGCTAAAACTCGCGCAAAAGATACTCGGGATTTTTCTCCGCCGGAAAGGGATGGATACCGGCGGTCGGTGAAGCGAGAAGTATCACTCTTTTCCATCGCCTCCGAAATAGCGGACTCGTCTTCCACCTCTAGGATGGAGCGCTGCCATGGCGATCTACCCATCTCAACCACGTCATATGCGGTGAATGGAAACGCCAGTTGGTTTTGCTGGGTTTGAACTGCGCGAACCCTTGCTAGGTCGGTGACTTTCCAGGTGTCAAGCGGTTTGCCGGCAATATCTATCTCGCCTGTAAACGCAAGATCACCGGTGAGAGCGGAAAGCAGTGTGGATTTACCGGCACCGTTTGGCCCCACAAGTGCGGCCACTTCCCCCGCTCTCAGTTCAAAATCAACGTCCTTAAGGATTGGTTTTTCGGAAATAGTAACCGAAACATTCCTGGCAGAGATGGCGGTCTCGCCTATTTCTAAGCGTTCCGGGAGCGTAATCATTCGCTCTTTGAAGATTGCAATCATCCCCAACCTCCGGCTGCCTTGCGGTTGCGGTAAAGCAGGTAGAAGAAGAATGGGCCACCAACAAGTGCGGTAAACATGCCGATTGGCAGGTCAGACATATTTATTAGTGTGCGAGCACCAAGATCCGCGAGCATCAAAAGTAACCCTCCACCGAGCACACTGGTGATTAGTAGTGGCAGGTGCCGTGGGCCTAAGATCATGCGCATCAGGTGTGGGACAACCAGACCTACGAAACTGATAATTCCAGCAAATGAAACCGCTGCTGCGACCATAAATGCAACAAGGATTATGGTTACTAGTCTGAGTCGTTCAACGTTCACGCCTAAATGTCTCGCCGATTTTTCACCGAGAGAAAGTAAATCTAGTTTTCTAACTAGGAAGAAGGAGATAATCACACCGAGAACGATAGGAACCACAACAACTGCCACATGGATCCAGCGGCTACCGTTTAGGCTACCTAGCTGCCAGAAAACAATCTGCTCACGAGACTGGGTATCGCCCAAAAAGCTAAGGAAGGCGATACCTGCTCCGGCAAAGGCGTTGATGGCAATACCCGCAAGAAGTAGTGTCACTACTTCGGTTTTACCCTTATTTCGAGAGAAAGTGTAAACAATAAGGGTCGTTATCAACCCACCTATGAAGGCGAGAACCGGAATCGTCCATTCACCAAAGAATGTAAGTCCCAAAACTATTGCACTGGCTGCACCGAGCGCGGCACCGCTGGAAACACCAACAACACCGGGTTCTGCGAGTGGGTTACCAAAAACTGCTTGCATAAGTAACCCCGAAACTGCGAGCGCAATTCCAACCAGTAGCGCCATCAATAACCTAGGCGGGCGGATGCTCCAAAAACCCGCTTCAGCATAGGGATTGTCAAGGGAAATACCCAAATCAATTCCGATAGGTTTGAGCAAAATGTGGATCACTTCCATCGGGTTTAGCTTAAGTTGACCTAAACCGAGCGAGAACAAACCCACGACAATAATGCCGATGCTAAGTACAGTTATTGTGGCACCTAAGCGACCACGCATCATGGCCGCCATATCACGACCTTGTTGCTACGCTCCCCACGAGTTCCCGGTTTGATTGTTATCACTTCACCTTCAGCACCGGCAGCAAACACTCTCGCACCCGGACGTTTTATTAACTCTTCCGCTAATAATTCTTTCAATTCTTTCACTCTCTGTTCAAGCTCATGAACTCGATCTTCAAGAAGCATTATTCGGGAAATGCCTTCAAGGTTGACCCCCTCTGAGCTGAGACTTGCCACTTCACGAAGTTTTGCAACATCTCGCAAGCTATACCTGCGCGCGCTTCCTAGCGTTCGCTTAGGCCTTACCAGCCCTAATCGGTCATACTGGCGAAGTGTTTGCGGATGCATGCCAGCTAGTTCGGCTGCGACACTGATTAGGAAAACTGGGGTGTCTGGGTTCGCATTCACTGGGCACTAGCATCCCGTATTAAATCGTCACGAGGATTCTCGCTCGGCTCTAGTTTTTGGAACTCGGTAAGCGCTGCTTCAGCCTGTTGACTCATGTGGCTGGGCACAACGATTTGCACAGTGGCAAGAAGATCGCCGACACCCTTCGGTGTACGGATACCCTGACCCTTTACTCTGAGAACGCGACCAGACGGAGTTCCGGGAGCAAGTTTCAATTTAGCTACCCCTCCACCAAACTTTGGAACCTCAATGGTGGCCCCGAGTGCCGCTTCGGTGAATTTAACCGGCACGGTTATACGTAGGTTTATTCCGTCGATTTCAAAAACAGGGTGTGATGCTACGCGAACCTTTATTAGTAGATCGCCCGGGTCCGCCCCGCCCTGGCCGGCTTGGCCTTTACCCTTGAATCTAAGGGTTTGACCATCCCTAACACCCGCAGGGATGCGAGCTGTTATTTTACGGCCCAGCACATCCATTTTCATGGTGTCTCCGGTCACTGCTTGAGCAAAAGTTACTGTAGTTTCGGCTGATAAATTAGAGCCGCGTTGGGGCATCCCAAAACCGCTGTAACCGTTACTACTTTGCCGAAATCCTCCACCAAAGAGTCCGCTCAGGATGTCTTCAAATCCAGCTCCGGCAGATGCTCCACCGGTCCTTTGTCCACCAAACAAATCCTCAAAACCACCACTCGAGCTGGTGGCAAATCTGGGGCCACCTGCTCCCATGGCATGAATCTGGTCATACTGTGCTCGCTGATCAGGATCAGAAAGCACCGAATATGCTTCAGAGATTTCTTTGAACTTAGCTTCTGCCGTTGGATCACCCTGAGTACTGTCTGGGTGATACTTTCGGGCGAGCTTACGGTAGTGACGTTTTAGGTCAGCATCTGTAATAGTTTTTTCGACTCCGAGGACGGCGTAGAAATCTTTCTCAAGCCAATCTTGACTAGCCATATAGATTTCCTACCTTCACTACTGTTTTTCTACCGCCACAACAACTCTTGCTGCTCTGATAAGTCTCTCGCCTCTTAAGTATCCTGGCAATATCACATCCAAAAGAATCGGTTCGGTTACTCCCTCGGTTGGAACTTGGGTGAGAGCTTCATGAAGTTTCGGATCGAATTCATCACCCGGCACTCCGAATTTTTCAACTCCGCGGTCTCGGATCACTTCTTCTAATTTTTGGAAGATGATTGCTACCGCACTACCTTCTACGACATCTTCGGCTGCCCGAGCGCGATCAATGTCATCGAGAATTGGTAAAAGGTCACGAATAGTGCCATCAACCGCAAAATCAATGGTTATTTCACGATCACGCTCTACACGTTTGCGATAGTTTGCGTATTCAGCGGATACCCGTTTGAGGTCATTTAGAAGTGAATCGGCGAGGGAGCCACCCTCAGGAGTTTCTTCCTGAGGGGTCTCTTCCACTAATTCTTCAATGGGCTCGTCCGGGGCAGCTTGCTGCTCTTCGGTTTCGCTCATTTTTACTTCTGGTCTTCCTCGTCTTCGACAATCTCAGCGTCGACGATATCTTCATCTGATTCTGCATCTGAGCTAGCGCCACTTTCAGCGCCGGCTGCATCCGCTCCAGCCTGTTCAGCCTTGTAGAGTGCCTCACCGAGTTTTGACTGGCTGAGGTTCAGCTTGTCAAAAGCGTCCTGTACAGCTTGGTCGTCCTCACCGGCAAGGGCTGCTCTTAGTGAGTCAAGGTCTGCTTGAACCTCGGACTTCACATCTTCCGGGAGCTTATCAGCGTTGTCACTGAGTAGTTTCTCAATGGAGTATGAAAGAACCTCAGCGTTGTTTCGGGCTTCTGCAGCCTCACGACGCTTCTTGTCTTCAGATGCGTGCTCTTCAGCTTCTTTCACCATTCGGTCGATGTCATCCTTGCTTAGAGCCGATCCACCGGTGATTGTGATCGTCTGCTCTTTGCCGGTGCCCTTATCTTTAGCGGATACCTGCACGATTCCGTTGGCATCGATATCGAAAGTAACTTCAATCTGCGGAAGACCGCGCGGAGCAGGGGCAATGCCGGTCAGCTCGAAAGTGCCGAGTGCCTTGTTGTCGCGAGTAAAGTCACGCTCACCCTGGAAAACCTGAATAGCCACGGATGGCTGGTTGTCTTCAGCAGTGGTGAAAACTTCCGATTTCTTGATAGGGATAGCGGTGTTACGCTCAATCAGCTTAGTCATTATGCCACCCTTGGTTTCGATTCCGAGGGATAGTGGTGTCACGTCAATAAGCAGAACGTCTTTACGCTCACCCTTCAGGACACCTGCCTGAAGTGCAGCACCCACTGCAACAACCTCGTCAGGGTTTACACCCTTATTTGGTTCCTTACCTCCGGTTAGTTTCTTCACAAGCTCAACAATCGCTGGCATACGGGTAGATCCACCGACCAGTACAACGTGTGAAATCTCAGAAACCTTTACTCCGGCTTCCTTAATTACGTCCTCAAATGGTTTACGAGTGCGATCAACCAAGTCAGAAGTCATCGCTTCAAACTGTGCGCGACTAATTGTTGCATCAAGGTTAGCCGGACCAGATTCGGTTTGTGCGAAATATGGTAGCTGCACCTGAGTAGTTAGCTTGCTGGATAGCTCTTTCTTTGCCTGCTCGGCAGCTTCCTTAAGGCGCTGCAGTGCAATCTTGTCTCCAGAAACATCCACACCGGATGATTTCTTGAACTCTTGGATAAGGTGCTCGACTAAGCGCTGATCCCAGTCATCCCCACCAAGGCGATTGTCTCCAGCGGTGGCGCGAACCTGAATGGTTGAGAAATCCTCATCTTTACCCACCTCAAGGAGGGAGACGTCAAAAGTTCCACCACCTAGGTCAAATACAAGAATGAGTTCGTCTTCTTTACCTTTATCAAGACCGTATGCAAGAGCTGCAGCGGTTGGTTCGTTTACGATACGAAGCACGTTTAGACCGGCAATCTCGCCTGCTTCTTTAGTTGCCTGGCGCTCAGCGTCGTTGAAGTATGCGGGAACTGTAATTACAGCATCCGTTACTTTCTCACCTAGATAGCTTTCAGCATCGTGCTTCAGCTTGGTAAGAATACGAGCAGAAATTTCCTGTGCGGTGTAATCCTTACCATCAATGTTTACCTTCCAGTCGGTGCCCATGTGGCGCTTTACCGATGAAATGGTGTTGTCTACGTTGGTGACAGCCTGACGCTTAGCGGTGTCACCGACAAGCACCTCGCCATCCTTTGTGAATGCAACAACCGATGGGGTTGTGCGAGAACCTTCCGCGTTTGCAATAACGGTTGGTTCTCCACCTTCCAGTACAGAAACTACTGAGTTGGTGGTTCCGAGGTCAATACCTACAGCACGTGACATATAAAATCCTTTCAAAATCCGAGAGCCGTTTTGATTTGGAGCTTTCGCTTTTCCTGCGGCTTCGAAAATTACTAAATAACTAAATACTTGAGTAATACTGACTCAAGTTTACTTTTTTTGATGCTTAAGTCAAGTTTTTTAATCAAACTTGAGTCATTCACACTCAACTTTCAGGTTTAATCTGAAATTAACCCACTGATGGCCATTTTGCTAAGAATAACACCCATCCTGCGCTATTCTTCATAGAGTGATGACCACTTCGGCAAAGGAGCAGAGATAGGTGTCGGATAAAGAATTCAGCGAAATTAAGGTGCCCTCTGTGCACACAGATACTGACGCGATAGCGATAGGACTTGACCTCCAAGAGGGAAAGATCATTCCCAAGAAGCAAATTTGGTCGTGGGCATTCTGGGACTGGGCGACCCAGCCATTCAACACCGTAATTCTCACTTTCGTGTTTACATCGCTGTATCTAACCAGCGACGCTTTTATTGACCCCAGCTTGGCAGCGCTTGCTGACGATAATCCGCTAAAGGAATCCGCTCTTGCGGGACTGGCAAGCACATTCGGTTTTGCAACCACAATTGCCGGTCTTTTAATCGCGTTTATCGCTCCGGTGCTCGCACAGCGTGCAGATGCTGCAGGAAAGCGCAAACGTTGGCTACTTATTTACACAACCGGCCTAATACTCTCAATGGCTGCTCTCTACTTTATTGAGGCAATCCCCGGATACTTCCTAATCGGTATCGCAATTGTTAGCCTCGGAAGCATTTTCTCCGACCTGGCAGGCGTCAACTATAACGCTATGGTTGTTCAGGTTGCCACACCTAAAACTGTCGGTAAAGTCTCCGGACTCGGTTGGGGCATGGGCTACATCGGCGGTATTGTCGCCATGGTCATCGTGGTGCTTCTCAACTCGTTTGACTGGTTCGGAATGGACACCTCAAACGGGATGGCCTATCGACTAATCGCTGTTGGTTGCGCAGTCTGGGCAGTCATTTTCATGATCCCATTCGTGCTTTGGGTTCCAGAAATGGATCCAAATCCAGACTATGAGCGAGTCTCATTCTTTAAGAGTTATGTTCTCCTATTCCAGAGCATCAAGAAGCTGTGGAAGAGTTCCCGCCAGACCGCATGGTTCCTGATTGCGAGCGCTGTCTACCGAGACGGTCTCGCTGGAGTATTTGCATTCGGCGCAATAATTGCCGCCCAAGGCTTCAAGTTTTCCACGAACGAAGTAATCATGTTTGGTATTGCCGCCAATCTAGTTGCCGGGATATCCACAATCATCGGTGGGCGAATGGATGACAAGTTCGGTCCACGTGCAGTTATTATGACCGCACTAGGTGGAATGATTATTTCTGGACTCCTAGTATTCTTTCTCGCTAATCAGGGCAAGATTATATTTTGGGTGTTTGGCTTGGTGCTCTGCCTCTTTGTTGGCCCAGCACAGTCCGCAAGTCGTTCTCTACTCGCCAGAGTTACTCCTGCCGGCATGGAAGGTGAGGTCTTCGGTCTTTATGCAACCACTGGACGCGTAGCTAACTTCATGTCCTCAACACTCTGGGCAGTATTTATTGCTATGACAGCTTCGACCATGTTCGGTATCCTTGGAATTCTGGTTGTAATTGCCGTAGGAATGGTAATGATGATTCCAGTGAAGGCAGTTCGCTAGCTATTCGCCTTTAGAACCGGCATCCGTAACGGAAACGTCGGTACGGTAAAAGTTCTGCCAAGAACGAGAAGCCGTGGGGCCACGCTGTCCTTGATATCTTGATTGGTATTCTCCAGAACCGTAAGGTTTTTCGGCTGGACTGGAAAGACGGAAGAAACAGAGTTGTCCGATCTTCATCCCCGGCCAAAGTTTAATTGGCAGAGTAGCCACGTTGCTAAGCTCTAAAGTCACGTGGCCAGAAAACCCGGGATCGATAAAACCTGCGGTTGAATGAGTGAGTAGCCCAAGGCGACCTAGCGAACTCTTTCCCTCAAGCCGAGCGGCTATATCGTCAGGCAGAGTCACCGCCTCAAAGGTAGCGCCGAGCACGAATTCACCTGGGTGAAGCACAAAAGCTTCGTCTGCGGCGCACTCGATAAGGCGGGTAAGTTCTGGCTGAGGTGCGGAAGGATCGATAACAGGATACTTGTGATTATCGAAAAGCCTAAAGAAGCGGTCTAAGCGCACATCGAAACTGGACGGCTGCAGCATTGATTCGTCTAAAGGATCGAGACCCACTCGCCCAGTCGCAATTTCCTGCTTTATGTCCCTGTCAGATAACAACACAGTTCCAGCATAATTAGTAAAGACAAAAGCACCGAACTTGACTTAGGGTGGATAGTGAATATTTGCGGGTGTAGTTCAATGGTAGAACTCCAGCTTCCCAAGCTGGTAGCGCGGGTTCGATTCCCGTCACCCGCTCGAAACAGATGATAAGCATCAGCAAGTTTCAAGAAAGAGGACCCGTTTGCAGGACATTTTTGAAATAGAAAACGGCGGAATCACCAATTATTACGGTGTTGCCGGAGACCCTCTTGTGCTTGTCCTACACGACTGGTATGGCAGGCTTGAGCCGCTAGCGCCACTGGCTCAGGCAATCGCTAACCAGGGATACTACGTGGCAGTGCCGGACTTTTTCGGTGGGGTTGCAACACTAAGTGACGCTAGTGCCGAATCCCTAGTAGATCAACTCAATGCTGACGCTGCTCTAGCTGCAATCGTTCGTATCGTGGAAGATGCTCGAGCATCGGGAAGCTCCCGGGTAGGTTTTCTAGGTTTTAGCCTTGGTGGCTGGTTAGCGCTCGGTGCTGCGCAGCTGGGTATCGCCGATGCGGTTATCGCCTATTATTCAATCCTCGACGACGCATCTCACGGCATTATTCCAGCGCCGGTAATGCTCCATATTGTTGAGGATGACCCTTGGACACCCACAGACGAGACAGACGCCTTCGTGCATCGGCTCCTAGATGCTAAAACAACCGTCGTAAACCATATATATCGCGACGTAAAGCACAATTTCGCCAATGCGGCCATAACCGACAAGGTAGACGTTTCAGCGGCCCAGCTTGCCTATTCGCGAAGCGTGCTTTTTTTAAACGATCACTTGAAAGGTTTCTAATTGACTGAGTTCTCCCCAGAAGTTATCCAGGCAGTGCTCCACCACATGAATGACGATCACACCGGTGATTCGCTAACGATCGTTCGGGCATTCCTCGACCAGTATGCCCAGTCTGCCACCATGGTGGGTTTGGATGAACGTGCGGGCTACTGGGAGTACAGCAGCGAAACAGACCCGGAAGCTGTGCAGTCATCAAGCGGTGAAATCCCTTGGACTATCGAAGTGAATGAGCGTCCCGATATTCGTAAAGCTGTGGTATTTCTATACCGTGCGGCTTGCGAAAAACTTGGAATCCCGTTCAGCGAGCACTAAGAAATTACAGTTCCCTGACTTTGTGCAATGAGTAAATCAATTAGCGGATAAAGCACAAACCAAATAAGAGCCACTAAAAGAATCGCCGCAGCTGCGACCACAAGTAGCCTAACCGGTTTGCTGACACTCATTTTCTGCCAAATGAAATAAAACATTATCCAATACCTCCTTCCACCTCATAAAGTTCACCGCGCACCACAAGTCGGTTTTCCCATGTCCACATGGGGGTGCAAGTTGTTAGGGTTATGGTCGATCTATCATCATCTGCGTCGAGGACATAGACGTCTTGTGGCGTAACCACAGTAGACCAAATCACCCTATATACCCAGGTTGTTTCACCGTGAGTAATCCTTATTTCGTCTCCGAACTTCAATTTATCCAACTGCCTGAAAGGTCCGCCGTTGCCATAGCGGTGGGCGGCGAGAGAAAAGTTGCCGACCTCACCTGGTTTAGCTGTATCGGGGTAGTGACCGACCCCGCTACGCGGATCATTAAGCACAGCCAAGCTCACACCCTCAACGATTACTCTGCGATAATCCTCACCAAACTTCGGAATTTCAATAATCGCTAAATCATCGCCCTCTTTTGGCGGGACATCCCAAGTGGGAGTGGACTGATCATTTTGCCAGCGTTGATTGACTTCTGTAGCTACTTCACCCTGGGATGCAGCAATCGCGTTTTCTTGAAAGCCCGACCAGCCGACAAAACCGGCCACGAACATCCCGCTCATAATTAGAATTTCGCCAATAACTATGAGCGGTTTTGCTGACTTTTTAAGCTTCGGAGCTTCAGCGGCTCTCCTACCAGAACCGCTAGCCACGTTTCTTGAAGGTAATTCTCCGCTTTCTTGATTTGCTGAATGATTGCGCACTAATAAGTACAGCGCCAAAACCAATCAGTCCGAATGAAAGCGACATGGCTGAGGTTGGATCATTACCAAAACCGGTATCTGGAAGCCCCGGAGGAGTTACTGCCTCATCTGGGAGGGTATATGCGATACCTGCTTTCAGCGGAGCAGTTCGGAAGTATTGGTAACTTCCACCGGAAACTGTTTGGGCCCATCCACCAATTGAGTTCCAGGAAACAGGGTAATCTTCAGGATCAACCCCGCTAGGAAGCTGGATAGGAGTGGTTGTGGTGTAGAAGATCTGCACGCTTTCGCCCGGCTGCAATAGCCCGACGGAAGGATCCCATTCGAATTCAAATCTAAGTGCCGTCACCTTAGCTAACTCAGATGGAATGCCGCGGATGCTATCGAAGTTACTCTCCCAATCAGCACATTCTGCTGAGAACGGATCTACCTCATTCACTCCACCTGTAAGCACACAGCCGTCATTATTCACAGTCTGATACAGGATGCGGTAAGTGCCTTCCGTAGCAGTGTTCCAAACAATTCTGAAATCGTTATTTAGTATTGACTCAAACTCTGTACCTCGGGAAATAGTGGAAAGAGCGGTAGTGATACCAACATCCCCAGGAGTAGGTAGCACATCTACTGCCACCATCTTCTGTGTGGGTAGATTGCCCACGTTTGAGAGCCAGAGCCTCCACTCTGCAGTTCCTCCGGCCTTGGTAACCACAATGCAAGGAGTGCGCTCAAACCAGGGGGAAGTGCTGTTCAAGTATTCTTCTTCGTCTCCGGTACAAGTACCTTGACGACCACTGAGTTTCTCGCCAGGTTCAACAACTTCGCGAACATATTTTGAATACCAATATCCCTGCTGGGTAAGAACAGCAACAGATGCCCTGACCGGAGCAACGGAGTAGCTTCCTAGTGCATCCGTGTACTCGAAGTGGTAAGTGTTGTAAAAGACGCCATCAGGATAGGTGCTCGGACTGTTGTTAGTTGGCTCATGACCCTGACGAACAATCAGTGGCAACTCCACAGTCACCTTTTGACCAGGGTAAAGAACATCCCCTGCTGGGAAAGTAATCGTGACCCTGTTAGTTCCGGTGGTGCAATCAGAATCGTAAACGAAGCCGAGAAGATTTGGATCGAGGGTTACACCGGTCGCAGTTGTTGGGGTGACTGATACTCCAAGCTGCCCAATAGCTACCACGGGATCCCATACAAGGTTCGGCTTTCCTGCCACGCACTGAATCGTGTCAACTACGACCAAATTTTGCATCACGGTTGTACCCGTGTTTTCAAAAGTGAGCCTGTAGTTGATTTCAGCGCCACCGGGGAGAACCAGTCCGGTTGGTGATTTTGTAATCACTGCTCCGGTAGTTGCATTACTTACTTGGAATGTAGCGTTTGCATTATCGGTGGCAGTATTTCCTTGAGCGTTAGCTGTGGAAGCACTAACCGTATTGACAATCTGAGTACCATCAGCAGGGATTGTGTTGTTGCTGCGGTATGTAGACCGCAGTTTGAATGATAGCGTTGCCTGCTGTCCATAGCCACTAAGGCTGGTGGTGCTGGTGCTTCTATCAGGAAGCGCAACATCGGGGTTTGTGCTCCAGAAAGTAATCCTCATACCGGTTACGTCTGCAAAAGTGTAACCAGCTGGTGCAACGTTCACTCCTGCAGGAAGTGCTGGTGTATTGCCTGCCGGCACTGACCATCCGTCTACTGGTGCGCCATCTGCTTCAAGCCAAGCGCTGCCTGTGGAATCGTAGGTAGCTCCCGAACCGATTCCGGAGAAGGTTCCACCGACTCGGTATTCAATCTTGAACCTAACATCAGTTGTCCATCCACTAGGCTTTCCGATAATCCTAGTGATATCCGCAAGTTCAAACATGTTCCAGAATTCAGGCTTGATGTCTTCCAGAGTCATGGTGATAGGCGCACTGTAACTACCCAAGTTAGGTACAGAATCTGTCGGAGCAAACCTATTCGCTCGGATAACTACCTGGAATCTCCGATCCGGATCTGCAGAAAATAGTGTTGCGGAGCTGGGGGATATGGACTTGAATGCCTTGACAGAAACTTCTTGTGCTGAAAGTGCCCGCAGTTTCACGGTGTGGTTGGCATAAACCAGTACCGGTTCATCGCTTGGGTCCATTAGTCCATATGCAGAAATAGTATTGTCTGCATTGATTCCACCCGAGGTAAGCAGTTCAGGGTAGTTTTCACTAGTAATCGGAGTGCCATCACTGGCAGTGGTTTCTCTCACCTGCACGACCAGTCTGGCCTTCACCCCTGTCCAGGGTTGAATGTATGGACTGTTTGAACCGAGGGTAATCTTAAACTGAATCACTTTCGCACCATCAGTGCCGGACAAGTAAGCGTTTACATCAGTGAGCAGATTACTAACTGTCGTATGACCTGCAGCTGTGTAAACAGGAGATACGCCATTGACGTTTTCGAAAAGCTCAACAGTTAGTGAGGAAATATTCGCATTTTCAGGAAGCGTAATTGCACTGAAGGAGTTTATCTTGATGTATTCAAAAGGATTAGTCTGCGGATGTGCTGCAACAGGTAGCGCGGGTTCTAGCAGGCTAAGTGAATTAATAGAAATGAAATCGGAGGAGTTCTCAGCACCAACGGTCAGCCCGAAAACTGGGCGAACACCCGACTCTGGCACCCATATTGGAGCCTGCTGAGTTTTAGCATTCTCGTTTGCGCCATCGATGGTCCAATTCTTATCAGTAGAAACTAAAGGAACCAGAACGGCTCCGGGAGGAGTAGTCCCGGGATCAGTTCCAATAGGTGCTCCAACAACAGTGAAGTCCTTGCATCGGTCAGCATTAGGTTGCAAAGTTAGATCAACGATATCGCCGAGGGATGAATCCCCTACCGGGCTTGAAACTGCACAGTTAGTGTATGCGCCCGGTGCGGTACCGGATGCTGTCCCTTCGAATTCAATAACAAGGCGGTAGCGTTCATTGAATACTGGAAGTTCGGTGGCCGGTGCAATTGCTGTATAGACAACCTTCACACCCTTGGCCGGACCGGTAAATCCGGCAACTGCGTTCAAATCAATTTCTGGAACAACACTGGTGTAAATTCCTGCACTAATCCAAGTCACTCCATCGCTACTGAGTACTTGAACATTGGCTTGAACTCCATTGGGCACCGGCACAGGACGAACAGTCACTGGTGCGTAAGCAGTATCCCAAACACTGGCGCCACTAGGGTTTCCGGGAACATCTATTGAGTCTTCAATTGTAAATTCTGTGACCGGGATTGTGGAAAGTGAGGTTCCATCCGCGCCATCAAGACGGCCGACCAAACCTGCGGTGAATGTGGAGCCAGCCAAATCCCAAACCTGGTTCGGGAACAGTTCCTTACGGACTACAGAATCTACTCTTGGTTCAATAACTGTAAGTAAGTCACTTACCTGCGCTGATGTTGCTGAGAGGATGTCAGAGGTTGCACTTGCCTGTGCCGTGTTCGTTATGTCTCTGGTGGTGTTAAGCGTTTCTGTGAACTGGTAAGGCACATTTAGCACTGCGTTGCCAGGGATATCACTCCCTGAAACCGTGAGTGAGAAACCGTCGATTGCGACACCAGCCGCGAGTCCTGGTAAGGAAACTGTGATTCCAGTTGCGTCTAATGTAAGTCCTGAAGGCGTTGAAAGAACTACGCTACTTGCATCACTCAGGTAGAGGGTAAGCGAAGCTCCGGTGACTCCGGTTGGAATACCAGCCGCGGGAATCAGGCCGTTTCCATTTAGCCCAAACCCTTCAAACTTCACTCCCTGTTCAGTAAAGGTCGCACCGGTGCCTGAAATTGGAGGATCAGAAATAGTTAGCGAATCCAAAGGGATGTTTGAAACACCAGTTGCTGTAAGAATGGCCGAGGCCTTCTCGCCAGCAATGATGTTTGTCACATCGGTACCGGAGCTATTAACAAAGCGCTTCCCGGCAGTCACATTAACACTCTTTGGAGCAACCAGAATCGTGTCATTGTCAGTAACAGGAGCAGAATCTGGTTCCCCGATTTTGCTCACAATGGCGCTAGCAACGTTCGGAATAGAAAGTGCCGAGGAGATATTAGCCACATCCGCGCGCTGGGAAACTGCCACAGTGACACTACCTGCATCTCCACCTGGAAGAATGTTTTCACCCGCTGCGACACTAGAAAATTGCAGGTCGAAACCGACGATATCTGCCAAGGTCGCTGGCGTTAGCGCAGCTAAAATCCCTGCGTTACTAGGCAACGTAGCGGCAGTTGGGAAAACTACTTCCGTCCCGCCGTCAAGTCTCAAGGTCACTTCGACTTGATCTGCACCTTCAGGGAAAATACTTGCACCTGTAAAACCAGCGAATTCTAGATACTCAAACGGATTGCTTGGGGCTACTGGATCGCTAACGGTCAGCGTATTCACGGAAGCGTTGGAAGCATTCGCGTAAACAAGAGTGAACGCGGCCCCTTCGCCACCTGCTACGAGTTCATCAGCAGAATATTCCTTATTTATTGATGCCTTCAGTAGGTTTTTGTAGCGAATCTCTACCGTGTCGCTACCACTGTCATCCTGAACTTCGGGATTGGTTGAAGTTAGTGTTGCGTTATTTGTTAATACTTCTGGAGTAGTAATCGTATGATTCGCAGGAAGCGTTGTAATTACTGTGAAAACAAAACCGTGCCCGGCCTGAAGACCAATCATTCCAGGGGAAGCAGGTGCCTGGTCCTGGAAAGTAGCAGTGAAGCCGTTACCAACTTTTTCAATTATTGGGTCGGGAAAATCACCGTCAGAAGAGTAAAAGACATCATCAAGTACGAGCGGTGCTGGAATCGTGTCAGTGAGCACAGCATCCCAACAATGTATTTCCTGCGACTGGCAACCAACTTCTAGGGTAAAAACAACTTGGTCGCCAGAGTAGGCAATCTTAGTAGCTGGCTCTGAGGTGTACTTATCGATTTCCAGCACCGCTCTAATGCCACCGTCAGCGGCGGCAATTAAGTTCCCACCAGCAAGGAAAGCAGTGGGAAAAGCGAGGAGTGCGGTTAGGGCTATTGATAGTGCCCTGAATATGCGTTTCTTCTTAAATTCGTGTTTTTCGGAGCGCCTTTTTGCTCCTCGCGAATTTGCAGTACTCATACACCACCTCAAGTAAGAGAAATAACCAGAGTCAATTCTGCCCACCACGAGAATTACAAGGGTGTAGTCAGCGAAGTATTCACCCTTAAATTCACCCTATTATTTACAGAGTGTTAACTTTCTAGATAATTCCGTGACTTAGGGCTGTTGTGATGGCCTCGGATTTATTACTGGCCTCCAGCTTTCGGTACAAACTACTGCGTGTCGTTTTCACGGTGTTTGGTGAGATAAAGAGTTCTTCAGCAATTTCTTGAAGTGTTAAATCTCTCATCAGGGCCTTAAGAACATCTTTTTCCCTATTAGTCAGTTTAATTTCTGTAAGGAAAGACTGGGCAACACCCATCCTCCAAATATTGGCAATTTTTCGTTCCTCAGCATTGTAAGGAATATCGAATCTCTTAACCCAGTGATCGTGAAGTTCCTCACTCATCTTCTTGGGCAAAAAGCGGTACGGGAGGGTTATCTGGTGTTGAAGTGATGCCGCATTACTTGCTTGATATATTTCAAGAGCGAGGTCTTTTTCATCTTTGGCCCACATCGCCGCGGCTGCAGTGAGGCTGTTTTGCACTCTCAAGCGAATAGGAACACGCTCATCTACTGCTAGTTGCATGGCCCCAGTTGCTCCAACATCAAACTTACCTAAAGAGACATCGAGGTAATTGAGCGCAGTAGCTGCCCAAGGGTTTTTTCTATCGAGCATTTGAATACGCTCTGTCCCGAGGGATGACATACCCACGGAAGCTAGGATCATGCACCAATCAGCAAGCAGAGCTTGCTTGGATTCCTCAGACCAAGGATTCGCCGCATTAAAGCGAACTACTTGATCAACTAAATATCCATTTGAGTAGCGTGCTCCCTTTTCGAGCATTAGATAAATAGCTTTTGCCTGCACAAAACCTGTCCAGTTCACCAAGATTGGGCCGCGGTTCTCAAGTATATGAAGATGCTTCGCAGCAATTTCAAGATTGTTCTCCTCCAAAGCGAACATAATTTCCGCAATTTGGTAGTTGTTGCCGTATCCTCCTTCTTTCCAGCCATAAGGAATTTGTTGTTGTCTAGCCAGTTCGAATGAAGATTTAGCGACGGCGACATCCCCGACCATAAGGGCTCCGTATGCCACAATGCTTCGAGAACTACCATGGACTTCTTCCGGAGTCCTTGATTCATCCAGCCACTGCAAAGAATATTCAGCTTGTTCAATGGCTTTCTGGTAGTTACGGTAACTCAGATAATTTATTGAGAGAATCTGGTGAGACTTTTCAATTAATCCTTTTTCCCAGTCTTGCAAAGGCAAAAGTACTAATTCTTTCAGCATTTTCTCGAGCACATGTAGCCGGGGCCCAAGTTGGCCCCACTGTCCATTTATGCGATAGGCCATCTGGATTATGGCTTCGTACAGTAGCGCTTCCAGTTGAGTTGCTTCGCCCATTAGGTTTTCAATTAAGGTTGTGGCGGCGATAAAGTCTCTTCTGCTAGCGATTTGTGTTTCTTTTTTGCGAATTCTAATAACGGCTCTGAAAAATAGCAGTGTGACATCGTTTTCCACAATGTTTGCAGGTAAGAGGTCGAAAGCTCTGATGATGTTAGCGTCTATTTTCGGGTTGAAAGACAAGAAGTGCCTTGTAATGATTTCCTTCAACTTATCTATGTTGCCCGCCTTTATTGCGTGCACGAAAGCCAAGTCTGGTCGCTGCTGGTTCATTTCCCAATCACAGATGATACTGTGGATTCGATTTGTTTCCTCTAGTTGCAACGAAACATTCTCACTGGCTAACTGGTTCAGTAGGACTTTGTGGTAGCGGAAAGGTTTATTGTACAGATTTGGTCGCCAAGTACCGAAGCCGAGGTTGTTCAGTTTCTCAATAGTCTCTAATGCTTTTTCAGGCGCGATTTGCATAAGTTCCGAAGCCAACTCAGCGGTGAGCTCACTTTCGCCTATCAATGAAGTCCCGATAATGAAGCTATGAAGTTCCGGGCTATCTATTTTATTGAGAACGTTTACTTCAAAGTAGGAAGCGACTATCTCTCGAACCGTCGACTCCCAAGAGTCAAACTCGGTGTTCTTAAGTTCCTGGGTAATCATCCTGACAACACTGGATATGTTGCCACCTAATTCAATGATTAAACCGACAAGAGCTAAAGACTCTTTGCCTAGATCTGCACTGAGCACTTCTTCAATTTCGGATTCATTTAGAGCAAGATCCCTTGCGCCAATAATTACCGTGTCACTGTTGATAACAAGTTGGCGTGTGTGCCCTCTTAAAGAATTTGCGGTGGAAAGGATTTTCAAAGAAGTCGTATGCTCTATCAATCTGACAAGGTCCGCAGGAATATTTTCATCCTCGGCGAATTCTCCCTCATCCAAAACGAGTAGAACCCCCTCTGCTATAGAGTTCAGGGCTGATGCAAGTAAAAATGGCACATGTGCAACGTTCTCCTTGGTAACTTCAATTTCAAGAAGTTTCGAAGAGTCGTTAACAAAATCTATTGTTTTAAATTCATCAATTAACCTCGACCAGAAACCGAACTGATGGCTCATAGATAAATCCATAGTTACCCAAAGAGTGTGCTCACTGCCTTGCCAGGTGGTTGCCCATTCTGCTAGCGCCACAGACTTACCTGAGCCGGCCGGAGCTTCTAGAATGACGACCCTAGCATCATGCAGAGCCTTGTCGATGGATTTAACCAGCCTTGGTCGCCGGATGGCATATGTAGGAAAAATTCTGCGCCCGGAGAATTTCGGATTATTGGAACTCTTAAATTTACCCACCCCCTTCATCGTCGATTAGAAGTTAGTTAGATGAATTGTAATGTAGTCCATATCATTACAAAAATGAGTATTGAAGGGTTTATTAGGTAAGGCTAAACTTAGGAGTTGGACGAAGCGAGTTAAAACAAATGACTGAAACAGCCTTATTTTCCGAAACACTCAAAGAACGCACATGGTCTGCCCATGGCGATAGTGAACATTCCGGTTTCATGGAAGATTTGATGCGCGGCAATGGAACGCGTGAAGACTACATCGAACTAGTTGCCCAGCACTACTTCATATATGAAGCAATCGAAGAGCGCATGGATGAACTAAAAGACAATCCAGAAATTGCAAAATTCAATTTTCCTGAGCTAATCAGAATTCCATCTTTGGTGGCAGATCTAGAACACCTGCTCGGTGAAGATTGGCGAAACCTAATTACTCCGCTTCCAGCAACAGTTCGCTACGTTGAGCGCATTAAGTCACTCGATGACTGGGCTGGCGGTCTTATCGCTCACCAGTATTGCCGTTACCTCGGTGATTTATCCGGTGGGCAGATTATTAAAGGGCGCATGCAACGCTTCTTTGGTTTTGAAAAAGCCGGTGTTGAATTTTATATGTTTGAAGGAATCGAAAACCCTCGTGAATTCAAAGTTACTTACCGCGACAATCTGGATAACATCGGCTGGGACCTTGAGGAACAGAACCGTGTGGTTGATGAAGTTCTTGTGGCCTACCAACTAAACACTGATCTATTCCAAGAAATGTCTGCAGCAAAATTAGCTGCGCTTAGCTAAGCATTCACTTAGAAGTTATTCATAAATTCTGATACTCGGCTATCGGTAATTAGGTCTTGCGGCCGAAGTGGTCTACTCAAGTAGAGGCCCTCTAAAGAGCGCAGTCGAGAGATTGCTACATAGGTCTGCCCCGCGCCAAATGCACCAGCACCTAAATTGATTACCGCTGAATCGTGAGTTTGCCCCTGAGACTTGTGAATGGTTACGGCCCAGGCGGGACGGAGAGGAACCTGCTTGAACTGCCCAACAACTTCTCGGTTTATTCTGCCTTCTTCATCCAGCTCAAACTTGTATTTGTCCCAGATGGCAGGTTCAACACTGACTTCATCGTCGTCGTCAATCTGCACTTTCAAGATCCCTTTGACTTGAGTAACTTCGCCTAAGGTGCCGTTGACCCACCTGCCGTTAGGGTCATTACGGACAAACATCACTCGACTACCAACCTTCAAACCAAGCACTTTATCTACCGGATATACCACCCCAAACTCACCTTCAACTTCGGCCGAGAATGTTTGTGGCAGTCCTGGCAAGCTAGCCATTTTTTCGTTATTAATTCGGTCGACAATGTCATTGCGAGTGGCCAAGGTTATTGGTGCGGGTTCAGGCACTGGCCTAGCGCCATACGCGTTTATTTCTGCAGCACCCTCAGCGTCTAAAGTGCGGTATCTGATTGCGTTCAGTAACTCGCGGAAATGAGAATCATTCTGTCGATGAATCATAGTCAATTCTCTTGTCTTGATCGGGGCGTCTTGCCAGACTTTCGCATCAAAGAACCAGAGTGACTTGTAATTTGTTTTATAGTAGGCAATCTCAGCTTCATTACTCGGGGGTACCGGCGATAGCTGATAAGGGTCACCAAACATTACAATCTGCACCCCACCGAATGGAATCGAACGACGTTTTGCTCTTCTGAGAGTGTTGTCTATACCGTCCACAAGATCCGCGGGAACCATCGAGATTTCATCAATAAATAGGGTGTCCAAGCGGGCGAGCATATCCCTAGTTTCATCAGATAAACGGTGAGGTCTAGAGTGCACACCTATGGGAAATCTGAAAAATGAGTGGATGGTCTGCCCACCGACATTTAGAGCTGCAATTCCAGTAGGCGCAACCACGGCCACATTTCCTATAACTCGGTCCAAGAGTGCGCTAAGGAGAGTAGATTTTCCGGTACCTGCTCGACCGGTGATAAAGAAGTTTTCTCTGGTGGAAACAACTTCAGCAAGAATCTTATTCTGTGCATCGCTTAGTTCAACCAATCAGATTCTCCCGTCTTTTCCCAAACCTAATTACCATACTGCCAAACAGGGCCAGCGAGGCTGAGATTACAAATATCCATACACCCGCGCTCTGTTGATCGGATAGCAAATCTGGCATCCAGTCACGGCCAAGCGCTGAAAACCAGTCAGAAACCAAAAGTGTATTGCTTAGGGAAACTAATGCACCAAAGCCAGCTAGACTCGCAACAACCACAGCAAGTGCTGTTGTTTTTTGTCCCAGAGAATATTCACTACTGCTGAGACCAGTGAAAAACCTCCAGCCCAAATACATCAAACCAAGTGGAAGTAGTAATAGCAGTGAGGGAACTTCTAAAAGCCAACGATAAATCGGTGTGAAAAAGACTAGGTATGGCGATACAGCCACCAAGAACGTTCCAATAAATAGACCCTTAAGAGTAATAATCCAAATTCTTCTTGTAATCACCGGAATTACCAGAAGCCAAACAAAGAATAGCGATACTCCAATAGGGAATGAGAACACTTGGTAATACTGCAAGAAACCAAAACCGGCAAATACAAAAACTATTATCAGTAAACCAATGGAAGGCCAATTGATAAGTGTTTTTAGGGCTGCGGCAGAAGCATTGTCGCTCCTTCGGAGTCGACTATAAAAAATACAGATAAGCAGGCCCAAAAGCAGAACAAACCAGTAAAGTGAAAAGTCCCAAACTAACAACAGATCAGGGAATACAGGCTCGGGCGGTAAAATCCTTCCGGTTAGGAGCCATGCCGGGGTGGGGTTATCGGGTGCACCCACGGAAATTATGGTCCTGAACATCCGATCCAAAGGAAGCAAAATTGCAATTCCACCAACAAAATAAAGAAATTTTTGTCGGGAAGCATTCTTACTGCCTACTATTTCTGGTTTGTCGGCGATAGTGGGAAGAGCTGCCGATACAACAATCATCACGGCTGTCGAAATAAACCAAGCTTGGCCGATATCTGTTCCGGCCGCGTAGTACCAAATCTCCCACCCGAAATCCGAATCGGTAGGCGATTTACCGTACACATCAGCAGCAAGAGTCACCAACATATAGACCCCAAAAATGACCCAGGCAATTGCTACCAGTGGGAGCAATCCTTTAATCAATTTGAGGTCCATCATTCCAGCTTAAAAGCAAATGAGGAGCGGTAAGAACCACTCCTCATCTTTATAGCTAATGTTACTTAGCAGCTGCCTTTAGCTTGCTGCCAGCGGACACCTTTACACGCTTGCCTGCAGGGATCTGAATCTCTGCGCCAGTAGCTGGGTTACGACCGGTGCGAGCTGCGGTTGCAACAACCTCTGCGCTCAACCAGCCCGGGATGGTTACCTTTCCGCCCTTAGCAACGGTCTCTGCGATTGCAGCAAACACGCCATCAAGTACGCGGCCAACTGCTGCCTGGCTCTCGCCGGTAGCTGCTGCTACCTTAGCAACAAGCTCAGTCTTGGTTACTGTTTCAGCCATTTTTGTCCTCCTAGGACTATTGAATTAATTTGCCAAAAGGCCGGTTACTTTGCCTAATCAAACAATGCATTCTTAGGCAATTGCAGATTACCAGCTTGACTTAGTAATACCCGGCAATTCGCCTCGGTGTGCCATGTCACGGAATCTCACACGAGAAATACCGTATTTGCTTAGTACACCGCGTGGACGACCGTCGATAGCATCCCTGGAACGAAGCCTTACAGGGCTTGCGTTACGTGGAAGCTTCTGGAGTCCTAGACGCGCTGCTTCACGCTCCTCAGGGGAAGCATTTGGGTTAACTAGAGTCTTCTTTAGTTCGAGACGCTTTTCAGCGTAACGTTCTACTACTGCTTCACGCTGCTTGTTGCGAGCGATTTTACTTTTCTTAGCCATTAACGTTCCTCGCGAAATTCTACGTGCTTGCGAACAATTGGGTCATACTTCTTTAGAACCATGCGATCAGGATCGTTACGACGATTCTTTCTGGTTACGTATGTGTAGCCAGTACCTGCTGTTGAGCGAAGTTTGATGATTGGGCGAACATCTTGTGCCTTTGCCATTAGAACTTCTCTCCTCTCGCAATAAGTTCAGCGATTACTGAATCGATTCCACGGGCGTCAATTACTTTCATGCCTTTTGTTGAGAGGTTTAGAGTAACGTTGCGCTTCAAAGAAGGAACCCAGTAAGTCTTCTTCTGAATGTTTAGATCAAACCGACGCTTGGTGCGACGGTGTGAGTGGGAAATGCTGTTACCGAAGCCTGGACCGGCACCAGTAACTTGGCATACTCCTGCCATGATTTTTAGCCTTTCGTTTACCGTAGGGAATCCCCTACCCAAGATCACTTGTCGGCATAAGTTAGCAAAGTTGCCTAAGCCACTTACACAAGTTGAACGACGGAATTACGCTCAACCTGACTAGTTTACCTAGAAACATGCGCGAACGCTAATTAATTCTTTGCTTGACCCGATTTATTGCATTAGTTGTGATGAAAATTTAACCCTAGTTTTTTTAAAAAAATGAATGGTTTTTCTCCCAGGTGCAATAGTCTAAAGCCAAGACAAAACGAGGAAGTTTGGGCAAGCTATGAACGGTAAAGATCCATTCGAACCCACACTAACGGATCGATATATTTGGGAAGCCTTGCGGCAAGTACCTAGGGACTACAAGCGAAAGGCTAGCAACGACATTGAGCACGCTGTCGAGGGCAAAATCAAAGAAGCCGTCGCTAACGGAGCCGACCATGCGAGCGCCGAATATCAAGCCCTTGTCGAACTCGGCGAGCCGCATCTGTGGGCCAGGGCCTACCAAGATCATGCCCTACAAATCATTGGCCCCAATATCTACCTTGAATGGCGTCACGCTTTATACACACTCCTCGGAACAATTGTGCTCGCTCTTACAGCAATCGGTGCATATCTAAACTATTACGCAGGATTCAGTACCACTGAAAACATTATTGGCACTCTGCTATTGGCAGGGACGATGTCGGTGCACGTGTTTTTCTGGGTTACCCTAATATTCCATTTCATTGGACGGTACAGCAAGCGCTTTTCGCACAAGTGGGATCCCAACAATCTCCCGGAGGGCCCTTCAAACTCTCTACCTAGTTTGTATGACATCGTTTTGGCATTAGTATTGATGATTTTGCTCCCGCTACTTGCGCTCTGGCAGCAAATAAGGTCGCCAATTAAAGATGTCCCAATTATTAACCCTGAAATGTGGAAAATGTGGATTCCGCTAATTTTTGTGTGGTTGGTTCTAAATGTCATTTATGTGCTGTGGATGTACAAACACGGACGTTGGACATTTCGTGGAGCATTCCTCAACAGTCTTTTCAATCTCGCAATAGCGGTGCCGATCATTTGGTTGGTTCTTAGCGGACAATTCCTAAACCTAGAATTCTTCAGAAACATCGGCACGGAATCGCAGTTTAGAGCCGGAGGGGTGGGTGCATTTGTATTGGCAGCAATAATTGCCTCTGTGTTCATTTGGGATATGGCAGACAGTTTTATTCGCGCCGACAAGCGCCGTCTTTCAAGGCTGGGAAACCGTTCGGATATCGATTTGACTATTTAGCGGATGTCTTGGCTGTGCAATTCGCGCAGAGAGCAAAAACTTCCATATGATGCTCAGGTTTAGTAAAACCATGCTTGCTCGCCTCAGCTGTGGCCCATTTCTCCATGTCCGGCGCTTCAATTTCAACCGTGAATCCACAATTTCGACAAATTAGGTGATGGTGATGACCGGATGCGCAAAGCCGGTAAAGAGCCTCCCCGTCAGGGCTTTGAATTGCATCAACTAGGCCTTCTTCAACCAAAACACTCAGGGAACGATACACGGTAGCAAGGCCCATATCTACGCCCTCTTGACCCAAGAAAGTGTGCAAGCCCTGCGCGCTAATCGAGTCAGCGAAGTCGGCGAGACCTTTTTTAACTGCCTCTCGTTGCCAAGTATTTCGCCGGGTTGCTTTCATGGCATTCACCATACCAGCACTAGTCGAGAAGTAGGGCGGGTTCTTCCAGCACCGAAGCGATATCCGCTGCAAAGCGGCTAGCGACATCCCCGTCGACTACTCTGTGGTCAAAACTTGCTGCCACGGTGGTGACCATGCGAGGACGAATCTCGCCATCAACTACCCAAGGCTTTGGTTTGATCGTGCCAAGCGCAACGATTCCAACTTCACCCGGGTTGAGGATAGGAGTTCCTGCGTCCATTCCAAAAACACCAATGTTGGTGATGGTAATTGTGCCGTTAGACATATCTTCTGGCTGAGTTTTTCCCTCCCTGGCAACTAGTGTCATGGACTCAATTGCCCGAGCAAGTTCTAGAAGACTAAGCGTGTGTGCTTCCTTAATGTTTGGCACCAGTAAACCCCTTGGGGTTGCGGCTGCAAACCCGAGGTTCACGTAATGGTGGACAACAATTTCATCATCTGTCCAAGTTGAGTTCACAACCGGATTACGTTGCACCGCCCAAAGCACTGCTTTAGCCATAATCAACAGTGGCGAAACTTTCACGCCGGCGAAATCGGTGGAGTTTTTCAGACGCTTCACAAATTCCATGGTCCTGGTGGCATCAACATCAACCCAAACAGTAACGTGCGGGGCAGAGAATGCACTACTGCTCATAGCGGTAGCAATCGCTTTCCTGACACCTTTAACTGGGATGCGTTCCTCACGCTCCTCAGACCACTCCGGAGTCTCAATATTGCGAAAAACGCTTGCCTGTGACGCCTCACGCATTACATCGTCACGAGTAATCTCACCGGCAAGCCCAGTCCCAGTAACTACTGAAAGGTCAACGTTTAGATCGCGAGCAAGTTTACGAATCGGCGGTTTAGCAAGCACTCTTGGCGCAGAAGCCGCTGCCGGTGATGCACCTGAAACAACTGTCCGACGGCGACTCTTTGCCTCGCTGTGAGAGGTTCCGTAACCCACAAGGACTGCACCAGGTGATTCTTCTTTGTTCTCGACACCACTGATTTCGGACACTTCAGTCTCTGACGTGTTTGGTGCATCCGCCCCAGCAACCTCGACTTCGATGATTGCAGTGCCCACAACAACCATCTCGCCCTCTTTAGAGAGGATGCCGGTGACTTTTCCAGCAAAGGGTGACGGAAGTTCAACAATAGATTTTGCGGTTTCAATCTCAACGATTGGATCGTTGACTTCAATTTCGTCACCGACTGCGACAACCCAGCGGACAATTTCAGCCTCGGTAAGGCCCTCACCAACATCTGGTAGTAAAAATTGCTTAATCATGGTCACCTCTCGAACCTAAAAGGCTAATGCCCTGTCGACCGCTTCCAGGACACGATCAGCGTCTGGTAAATACAGTTTCTCAAGTTTTGCAGGAGGGAACGGCACATCAAAGCCAGAAACTCGCAAAACTGGCGCATCAAGTGAATAAAAAGCCTGCTCGGTGACAGTGGCTGCGATTTCAGAACCGATTGAAACAAAGCCTGGTGCCTCCTGCGCCACGACGAGTCTTCCGGTTTTTGATACTGAACGAAGAATCGGCAAATAGTCAATTGGAGATAGCGAGCGCAAGTCAAGAACTTCCAAAGAGATTCCCTCCGATTGGGCAAGGCCAGCGGCCTGAAGTAGGACATGGACCATTGCACCGTGACCGAGAACTGTCACATGCTCACCCTCACGTGCCACCACAGTCTTGTGCAATTGATGTGTTGGAGTATTCAGTGAAACTTCGCCCTTAGTCCAATATTTGCTCTTTGGTTCAAAGAACATCACCGGGTCATTGCTTTCAATAGCCTGTTGAATCATCCAGTAGGCATCATTGGCTGTGGATGGGCTGACGAGTTTTAATCCCGGGGTGTGGGCAAAATAGGCTTCCGGGCTCTCTTGATGGTGCTCCACCGCTCCGATGTGCCCACCATATGGAACCCTAATTACGATAGGCAGGTTTCCTGCACCCTCTAAACGGTTGGTTAGTTTCGCCAACTGAGTGGTGATTTGGTTGAATGCTGGGAAAATAAACCCGTCAAACTGAATCTCACAAACAGGTCGGTAACCATTGAGTGCCAAACCAATAGCTGTTCCGATGATTCCGGATTCAGCAAGTGGTGTATCCATTACCCGAGATGCACCAAACTTAGCTTTCAATCCTTCAGTCACCCGGAAAACACCACCAAGTTGACCGATGTCTTCACCCATTAGTAGCACTCGGTCGTCTTTAGTCATAGCGGCTTCGAGGCCAGCAGTTATTGCCTTTGCGATTGGTAAATTACTCAAATTTCCACCTCAAAAGATGCCTCGTAGTCGGCCAGCCATTTTTCCTGTGCCTCAGTTACCGGATGATACTCTGAATAAACATTTCTGAACATCGTGCTCGTTTCTGGAGCACCTAGCGCTATTAGGCGAGCGCGAATCCCAGCAGCGTATTCTTTAGCTTCAGCGTCTAGTGCAGTAAAGAACTCTTCCTCTACTCCTTGAGCCCGAAGATATATTTCAAGGCGCTTAATAGGGTCTTTTTCTAGCCATTCTGCGCGCATTTCTGGATCTTCGTACTTGGTGGGGTCATCACTAGAAGTGTGTGCGCCCTGACGGTATGTCACGGCCTCTATGAATTGTGGGCCGCCACCGTTTCTTGCGCTATTGAGGGCATGTTTTGCAAGAGCATAAGAAACCATCACATCATTTCCGTCAATTTGCCAGCTGGGGATACCGAAACCTTGAGCTCGCAAATAGATCGGGGTTTTGGATTGCACTGTTACTGGAACGGAAATTGCCCACTGGTTGTTCTGCACTACGAAAACCTGAGGGGTTTTGTAACTGGCCGCAAAAATCATCGCTTCGTTGGTGTCACCTTGACTGGTCGCGCCATCGCCGTAGAAAACCATCACTGCCTTGTCGACACTTGGGTCTTTTTCGCGATCTAGGTTAATCCCCATCGCGTATCCGGTCGCGTGTAGGGCGTGTGCACCAATAACCACCGTGTAGATATGAAAGTTATGCTTTTTTGGATCCCAACCACCGTGGGTGTTACCCCGCAACCAGCGAAGAATATCGAATGGGTCAATTCCACGAATCCTGGCAATTGCGTGCTCTCGATATGCCGGGAAAATGTAGTCATCTGGACGTGATGCGTAGGCTGCAGCAACCTGCACGGCCTCCTGTCCCTGTGAAGGAATCCACAAGCCAAGCTGGCCTTGTCGTTGCAGGTTTGAAGCATCTTTATCGAAGACACGGGTTATGTACATATCCGCAAAAAATTGCTTTAGTTTGTCTAGACCAAGCTCATCTAGATACGGACGAAGTTCCGCTGGAGCACGATTAGGGTCATAATTCCCTTGCGCATCAAGCACGCTTAGTGGTTCAGGATATTCCATAATTTTTACTTACGCCGACTTTGTTGATTGGCTAATTCGAGGGTCATTTTGCGATCCTTCCCAATAAAGCCTATTGATATTTTCTGCTAATTAGTTAGTAGCTTTTCTACAAGCTCTCGCGAAGTTTCTAAAAGTTTAGCAACTGAAGCACTCTCACCAACTGTGATACGTATCCCTTCAGGAGGGAATGCCCGCAAAATCAATTCGTGGTCGAAATAATAATCAAAAGCTACCTGAGCCTCTTTAGTGGGTATCCAAACAAAGTTTGATTCTGAATCAGGGACTGGGATGCCTAAATCGCGTAAACCTTGAACCAATAGCTCCCGAGACTCAATAGTTTCTCTAACCCTCTCAAAAACTCTCTCCTCTAAATCCAACACGGCTATTGCGCCAGCCGCTGAACCGTTTGGAACCGACATTGGGATTCCGACCAGTCTCATCGCTCCGACCATTTCTTCTGGCACTAGCGCCCATCCGACTCTAAGACCTGCAAGCCCCCAGGCTTTAGAAAATGTGCGAAGTAGCATCAGGTTTGGATATTTTTCCCATTCTTCGAGACCGTTCACTGCTTCTGGATTGGTTACATACTCCACATAGGCTTCGTCAAGAACAACCAGAATATCTGCAGGAACTTTTGCCATAAATTCGGTAAATTCAGCGGTGGTTATTATTGGACCGGTTGGATTATTGGGGGAACAAAGAATAATTATCCTGGTGTGCTCAGTTATTGTTGCTGCCATCGCTGGTAAATTATGTCGCCCATCCTCAGTTAAAGGGATCCGCACATTTGTTGCCCCAGTGGGTAACGCCAGTAGTGGATAGGCTTCGAAGGATCTCCACGCAAACATTACTTCATCGCCCACACCTGCTGCGGCCGCTACTGCCTGGTAAAGCAGCGGGGTTGAGCCAGCGCCAAGAAGGATGCGGCTAGCCGGTAGCTGATAACGCGCTGCTATTTTTTCAAGAAGTTCTGTGGAGACTGGTTTGGGGTAGCGGTTAAAGCCAGCCGTGTGCTTCTGGACTGCTTCCAAAACTTCGGGAAAGGGCTCATTAGGGTTCTCGTTGGAAGAAAGTTTGAACCATGAGGGTCCTGCGCTTCGCCCTTGGCTGTAGCCACCAATACCCTGAAGTTCTTTTCGCGTTCTAATAGTCACCTAATAATCATAAGAGTCGTGCAAAAATTGATACATGAGTAAATTTTTCTGGAAAATAGTGGTTCTTGCGGTTGTGATGTGGCTAGTCACGCTGATTCTCCCGGGTTTCACTTTGGTTCCATTTGCAGACGACACCACTGGATGGATTCTTTCTTTCCTAATAGTCGCTTTCATATTTGCGATAATCAACGCTACTGTGGGCACGGTTATTCGAATTGTGGCCATCCCGCTCTATATCTTGACACTTGGCATCATTTCCATATTTATTAATGCGCTAATCCTTTGGCTAACAACACTCTTCGGAGATCAGATCGGTTGGGGGCTATCAATTGATAACTACTTCTGGACCGGAATCTTCGCTGCGGTGTTGATATCTATTGGAAACGTTTTTGTAGGCCTCCTGTTTAAACCATTAGGAAAATAGCTAGTTAGTTCGACCTGGTTATATGCCAGGTCGATGTCTCTGCTTTTTCGGTTAGGTTACGAAGCGCATTCTGGAGTTCAACTATTTCTGAACTCGGCGAGAAATCAATTTTGCGTGCAGTTTTCCGATACTCGTGTAAATCGTGTGCAGATATGTCCGGTGCGCTGTCCGCCGACACGATAACCCGGCCATCTTGAGGAGATGGGCCCAGCACCTTGGGCACAAAATCCTCGCGGTGGGTGACGCTGATAATTTTCGGGGTGTTGGATGTCGTAACCGGCATTGCTGGAGACCCAAAAGTCACCAAATGGCTCACTCGATATTTCTGCATAGCCACGAGTGCTGAAGCGACCATTCCTCCTTGAGAGTAGCCGACAAGTATTACTGAGTCTTCTGCGGTGATTCCCGCCTGAAACATCGCTTTATCTACACCCTGTAATGAGCCGGAGTATTTATCTCCCGCGAGCGCGAGATTCGAGGTCAGATCAAAGGCATCTTTCGAATCAATGCCCCATTCCCTTGTTCCGGATATGTAGACAATGTAAGTATTTTCTGGGCCTTGCTGTGCCCCGGAACCAGCAAGATCGGAATTTTCCACACCGCTGTATTTCTCGATCCGCACTTGAGCATCGCCAGTTGGGATGCGCTCAGCCAGTTGATTCAGGCTCCTCGGATTAACACTTTCAAACCTGGTGTTTCTAAATATTTCTACCCGGCCTTCCTCCAAAATTCCCAGCATATTTAGAAACCTGGTCAAGCCGAGTGCCGCGTACTTGCCAAGGATTAGATTCTGCCACTTGTCTGCAATATTGAAATCTGCCACAACATAGTCGGTTATCACTTGATCAATGCCCTGTCTGAGAATCGCTAGTTCTAGAGCGATTTGATTCACTTCACTGACCGTGGCTAGGCGGTTGAGTCCTTGTCCTTGAGTTTCTATCGAAGAAAGCTGAGCGAAATGAACGGCTTGATTAGCAGAGTCAACGGCAATTTTTAAGGCATTCTCAGCAGCCTGCAATTCCGCAATATTGACTGCAATCTGCACATCGTAATCAAGCAATATGGACCATAAATTCTAAGAGAGAAGTTGCCACAGAGCGTTCAGGATGCATTGTCGCAGGTATTCGAGATTGCTATGAAACCTGAGACTGGTTGCGGAGTTCCAGGAAGGCGTTGCGATTGTATTTAGCGCATTAATAACCTTTCTCAGGTGGTAAATTGCCAGTTCGTTGTTGCCCATAATCATCAGTTTCTCCAACTTTGGCTAATTTTTTAGGTTCGAATCTGCATGATGTGGATAAGACTGCAATGCTTGAGGCAGTTTAGAATTGAAATGGATCCTGATTTCGTTCGAGAAACGCCCTAGCGAAAGAGCCTTTTTAAGTTGAATTCTCCAATTAGCCCACTAGACGGTCGTTACTACAATCAAGTCTCCGGTATTGCTGAGCACCTCTCTGAAACTTCTTTGAACGCAGCTAGGGTAAGAGTCGAGATTCAATGGCTACAGCAACTAGTAAATAGCGGAACTTTTGAAGTTAAAGCGCTGAGTGCATCCGAAGCTTCAGCTTTGAAAAAAATTGCCGCTACTTTCACCGACGAAGATGCTGCCGAACTTGCCGAAATTGAAGCCACTACAAAACATGACGTTAAAGCTGTCGAGTACTTGATCCGCAGACGACTAGACGCTGCTGGGCTTTCTCGCTTAGACGAGTTAGTGCATTTTGCCTGCACTTCGGAAGATATCAACAACCTCTCCTATGCAATCACGGTGAAAGTCGCGGTAGAAGACATCTGGCTTCCTGCACTTGATCGAGTCATTGAAATTATTGACGAATATGCAGTCAATTACCGTGACCAGGCGATGCTCTCTCGCACCCACGGACAACCGGCCACACCAACCACTCTCGGTAAAGAATTTGCAGTTTTTGCTTTCCGTTTGCGCGGAATCCGAAATGAAATCCGCTCCCACAAATACTTGGGCAAATTTAGCGGAGCTACCGGAACTTTCTCGGCACATCTTGCAGCCGCCCCAAACACAGACTGGCCAGCACTGTCGAGAGCTCTGGTCGAATCCCTTGGCCTGCAATGGAATCCGCTCACTACTCAGATCGAATCGCACGACTGGCAGGTCTCGCTTTTCTACAAAATCGCACACGCTAATGGAGTGCTACACAACCTTGCAACCGATATCTGGACCTACATTTCACTCGGATACTTCAGGCAGATACCCGTCCCCGGTGCGACGGGATCTTCGACAATGCCACACAAGATCAATCCAATTAAGTTCGAAAACTCCGAGGCAAACTTAGAAATTTCTACCGGGCTTTTACACACTCTTGCAACCAGTTTGGTAACCAGCCGTTTGCAGAGAGACCTCACCGACTCGACCACTCAGCGAAATATTGGGGTAGCGATTGCGCATTCGCTACTTGCTCTGGAAAATCTTGCCGGAGGCTTGGAACAACTAGATGTTGCCGGAGAAGTCATGCTGCAAGATCTGGATGAGAATTGGGAAGTTCTTGCAGAACCGATTCAGACAGTTATTCGAGCAGCTGTTGCTGAAGGAAAATCAAGCATCAGTGACCCTTACGCTCTGTTGAAAGACCTTACCCGCGGTAAGCGCCTAACTCGCGAAGATTTTGCCCGTTTTATTGACACTTTAGATATTCCAGATGACCGAAAAGAGTCCCTGAAAGCACTCACCCCGGAAACATACACGGGTCTGGCTTCAGAACTAATCGTTTATCTTCGCCACTTCAAGTAAAGTGCCGAAGCGGTGAGCGGTAATACTCACGCTCTGCTCTTGGATAAAAGGTAGGATTTCCAGTCTGCCGGCGGTTGTAACTTCACCGCTCCAAACAGCGAGCGTCGGGTTAGCGTATATCTGACTTTTCAGTTGTTCCGGAGATGCGCCAATGAGCCTAATTCTGCCACTTTCCATTGCGATAACTCTGGTGTTCCAAGCCTCATCATCTTCCACAATGAGTTGGGTTATAGATTTTATGAACTTGACCAATTTTGCCGGTGGTTCGGTATAAACAGAGATTACTGTTTTGGAACCAGCACGAATGGCGGCAGCAAGCACACGGCAGAGTTCAGCCCAAGTACCCGATGGCTCTAAACGGATTATGACTGGGTTTAGTGCCGGTAAATATCGGAAGATATTCTTTTCGTATTTCAGCACTGAAACATCCTTAGGAGCAAAATGGTTTCTCCAAGCTTGCTCATCGCTTTGGATTCCGGCGGCGCAAAAATCAAAATCTTTACCAGAATCAAGGGCTTCTTTTAGTTCCACAACCTCTGGCAATAGTTCAATATCTGGTATAGCCTCACCTTCAATAGCCTGAGGTTGTGCAACGTTCCAAGTTCCAAACCCGATCAGATAGTTTGGCCCTCCGGCTTTTGCGCCGGGTCCTACTGCGGACTTCTTCCAACCACCAAAGGGTTGGCGACGAACTATTGCGCCAGTAGTGCCGCGATTTACATAAAGATTTCCGGCATGTATGTGTTTAGCCCAGTAACTAATTTCACTAGAATCAAGGGAATGAAGCCCCGATGTTAGGCCGTATTCAACCTCGTTAACGATTTTTACCGCATCCTCCAAAGTAGCCGCGGTCATAATCCCAAGCACCGGCCCGAAGTATTCAACTGTGTGGAACTCCGAGCCACGCTTTACACCGTCCCGAATTCCAGGGGTCCAGATGTTCGGGGCAATTTCCTGAGGACACAAAAACCAGCTTTCACCCGACCCCAAAATTGTCAAACCAGAAAGAAGTTTTTCACCGGGAGTATCGATAATTGGTCCCATCTGTGTTTCTGGATTGGTTGCACTTCCCACTACTAAGGAAAAAGCTGCATCAAGCAGCTGCTCCCGGAAACGGTGAGACTTCGAAACAGAACCGACAAGAATCACTAGGGAAGCGGCAGAGCATTTTTGACCCGCATGACCAAACGCTGAATAGATGATGTCTTTTACTGCCAAATCAAAGTCAGCGCTGGGGGTGACAATTATGGCATTCTTTCCACTGGTTTCAGCCAGTAACGGCAAATCAGGACGGAGCTGCCTAAACAGCTGTGCGGTTTCATACGACCCTGTCAACACCACACGATCCACTCCCGGATCAGATACCAGTGCACTACTTGCTGCCCGATCTTTAGGAACCACAAACTTCAGCACATCTTTAGGAACACCGGCTTCCCAGAACACTTCTGCAATTAGGGATGCTGTGCGCGCTGTGAGTCTGGCAGGCTTCAAAATAACGCTGGAACCGGCGGCTAATGCAGCCAATGTGGAACCGGCTGGTATCGCAAGCGGGAAGTTCCATGGTGGGGTTATCAAGGTGACAGCGGCAGGTGTAAAAGTTGCACCGGAAATTTTTTCCAGCAAGAGTGCCTGCCCGGCATAGTAGTAGGCGAAATCTATCGCTTCTGATACTTCAGGATCGCCCTGCTCAATTGTTTTCCCTGCCTCATGCGCCATGATTTCAAGGAATTCTGCGCGGTAACTTTCTAAAGCTTTTCCGCATTCTTCTAAAATTTCTGCTCGTCGAGATGCGCCGAGCGCTGCCCAGTCGTTAGCTGCTTTGCTGCAGTCATTCACAATTTCAGGGACATCACCTGCGCTAATTATTGAATCTGCTACCGCTTGTTTACCAAGCTCGCTGTTCTTTGCACTCTCTAAAATGCCGGCTGCCCATTCTCGGTTACTCTCAATAGCTGGATCAGTATCGGGGGTGTTTACGAAACTTTCTGCGCTTGGCTCAGGCACAGCTGCATAGCGTTTTGCGACTCTATTAGTGCTCTGGACATCCTTCTCAATATTTTCAAGTGCCGCACCGAAACGCTTTTGCTCTCGAATAAATAACTCAGAATTTTCTGCTAGCTCAAAGACGGCCGACATGAAGTTTTCAGTAGAGGCTCCTTCTTCTAGGCGACGAATTAGGTATGCAATTGCCACATCAAATTCACTCGGTGCTACTACTGGGGTGTAGAGGATTAGCCCTCCCACTGTTCTTCTAACTGCCTCGGCCTGAGCGGGCGCCATTCCCAGCAGCATTTCAAAATCTAGATGCTCGCGAACACTGTTTTCACCGGCGAGCAACCAAGCGTAAGCAATATCAAATAGGTTGTGCCCAGCGACTCCGAGTCGAATATTTTTTATGTGTTCTGGGTCAAGAGCAAAATTGAGTATGCGCTTGTATTGCGCGTCCGTTTCTTGCTTAGAACTCCAAGTGGCTAAAGGCCAACCATGAATATCAGCATCGACTTTCTCCATCGGCAAGTTCGCACCTTTTACGAGTCTCACCTTTATCGGGGCACCACCTGCTGCTACCCGGTGGGCCGACCATTCCTGAAGTTTTTTCATGGCAGGAAGAGAATCGGGAAGATATGCCTGGAGCACAATTCCTGCAGTTAGATTTTTGAATTCCGGTCTTCCGAGTATAGAAGTAAAGACCTGAATAGTTAGGTCGAGATCTTTGTATTCTTCCATATCTAGGTTGATAAATTTTTTCGGACTGAATGCGTTCGCTAGCTGATAAAGCGGTAGCAGTTCATCCACAATTTTCGTGACCGCAGCGTCAAAAGCCCATGGGCTGTGTGGGGCTACCGCAGCAGAAACTTTTATTGAAACATAGTCGACATCGCTACGTGCAAGTAAGCGTTTAGTCCCTGCAATTCTCTTCGCTGCTTCTTTTTTGCCAAGCACAGCTTCGCCAAGGAGATTAATATTTAGACGGATTCCTTCACCGCGATGCGCCTGAATTGCTTTACTAAGTTTGGTGTCGGTTGAATCAATAATTAGATGCGATACCATTCCGCGAATGACTTTTCTTGCAATAGGCACAATCGCCCACGGAAGAATCGGGGCGAAAATTCCACCCGCTCGAATAGCCATCCGTAAATGCACAGGTAGAAACTTCGGCACTTCGGGTGCGATCTGCGCTAGCTTCTTAGCGGCAATATGAACATCTTCTGGTCGGACAACGCCATCCACGAATGCGACAGTGAATCTAAGTCCATGTGGATCACGCAAAACCCCAGCTAAGCGTTTTGCTGATTTATTTACAGGAATGTTTTTAGCATCCTCCAGCCAGGTCATCACCTGCTGGGTTACAGCGTCTAAAGATGGGTTACTCTTCGTCGCTCGGTTCCTCGGGATCCTTCAGTGCCAAAAGGAGCATTGCTGTGAGCACCAAACAGGCTATAAAAACCACTCCGAAAATGACCAAAATCTTTTGCCATGTTTCCCAGTCATCCGGGCGAAGAGTTAGCATCATCACAAGCAGGAACCCGATCGAAATGACAGCTGAAGTGCCTATCAATTCCACCGGGCGCATCAAATACTTGCGCTTTGCTTTATCCTTATTCATTTTCTTTCGAACTTCCATACTTAGTACTCAGTGCAGTAATCATTAAATAAACTCCCGCAGTTACAGCATAGGCACCGAACAATCCTATGTGCATTGTAGGTGCATCTAACCATCCGGGAGGGGCTTTTTCTGGAACAAACTCAAGGTAATAATCGGCAGGAACAATAAGAACTGCAAGCCCAAGCAAAATCCCTAAACTTCCAACGAAGGTTTTGCTACTAATCTTTCTTGATATGCCCAGCCATAACTCACTTGCTCCGGTAACTAATGCCCAAATAGCAAGCGTTAGTTGGAATAGCTGGTTGCTTTGGAACATTGTCGCTTCGACAAATAACACCATGGCCGCGATTAGGGAAGCAAAACTTAGTAGCGAGTTATTGATTGTTGTCTTAAACTCATCGTGTTTCCGGATGACTGCAATCAGAAACAAAACCGCGTAGCTACTCCAGAATGCAATCAGCACCCACGAACCAAATCCCAAAGATTCGATGCCTACTCTAAACACTGGAAAGAACCCAGCAATCAAGAGTAATAGTCCGCGGACAAGAGTGAATATCACACTACAAGTCTAGTTCTGCCTTGCTGGTGTTAAGCGCTTGGGGCAATTTCTGAGAACCGTTGCAAATGACCCTGGAAAGAAACATCAAATTTTCCGGTGGGACCGTTACGGTTCTTAGCTATTAGGATCTCTGCGAGGCCGTAACGTGGGTCTTCGCGATCTTGAACACCCATCTCACGATTGATCATGAGCACAATGTCTGCATCCTGCTCGAGGGATCCAGATTCACGCAAATCGGAAAGCTGTGGTTCTTTATTGCCACCCCTGTTTTCAAGACCACGGTTTAACTGAGAAAGTGCGATAACTGGGATTTTCAATTCTTTTGCTAGCAGTTTCAAGGAGCGAGAAAACTCTGAAACTTCTTGCTGTCGGTTTTCTACCTTCTTGCCACTACTCATAAGTTGCAGGTAGTCAATAATCACTAAACCCAATCCTGTTGTTGCGCTCATTCTACGGCACTTGGCTCTGATCTCTGCAAGTGTCATATTAGGGCTGTCATCGAGATAAAGTGTTGAATCGCTAATTCTGGTATTTACATGTGCCAGCGTGGTCCAGTCTTTTGAGTCTCTAATTCCACGGCGCAACACTTGAAGTGGGATGCTCGATTCCGCAGAAATCATCCTCATTGCGATTTCACTTCTCCCCATTTCGAGTGAGAAGAATACGGTAGGAATCTTGTTCTTTATCGCTGAGTTTCTGGCTATATCTAGTGCAAGGGTTGACTTACCAACACCAGGGCGGGCGGCAATTAGAATCAGATTTCCCGGATGGAATCCGTTGGTGTTCTGATCAAGTTGCGCAAAACCGGTTGGGATTCCGGTAAAGGTTCCGTCATGCGCGGCCGCCTTTTGAATATCGTCGGTAGCTTCCGTGATCGCCTGTTCCACATGAACAACATCTTCGGATGCAGAACCGGCGCTGATACCAAAAACTTCAGTTTGTGCCCTGTTTAATAGTTCCTCAGCTTCACCCTCTGCTTCATACCCACTCTGAGCGATTCTGGTTCCTACTTCTACAAGTCTTCGCAAAACTGCTTTTTCTGAAACGATGCCAGCGTAGTAACCAGCATTGGCAGCGGTGGGCACTAAACCAATGAGGGTGTGAAGATAATCTGCACCCCCAGCGCGGGCTAATTCGCCTCGCTTTGTGAGCTCGTCTGAGACGGAAATAACATCTACCGGCTCACCCGCGGCAAACAGGTTCATTGCGGCGTTGTAAATGAGTTCGTGTTTGGGGAAGTAAAAATCGCTACCGTGAACTTGAGAAAAGACATCGCTTAGTGCGTCTTTGCTTAACATCAATCCACCGAGTGCGCTCTGTTCGGCAAGGAGGTCATGCGGCGGAGTGCGATCGGAGCGGACTTCCTGCCTTGACTCATTCCTACCGATTGGGGTGATTGACATTAATTCCTTTCAAAGTAACCCTAGATTTAGCAATCTTCGCCAGATAAATCGAGAGTCAAATCGAAGACTATTCCAACACTGGCAATGCTACAAATCACCACTGACGGAAATAGAAATTTCCTGTGGATAACTCTGTGAATTCATCCGCGAAACGCCGGAACATTTTGTGAATAACCAGCCTGATGTAGTGGATAACCTGGGGAGATTAGCTAACATTTACTGCAAATATGCCTTCTGACCAGTGTTTTTATATTGTTCAAAAAAATGTGGATAACCTACTTGAACCTCTACTTGAAGGTTGGGTTATCCACCGACAAAAAAGCCGGAAGCGCTTGTGCTTCCGGCCATTTGTGTAGTAATGCTACTTTTTGGCTACCACCTGAAACGCAACGTTTGCAACGATTTCATCGTGTAGGCGAACATTTGCCTCATATACACCAACAGACTTGATGCCACTAGGGAAAACAATTGAACGCTTGTCAATCTCACCTAGGCCAGCTGCGGCCACTGCCTCAACCAAATCATTTGGCTTGATTGAACCAAAGAGAAGACCTTCCTTACCGGTTTTAGCGGAGATGGAGATCTTTGCAGCCTCTAGCTTTGCTTTAGCTTCTTTCGCCTCATCTAGGGTGCGGTTTGCCCGAGCCAGACGAGCAGCGCGAATCTGCTCGATCTGCTTGTCACCTCCAGCTGTCCAAGTAACAGCAAATCCCTGAGGAAGCAGGTAGTTACGTGCGTACCCGTCTTTTACAACTACAACATCTCCGGCCACACCTAGGCCTTCAACTTCGTGAGTAAGAATTACCTTAGACATCTTTACCTTCCTGCGCCTGCGTATGGAAGTAGTGCCATCTCACGAGCGTTCTTGATTGCACGAGCAATTAGACGCTGTTCCTGCACGGATACTCCGGTGATGCGACGTGAACGAATCTTGCCACGCTCTGAAATGAATTTACGTAGGGTAGCAACATCCTTGTAATCGATGACGCCAACCTTGATTGCCTTAGCTGGGGCTAGGGGCTTAGCTTGAACACGACTCTTGCGGCGGTCGTTTCCTTTTCCTGCCATTTATATTTCCTTATGTGTAAAAATTTTGAATTCTGAATGATTACGAAACTCGGTCGTGAATCAAAGATTTAGAAGAAAGACTTAGAAAGGGGTCTCATCTGGGTAGTTGGTACTTCCAGAAGACTCTCCCCAAGGGTCAGCTGCTTGGGACTGTTGACCCCAACCATCCTGTTGTGGAGCAGACTGTCCCCAACCTTCACTTGAATCGCTTCTTGAACCGCCAGAAGTTTTAGTAACACTCACGGTTGCGTAGCGAAGGGATGGGCCGATTTCTTCGATTTCAAGTTCGATAGCGGTACGCTTTTCGCCCTCTTTAGTTTCATAGTTACGCTGTCTTAGTTTCCCTGTTGCCACAACGCGCATACCCTTGGTTAAAGATCCGGCAACATGCTCAGCGAATTCACGCCAGACACTTGCACGAAGGAAAAGAGCGTCTCCGTCTTTCCATTCATTACTTGCACGATCAAAAACACGCGGGGTGGATGCAATTGTAAAGTTGGCAACTGCCAGTCCGTTTTGCGTGTAACGCAATTCTGGATCTGCGGTTAGGTTACCGACAACTGTCACAATAGTTTCAGCGGCCATTTTTAGTCTTCTTTAGATTCAGGAGCTGCTTCTGCAACTTCGCCTACTACGGCAACAGCTTCATCCTGGCGAAGTACCTTGGTGCGTAGCACAGCCTCTGAAAGGCTTAGCTGACGGTCAAGTTCCTGCGCTGCGGCTGGGCTGGATTCAAAATTGACTACAGCATAAATGCCTTCTGAGTGCTTCTTGATTTCGTAAGCAAGCTTGCGCTTTCCCCAGATGTCAACTTTTTCAACTGAACCACCATCTGCCTTAACAACGTTCATAAACTTGTCAAGGTTAGCGGCGGCGGTACGCTCGTCCACTTCGGGATCGATGATTACCATCAGTTCGTATCGATGCGTCATTAACCCACCTCCTTTGGTCTTATCGGTCACGGACTTTCCGTAACAGGAGGGTCTAACATCGTGCCTAAATTAGGCAACCTAGTTATTTTAGTCGAGATTTAGCTACTTGCCAACCTGAGTCGCCCACTCTTTCAGGGCAACGGTAGCGGCATCCTTATCCATTGGTCCATTTTCTAGACGAAGCTCAAGCAGGTAATTGTATGCCTCACCAACTTTTGGACCACCCGGAATCCCAAGAATCTCCATAATTTCAAAGCCGTCTAAATCTGGACGAATTGCAGCCAGTTCTTCCGTTTTTGCTAACTCAGCAATGCGTTCTTCCAAATCGTCGTAAGCAAATTCGAGCCGCTCCGCCTTTTTTTGATTACCAGTGGTGACATCCGCACGGGTAAGAATATGAAGTTCTTCAAGTAGGTCGCCGGCGTCGCGCACATAACGTCTAACTGCAGAATCAGTCCAGAGCGCTTCGGTGTAACCAAAAAACCGCAAATGTAAGCGCACTAACTCTGAAACTGCTTCGGTGGTGCTTTTGTCAAACTTTAAATCGCGAAGACGTTTCCTGGCCATTTTCGCGCCGACAACGTCGTGGTTATGGAAAGTAACTGCACCGTGCTCAAAACGCCTAGTTACAGGTTTGCCAATATCGTGCAGCAGTGCCGCAATTCTAAGAACGAGATTGGGCTTGTGACCGCGAGATTTCTCCAAATCGATTGCCTGCTCCAGCACTTTTAAACTGTGTTGATAGACATCCTTGTGCCGGTGCTGAGTATCGACCGTTTCTTTGAGTAATACCAACTCGGGAAGCACATACTCTGCCAAGCCGGTGTTTACTAAAAGTTCAATACCGGTAATTGGATCTTCACTGAGCAACAATTTCTCTAGCTCTTCACGGATGCGCTCAGCCGAGATAATTTGGATGCGCTCAGCCATTTCTCGCATAGCTTCAACGACTCTTTCGGCCGGCTTAAAGCCGAGCTGTGAAGCGAATCGTGCAGCGCGCAGCATACGCAAAGGATCATCACTGAAAGAAATTTGCGGAGAATCTGGAGTGTCGATGACTTTTCCCATCAGATCTTCAACACCACGACCAGCATCCACTAACTCCAACCCTGGAAATTTGATCGCCAGTGAATTCACGCTGAAATCGCGCCTCTTCAAGTCGCCTTCAAGAGTTTTCCCGAATTTAACCTGCGGTTTTCTAGAAGCCGGGTCGTATTCATCAGAACGGTAGGTGGTGATTTCAAATCTTTCACCCTCGATAAGGCAAGCAATAGTGCCAAACTCCCTGCCGACATCCCAAATAGTTTTGGAAATTGGCTTCACTACCGCTTCAATCTGTTCAGGGAGCGCGTTAGTGGTCAAATCAAGGTCTGTGATTGCTCTACCGAGAAAAGCATCCCTGACTGGTCCGCCGACAAGCGCAAGATCAAAGCCGGCAACTTGAAATGCTTCGGTTAGCTTTTTCACCGAAGATTTCGCCGCAATTGCTTGAAGCGTTTGGGTTACTTTTGAGACGCTTTCCATGTACTTCAAGCTTGCCATAGATAGCCCTCGCTAGAATCGAGAACATGGCAAAGTTTGGCATTTTGGTTGCAGCCTCACTGCTACTGCAACCAACTCTCGCATTTGGGTTGCCCAGCCTTGCTGAAAGTCCAGAAGAAACACCCGCAGAAATTTTTGTAGTCCCCACTGTTATTGCAGTTACACCCGGTGTTGGCTGGATTACCACGCCTCCTTCAACGAGGCTTGATGAGCTGGTGCAAGAAGATAAACCACTCGGTATTCTGCTTGCAGACATTGAGGCAAGCGGCATTTCTGCCGCTTTAGAACCGACAATGGTCAACACGCTTTTAAACTCTGGATCTGATGAAGCTAAAAACTGGGTAGCTAGGGCAGTAACCGTGGCTGCTTTTTCTCTTGGCCGTTTAGACGCGGATGCGCGTTACTGGACTACGGATGAAATCGTGCCGAAATCAATGCTTTGGGAACCAATAGCCGGTATTTCCAACGAAATTATCTGGCCCGGTAAAGGGAATTTACTGCCAACCTTTTTTGATGCTTTTCCTAATAAGCAAGTAATTGTACCTATCAGCCAATTTTTGCCTTTGACGGCTCAAAAAACTACTAGCGATATTGGCCATTTTCAGAATTCCACTGTGATTTTAAATCGCGACAAAGCAGCAACCCTTTTTAGTGCCTTAGTTCAGGCATCCGACGACACCAAATTTGCTGAAATACTCGAAAAATTAGTAACTGAAATCCGCTCTCAACCACACGGAGTGCTTGCTGTCGACCGATTCCCTCTTGCAGATAGCTATAGGTTCCAGGATGCTCTCAAATCGCTAGCAGAAAACGGAATCTACTTAACGAAATTCACCGGCTTGAATGACTCACTAAGCCAATTAACACCGGGGCAACTACGTGATGACTCTGCAATGGCTGCGATTATCGGAGAAATTAGATCACTAATAAATTCCGGTCTGACACAGGCTAACTATCTACCAAATCCTGAAGAATTCAAAGATAGCCAGTATGCCAGACTCATTGCATTTACCAGTGCGGGGTGGGCTGAAGAACCTGATCGTTTCAACCAGTTCGTTGAAGACCAGAAACCTCGATTATTCGCACTAGCAGAGGGAATACAACTCGATGTTTCGGGATCAATAAATATTTTTGGGTCGAACGCAAATATCCCAGCAGTTATTCAAAACCCATTTCCCCAGGAAATAACGCTCACTGTATTGATTACTAGTGAGACAAGTGCTGTTACCGAAATGGCCCAAACTGTCACCCTCCCGGCACAGTCTCGAACAACAGAAAAAATTGCACCCCAGGTTCACGAAAATGGTGAGGCAATAATCGATATAACTCTTGTCTCGGAATCCGGCGAAGTGGTTGCTAAAGCCACAAATATCAAACTTAATGTGCAAACTGAATGGGAATCGGTCGGGGTTATCTCAATCATCGCCGTTGTAGTGCTACTTTTGGCGCTAGGAATTATCAGAAGCATCAAGAAGCGTAGAAAAATTTGATTGACAAACTAGATAATCGCCGCCTGGGAAGAGCGAGCCTGGTTATTGCATCGGGCACTATTGTTTCGCGAGTTCTTGGACTGGTAAAAATGGCGGTTTTGGCTGCAGTTTTAGGAGTCTCGCTTTCATACTCTGCCGATGCTTTTACACTCGCTAATGCACTACCAAATGCTATTTATGCTCTGCTAATTGGTGGAGTGATTAGTGCGGTAATGGTTCCATCGCTGGTAAAAGCCCAACTGCATCCAGACGGTGGTGCCAGTTACACAAACAAAATCACCACCTTGGCAATAATTCTTTTCGCAGCAATCACGATAATAGTTACCGTCGGTGCCCCAGTTCTTGTCTGGATTTACGCAGGTGCCTCCACCGGCAGTGATGTCTTTAATCTGGCTATTATTTTTGCCTACTGGTGTCTGCCTCAGGTCTTTTTCTACGGACTATACGGGATGCTCAGCGAGGTGCTAAATTCGCGCAACCGCTTCGCCCCAGCTTCTTGGATTCCGGTCCTAAACAATGTGGTCGGTATTGCTGGCTTAGTGATTTTTCTTGCTATCTGGGGGCCAAAAGCTGGCACCGGTCCAGTAGCCATAAATTGGGACTTCTGGCAGGTTGCACTCCTCTGTGGTAGCGCAACTTTTGGGGTGATTCTGCAAGCAATTGTGCTTTTCTTCTTCTGGAGAAGAGCTGGGCTTTCATTCAAGCCAGATTTCAAGTGGCGTGGCATTGGGCTCAAATCCATGTCAAAAACCGCCAGCTGGGCTTTTGGCATTTTACTCACTACCCAGATCGCAAACCTTGTGCAGACTCAAGTTGCACTAATTCCGACCGGAGTGGGTCCGTCCCTCACCGCGATTACCTACGGCTTCCTACTTTTCATGGTTCCACATTCGCTAGTAACCGTTTCAATCAATACTGCTGTCTATACAAAACTTTCTGCACATAAAGTCACCGGTGCCTACGACGAACTTGTGAGTGACAATGCACTTTCCACCCGTGTAGTCACCTTCTTGCTAATTGCAGCAGCCGGAGTAATTGCAGTACTCTCTCCGGCTATCGCCAAAGTTTTTACCGCAGACCCAATTCAGCAAGAGCACCTAACCGGAATTATTGCGATTTATATGCTGGGGCTTGTCCCTTACGGAATTGTCGTGGTGATTCAGCGTGTCTATTACGCGCTCGAGCAGACATTCATTCCTTTTGTTTACACTCTTGCTGGTAGTGGTTTCTATGCGATAGCCGCATTGGCTTGCATATTCCTTCCGAAGGAAATCCTCGCCTATGTCCTTGTCCTAGCGCTCACAGTTTCTTACCTGATTCAACTCTTCTTAGCACTGTGGATTATGCCCAAATATTTACCCGGATTTAAACGAACTGCAATTATTGGACCGCTGCTAGAGTTCATTCTTTTGAGTATTCCCGCAATCGCAGTGTCTGCCGGATTGGTTTACCTAATGGGCGGATACACTGGCGGTTGGGCCGTAGAATCGGTGATTAAAGCCCTAGTTACCTGTGTTTTGGTGGGAATTGCTTTTGCAGGGATATATTTAGGGCTCGCTAAAGTTCTTAACCTTTCTATTATTAAAAACTTAAGAGAGTTTATTTAACACTCTGGGAATATTTACAGCTCAAGGATGTTTTAGCCAATTAGAGGAGAGAAATGCCAAAGTTAGTCATTATTGGTTCTGGCCCTGCCGCTTTGACCGCAGCAATCTACGCAGCCAGGGCAGAGCTTCAGCCTGTGCTTATCGCGAGTAGCGTGCAAATTGGCGGCGAACTGATGAATACAACCGATGTCGAAAATTTCCCCGGGTTTCCAGAGGGAATCATGGGACCAGATCTTATGGAGCGCATCCAGGCTCAGGCAGAAAAATTCGGCACCGAAGTTGTTTACGATGACGTAACAGACCTTCAGCTTTCCGCCGACAAGAAGATTGTCCAGATTTCAAGCGGTAAACAGTACGAAGCAGATGCCGTTATTTACGCAACTGGCTCCGAGTATCGCAAGCTTGGTGTTCCTGGTGAAGACAAACTTGCCGGTTACGGAGTTTCTTGGTGCGCCACCTGCGACGGTGCATTCTTTAAGGAACGCGAAATTGCGGTAATTGGTGGTGGGGACTCAGCGATGGAAGAAGCACTATTCCTAACTAGGTTTGCCTCGAAGGTTTACGTAATTCATCGTCGCGACTCGCTAAAAGCTTCCAAAATAATGCAACGCCGCGCATTCGAACACGAAAAAATTGAATTCGTTTGGAATACCGAACTTGTTTCAATTGACGGAGAAAACTCGGTCGTCGGAGTAACCATGAGAAACGTGGAAACTAACGAAGAGAGCCAACTACCAGTTCAGGGAGTATTTGTTGCTATCGGTAATGATCCTCGAACTCACCTAATACACGGGCAGTTGGAACTTACTGGAGTGGGAACCATCCAGACCGATGGCCGGAGTTCCAAAACCAACATCCCCGGAGTTTTTGCAGCCGGGGACGTGATCGACGCAACTTACCGTCAGGCAATTACTGCGGCCGGTAGTGGTGCCGCAGCAGCAATAGATGCGGAGCATTACCTTGCTGCGCTAGAAGATTCTAAGGAGTAGAAATGTCAAACACTAAAACAGCTACCACAGCAACATTTGAAGAGATTGTGCTCAAATCAGACAAGCCAGTGCTTGTAGATTTTTGGGCAGCCTGGTGTGGCCCTTGCCTTATGGTGGGTCCAATCTTGGAAGAGATTGCCGGAGAGCATGCCGACAAGATTGATATCGTCAAAGTTAATGTTGACGAAGAGGGCGACCTGGCTATGCAATATGGAATTACCTCAATTCCAAACATGAAACTATTCAAGGGTGGAGAGGTTGTAAAAACTGTTATCGGTGCAAAACCAAAGGTTGCTCTACTAAATGATCTTGCGGATGTGCTTGCTTAAATAAGCACTCTAAGCCAAAGCTGAGTGGCTCAGTTGTTGCGGATTGGCTTTAACTCTTAGGGTCGATACCGATTACACCTAGGATGCGATTCAGGTCTTCAAAAGTGGCAAAATCAATTGAGATTTGACCCTTTTTGGCGCCTAAACTAATCTGCGCGGTGGTATCCAAATGGTCACCTAGCTTCAAGGCAAGTTCTTTCAAGTGATCCTGCCTTGCACCAGCGCGAGGTTTAGCTTTCTTTGCCTTAGGAGATGCGCTGGCAAGTGCTTCAACGTCACGAACTGTAAGCCCTTCGTTAACGATCTTGTTAGCCAGTTTCTCCTGTTCGGCCGCTCCTCCCGCTGCCAAGATTGCTTTAGCGTGACCAAAACTGAGCACACCTGATGCCACGAGGGACTGAACTTTCTCTGGCAGCTTCAAAAGCCTTAACGTGTTTGCAATCTGTGAGCGTGAACGTCCAATTTTGTCAGCAAGCTGTTCCTGTGTGGTGCTGAAATCATCCATCAACTGCTTGTAAGCGGATGCTTCTTCGAGTGGGTTCAGGTTGGCTCGGTGTAGATTCTCGAGAAGTGCGTCTCGAAGCATATCTGAATCATTGGTTTCACGAATAACTGCCGGAATGGCTTTTAGACCTGCAATTTTGGATGCACGGAATCTGCGTTCACCCATAATCAGTTCGTAGTTCTGCACACCGTCGATTACTTCACTTCGGCGAACTACAATCGGCTGTAGCACTCCAAATTCACGCACAGAATGCACTAGTTCGTCTAGTTCTTCTTGGCGAAATTCGGTTCTAGGCTGCTTCGCATTAGGTTTAATCAAAGCCGGATCCAAGTGCACGAGTTCAGCACCGGGAACCGGAGCAAGGTTACTTGCCTCCGGTGTCTGGAAAAAGACATCTACGGCATTATTAGCGGTTGGAATTAGTGAGCCTATGCCTCGGCCCAGTCCGGTGCGTTTTGGTGTCTTAGCGGCCATTTATGCCCCTTTCTTAGCGATTTCTAGTGCAGCTTCCTGATAGGCAATGCTTCCTGCGGAGCTGGGATCATAATTGATGACGCTTTGGCCAAAACTAGGAGCCTCAGAGATTCTTACCGAACGCGGGATCACACTATCGAGAGTCTGTTCAGGAAAGTGTTCTCGGACTTCTTCCACCACCTGAGCGGAGAGGTTAGTACGGTTGTCAAACATGGTGAGCAGAATAGTGGAAAGCTCCAGTGTAGGGTTTAGATTCGCCTTTACTAGAGCGATGGTTTTAACAAGCTGGCTCAAACCTTCCAGGGCATAATATTCACACTGAATTGGAATCATCACTTCACTGCCTGCAACAAGCGCGTTTACAGTGAGCAATCCCAAAGAAGGCGGACAGTCTATAAAAACATAATCGAATTCAGTTTCTGAATTCAGCAGTGCGTGTTTCAAGAGCAGTTCTCGGTTCTTTAAATCAACCAACTCGATTTCTGCTCCCGCTAGATCGATAGTGGCGGGTGAGCACCAAAGCTGCTCGGCCTCTGCCGACTGGTAAATAGCTTCATTGAGAGGCACTTCCGAAATCAGTACATCGTAGATTCCTTTTACTCCGCTCTGATGTGGAATACCCAATGCCGTAGAAGCATTTCCTTGCGGATCTAAGTCGATCACCAAAACTTTGGCGCCCCGCTTTGCAAGCGCAACAGCAATATTTACTACCGAAGTTGTTTTACCGACACCACCCTTCTGGTTAGAAACAGTAATCACTCTTTTGTTTTTGGGTAGCGGAAATTCTGCCGACTCAAGCGCCTTTTTCTTGCCGGTCAGGTTCTTCAGCAGCGATGCTATCGGGGTGTCTTTATCGTTCATCTTCTATTCATTGTTCCACGTGGAACATTATCTAACTGTAGCGGTATAGACATAGGTTGGGTCTAAATCATATTCCGTTCCCAGTGTTAGTATCTCTTCTTTGTTTAACTTTGCCTTGGCCCTAGCTTTAGCGGCTGCACTCATTTCCGCTTCCACGCTCTTTCCCTTCATTAGCACTAACTGGCCACCTGAAATAAGTAAAGGCGCAGTCATGGGAATCAGTTTGCTCAGCGCTGAAACGGCTCTTGCGGTAACTTGATCAAAACTGTGCTTTTGTACTTCTCCGGCACTAACAGCTAGTACCGTGAGGTTTTTTAAATCCAATTCGCCTTTAATTTTTTCTAACCATTGTGCCCTGCGCGTCATGGGTTCAACAAGCGTGAAATGCACGTCTGAACGAATGATCGCTAAAGGTATTCCCGGAAAGCCACCGCCACTACCAATATCTGCCACAACGGCACCTGCTGTTAGAAGTGGGGACAATAAAGCGCTGTTTAGGATATGCCTTGACCAAATTCTCTCTAGTTCTAATGGTCCAAGCAGACCCAAGTCTTCATTGTTTTCAACCAGCAGGTTTGCAAATTTTTCTGCGACGGGAAGATTATCGCCAAAAATTTGCTCGGCTACTTTAGGTAATTGTTCCACGTGGAACATTATGCCGGGCGAATAATTGTTCTGCGCTGTGCGCCCTCGCCTTTTGATTCGGAAGAATACCCTCTCTCTGCCACGAGTGAGTGGATAATCTTTCGTTCATATGAACTCATTGGAGGAAGTTCGGCAAAACTTGCGCCTGCATCAAGACGTTCTACTGCGCGTTCAACCAAGCGAGCTAGTTCACCTTCACGCTTTTTCCTTGAACCACCGATGTCTAAAACCAGCCTTGAATAACGTCCCGTCTTGTTTTGAACGACTAGTCGAACGATCTCCTGTAGCGCTGTTACAGCATCCGTCTTTGAAAGGTCAATAAGAACGTCTTCCTCGGCGCTTACTGAAATAATTGCCCGGCGTTCACTGATTTCAATTTCCAAATCGCCGTCAAGATCAGCGATATCAAGTAGCTCTTCGATGAAATCTGCGGCTAGCTCAGACTCTTCTTCAATCTCAGCAATTGTGACAGTTTGCTGTTCGTTCATTTTTTCTTCCCTTGTTTCTTTGCGCGGTTCTTGCTAACCGGTTGCTGGCGCTGGGTGTTCTGCTTTGGAACAGAAGTAGCGTTTAGCTCGGTGCCTTCGCTCAATTCTGCAACGCCAGCAGAGGCGCCCTTCTTAGCGGCCTTCTTCTCTTGACGCTTCTCCCAGTCGCGGTAAGCTTGGCTGCCAGGTGTAGGCATATTACGAATAATCATTGTCTGCTGACCAATGTTCCAGAGGTTAGTGGTGAGCCAATAAAGCATGGTTCCGATTGGGAATGCGATACCGGTAACAATGAAAATGATTGGCAATACAAAAATCATGATGCGTTGCATCTGGTATGCCTGGCCTGTCTTTGCAGACTCTGAAAGGTTCTTGGAAGTAATTTGCAACTGAGTGAACAAAACAGAACCGGTCATAATCAAAATCATTACTGCAGAGACGATAATCTGCGCGGTGTTGTTTGGTAATCCTTCGTTAAAGGCTTCCATCATGTTGCCACGAAGCACAGCCCCGAAAATATCTGCATCGGCGAAAGAGTCCATGGCTTTTGCTTCCAAAAGACCAAAAGGTTCCCTGTGTGCTGCTGCCATAAGCACCTGGTAAAGCGCAAAGAAGATAGGCATTTGAAGTAGCATCGGCAAACAGCTAGCTACAGGTGTGGTGCCGTGCTTCTTGTAAAGGTTCTGAGTCTCGCGCATCATTGCTTCACGAGAGAACTGGTCTTTTTTGCCACGGTACTTTTCCTGAATGCGCTTCAATTCAGGAGCAAGCTCCATCTGCACCCGCTGATTTAGAATCTGTTTTACGAACAGCGGTATCAGTGCCGCACGAACAATAACCACGAGACCAATAATGGCTAGAGTCCAGGTCCATCCGCTGTCTGGGGACATTCCCAAACTTGTCAGTCCCCAGTGGAAAAACCACAGTACCGCCGAAATAACCCATTTAATTGGCCAAAGAATGGTTGAAATAATATCCACGCTTTATCCTCTTCCTACTACGAACCCAAATCTATTAAGTTCAAACAAAGGGTTGAGGCGATCTTTGACTTCATCAAAGCCACCTTTTGCCCATGGATGGCACCTGCCAATCCGAAAAATAGTTTTAAAACTTCCAATAACTAATCCGTACTGCTGAATTACCTGCAGCCCATAATGTGAGCAGGTGGGGTAATACTTACAAACGTCCCCATAAAGAGGGGAGATAAATTTGCGATACCCCTTGATTAAAAGAATCGCGCCATTGCGCGGAAGTAACCACAGTGTTACCAGGATGCGCTTCATTTGATTCCTTCTAAGAGTGAAAGTAATTCGGTATTCAATTCTTGATAGCTTGCTTTTTCACTACCGGCTCTAGACCTAACAACTAAATGTATCGGTTTCGGATCTGCCTGTAACCATTCCCGAACTATTGCTTTTACTCGCCTGCGAAACTGATTCCGTTTTGGAGCTGAGCCAAATGCTTTGGTAACCACCACGCCCATCCTAAAAGCCTTTTCTGGGATGAAGGTTATTTGCAAAAAAGAACCAGCTCTTCGTTTTCCGGTTTTGAATACACGACGGAAATCTTGGCTGGTTCTTAGACTGAACTCGCGAGGAAGCAATGCTTACTCTATGCGGTTAGTTCTTTGCGTCCTTTTGCACGACGGGCTGAAATGATTGCACGGCCTGCACGGGTGCGCATACGGGCGCGGAAACCATGGGTCTTCGCGCGACGGCGGTTATTTGGTTGAAAGGTTCTTTTACTCATAACAATCTCTCGCAATCCTCTAGGGACCACTATTTAGAAACGGGATGTGCCAAAGGCAGACTATTAAAGATAAAACTTTTCTTTCAGATAATCAAACGCAAATTAAAGTTTTAAGATGTTATCCACAAGCAAAATTGTGTAGAACTTGATTAGTTTCGGTTAATTGTTTAGTTTTTATGGAGTTATCCACAGGAGGAACCATGGCCCAGGAAGACGAGTCGACCGCTCGAATATGGCACGCTATTCGTTCCTCTCTCGAAAAAGATGACCAGATAACTAACTATCAAAAAGGTTTCCTCGATCTTATTCAGCCTGCGGGTATTTCAGCTGGAACCATTATCTTAGAGGTTCCCAACGCAGTAACCGAGAGAATCATTAATACCCAGCTGCGCATCCCTCTTGTTGCTGCACTTTCAGAAGCCGGAGAAAACTTAGAGCTAACAAACTACGCAATCGCGGTTAATCCAGATCTGGATGTGCTACCCCAAGTAGATCCCGTCAAAGTCGCAGAACCCCCAACTAACTTCACTACCCCAACCGTTGAAATGACGCCCACCGGGACAATAGTTACCGGAGGATCAAACCTCAACAGCAAATACACTTTTGATAATTTCGTTATCGGACAGTCAAACCGTTTCGCGCACGCTGCCGCTCTTGCGGTTGCTGAAGCTCCCGCTAGAAGTTACAACCCACTGTTTATTTACGGACAGAGTGGTCTGGGAAAAACCCACCTTCTCCACGCCATCGGACACTACGCTTTGGCCAACACTCCCGGCATTAAAGTCCGCTACGTATCCAGCGAAGAATTCACTAACGACTTCATAAACTCAATTGCCAGTAACCAAATGAGTACCTTTAACTCCAGATATCGCGACGTAGATATTTTGCTCATTGACGACATTCAATTCCTGCAAAACAGGGACTCTACACAGGATTCTTTCTTCCACACATTCAATACCTTGCACGATCACCACAAACAAGTAGTCATCACAAGTGATGTTCCTCCGAAGAAACTTCAGGGCTTTGAGGAACGTATGCGCTCAAGATTTGAATGGGGATTAATCACAGATGTTCAGGCTCCAGATATTGAAACTCGTATTGCGATTCTGCGCAGAAAAGCAGAACTTGAGCATCTTTCAATAGACGTCCATGTTCTTGAATATATTGCTACCAAAATTTCTTCAAATATCCGTGAGCTTGAAGGAACCCTAATTAGGGTTTCCGCTTTTGCCAGTTTGAATCGGAAACCAATTGATCTCGACCTCGTCCAGATCGTGCTCAAAGACGTAATTGCGCTGCACGATGATCAAGTTATATCGCCAAGTGAAATAATCACAGCGGTATCTGAATATTTCAATATTGACACTGAAGATATTTACGGAGCAGGTAGAACACAGGAAGTGGCAACTGCAAGACAGATTGCGATGTACCTGGTTAGGAATCTTACCGATTTGGCTTATCCGAAAATTGGAAAATTATTTGGTGGGAGAGACCACACCACTGTGATGTACGCAAATAATAAAATCATTGACCTGATGAGTGAAAGACGCGTTATTTACAACCAGGTCACCGAATTAGAGCAAAAGATTAAGCAGCGTTACACATAAACTATGCAGAAGTTATCCACATGTTTGTGGAAATGTCTTATAGATTAAGGCAAATATCCTGTGGATAACTTCTCTAAAATTGTGGATTGTTTTTCGGGGTATCGGAACAGACAAAATTCTATCCACGAGTTATTCGAACCAATTACACAACTTACAAGAATGTAGTTTCTTACTCTCAACTGATATCTGCTAAGTTATCCACACTATCCACAGGTGTTATTAACATTAGATTTAAATTACATACAAGAAGCTAACGCCAATGCTCTGAAGCACTCGCGGTAACATTGTTGGAGACTGTTTAGGAGGAACGGTGAAATTTCAAGTAAACCGAGATGCATTTAGTGAAGCGGTGTCTTTTGCCGTTCGGCTACTGGCACAGAGGCCAACTCTTCCAATTCTTAGCGGTGTGCTTATCAGCACTTCCGGATCTTCTTTGACACTGTCGTCATTCGATTACGAAGTTTCAGCCAGAAACACTATTGATGCTGCAGTCGATGTCGAAGGTAGGGTTTTGGTTTCGGGAAGAATGCTTTCTGATATCGCCAGCAAATTACCAGAAGAAACAGTCACGGTAACTCTTGATGGAAATAAGGTCACAGTTCATTCAGGTGCCTCAAAGTTTGTGCTCCAAACAATGCCACTTGAGGAATATCCAAAACTCCCAGAAATTGAGGGAAGTCGCGGATTAGTAAAAACGGAAGAATTTTCTGACGCGATCAGCCAGGTAACTATTGCAGCTTCACGCGACGATGTAACCCCGGTGATTACCGGTGTGCAACTAGATTTTGCTAATAACAAACTCAGTTTGATTGCCACCGACAGGTATCGAGCAGCGGTTAGAGAAATTGACTGGGATGGTGAGAATCTTGACGGAGCAACTGCACTAGTTCCTTTTAGAACGATTCAAGAGGTTGGTAAAAGTTTCGGTTCTATAGGAACTGTGGAAGTCGTTATAGCTGGTGAAGAAGACCGGAGATATATCGCTTTTGTTTCCGACAATAAGGCCGTGACTTCAAGACTCATTTCCGGAAACTTCCCTCCAGTAAAAAGACTTTTCCCGGAAGATACTGATCACTACGCTGTTGTAAATACTCAAGATTTAATTGCTGCTACTCGAAGAGTGCAGACAGTTCTTGAAAGAGATGCAGCTTTGAAATTTACTTTCGAAAATAACTCAGTCGAACTTGATGCATCGAGTGGCGAACTGGCACAGGCAAGCGAAATATTGGATGTCCAATTAGTTGGCGAAAACACTGTTGTTTCTTTGAAGCCACAGTTTCTACTTGATGGTCTTGGCGCAGTACATGCAGAATTTACAAAAATTGCATTCACTAAGACTGAAAATCCAAACAAATCTGGTCCAGTTTTGATTACAGCTCAGAGTTCAAACGATGTAACAAACTATCGTTACTTGTTACAGCCAAAAATGTTGTTGCGCTAAGGGGTTACCCCGCAAGGTTTATAAATGCGGATAAGCAAGATCGACCTGACAAATTTTCGAAACTACGAAAATGCCAGCCTTGATTTAGATCCTGGTTTTACTGTGCTACTTGGAAAAAACGGTCAGGGAAAAACAAACCTTATTGAGAGTGTTGTTTGGGCATCCAATGCCTCAAGCCACAGGGTTTCAGGAACTGACCCACTTATCCGTGTCGGTGCTGATGAAGCGGTTTTGCGCATCCAATGCCGGCAGGGTGAAAGAGCTCTAACAATAGCAGCGCAACTAAACAGAAATAAACCAACTGTGGTAATGATTGGTTCTCATCCAGCAAAATTGAAAGACCTTGTTGCAGCAATCACCACAGTAGTTTTCGCCCCGGAAGATTTAGCCTTGGTAAAAGGTGATCCTGCAGACAGACGTAATTATTTAGATGTTCTTGCTTCGAAAATTTTCCCGAACTATTTAGCCACTCTCACAGATTATGAGCGCGCTATTAGGCAGCGAAATTCCTTACTCAAAACAATTCGAGGAAATAGTGAAAATCAGACTCTAGATATATGGACTGAAAAAATTATTTCCCTGGGTGCTAAGACCATCGAATATCGACTCCAACTCGTGAAGCAACTGCTTCCATATTTAGAACAGAGCTATCAAAATATTGCAGGCGATAATCACCATGCTGGAATTTCATATGTTTCTGATATTGCAGATGCGGGTGAATTTTCTAGGGATGATTTACCCACGCTTCAAGAAATTTCGGATTTATTGAGTCGAGCATTAACTAATAAGGCGGCACAGGAAATCGAGCGCGGGGTCACGCTCGCTGGCCCACACCGAGATGATGTGTTTCTCAGCATTAACTCATTGCCGGCAAAAACACACTCCAGCCACGGGGAATCCTGGTCAATGGCAATAAGCCTCCGCCTTGCAGCGGCAAAGCTTCTCAAAGACGGACCACTGGGAGATCCGGTATTAATACTTGATGATGTTTTTGCCGAACTTGATGTCTCACGCAGGGAGAGACTAGCGGAGGCGATTAAAGATTTTGAGCAGGTACTAATCACTACAGCAGATCCTGAAGACGTACCAAATGTTCTACGTGGAACAATTGTCGAAATTGAAACCGGTCGAATCAAATGAAAGAAACGACTTCGATATATAAGCGCTTTAGAAAACTTTTTGGGAATAAGCGAGAAGATTTAGATTTCGAGGAACCAGAGCGCGGTAATTCAGGACTCAAAAAATTAGCCGACATTAGAAACTCCAAAAAAGCGTATGGAAAAGGGCGCGATCCAATAGCCGCGGCCGACATCATTAAAGTGGTTAGCACTAACCAGGGATGGGATGCGCAGCTAGAAGAAGCGGGAATTTTTGCAGCCTGGTCAGAGATAGTTGGAGCCCAAGTGGCAGCCAAGACAAAACCTGTTTCACTGAATGCAGGAAAACTTTTAGTTAAGTGTGAATCAACTGCATGGGCAACTCAGCTCAAACTTGAGCATATTAAAATTATTAACAATATAGAGAGCCACTTTCCAAGCGTGCAACTTTCTGAAATTCGCTTTGTTGGTCCCGAGGCACCAAACTGGAATCACGGCTCCAGAACAGTGCCCGGCCGCGGCCCACGCGACACTTACGGGTAAATTATCCCCAAAAAGGTATCTAAACACTCGCTAGAGCGACTCAAAATTGATAGAATAGGGTCGGTATTGTAACTGCACTGCCTAGTGCCGTAAATCGCGAAAAAAGGCTTTTATCGTTAAGGAGTTTTAGTGGCTAAAGAAGAAGAACAACATTACGACGCAAGCGATATTCAGGTACTTGAAGGATTAGAGGCTGTTCGTAAGCGTCCGGGAATGTATATAGGTTCAACCGGCCCACGCGGATTACATCATTTGGTATATGAAATCGTCGACAACGCTGTCGATGAAGCACTCGCAGGTTACTGCGACACTATCCAAGTCACCATAAATGCCGATAACTCGGTGACCGTGGTAGATAACGGTCGCGGTATTCCGGTAGACGATCATCCTGTTGAAAAAATCTCTACAGTCGAGCTGGTACTCACCAAACTTCACGCCGGTGGGAAATTCGGCGGTGGCGGATACGCCGTTTCCGGTGGTCTGCATGGTGTAGGTTCGTCCGTGGTTAACGCACTCAGCCACAGACTTGAAGTGGAAGTGAAGCGCCAGGGGTTTGTCTGGTCCATGTCTTTCAAAGACGGTGTGCCAAACGCGCCTCTTGCTAAGGGTGAAAAGACGGACGAGACCGGAACGGTAATTACTTTCTGGCCAAACGATGAAATTTTTGAAACCATCAATTTTGACTTTGAGACCCTACGTGTTCGTTTTCAGCAGATGGCTTTTCTTAATAAGGGCTTGGCAATTAGTCTTAGTGACGCACGTGAAGCTGCTCCAAAACCCGTCAACTACAAATATGATCGTGGACTAACCGACTACGTTGAATACCTCAACAAAATCAAGAAGGTTGAAGTAGTTAACGAAGAAATTATCGGATTCGAGTCGGAAGACACTGAAAAGAAGATCTCGGTAGAGGTTTCTATGCAGTGGACCACTGCATACACCGAAAGTGTTCACACTTACGCAAACACGATTAATACTCACGAGGGTGGAACCCACGAAGAAGGTTTCCGTACCGCACTGACAACACTGATTAATAAATACGCTCGCGATAAAGGCATCCTGAAAGAAAAAGACGAAAACCTCTCCGGTGAAGATATTCGTGAAGGATTGACTGCAGTTATCAGCATCAAACTCGGTGAACCACAGTTTGAAGGACAAACCAAAACCAAGCTAGGAAACACCGAAGCTAAGGCTTTTGTGCAGCGCGTAGTCAATGAGCACCTAGGCGACTGGCTTGATCGCAATCCAAATCCCGCTAAAGACATCATTAAAAAATCCTTGCAAGCAGCAGCTGCTCGAATCGCAGCGCGTAAAGCAAGAGAGGCCACTCGTCGCAAGGGGCTACTTGAATCGGTGGGGATGCCAGGAAAGCTTCGCGACTGTCAAAGTCGCGACCCACAAATTAGCGAGATTTTCCTAGTAGAAGGAGACTCTGCTGGTGGCTCGGCAGTCCAGGGGCGCAACCCGGTAACCCAAGCAATTTTGCCACTTCGCGGAAAAATCTTGAACGTTGAAAAGGCAAGGCTAGATCGAGCACTTGGCAACAAAGAAATTCAAGAAATGATCACCGCCTTCGGCGGAGGTATTGGTGAAGACTTCGATCCAACTAAAGTCCGTTATCACAAAATCGTACTGATGGCAGACGCTGACGTGGACGGTCAACACATCACCACTCTGCTATTAACGCTGCTGTTTAGATATATGCGTCCATTGATTGAACTCGGTTATGTGTATTTAGCGCAACCGCCGCTTTATCGAATCAAGTGGACTAATTCTGAACACGAGTTCGTCTATTCCGATGATGAACGAGATATCCGCATCGAGCAGGGGCAGGCTCACGGCCGCAAGCTTCCTAAAGAAAACGGTGTGCAACGCTACAAGGGTCTTGGTGAGATGAACTACGAGGAACTTTGGGAAACCACAATGAACCCTGAGACTCGCACACTTCTCCAGGTAACTCTGGAAGATGCCGTAGCAGCTGACGAAATATTCTCCACACTCATGGGTGACGACGTTGAAGACCGTCGTTCATTCATCCAACGCAACGCAAAGGATGTGCGCTTCCTTGACATCTAACGACGAAACTCCTGAAACCCCGGAGATAGAAAACGATATCGAAACCACTGAGAGTGCAGTGACCACAGATAACGGCGAACACAATCACGGAAAGATTGAGCAAATCGATCTCCAAGCCGAGATGAAGCGCTCATACCTTGACTACGCGATGAGCGTTATTGTCGGGCGTGCGCTTCCGGATGTGCGTGACGGCATGAAGCCTGTACACCGCCGAGTAATCTACGCAATGTTTGACGGAGGTTTCCGCCCAGACCGTGCCTTCTCTAAGAGCGCTCGAGTCGTTGGTGACGTAATGGCACAGTTCCACCCTCATGGTGACTCCGCCATTTATGACACTCTGGTGCGCATGGTGCAGCCGTGGAGTTTGCGCTACCCACTTGCTCTCGGACAGGGAAACTTTGGTTCTCCGGGAAATGACGGTGCAGCCGCCCCACGTTATACCGAAACTAAGATGGCCCCGCTCGCCATGGAACTTGTGCGAGACATCAATGAGAACACCGTCAACTTTGAACCAAACTACGATGGCCGTACTCGTGAACCGGTAGTGCTTCCAGCCAGATTCCCAAACCTTTTGGTAAACGGATCGGTTGGTATTGCTGTTGGTATGGCAACCAACATCCCACCGCACAACCTGCGTGAAGTCGCTGATGCTGCGCTTTGGATTTTGCAAAACCCCAACGCCACTCAGGAAGAAATTCTAGAAAAAGCGATGGAGAAAGTGCAGGGACCGGACTTCCCAACCGGGGCGACCATCCTGGGCACTAAAGGTATTCAGCAGGCATATCGCACAGGCCGTGGATCAATTACGATGCGCGCAGTCGTCGAGACTGAAGAAATTCAGGGACGCATTTGCCTAGTGGTTACCGAACTTCCGTATCAGGTCAACCCTGACAACCTAGCTATGCGTATCGCAGAACTGGTTAAGGAGGGCAAACTACAAGGCATTGCGGATATCCGCGACGAAACCAGTGGTCGTACCGGTCAACGTTTAGTGATTGTGCTGAAACGTGATGCTATCGCCAAGGTTGTGCTCAACAACCTTTATAAGCAGACTCAGCTTCAAGAAAACTTCGGCGCAAATATGCTCGCCATCGTTGACGGTGTACCTCGCACACTCAGTCTTGATGCCTTCCTAATGGAGTGGATAAACCACCAGATTGAAGTAATTGTGCGCCGCACCAAGCATCGCCTGGCAGAAGCTGAGGCGCGTGCACACATTTTGCGCGGATATTTGAAGGCTCTAGAAAATCTTGATGAGGTCATTGCCCTTATTAGGAGAAGTCCTGATGTCGATGAGGCGCGGAAGGGTCTTATTGCACTTCTTGATGTTGATGAACTTCAAGCCAATGCGATTCTTGAACTTCAGCTTCGCAGGTTGGCTGCTCTTGAGCGCCAAAAGATTTTGGACGAAGCGGCTGCTATCGAGGAGCAGATAAAGGAATATAAAGCAATAATTGCAAGCGAAACATTGCAACGTGAAATTATTTCTACCGAATTGACCGGAATTGTCGACAAATTTGGGGATGATCGCCGCACTCGTATCCTGCTCGGGTATGACGGAGATGTAAATGAAGAAGACCTGATTCCTGAAGAGGAAATGGTAGTAACAGTTACTCGCGACGGTTACATAAAGCGCACCAGGAGTGATAACTACCGCTCCCAGCACCGTGGTGGCAAGGGTGTGAAGGGCGCGACTCTTCGAGCAGATGATATTGTCGAGCATTTCTTTGTGACTACAACCCACCACTGGTTGCTATTCTTCAGCAGCAAGGGGCGTGTCTATCGAGCCAAAGCCTACGAGGTTATTGAGGCAGGGCGTGACGCTAAGGGGCAGCACTTAGCTAACCTTTTGCCTCTGCAACCAGACGAGACAATTGCGCAAATTGTGGATATCCCGAACTACGAGGTTGCCCCATATCTTGTGCTCGTTACGGAGAAGGGGCTAGTGAAAAAGACGGCGCTTAGCCAGTATGACACTAACCGCTCCGGAGGTATCATCGCGATTAATCTTGCAGAAGATGACGCCGTTATTTCCGCTCTACTATGCGGATCCGACGATCACATTCTGCTTGTAAGTCGAAAAGGTATGTCGCTTCGCTTCGAAGCAAACGACACAGCCCTTCGCCCAATGGGACGCGCCACAAGCGGTGTGAAAGGAATGGATGTCGCTGGAAGTGCTCTGCTATCAGCAGCGGTGATTCCAGCATCCGACGCAGAAGGAATGTTCGTATTCACAATGACCGACGGCGGATACGCAAAGAGTTCTCCTATTTCTGAATATCGCGTGCAGAACCGTGGTGGTAAAGGTGTGCGAGTGGCAAAGACTAATGACGACCGTGGAAGCTTTGTGGGTGCAATAGTGGTTTCTCAGGAAGATGAAGCTTTAGTTGTGCTTGAAAGCGGTAAAGTAGTACGTTCACCAATTTCCGAGGTTAGTCCATCTGGACGCGATACTATGGGGAAGATTTTTGCACGAATGGCAGAAGACGATAAGGTTCTGGCGATAGCGCAAAATCGGGAACGAAACTTAGAATCACAAGAAACAGAAACAGAATCGGAAGGAAACTAAATGAGTACCGTCGCCGACAAACTAGCCGATAAGGCACCTAAGGGCGGCAAGCAGGTCCGTTTGCGTTTGGTTTACGTTGACTTCTGGTCAGCTATCAAGCTTGGCTTTGTGCTTTCCATCATTGCAGCAGTAATTCTAATTGTTGTTGTAGTCCTACTTTGGGGACTACTAACCACTCTCGGAATTTTTGAGAAACTTGACGAAATGCTAGGAGAATTCCTTTCATCAGATGGCGCTGTAGGTGGTGGAATCCTTGATCTTATTAGCTTCCAGAACGTTTTAATGTACTCGATTATTTTCGGAGGGCTATTGATTGTGGTCTTCACAGCACTCTCCGGAATTGGCTCAATTATTTATAACCTGACAGCGAAGCTAACGGGTGGTATTCTTGTTGGGTTCAGCAATCAGTAAATTTGAATTTTAGGGTCCTTTTAAGATAGTGTCTTATCTGGACTTCGGGGCTATAGCTCAGGTGGTTAGAGCGCTTCACTGATAATGAAGAGGTCCCAGGTTCAAGTCCTGGTAGCCCCACCATATTGAATGCCTGATAGGGCAACAGTTCGGGAATCACCCGCTTCGGCGGCCTCCTTTCCGCGTGTGCCCCCGGTGTGCCCCCGTCTGCTGATTGAGCAGAGCGAGTCCTTCGGCGTCGGCCTCGGTGCCGAGGTGGTGAACGTAGATATCGGTCGTGCTGAGGCTCGCGTGCCCCGCCCACGACTTGACCACGCCGGGCTTGACCCCGGAGGCAAGCCAAACGCACACGGCAGTGTGCCGGAGGTCGTGGATCGTGCGCCCCTGGCCCGTCTCGCCCCAGTTCAACCAGTCGAGGAACCGGGCGCGGTGCAGCGGCGGGAACAGCAGTGCATCCGGGCCGCGCCCCTGCATCCGCTTCTTGACGTAGGGGAGCAGTACGTCAGCCAATGGCACGCGGCGAGCCTCGACGGACGTTGGCGCTACATCGAGCACACCGACACCCGCACCCGCGTACTGATCCGCCTCCAGCGCCAAACCTGGCGCACACCCCCCGAGATTCGCGTCACCGGAGTGATCCACCTGCCCCGCATACCGGGCGACTCGATCACCAGTCAGCAACTCCGCGAACTCCCCATCGCCCGCATCGAGGCGAACATCAACAAGCCGCTGTTCGACATGGAGCGCGTCGCCACGATCACCGGCGACCGCATCAAACTCCCCAGCGGCAGACGCATCAAGGAACGCGAGATCACCGAGAAGATAACGCCCGACCCCAAGCAGAACCCCGACTTCTACCAGCTCGTCGCCCTGCAACACGACTGGCTCGCCCGCCACGGCGAACGCAGCCCCGCCGCAGAAAT
>JAHBSP010000005.1 GCA_019639055.1 Microbacteriaceae bacterium | reverse complement strand
TGGGGCTCGTTCACGGTGGGGCGTATGTGGTGCTCGGTGAGAGTTTAGGGTCGATGACAGCAGCTCTTTACGCACAGACTGTTTTAGGAGCCGGATATCACCCGGTGGGGATTGAAATCAACGCTAGCCACTCCGGAAGTGCTACCAGCGGAACGGTTTACGGAGAATGCACTCCCATTCACCTAGGAAAGACGCTGACTGTTCACCAGATACGAATAACTGATGAAAACGACAGGTTACTTTCTACAATCAGAATCACAAACCTGATTAAAAGTCCACGCAAATAGCGCAGGGTGCGGTTAGAGGCTACTCGCCGCTTGACTCTTCCTCTTTAGCAGCAGGCGCTGCTCCTCCGCCCAGCTGATCGATAACAGCTTCAGCAACTTGGCGCATAGTTAGTCTTCTATCCATTGACGCCTTCTGAATCCAACGGAAAGCCTTAGGCTCACTAAGTCCCATTTTTTCGTTCAGGATACCTTTAGCGCGATCGATAAGTTTTCTAGTTTCGAATCGCTCGGCAAGGTCAGCGACCTCGTCTTCAAGGGCACGAATTTGTGAATGCCTGCTGAGAGCAATTTCAATCGCGGGCAGTAAATCGTTAGGAGTGAAGGGCTTTACAACGTAAGCAAGTGCGCCAGCTTCACTAGCCTGCTCGACAAGATCTTTCTGACTAAAAGCTGTAAGTAGTACAACCGGAACGCCAATTTTTGTGAGTCGCTCTGCCGCACTAATGCCGTCGAGTTTAGGCATTTTGATATCCATAACCACTAGGTCAGGTTTCAATTCTGTGGCAAGAGCAACGGCTGTTTCACCGTCACCAGCTTCGCCGATGACATCAAATCCGTTGTCTCTAAGAATCTCCACAATATCGAGACGAATTAGCGACTCATCCTCAGCTACAACAATGCGCCTAGGAGCTCCAGAAATAGTTTCGTTGTCATTCACAAATACAAGCCTACGCTAAGGTAAGGTAGATAAATGTGCCCGGCCGGTGTGGCGGAATGGCAGACGCGACGCACTCAAAATGCGTTGTCCGAAAGGGCGTGTGGGTTCGACTCCCACCACCGGCACAAAATTTATTTGAACTAGTTTTCTAGCTTTTCGATATTTCCTGTATGCCAGATAGGAATATTCAATGCAACACAGGAATCCGGAAGATCTGAATCAACTATTGAATGGCTACTTCCGGTTAATTTGGCACGATCACCGATACCGAATTCGGAATCCCGATATTTAAATGATTCAGAACCAGTCGCTTCATACAGGTGATGAATAAGCTGCACAACATATTCTTCTGAATTATCTGAATGCCAGTCTTCAGCTATTAAAGTTAGACAACCGTCGTTGTTAGTCAGTATGCCAGTAACCAGGCCGGTATCACTCATGTCATCCTGCTGATGAACAAAAGAAATGTCAAAGCTCTGTTTCACATCAGCTGTGTTTGACGAACAAGAAGTGAGTAAAGCAATAGCCAAAACTATTACAAGATTAAATAACTTCACCAATTACGTGCACTCGAATATCGTTTGTTGTTCCGGGGATACCGGGAGGAGAGCCAGAAACCATTACTACCTTCTCCCCCTTAACCGCTAAACCGTTTTTGTAAAGTTCCTCGTCTACCTGTGCAACCATCTGATCAGTGTGGGTAACTTTTCCAACCAAGAAAGATGTCACTCCCCAGTTGAGCGCCATGCGACGACGAATCTCTTCAGACGGAGTAAAAGCAAGAATCGGGATCGAACTACGCAATCTGGTAATTCTACGAACAGATTCACCCGTTTCAGTAAATACACAAAGGTATTTAGCTTCCACAAATTCAGCAACTTCAACTGCCGCAGCGGTAATTGCCCCTGCCTGAGTCCTAGGCTTTGTTCCTAGTGGAGGTATCCGGCTAAGCCCGTGGTCTTCGGTTGATGAAATAATCTTTGCCATGGTTTGAACAGTAAGAATTGGATACTGACCTACGCTGGTTTCCCCAGAAAGCATTACGGCATCCGCTCCATCAAGAATTGCGTTAGCCACGTCGGATGTCTCCGCCCTGGTAGGAATAGGGCTGTTAGTCATTGACTCCAACATTTGAGTAGCGACGATTACAGGGCGTGCCTGAGTGCGGGCAAGTTGCACCGCTTCTTTCTGCACAATCGGTACCTGCTCTAGCGGGAGTTCCACACCTAAATCGCCTCGAGCAACCATAATGCCGTCAAATGCGTAAACAATTTCTTGAAGTGCATCAACCGCCTGGGGTTTTTCAATCTTTGCGATTACGGGAAGTTTTTTGCCCTCTTCGGCCATAATTTCATGGGCGCGTTTGATGTCATCGGCACTTCGCACAAAAGACAGTGCAATCAAATCAACACCTTTACTTATGGCCCAGCGAAGATCATCCTCATCTTTCTCACTTAGAGCAGGCACAGAAACTGCCACTCCAGGCAGGTTGATCCCCTTATTGCTGGAAATATCGCCACCAACTACTACTTTTGTAGAAACGGTATCGCCTGAAACGTCTGTTACTTCGACCCGCACCTTACCATCGTCAATTAGCAGGAAGTCGCCAACTTTAACATCGCCAATTAGTCCCTTATAAGTGGTAGAAGAAATTTCTTTATTACCTGGGATGTCTGCAGTAGTGATTTTAAAAACATCACCTTCACGGAGCAAGTATGGCCCGTCAGGAATTTTGCCGAGCCTAATCTTGGGACCTTGCAGGTCTGCCAGAATGGCTACTGCTCTCCCAGTTTCTTCCGCGGCTTTGCGGATATTGCTTATGTTTTCTTGATGGATCTCGTGCGCCCCGTGACTCATATTGAGTCTTGCAACATCAATACCTGCCTCCACCAGCGCCTTTGCTGATTCGTAGCTTGCTACCGCCGGACCGAAAGTAGCAACTATTTTTGCGCGTCTAGTCATCCTTTATATCTTCTTCTTTGAATGTGTTTTCGGAATTGTCTTCTGAGACTCTTTCCCTACCAGGAAGGTACGGACTAGGCTCAAGACCAGGGTGACGTTTTGTTTGCACGATGTAGAGAATGACTCCAACCGTAACGATAAAGATAGCGCCCCAAACGTTCAGCCTTAGACCAAGGAATGAGTCAAGCGGGTCGATACGAATCATCTCTAAGAATGCGCGTCCGGTGCCGTACCAGACAAGGTAAAGTGCGAGCATTCTTCCCCACTGCAGTTGAATGCGGTCGGTGCGAACAAGTTTCCTCTTTGTTACTGCACCAGCTACTTCAACCTGCTTGAATACATATCGGTTAGCGATAAGGGTAAGCACAACGAAACCAGTTACGTTCCAAATAATTTCGTATAGGAATGTTGGGTGGAATAATGTGCCTTCGGGCAAGCCTACTGGCCAGGCAGCATTGGAACTTTCGATTTCCAGACCCCAGGGTAGGTCTGTTGGTAGTCCAAAGAGTTCGTGGTTAAACCAGTTGCCGAGGCGTCCAATTGCCTGAGCGATCAGCATTCCTGGTGCTACAGCATCCACGAAAGCGGTTAGGCGAAGACCAACAATACGACAACCAATCCAGGCGCCAATAACACCACCGATGATTGCACCAAAGATGGCAATTCCACCCTCCCAGATATAGAGGGTACGGAGCAGGTCAGCGCCTTCATAGAAGTAATCTGCCGGGTGTGTAAGTACATGCCAAATTCGTGCACCGATAATACCGAGCGGAACAGCAAAAAAGGCGACATCAATAACTAAACCGTTTTCAACTCCACGCTGTACTAGACGCCGGTTTGCCAACCAAGCTGCAACTATAATTCCTGTCAGTAAACAGAGCGCGTAGATGTGTATGGTGAATGGACCAATTTCGAAACTACTGATTGGTGGGCTGGGAATACTAGCTACAAACATTATTTTCCTTACATGCGCAGATGCTACTTAGTGTAGTTTACCTACTCTTACCTTTCACTAAATCAGTTGCGAGTTGAGCTAATTTTCGCACTCCACCCTCAACAAGTGCTGTCACAAGCGCAGATCCAACAATGGCACCCTCTGCATAGCTAAGAACTTCCTTCACCTGCTCCGCATTGGAAATTCCTATACCTACGCAGGAGTTCTTTACACTCTGTTCTTTTAGACGCGTGACTAGTTCACGTGCACTCTGATCAAGACTCGTTCTTGCACCGGTTACGCCAAGAGTTGATACTGCATATACGAAACCGCTGCTCGCCTGAGATATCCGCGCTAAACGTTCATCCGTTGAAGTCGAAGATGCTAAGAATATAGTTTCTAATCCGTGCTTTTTCGCAGCAGCAAGCCACGGTGCAGCCTCGTCCACAATTAGGTCAGGAATGATTACGCCGACTCCCCCTGCCGCAACGAAGTTGGTGGCAAATTTTTCAAGACCGTAGGCGTGAATTATGTTGTAGTAGGTCATGGTAAGTACCGGCTTGGTGCTTCTAGCAGTTATTCCTCGAACCACAGCAAAGAAATCAGCAACTTTGAATCCCTGTTCTAAAGCGTGAGTAGTGGTTTGCTGTATTACCGTTCCATCCATAACCGGATCAGAGTAGGGAATACCCAATTCAATAGCATCGAAGCCGTTTTCTAAAAGAGCGACGGCTGCTTCAATACTGGTTTCAACATCCGGATAGCCCGCCGGGATATAGCCAATTAGTGCACCGGCAGATTCCTGGTTGGCTTTTATGATTGCGCTGTCAATTGTTCCCACGACTAATCCTCCAAAAGCCCAAACCATTTACCAGCAGTCTCAACGTCCTTGTCCCCGCGTCCAGACAGAGAAACTAGGATTACGGAATTAGCTGGCATTTCCAGTCCGAGCTTTATAGCACCGGCTAGAGCATGCGAAGACTCGATTGCAGGGATAATACCTTCTGTTTTTGAAAGCAATGAAAATGCATCCATTGCCTCAGCGTCGGTTATTGAGCGGTATTCTGCACGTCCAATATCTTGCAACCAGGAATGCATGGGGCCAACTCCAGGATAATCGAGACCAGCTGAAATCGAGTGGGACTCAATCGTCTGGCCATCTTCATCTTGCAGCAGCATTGTTCGAGAACCGTGAAGTACACCGGGGGTGCCCTGTGTGAGTGTTGCGGCATGTAGTCCAGTATCAATTCCTGAACCGCCTGCTTCAAAACCGTAAAGTTTTACTGACTCATCGTCTAAGAATCCGGCAAAGATTCCTGCCGCATTTGATCCACCACCAACGCAGGCAGCGACAGCATCAGGAAGTGCGCCAATTTTCTCTAGAAGTTGCGCTCTGGCTTCTTGACCAATTATTGCTTGTAAATCGCGCACCATTTCAGGAAAAGGATGCGGACCGGCGACAGTTCCGAAAATATAGTTTGTTGACTGAACATTTGTAACCCAGTCACGAAAAGCCTCGTTAATGGCATCCTTCAGCGTTTTTGAACCAGAGGTTGCTGGAATAACTTCTGCACCAAGAAGACGCATTCTGGCAACATTCAATGCCTGACGTTTCATATCCACTTCACCCATGTAGATAACGCATTCGAGCCCAAACAGTGCAGCCGCTGTTGCTGTGGCAACACCGTGCTGGCCAGCACCTGTTTCTGCAATAACTCGGGTTTTGCCAATCTGTTTGGTTAGCAGAGCCTGACCGAGAACATTATTTATTTTGTGCGAACCTGTGTGATTTAGATCTTCACGTTTCAAGAAAATGCGAGCATTGCTTTTTGTCGCAGTCGCAAACCTGGGTACCTCTGTAATGGGAGAAGGACGCCCAGTGTAGTCGCGATGGAGAGCCGCTAAATCATCCTGAAATGTCTTACTGTTTTTAAGTGATTGCCAAGCATCATTTAAATCAGTAATGGCTTCTACCAGCGCTTCTGGCACAAATTGTCCACCAAATTGACCGAAATATGGCCCTGGGGTTTCAGCTAGGGTCATTTATTTTCCCTCCCTAAACCGGCTGCGAGAAACTCTCTCAATGTAGCAACAGGATCATTCTTAACTAGTGCCTCACCGATAAGCACCAAATCGGCTCCGGCATCAACGTAACGAAGCATATCTTCAGTTCCCAAAACAGCGCTTTCAGCCACAGCAACTGCTTCACTAGGGATCCGGTTTCTCAGGCGACCAAAAATTTCGCGATCAAGTTCAAATGTGCTTAAGTTGCGAGCATTGATTCCAATGATTTTTGCCCCAATAGCAATTGCTCGCTCTAGCTCTGTTTCATCATGAGTTTCAACAAGGGCTTCCATGCCGAGTGATCTTCCGAACTCAAGTAGACGGCTGAGAGTTGAATCATCTAAAGCAGCCACAATTAGTAGAAAGAATGAAGCTCCGGCAGCCCTTGCTTCAAGGATTTGGTATTCGACACTAATGAAATCTTTTCGCAATGTTGGCAAAGTAACGGCGGCAGAAACTGCAGTTAAATCTGCCAGCGATCCCTTGAATTTACGTTCCTCGGTAAGCACGCTAATTGCTGAAGCGCCAGCTAAGGCATATTTCTCCGCAAGCTCTAGTGGATTCGCAATTTCCGCAAGTTCTCCCTTGGAAGGGGATGCGCGCTTGATTTCAGCAATAACACCCACAGATTTTAGTGATTTGAAGTGCTGAAATACATCTAGCGCGGGAGCCTGTTGCGCAATTTTATCGAGCAACTCTGATTCAGTGATTTGCTGCTTTCTAGCTAAAGCATCCGCTAACGCACCCTGAGTTAGCGCGGAAAGCACTAGTGAGCCTTAGCGCCAAATCCAAGCTTTGCAAGGATAGGGCCGAGAGCGAGACCAACAAGCAATACTCCTGCGGATGCCCAGACCAGCCATTCTTCAGCGAGGTAAAAAGACACGGTACCAACCACTACTGCAGCAGCCATAGTTAGTACACTCACCCATGCAGCAATGCTATTACCGTGACTGTCGTGTTCTGCCTCTTCTGACATTAATTCCTCCTGAAAAAGTCCTATTGCCAGCATACCTGCGAAACAAAAAATTCGTTGTTAGATAGTACGCAACTACCAATAACGAATGAAAATCTATTCCTGATCGCTCTGGTATTCGCCCTTGGATATTGCGTCCCAGGTATCAATACTGTCTTCGCTAACTTCAAAACTTTTCGATATTTCGTATTTCTTCACTTTTGCTACCCAGTCACCGCTGAAAAATAGTATTAAAATCGCAATGAAAATCATCAGGATAGATAGAACAGCTGTTGCATAAACCGATGCTTCTAAGGAAATACTTTCAACAACAGAGAGGATGTCCCCGCCTGCTATTCCAGTAAGTGCACTAATTTTTGCAGCTACTTTCGAAACAGGATCAACAAAAACCTGGACTACTGCAACGAGACCAAATACTGCAATCAGCAAATACAGTATTCCGATAATTCTTCTGCCTACAGGTCCAGCAAAAAACAACGCAGCGGTAAGTGCAAGCCAGGTAATTGGAACAATTCCGTAGAGTGCAGAGACTTCGAAACCCGTAGCACTAGTTTGACGACCGTCTAGAAGAGTAACTGACACCCAGGTTGCAGAAGCTAAGAGTAAACCCAACGCACCAGACACTAGCGCCAGACCTAGAAGCGTCTTTTTTTCGGTTAGCCTGCTAAGCATTCTCCGCTACTTTCTGCTCTCAAAACAGCTTTGGGCACCGGTGTGACATGCAGGACCGTGTTGATGGACAGTTGCAAGTAGGGCATCTCCATCACAATCAAGATCTAGAGAAACCAATTCTTGAGTGTTACCCGAAGTCTCCCCTTTAACCCAGTATGAGTTCCTACTGCGACTCCAGTAAGTCATTTTGCCACTGTCTAGAGTTTTTTTGATTGCTTCTTTGTCCATCCAGGCCAGCATTAGCACCTGTTTTGAATCTGCATCTTGTGCAATGACTGGCACCAGCCCCGCATCATTGAACACCACCTGATCAATTTCGTTTAGGGAGAAACTCATCGCACCTCAATTCCAGCAGCGCGCATTTCTGCTTTGACATCTTGAATAGTGAATAATCCGAAGTGAAATACAGATGCAGCCAGTACCGCGTCTGCTCCAGCATGAGCCGCAGCAACAAAATCTGCTGGTTTACCGCCGCCGCCGGATGCAATTAGCGGCACCGATGAAACTTTACGGAAAACAGTAAGCATTTCAATATCAAAACCTGTTTTTGTACCGTCTGCGTCGATTGAGTTAAGCAGTATTTCTCCACTTCCTAAATCAATTGCTTTCTTGGCCCATTCGAGTGCATCTATACCGGTAGATTTCTTCCCGCCGTGGGTGGTTACTTCAAAACCGCTTTTAGTGGATCCCCTTTTCGCATCAACTGAAACCACGACTGCCTGCGAGCCGAGCACATCTGCTATTTCGGTAATCAATTCCGGCCTAGCAACAGCCGCAGAATTAACTCCAATCTTGTCTGCACCGGAAGCGATTAATCGTTTAGCATCCTCAGCAGATCGCACTCCTCCACCTATGGTTAGCGGAATGAATACCTGCTCTGCCACAGCGGTAGCGAGCTGATATGTCGTATCGCGGTTATTTACCGTGGCGGCTACATCAAGAAAGGTGAGTTCGTCAGCACCATCTTCGTAATACTGTTTGGCAAGCGCAATAGGGTCTCCAACTTCCTTCAGTCCTTCAAAATTAACGCCTTTAACAACTTTTCCTTCTGCAACATCCAGGCAGGGAATGATTCTAACTGTGCTCACAGCCTGGCAGCTTTCAAAGCCGAAACCAGTACAGCTTTAGCGCCGAGTGCTTGTAGCTTATCCATAATTTTGTTCACATCCGCTGTACGCACCAATGCCCGCACTGCAAGCCACTCAGGATCCTGGAGCGGAGATACAGTTGGAGACTCAATGCCCGGAGTAATTTCGCAAGCCTCTTCGAGTAAATCTTTATGGACGTCGTAATCAACCAATACATACTCGCGACCAACTCTAATTCCTCTCAGCCTCGCCTCGAGTTTCTTAATACCCTTAGCACCTTCTGGAGAAGAAATTAGCACCGCTGTAGATTCCAGAAGCACTGGCCCAAAAACTTCGAGACCGGCTTTTTTGAGAGTCGAGCCGGTGGCGACAACGTCTGCAACCGCATCCGCAATCCCAAGTCTCACGGCAGACTCAACGGCTCCGTCTAGTTTGATTACCTGAGCCTCGACGCCATAGTTTTTTAGGAAACCTTCAACAAGATCCGGATAGCTAGTTGCAATCCTCGCACCTGCTAAACTTCCGATGTCATCAAACATTGCTTCCGGAGCAGCAAAACGAAAAGTGGATGCCCCGAAGCCGAGATCAGAAATTTCTTTCGCTTCGCTTTTCGAATCAAGTAGAAGATCACGTCCGGTAATTCCCACGTCAATTGCTCCAGAACCAACGTAGGTTGCAATGTCGCGTGGGCGCAGATAGAAAAATTCAGTTTCGTTTTCAACATCCAAGACAATAAGGTCGTTCGCATCGCGCCTTGTACGATAACCCGCTTCTTTCAAGAAATCAATAGCGGTTTCAGAAAGAGTTCCTTTATTTGGAACTGCGACTCTCAACATTTATTCTCCTAAGAATGATGACAAAACTACTTATTAGAGGTAACGATAAACGTCTTGCAGTGTGATGCCCTTTGCATGTAATAGCACTTGCAAATGATATAGCAGCTGGGAAACTTCTTCAGCCGTGCGATCATTGCCCTCGTGCTCTGCAGCCATCCAAACTTCGGCAGCCTCTTCAACAATCTTCTTACCGATAGCATGCACTCCAGCATTTACCAGCTTTACAGTGTTGGATTCTGGTTCCGCAGCCGCTATCTTTTCTGCCAAAGTTGCAAAGAGTTCATCAAATTCGCTCACCATTCAAGGTTACAGTGCAACGCTTGCGAGCTTGCGTAATAATTCGACTTCTAATGCCGGATTTTCAGAACCGTATACGGCACTTCCTGCTACAAAAACATTGGCACCGGCACTGGCAGCTTTGGCAATAGTCTCTTTTGAAATACCACCGTCTACTTGAATGTCTAGCTCAGGAAAATATCTGCGCAAATAGGAGACTTTCTCGAGTTGCTCTTCCATGAAAGATTGACCCCCGAACCCGGGTTCTACAGTCATCACTAACACCATGTCAAGAGATTCAACTATGTCCGCAATTTGCTGCACGGAAGTTGCTGGTTTTATTGCCATTGCAGGCTTAGCACCGGAAACGCCAATATTCTTTGCAACCTGAATTGGATTAAGCGCCGTTTCATAGTGAAAGGTGACACTAGCTACACCAAGTTCAGCGTATTTTGGAGCCCAGCGGTCAGCATCCTCAATCATTAAATGAATGTCGAGAGGTATTGGACTAACTTCAGCAATTCGAGTCACAACGGGCAATCCTATGGTCAAGTTAGGTACGAAATGCCCGTCCATGACATCCACATGAACTGCATCGGCATTGCTGATTCGCTCTAGTTCACTCTCAAGATTGACGAAATCTGCCGAAAGGATGCTCGGATTGATTTTTGCTTGCACGTTACCAGCCTAAAGTTTCCAGAGTTAAAGTTTCTGCATTAGTGAAATAAACATCGCATCTGTTCCATGAATGTGTGGCCATAGCCAGGCTGGCCCTACTCCGGTCTCTTCAAAAAGTGGCTCCCTAGCAATCTTGTTAAGTTCCGCGCGAGAATCAAGGAATTTCACACGATCACTTACACGTTCCACTTGCAACTTAGTTTCAGCAAGGTGTGGCGAACAAGTCACATAGGCTAAATATCCACCTGACTTCAATGCAGTAAGTGCAGCATTTAGTAATTTCTCCTGAGTTCCTCTAAGGTTCGGGAGATCACTGGGTTTTTTACGCCATCTGCTTTCCGGGCGTCTTCGTAAAGATCCGAGTCCGCTACAGGGTGCGTCTAGGAGGATGCGGTCAAAAGCTTCCGGAGAATCTCTGAATAATGTTCCATCTTTTGTTGTGAATTTTATGTTGTCAAAGTTTTTCAAACTCTTTTTCATAAGTGAACTTCTCGCTTCATGAATTTCGTTTGCAGTTATTTCGACGTCATCAAATTTAGAAGCACTCGCGAGTATTGCTGTTTTACCTCCAGGAGCGGCACACATATCAAGCCACTTCTCACCAGACGAAACTGAATCGACTTTAGCCAATGCCAGTGCCACAAGTTGCGATCCCTGGTCCTGCACACGCCAATTACCCGCAAGAATTTGTGCATTGTTCTGAATTGGGCCACCCGGCCACCTGCCGCCTATTGGCGAGTAACGAAGCGACTCAAGCTTGTTCTCTCCACCAAGAATTGCAATATCTACAGCAGGCGCCTGATTATCAGCATCCAACAGTGCTTGTAAATCTTCTTCGCTATCGCTCTGCCCAGAAATTTTCAGTGCACCCTTGAATGCTTCCACAATCCATGCTGGATGAGCTGAAATAATTCCCTCTTTGGCGATACCCAATTGGATAGTCCACTCATCCTCGGTCTTAGCAAGCACTTTTCTCAGCACTGCATTAACTAAACCGGATGCAGCAGGCTGCATTTTCTTTGCGATATCCACAGCCTCTGAAACTGCTGCATGATCTGGTACTCGCATCGCTAATATTTGGTGAGCTCCGGTAAGTAGAATCGCCGAAACTTTTGCCGAGAGTTCTTTGTTCCCTTTTCGCAGTTGACTCTCAATTATTTGTTCATAAAAACCTAGTTTTCGCAAAGTACCGTAGCAGATTTCAGTAGCTAAAGCAGCGTCACGAGGGTCAAGCCTTGCTTTAGTAATCTCACCAGGAAGCAGCAAGTTTGCATAAGCATTTTCAGCAAGCACTCGATGAACGACACTTACAGCTACCTCGCGCGCACTACCCACTGACACTCATTCCTCTATCTTTGCTATTCAATATCAAAACTTGCCACATCTTTAGACATGATGCTGCCCCGATACCAATCGCCGGCAGACATCCTATTTTTACCTGCTGGCTGAACTTCAAGCAGTTCGATCGCATTCGTTCCTGCACCAACCAAAACTTTGCCACTATTCATAGAAATTTGCCCTGGCGCAAGTGAATCCTCGGCACTGAAACGACTGTTATGAAGTTTGATTCGGGTACCGGCTTGTGTGCTCCATGCTCCGGGTTCTGGATTGGTTGCCCTAATTAGTCGATCGATATTTCGAGCATTCGCGTTCCAATCAATTCTTGCCTCAGCTACCGAAATTTTATTTGCAAAAGATGCTTCACCTTCCTGTGGAAACGAAATTGCCTCACCTAAAGAAAAATTATGCAACAGCTGGATGATTTCCTTGGCTGCTAAGGGGGTAAGGACTTTTAAGGCTGTCTCAGTAGTAGCTTCTGGACCTAAACCAACCGGTAAGGTGCTGAAGATTGGCCCCGTATCCATTCCTTTATCAAGCTGGAACAGTGTAATTCCACTAGCTTTACCCCCGTGCAATATTGAATGTTGCACTGGAGCAGCTCCACGAAACTGCGGTAGTAGAGAAAAATGCGCGTTCACCCAGCCACGCTTTGGAGCATCCAATATTTGTTGGTTGAAAAGAACTCCAAAGGCAACCACAACGCCTAAATCAATATCAAGATTCTTTACCCATTCACTAATTTCGGCTTTATTAGTGGTTTCCAGAAGTGAAATTCCAGCGCTATTGGCTACATTTGCGACCGGTGATGAAGTCAAAATCTTCTTTCTGCCAACAGGAGAGGGTGGCCTGCTGATGGCTCCAACAATTTCAAATTCAAAATTTTTAGCATTACCGAATTGAATTGCGTTTGAAGTATCTGGTTTGAATTGCAATAACTCTTTCAGTATGTCCGCAGCAACCTGAGGGGTGCCAGCAAATACTACTCTCATTTAGAACACCTCCGGATCATCAAATCTAACCCGAATTTTATCTGCATTATTTACCCGCGACCCCGCAGAGTCTTTGACCAGAATATTCCTAAAAAGCGAACTCATTTCTTCACCGATTTTGTAATCGAATAAAACCACCAATTTAGAACCACTATTGTCTGGAACCCAAAAACTGGTGCAATTTTTAGGCAGTAATGCTTCAACCTGTCTTAGTTTCGCTTTACTAGAAAAAACCGACACAGAGCGGCGTACCGGAGGCATGCCGAGCGGAATACGACTCTGCAGCTCCTCTTTCGCAATTCTTTCGGAGTTCCAGGTAACAAGACTTCTGCCAATACTGCCGTCAACATTTACTAGAAATACTTTTCCAGATTCTGCGATGAGTGAAGCCGCATTCATCCAGATCCGGATGGACTCTTCTCGCACTCTAAGCCCGTCTCGTGCAAGCATTTTCATACCGTCTAAAAGTACAATTGCTTGATACCCGGAATCCGCTTTCGGCTCACTCCCAATAGCAGAAATAACTATAGTGTTCCTTTCGGGAACTTGTTCCAATGGTCTGAGGGCATCTGAAACCATCACTCTTTTACCGGGGAATGCTTTACCCATTTCAGCAGCTAGTTCACTGGTGCCATATTCACCGCTGCTTTGATTGCGTCCCGCCCTTACCTGAATCAAAACCGAACCTTGGTTTAAGCCATCGCGAATTCCGGCAAAACTCATTCCAGGAATTTTTCCTGAAAAATTTGATTCATCAATCACCACTTTAGGAGTCCGTCTAATCTTCGGGATGATTGGAACCAACCAACCTAGATCAAGTAACCGCTGAATCTCAGTGCTACGGGAATGCGAAGAAAAAACGAGAGCGCACTGTTGCAACTGTGCTCTTTGCATGGCAACAATGCTCGAAGTGTAATAAGGCGTCATCATTTCATCGTGTGCTGAATCAGCTTCATCCCACACAAGAATTGCGCCAAGATTTTTAGCTGGTGCAAGCAAAACTGAACGGTTGCCTAATAATATTTTTGGCTCATCCTGCAGCGCATTTAAAAAGTTCTGATAGCGCTCAGGAGGGGTTTGTTTGGTATCGGTTCGTACTAACAATTCCTCGAGGCCAGCTTGATGAAAATAGGCTTCTAGTTCGGTAATTTCTCTCCAGCTTGGAACACAAATGATAACCGACTGCTGGTTTGCGATTACTGCAGCGGCTAATTGCGCAAATTGCGCAATCCAAGGGCGGTAAGAATCAGAACTAGTGAAATAACCCCGAGGTTCAAGATAAACACGGGCGGATGCGCTAATCAGCTCAGTTGGAGAAATTATGTAGTTAGTATCTGACGGCTGATTTATCAGACTTTGCAATGCTGAAGCGATATTAACGCTGGTAGAAATTGCAGGATGTTCGCCACCCTGTTGCTTTAGCCACTGTTTTTCTACCCTGACTGAGCGATTAGGAATTGCTAGTTTTAAAATAGCTGAAACAGTACTCACATAACGCTTGGCAAGCTCTGTCGCTAGCTTATAAATTTCTGGTTGGAGCACCTGCACTGGTGAAATTACTTTTTCAATTTTGTCCAATTTTCCAGAAAAATTGCTTTCTTCTTGAACACTTACAATAAACCCGTTGAGAATTTGGCTCCGTAGCGGCACTTGAACCCTAACCCCCGGTATAACGATTGATTCAAACTCCTCCGGAATGAGGTAATCAAATAATCGATCTAGCGCAATCAGTGGCGACTCAAGTTGCACATTCGCAACCTTAGCCATTTGCTTCCGCCGCCAATTTCGCTAGTTCTCCACCTCTATCTAGTCGTTCCCAAGAGAAATCAAAATCACTTCGCCCGAAATGTCCGTAGTTGGCAGTGTGCGCATAGATCGGTTGCAGAAGATCTAACTCAGAAATTATTGCCGCCGGCCGCAAATCAAAAACTTTTGAAACAATATCGGCGATTTGAGCATCCGGCAACACACCCGTGCCAAATGTTTCCACAAAAAGACCAACCGGACTTGCCTTACCAATTGCATATGCGACTTGAACCTCTACACGAGAAGCAAGGCCTGCAGCAACAATATTTTTGGCCACCCAGCGCATAGCATATGCCGCGCTTCTATCCACCTTGCTGGGATCTTTACCGCTGAATGCACCACCACCGTGACGCCCCATTCCTCCATATGTATCGACCATGATTTTTCTACCCGTGAGGCCAGTGTCTGACTTTGGTCCACCTGTAACAAATTCTCCAGCGGGGTTGATTAGAATCTTCGCCTTGTCGGCATATAGACCGGTATTGTCTAATACCGGAAGGATTACTTTAGAAATTACTTCGGCGGCAAGTTCATCTTGAGAAATATCTGCGACGTGTTGAGTGGAAATTACCACCGTATCGATTGAGACCGGTTTGGTCCCTTCATAACCGACAGTAACTTGGGTCTTACCGTCTGGTAGTAGGAACGGTAATTTCCCACTTTTTCTCGCTTCAGCTAAAGACTTGGAAAGCGTATGCGCAGTATAGATTGGTAGAGGCATCAGGCTTTCAGTTTCATCACAAGCGAATCCAAACATTATTCCTTGATCGCCCGCACCGGTTTGGTTCTGCGCCTCCTTTGAACCCAGTCTGGCTTCAAGGGCGCGACTAACCCCACTACTTATCTCAGGAGATTGTTGTCCGAGACTGAGAATTACTTTGGCCTTATTCCCATCAAAACTTGTTGCGGGTGAGTCATATCCAACTGAAAGCACAACACTTCTAGCAACAGCTTCAACGTCTACATCAGCTTCTGCAGTTACTTCACCTGCGATATGAATGAGATTGTCGGTGACTAAAGTTTCAACAGCAACTCGAGCAAGCGGATCTTGGGCCAGATAAGCGTCGAGAATAGAGTCCGAAATTCGATCAGCTAATTTATCGGGATGTCCTTCAGTAACTGATTCAGATGTAAACAATCGCCTGCTTGCGACCATTCAAGTTCTCCGCTTCTATTTCAGAATGTCTAATATTACATTGGCAATTAGTGTTTTAGTTCCTTGCGCCTTAGCCACAATATCTCCAGCCACAGACACCATTAATATCTCATTAGCGTCCTCGCTAAAACCTTTATCCCAGCCTACGCTGTTAGCAACAATATAGTCTGCCCCCTTGTTACGAACTTTGACTTTTGCTAGTTCAAGTAACTCTTTTTCTGTCGTGACAGTTTCTGCAGCAAAACCTATAACTACTTGATTAGGTGCGCGATTGCTTGCCAGGTGTTTCAGGATGTCTGGAGTCTTCTTAAGAGTCAGCAGCATTTCATCCTGTCCCGAAGTTTTTTTGATTTTATTCTCGGCTACATTGACTGGCGTAAAATCTGCTACTGCTGCAGCCATAATTACCGCATCAGCTGATTGACTACATGTTTTTGCAGATTCAAAAAGCTGCTCAGCTGTAGCTATTTTTACGACTTCGATGCCCGGCAAGATGCTCAAAAGTGGGTCAATATTGGCTGCAAGTAAAGTCACACTAGCTCCGCGTAAAGCGGCAGCATTGGCGAGCGCAACTCCCTGCTTACCGCTGGAACGGTTTCCGATAAAACGCACCGGATCAATAGGTTCTTGAGTGCCGCCAGCGGTAACAAGAATCTTTTTCCCACTCAAATCTTTTTGACTCAAGAGCATAGAAGCCACAGCTACGATATCTTCCGGTTCGGCCATTCTTCCAACACCGACATCTGCCCCGGTAAGTGCGCCGGATGCAGGACCAACTAGGTTAATACCGCGAGCTTTCAGGATGTTAATATTTGCTACTGTTGCAGGGTTCTCCCACATTTCAGTGTGCATTGCCGGCGCAAAAAGAATTGGTGCTGTGGTGACTAGCAAAGTATTTGCGAGTAAGTCATCCGCTAAACCGCTAGCGGTGCGAGCAATCCGCGATGCAGTTGCTGGAGCAACCACAACTAAATCAGCACTTTGACCCAATTCAACATGACGCACTTGGGCGACATCATCAAATACCGAGACGTTTATAGGGTTCCTGCTGATTGCTTCGAGTGTTGGCTTACCAACAAATTTGAGCGCATTCTCGGTGGCAATTACTCGAACATTGTGTCCAGCAAGAACAAGTTGCCGCACAACATTGACTGCTTTATATACAGCAATGCCGCCGGTGATACCTACAACTACCTGTGCCGGCTTCATCAGTGCCCTATAGGTGAAACTAGGAAGCTGGAGTCAGCTCTAATTTATCTTCGTGAATCTCGCGAAGAGCGGTTGAAAGTGGCTTATCGTGAACTGCGCCATCTATTAGCGGACCAACGTTGCCAAAGAAACTTCCCTCGCTAACGCTGGAATAGTAGTCATTGATCTGACGTGCTCGTTTAGCTGCAAAAATAACTAGCGCATACTTTGATGGCGCCTTCTTTAGCAGTTCATCGATTGGTGGATCTACGATGCCTTTACTGGCTTTTGACAATGCTTTTCTCCTTTAGCCGTACCTAATCAAGTCTACGACTTCTTCTGCCGCTCTTGCTACCTCGTCATTAACTACCAAATAATCAAATTCCGGTGCAGCAGCCATTTCCACCTTCGCCGTTTCCAACCTACGAATTCGCTCAGTTTCTTCTTCTGTACCGCGGCCTTCAAGGCGCCTGACCAATTCGCCCCACGATGGTGGCATCAGGAATATCGAGAGCACATTTTCACTGTTATAAATAACCTGTCTAGCACCCTGTAAATCAATTTCTAACAACACATTTTGACCGTCTGCGAGCATCTGATCCACAGCACTTTTTGGAGTTCCGTACTTGTTTTGCTGATGCACAACCGCCCATTCCAAGAGTTCACCCGCATGAGCCATGGCATCAAATTCCTGATGGGTCACAAAAAAGTAATCTCGACCGTCAACTTCACCGGGTCTGGGTTTTCTTGTTGTTGCCGAAATCGAGATAGTAATTTCTGGGTAATGCTGCCTGATATACGCAGATACTGTGCCTTTCCCAACCGCGGTGGGTCCGGCAAGTATTACAAGTTTAGGGCTGGGCTGTGGCGCATCTGATCTTGAAAGTAGGTACTCTCTGAGTCTCTTTCGCTGATACGCACCAAGACCACCAAGACGTTTGCTTTCAGAAATTTCTAGCTCTTTTTGGATTTTGGCAGCCTTCACTTCACCAAGACCTGGAAGTTGCTTCAAGAAATCACTCACACGCAAGGTAGATGCTGCTTTGTCGGTAGATCCTGCCTTTGCTAACACTTTCAAAGCACCAATCTTGCCAGATCTAATGTCTGCTTTCAGCGCCGCGCGTTCGCGTCTTGCTTTAACGGCTGCTACTACACCTGATCTTTGATCTACTGGATTACTGCCCACGAAAATTTCTCCACGCTCTCTTCTAACCCAGAGTGCGCCATTCATCAGCGAATGTAGCAATGTTGTCATAAATCTTCGTGACTCCACCAGTGCCAATAGCTCGTGAAATACTGGGAATTAGCAACCTGGTATCTTCTAAGTATATTTTGCGCAAACCCGCAAAAGTACCGCCCTGCGTACCTACACCCGGAGCTAAAATCGGAATCCCGGATAGCAAAGATGCTGAAATTCCGTACCTAGACAAATCGGCATTTGCTCCAATCACCAGCCCCACATTTCCAGACTCTTCAGAGAGTGCTTTAGCTCTAGTGATAATTCCTTTTGCAACAGATCCTTCTGAATTTATTGACCCCTGAACGAGAAAACCTTCCGGGTTGGAAGTGATTCCTAGAACAAAAACACCCTTGCCTCTAACTTTTGCTTCGGAAAACGCTGGAGTGAGCGAATCAAAACCAAGGAAAGGACTTACAGTGATTGCATCTGCCGAAAAAGCAAAATCACCCAGCCATGCAGCGGCATAACCAGCCATTGTGGAACCGATATCTCCCCGCTTGGCGTCTGCAATAACAATAAGACCCAAGCGAGCAGCTTCAGCAATTAATTGTTCAAGAGCGGCATACCCGGCTACACCAAACCGTTCAAAAAAGGCTACCTGTGGTTTTACTATTTTCACTCCAGCCGAGTCAACAGCGCTCAAGACTTTCATTGAAAAATCAAGCACTCCGTCAGCGGATGTATCGTATCCCAGCGCTTTCAGTGTTCCACCATCAGGGTCGATACCTATACAGAGAGTGTTCCCTTTCAGGGCGTAAATGCGATCTTTAAACGTCACTTTGCACCAGCCATTTCCTGCAGGCTAAGTACTTGCAATGAATCATCCGGGGCGAGGATTGCAGCCACTGCGATATTTAGCTGAGCAACAGTCGTAATCAGTGGCACATCCTTTGCGACCGCTGCTGCACGAATCTCGTACCCATCCGCTCTAGCAGCCGCACCACTCGGGGTATTGACAACCAAATCGATTTCACCCGCGTTAATCAGTTCAACAATGTCCTGACCATTTTCGTTAGGCTCACTCACCTTACGAACAGAAACGGTGTCAATACCATTGCGTTTGAGAACAATCTTGGTTCCTTCGGTCGCATAAATATTGAAATTTTGTTGTTTCAAGATTGTGGCGGCAAGTACTATCGAACGTTTATCAGCATCCGCTACTGATAAGAACACATTGCCGGTTTTAGGCAGTCTTCCATAAGCTGCCATTTGACTCTTAGCAAAAGCCCTTGGAAGATCTTTATCTATTCCCATAACTTCACCGGTCGAACGCATCTCCGGTCCCAGTACAGAATCTACAACTGCACCCTCAGGGGTTCGGAATCTTCTAAACGGTAACACAGCCTCTTTTACTGATACCGGAACGTCTGGACCGAGCACGGTGTTGTCAACTTCAGGAAGAATGCCGGATGCCTTTAGCGACTGAATGCTCTCACCCGCCATAATCAAAGCGGCTGCTTTAGCAAGTGGTAAGCCTAAGGCCTTGGAAACAAATGGAACTGTTCTGCTTGCGCGAGGGTTAGCCTCAAGCACATAAAGCCCACCAGTTGCTAGTGCAAACTGCACATTAAGCAACCCGTTTACACCCACACCGCGCGCAATTTCCTCTGTTGCAACTCGGACTTTCAAAAGGTCATCTTTACTCAGCGTAGTTGCCGGAAGCATACAGCTAGAGTCACCGGAGTGAATACCGGCTTCTTCAATGTGTTCCATAATGCCGCCAATAAAAATATTTTTGCCGTCATACAGTGCATCAACATCGATTTCAATCGCATCGTCGAGGAAGCGATCAACAAGAAGAACGTGCTCTTTAGAGACAATTGCTTGCCCCTGTATGCGTTTAAAGTAATCCCGTACACCTTCGGTATCATGAATAATTTCCATGCCGCGACCACCGAGCACGAATGAGGGGCGCACTAAGACTGGGAAACCTACTTCAACACTTGCCGCTAAAGCTTCTTCGAGACTAGAGGCAGTGCTATTTTTTGGAGCTTGCAGGCTCGCATCTTCAAGAATCTTTGCAAAATGACCACGATCTTCTGCCAGGTCAATGGCATCAGGCGAAGTACCGAGAATCCGATAGCCAGCATCTCTAATAGGTTTTGCTAAGCCGAGAGCGGTTTGTCCACCAAGCTGAACTATCACTCCGGTAATTGCTCCAGCTGCGTTTTCAGCATCAAGAATCTCCAGCACATCTTCCTCAGTAAGCGGTTCAAAGTAGAGTCGATCAGAGGTGTCGTAATCTGTTGAAACCGTTTCCGGGTTGCAGTTAATCATGATGGTTTCAAAACCTGCTTCACGAAGCGCGAAAGAGGCGTGTACACAGGAGTAGTCAAACTCAATACCCTGGCCGATGCGATTCGGCCCAGAACCTAAAATTACGATGCGCTTGCGCTCACTCGGGAGAATCTCGCTTTCCTGATCGTAGCTGGAATAGAGATAAGGAGTTTCTGAAGGAAATTCACCAGCACAAGTATCAACAACCTTAAATACCGGCACAATTGAATTAGTCTTTCGGAAGTTGCGCACCTCAGAGGCTGAAAGGTTCAGTATTTCGGCGATTTGGGCATCCGAGAAGCCGTGCTTTTTTGCATGCCTTATTACTTCATGGTCTAGTCCATTGGCAGAAACTTCCTCAGCAATTTCATTGATAAGTTGAATCTGATCAAGGAACCATGGGTCAATCGCGCAAGCCTCATAAAGCTCCTGGGAAGTAGCCCCTTTACGAAGTGCCTGCTGCACAACCAACACACGATTTTCGGTAGATAGTTTACTCAGCTCGACTAAGTCATCTTTAGAGATGTCCTCGTCACGCCAATGAAATTCTGTGCGTTTTTTCTCAAGTGATCTGAGCGCCTTTTGCATCGCAGTGGTGAAGTTTCTACCAATGGCCATTACTTCACCAACAGATTTCATCGTGGTCGTGAGTTCAGCGTCAGCTGCCGGGAATTTCTCGAAGGCAAAACGCGGGACCTTTACAACCACATAATCGAGTGCCGGTTCAAAACTAGCTGGGGTTACGCCGGTGATGTCATTAGGAATCTCATCGAGCGTGTAACCAATCGCCAATTTCGCGGCAATCTTTGCAATCGGAAAGCCGGTTGCCTTAGATGCCAGGGCGCTTGACCTTGAAACACGTGGATTCATCTCGATAACGATGACTCGCCCAGTGTCTGGTTCAACAGCGAATTGAATATTACATCCACCGGTATCTACACCTACTGCGCGAATAATCTCAATACCAATGTTGCGCATATTTTGGTATTCACGGTCAGTAAGAGTCATAGCAGGTGCAACAGTGATTGAATCCCCAGTGTGCACACCGACCGGATCAAAGTTCTCAATTGAACAGACAACAACACAGTTGTCAGCCTTGTCGCGCATCAGTTCAAGTTCATACTCTTTCCAGCCCAAGATGCTCTCCTCAAGGAGAACCTCGTGAGTGGGACTTGCGGCTAGACCGTCACCAACCATCCGAACTAAATCTGCCTCGGTGCGAGCAAAACCACTACCTAAACCGCCCATGGTGAAAGATGGCCGAACCACAACCGGATAACCCTGCTTCGCTGTAAACGCAAGAGCGTCATCCACAGATTTAGCAATGACGCTGAGTGCCGACTCTGCACCTGCTTGAGTCACGATTTCTTTGAAAAGCTCGCGGTCTTCTCCCCTGCGAATTGCATCGACATTTGCGCCAATTAGTTCAACACCGTATTTTTCTAGGATGCCCTGCTCATGCAAGGCCACAGCGGCGTTCAGTGCTGTCTGGCCTCCAAGAGTAGGAAGAATTGCGTCAGGTCTCTCCTTGGCGATGATTCTTTCAATTACTTCAGGAATAATCGGTTCAACATAAGTTGCGTTGGCAAAATCTGGGTCAGTCATAATTGTGGCTGGGTTAGAGTTCACCAAAATCACTCGCACACCCTCGGCGCGCAGCACCCGACACGCTTGAGTTCCGGAATAGTCAAACTCGGCAGCCTGCCCGATAACTATCGGTCCAGAACCGATAACCAGTACGCTTTTTATGTCTTCACGTTTAGGCATTACTTGCCTTCCCCCTTGCGAATCTGATGCTCCAGCACCATCGACTTAAATTCTTCAAACAGGAACACTGAATCGTGTGGCCCAGCGGCCGCCTCAGGGTGATACTGCACAGAAAATGCTGGGATGTCTAAAGCACGAAGCCCCTCAACAACTTGATCGTTCAAGCTGTAGTGAGAAACCTCAAATTTTCCAAAGCCCAGGGGCGATTCATAGATTCCCTCGAGCTCTGCTTTAATTGCAAAGCCGTGGTTTTGGCTGGTGATCTGAACTTTTCCGGTTGACTTATCCAACACTGGTTGGTTGATTCCACGATGTCCAAATGGCAGTTTGTAAGTGTCTAGGCCGATTGCTCTACCAAAGAGTTGATTACCGAAACAAATACCAAAATATGGCAAGCCAGAACCTAATACTTCACGAAGTAGTTCCACCTGCTGATCTGAAGCTGCCGGGTCTCCCGGGCCATTGGAGTAGAAAACACCGACCGGATTTACAGCAAGAATCTCATCCATCGTAGAACTTTGTGGAAATACATGAACATCGAAACCGCTTTTAGCAAGGTAGTCCAGAGTCGACCTTTTTACGCCCAAGTCGAGCACGGCTAGATTCCCAACTGAAGTGTTTTTAGCTTTTATTACATAAGGCTGTTTCGTGGATACTTCCCCTGATAGGTTTCGCCCAATCATCCCCTGCGAATTTTTGACGATGTCTAGACGCTCTTGAGCGGAATTAGCTAAAAATTCGCCGCTAAAAATGCCTGCCCGCATTGCGCCCTGGGAACGAATGTGTCTGGTGATTGCGCGAGTATCGACATCCGAAATTCCAACAATCTCATTTTGGATTAGTAAACTCTCAAGAGAATCTTCTGCACGATAATTTGAGGTGATTCTTGAAGGATCGCGAACAATATAGCCGCTCACCCAAACTTGGTCTGACTCATTATCTGCGGAGTTTACCCCGGTGTTTCCGATATGTGGGAAAGTCTGCATAACAATCTGGCCAGCATAGGAAGGATCTGTAAGAGTTTCTTGGTATCCGGTCATTCCGGTAGCAAAAACCAACTCACCACAAGCTACACCCTGCCTTGCATAGCTCTGTCCAAAGTATTCTTTGCCGTCCTCTAGGACTAGAACTGCCCTCTCTCTACTAACCACGAACACTCCTAGCAGCTTCAAGCCAGTCACTCAAAACTTTGTCATCTGCCACCGCAAGTCGGAAGTAACTGGAGATAGCACCCTCATTCCAGCGGATGACCGCCATCCCTCCCTGCTCAACCGCGCGATCTATGGTGTAGCTTTCATGTGCAATCTCGGCGATGTCGCCTACCGGAATCCAAAAATCTTGCTCACCGTCGATTCCGATCAGGATGCCTGATTTATGCACTTCAAAAACTACCCGGCCTCTAAACCCGAGCGGCCCGGCGGATACTCGCACCAACTTGTTCTCGGTGCGATTACTGGAAAGATACATTCCAGAAATAACGAACTCTGGATTAGCTAAGCCACTGGGAAGTTCTGCAAAAACGACAGGATTGCTTCGGCGGTGTTTTCTATAACCGATAAACATCAGTGCAAAGAGCACCAGCGCCACGGATACGGTGATTATTGTCAGCCATGCTTTACCGTCAAGCATTTTGAACCTCTCCTGCTATTTGGGTTATTTTTCCTCTAAAAATCGTGTACGCAACACTAGTGTTGAAATCCATACCGTAATACGGAGAATTTCTACTCTTACTTTGAGTTAGTTCTGGAGTGTAAGTCCAGGTCGCTGCCTTTGGATCGATTAGGGTGATATTCGCGCTATCTCCAATATCCAAATTATTTGCTTGGTGACTTCCAATTCTTGCAGGGTTTTGACTCATAGTCTTGGCTACACTCCGCCAAGAATAATCTCTATCTTGCATTGCCTTCATCACCACTGGAAGTGCCACCTCCAAACCGATTAGCCCATTAGCAGAATCGCTCCAAAGCCCCGACTTAGTTTCGGCAGAATGTGGCGCATGATCAGTTGCGACGATATCGATTGTTCCGTCTGCTAAAGCTTCGCGAAGGACTTGAACGTCTTCAGAAGTTCTTAGCGGTGGATTCACTTTATACACCGGATCATAACCGACGAGTAGGTCATCAGTGAGTATGAGGTGGTGAGGGGTAACTTCTGCAGTTACCTGAATTCCACGTTTTTTAGCCCAGCGAATTACATCCACAGAACCTGCCGTAGATAGGTGACAAATGTGCAGTTTTGCACCTGCTGGCTAGAGCATCACATCCCTAGCAATCATTTGATTCTTTCTGCAACGTTTGGCCATCCGGATAGCCCGAGCTTTGCGGCATTAATGCTGGCGTTTGCCTGAGCACCCTCAGTGAGCCGAGGGTCTTGAGCGTGCTGGGCAATAACCGCATCGAAAGACTTGGCGTATTGCAGCGCTCTCATCATTATTAGTGAATCAAAAACTGGGAACCCGTCGTCCGAAAATACTCGCACATTCGCCACTGAATTTGCCATCAAACCAATATCAGCAAGCTCTTGCCCCAGCTGTCCTTTAGTTACGGCCCCTATCGGTTGCACATCAACTAAACCAATCTCTTTGCCCTTTGAGTACACCTGCTCAACAACTCCGGCAGTATCAGCAACCGGGTTTGTGTTCGGCATAGCAAATAGTGTGGTGTAGCCGCCAACGGCACCGGCGCGACTGGCAGTTTCAATAGTCTCTGCACCTTCCCCACCAGGTTCACGCATATGGGTGTGTAAATCTACAAGCCCCGGAAGAGCAACCAGCCCAGAGGCATCAATAACCTCGGCATCAGAAGCGCTCAGAGCTTTCCCAATTTCGGTGATTTTGCCATCTTTTATAAGAAGATCAGCGCTAGTTTCTCCCAACAGTGAGGCATCTTTTATGAGTATGTTCTTCACTTCGCTCCTCCGCTTAGCGTGTGATAAAGCACAGCCATACGCACTGCCACGCCATTTGCCACCTGCTCAATAATTGTTGACCTCTCACTGTCAGCGGCCACGGAACTTATCTCAACGCCGCGATTCATTGGCCCGGGATGCATAACTAGCGTGTGCTTAGGAAGCGCAGCGAATCTACCAGCGGTGAGTCCCCAGCCGCTTGTGAATTCTTTAGCGGAAGGAAAGAATGTTCCCCTCATTCGCTCTGATTGAAGTCTTAGCATCATCACCGCATCCGGTTCGACTTCTCTGATTGCTAAGTCAAGATTCACGAAAGACTTTGTTATCGGCGATGTGTCAGCTATTGGCAGCAAGGTTGAAGGAGCCACCACATAAACTTTCGCACCTAATTTGCTCAATAGGGAAATGTTTGACCTAGCAACGCGCGAATGCAGAATATCGCCGACAATCATCACCTTTTTGTCTTTGAGGTCAATGCCTGCAGGGGTTTTGCCAGCTAATTCTGCAAAGCGACTACGTAGGGTAAAAGCGTCGAGCAGAGCCTGGGTTGGGTGTTCGTGAGTGCCGTCACCTGCATTAATCACGGATGCACTAATCCAACCCCGATTTGCCAGCAGATGCGCTGCCCCACTACTTGAATGCCTGACGATAACAGCATCAGCACCCATAGCTTCTAGAGTTTGAGCGGTGTCTTTCAGAGACTCACCCTTTGAAACCGAGGACCCTTGACTGGAGAAGTTGATGACATCAGCACTCAATCGTTTAGCGGCCGCTTCAAAGGAAATTCTGGTGCGAGTGGAGTCTTCAAAAAATAGATTTACAACAGTTTTCCCGCGGAGCGTGGGAAGTTTTCGTTGCTCTCTGCTTTGGGTCTGCAGCATCTCCAAGGAAGTATCTAAGATTTCAATAGCTTTTTCAGCGCTTAGGTCCGCGGTTGAAAGTAAATGCTTCATTCAGCACCGTCCGATATCTGAACCCCATCTTGGTCGTCTACTTCGCGGACAAGCACATTCACTCGCTCAGTCTTTGCGCTGGGAAGATTCTTGCCCACAAAATCAGCACGAATTGGCAGTTCACGATGTCCACGGTCTACCAGCACAGCCAGTTTTACAGCTTTGGGTCTGCCGTAATCACGAAGTGCATCAAGGGCTGCTCTAACCGTGCGGCCAGAAAAAAGCACATCATCTACAAGCACCACTATCGAGCCGTCTATTGAACCGGGAACTTCACTCTGCTCAGGTGTGCGAGTTGGATGATTCGCTAAATCATCACGATAGAGAGTGATGTCAAGCTGCCCTACCCGCTGATTTTTGCCTTCGATCTCAGCAATTAGCTTGGCTAAGCGGTTAGCAAGATGGCTTCCTCGAGTGGGGATTCCTAGAATAATGAGATCATCGGCTGGATCAACAGACTCTAAAATTTCATGAGCAATGCGCTTCAACGATCGCGCTATTTCTTCTTCGCTCAGAATTGACCGATTCATATTTCCCTTTCCCGTCTCTCGTACGGTGTTTAAAGGTTTCTCTAAAACATCCTAGTCGCTAGGTCTAGCTCCTGAGGCAATTTGTCCAAGAATGCCGTTGACAAATGCAGCGGATTCTTCATCTACATAGGTTTTAGCGGCTTCAACAGCTTCATCAATCACGACAGCTGTGGGCACTTCTGTGTAGCTAAGTTCCCAAGTGGCGATACGAAGGATTGCCAAAACCAGTGGCTTTATGCGCTCAGTTGTCCAATTCACCGAGTAGGTATCGATAGTGTCGTCGATGCGCTGCTCATTCATGAGAATTCCCTCAATAATTTCGCTCGCATATTCCCAACCGGATCTTTCAGGATGTTTACGCGCATCCTCAATAGCCAGTTCGAAACCGTCGAAAAGCTCCCTGTCTAAAAGCAAACTGGAGTAAAGCACATCCATTGCCCGTTTTCGGGCCTTTGTGCGCTCACTCACTAGGAAGTAACACGACCTTTGAAACTGCCATCGCGAGTATCTACCTTCACGCGAGTGTTTGGCTCCAGATATAGCGGAACCTGAATTTCAGCGCCGGTTTCTAGCTTTGCTGGTTTAGTGCCTCCGGTAGCGCGGTCACCCTGTAGACCAGGGTCGGTTTCGGTAACTTCAAGTTCGATAATTGGTGGAAGTTCAATGTACAGCGGGTTTCCGTTGTGAAGAGCTACGGTGACTTCTTGACCCTCAACCAGGTAGTTTGCCGCATCTCCAACAATCTGCTCTGAGATGGTGATCTGGTCGTAGTCGCTCTGATCCATGAACACAAAACCTTCACCGTCATGGTAAAGATAGCTGAAGTCACGGCGGTCAACGTTTTCTGTCTCTACCTTGACCCCAGCGTTCCAAGTCTTGTCAACAGTCTTGCCGCTCACAACATTCTTGAGCTTGCTGGTAACAAAAGCCGGACCTTTACCGGGCTTTACGTGCTGGAACTCAATAATGGTCCATAGTTGACCGTCAATATTGAGCACTAGTCCATTCTTAAAATCTGCGGTAGATGCCATATTATTTTTCCTCTTTCAAAATTTCCGCTAAAGCAAGTCGATAAGACCCAAATCCGAATCCCGCAATCACGCCAGTTGCCACAGCACTGAAAGTTGATTTGTGCCTGAAACTTTCTCTGGCATACGGGTTACTTAAATGGACCTCGATTAGTTTATTACCTGATTTCGTGTGCATTGCAACTGCATCTGCGAGTGCGTACGAATAGTGTGTGAAAGCTCCCGCGTTCAAAATTACTGGAAGTTTTGATTTGAACGCTTCATGAACCCAGGAAATCATCTCGGATTCAGAGTCTGTTTGCCTCAAATCGATGTCAATTTCGGGAAATTCTTTATCAAGGGATGCCTTCAAATCGGCCAGTGTGTAACTGCCGTAAACTTCCGGCTCGCGACTTCCGAGCATCCCTAAGTTTGGTCCATTGAGGACAAGAACTTTTTTCACGTATTAAGCCTAACCGACTGGCGAGACTAGCTCCCAACATCCTGCCAGACAGTGTAGAGCAGATGCTCCTCCGGGCCGGTCAAAATACCCGGGCTACCGAAGCCGTCGAGAACCACGAATCTGAGCACATCACCACGGCTTTTCTTGTCGCGCTTCATGCCTGCAAGTAGGGTATTCCAACGTCCAAGTGGATAGCTAGTTGGCAGTGAGAACTGTTCGAGTATCGACCTGGTGCGGTCAAGTTCAGCTGTGGAGAGCCTACCGATAGCGTTTGAGAGTGTTGCTGCATAAACCATCCCGACAGAAATCGCTGCACCGTGACGCCACTTGTACCGTTCAGCAAATTCAATAGCGTGCCCTAGAGTGTGGCCATAGTTCAAATACTCTCGCCGTCCTGACTCCCGAAAGTCCTCTGCTGTTATTTCAGCCTTCACGCTAATGGAATCAAAAAGCAGCGATTGAAATTCTTCAGTTCCCGGAGTCACCGATGCCTCAAAGCTGTTCTCCATAAGATCAAGCATCGCTGGCCGTGCTATAAACCCGTACTTTATTACTTCAGCAAAACCAGTCAGGATTTCATTTTTGGAAAGATCACCAATAAGTAGCGGATCAATGATTACCGCGTGAGGAGCATGAAAAGCTCCGACAAGGTTCTTACCTTCGTTAGTGTTGATGCCAGTTTTACCTCCAATACTCGCGTCAACCATTCCGAGCACCGTTGTTGGAACCAAAATCGTGGAAATACCGCGAAGCCAAGTAGCTGCAACGAACCCAGCCAAATCAGTAACAGCACCGCCACCAATTCCAATAATGAGATCGTTGCGAGTGAAATTTGCTTGACCCATAATTTGCCAGAGGAAACTAGCAACCTCCACACGTTTAGATCCTTCAGCATCAGGAACTTCGGCAAGGAGCGTTTCAAAACCTCGCGCTAGTAACTCTTCCTTTAGAGCATCTGCCTGGACTGTTAGCGGTGGCTGATGCACAATTAACACCCTGCCCACAGATTCGGGTAGATACTCGCTTAGAGTTCCAAAAGCACCGTTGCCTATAACAGCTAAGGAGTTGTTACCTAGATCTACTTCGCTAAGGTTTGTAGCCACTTAATTACCTCGTTTGCAACAGTAAAACTGTCTTGATCTTCAATTTTTATAGTAAATTTCGCGAGAGAGCGATATAAATCAATTCTCTCTTCATAGATGCGCTGCCAGGCATCCATACCTCCGCTCGCTATAAGCGGTCGTTTCTCTGGCTTTCTTAGCACCCTCTCAGCAGCCTTCTCACGGTCAATATCAAAAAGCACTACCGGCATATCCGCTAATTGTCGCTTTGTTTCTGGATGCAGAACAGCTCCACCGCCAAGTGAAATCACGCCGTATTTGCTGTCAAGCGCTGTTGATACTTCTTCACGTTCTAGTCCGCGGAAATAGCCTTCAGAATGGTTGGAAAAAATATCGGCAATAGGACCGTGCTTTTCAATGATCTTTATATCGGTATCAATGAACGGGATTTGTAGTTGATCGGCAACCAAAGCTCCCACACGCGATTTTCCAGAACCCATAGGGCCGATTAGCACAACCAGTGGCTTACGAGACTTAGTCATTTACTCTGGCGTTGTAAATTCTGCCGACGAATCAAGGTTCTCAGGGATGTTTGCTAAATATGAATCAAAGTTTCGTTTAGTTTCCTTAACAGAGTCGCCGCCAAACTTCTCAAGAACCAAATTTGCAATCACCAGGGCAACCATGGCTTCTGCCACCACACCGGTAGCAGGGACCGCACAGACATCGCTTCTTTGGTGATGCGCTTTTGCAGCTTCCCGAGTAGCAACATCTACAGTGCGTAAAGCGTTAGGAACGGTAGAAATCGGTTTCATTGCCGCACTTACACGAAGCACGGTGCCGTTAGACATCCCACCTTCAGTTCCTCCAGCGCGACCGGATGATCTAGCAATGCCGTCATCGGTGATAAACATTTCATCGTGAGCTGCCGATCCTCTTCTAGTGGCGGTGACGAAACCGTCTCCAACGGCGACGCCCTTAATCGCTTGAATACCCATAAGCGCTGCAGCGATTTGTGAATCTAAGCGGCGATCCCAGTGCACATATGATCCGAGCCCAGGTGGGAGGCCGTAAACGAGTACTTCTACAACGCCACCGAGCGTGTCTGCATCAGCGTGCGCAGCAACCACTTCTTCGACCATTTTTTTGGAAACTTCTGGGTCAAATGCTCTCATCGGATCTGCATCGATAGCGTCAAGATCACTTGGATGCGGGAGCGCATGATCAGTTCCCGCATCGACTTTCCCGATGCCGATAGTGTGAGAAATGGTTTCTATTCCCAGCTGTTTTAAGAAAGACTTCGCAATAGCTCCGAGAGCTACCCTGGCGGCAGTTTCGCGCGCGCTTGCTCTCTCTAACACTGGCCTTGCCTCGGCAAAACCGTATTTCTGCATGCCGGTGAGGTCTGCGTGCCCTGGACGAGGGCGGGTAAGAGCTGCACCTCTTCCTTTTGGAAGTTTATCTAGATCAGTGGGCTCAATGCTCATCACATCAACCCATCTGTGCCATTCTGAGTTACCGATGCGAAGGGCAATTGGGCTACCCAAAGTTTCGCCCCAGCGCACACCTGCTGAAATGTTTAGCTCATCCTGCTCAAAATTTTGTCTAGATCCACGTCCATAACCCAGTCGTCGTCTAGCTAAATCTTCACGAACGAGATCATGAGTAACAGGCACACCCTGCGGGATTCCCTCAATAATTGCAATGAGTTCGGGGCCGTGTGACTCTCCTGCGGTTAACCAACGAAGCATAGATTCAATCTTTCCACATTTGCTTTGACTAAAAGTTTTTCGTTACGTAAAAGGACAGTAAGTTTATGGAAACGATAGTGATTAGCTTAGAAATTTTTAGACCAAGGCAAATTGAAGTCTCGATTTACTACCCTAGCCATGATTTCAGTAATTTCTGGCACTAGACTTTGGCTCCACTTTTCAGAGTTTTCAGTTGCAAAAATTGCTACTTGCGAAACCGCTTGGTGAATAAGCATGTCGATACCCGGGATAACAAAATGCCCCGCTCTGCTCCATAGTGCTGCCAGTTTCGTTGGCCATGGATTGTATATAACTTCAAAGAGAGCACCAACCGGGTTTAAAAACGGTTCAGGGTTACCCGGGATTGTGTTGATAACCAGATCAAAATTATTACTACCCGGAATATTTGATAGCTGAACTGCTTTGGTACTGAATTTCTCAGAATTGAATTCACTCGCTATTTCAGCTGCTGACACCTGATTTCTAGCAGCGATAACAACATTCTTTGCTCCAAGAATTGATAGTGCATAAACACAATTTTTGGCAGTAGCACCACTGCCTAGTAGCAAGACGCGCTCGAATTTTATGTCTCTCAATGCGCCGAGTATGCCGGCAATGTCTGTATTGCTTGCATGCCAATGTATTGAAGTTGCCTTGTTCCCAGTCGTATTGGCTTCAGCTACAGAAGCGTTTACTTCGTTGCCCACCCTGTAGAAAGTGTTTGCAACTTCTAGTTTTTTAGCAAGCTCATCTCGCTCAAAAGCTAAATCATACGCAACTTTCTTTAGTGGCATTGTTACCGAAAAACCGCGCCAAGAATCATCCAGTGAAGTAATAAAAGGCGCAAAGGCGCTTTCATCAACTTCAATCGCTGAATACTCGAAATTTAGACCCAGATATTTATATGCTGCTTGGTGCAATCGTGGCGATAAAGAATGCGCCACTGGATTCCCCAGTACTGCAAACTTTAGACGCGTATTCACTTTCTAAAACTCAACCAGACAAACCTCGCGCTATGCGCAGTAGGCACTATTTTCTGCCGAAGCTCTACACCAGGAACGCAACTGAGCGACAGCCCTATTGTGTTCATCCATAGTTCTACTGAACACTGTCTCTCCAGTACGGAGATTTATCGGAACAAAATACATCCAATCCCCTGCAGTAGGGTTCAGTGCAGCATCAATGGCCAAATCACCTGCTGCGCCAATTGGCCCAACGGGAAGCCCCTTATGTACGTAAGTGTTATAAGGATTATTGGTATCGGCACGATCTGCATCTGTAGTCCAGACGGTGTGTAGCTTGCCGGTTCCATATGCCACGGTGGCATCTGATTGGAGTAGCCAATTCTGCTCAAGCCGATTAGTAAATACCCGAGAGACTTTGTAAAAGTCTTCAGTATTGCGACCAGCTTCACGCTGAATAAGTGCTGCCATAGTCATCACCTTGTGACGATCTTCAACAGCCACACCTTTCGCATCTAAGGACTGGAAGGTGCGATCGACCATAATTTGGATAATCTGTTCTGCGCTTAGGCCGGGATCAAAATTATAACGAGCTGGGAATAGATATCCGTCAACATTCTTCGCTGCGGCAGTAATCCCATATTTGGTCGGATCAGCTATTGCTTTCTCAAAATCTGCAACCGGTATACCTGTTCCTGCCGCCAGAAGCTCCAAAGTCTGGTTTAAGACCTTTCCTTCAGGAATAAGCACCGATTGAACTAGCTTGTTATCTAAGTTCTGTAGCGCATCTAGTGCTGACTGGGCACTCATTTTTGCAGAGAGTTTATAAGTACCCGGATAGAAAATTACCGGTTTACCACTCTCGTTTTCGAGCTCCACCAGTAATCCATAAAATGCCTGGTAGCTTTTTGTGACACCGTTTTCATGCAGGTTGATAGCGATATCTGAACCCAGATCTCCGTTGTTAATTGCTACAACAACTTCACCTTCACCGTTGCCTTCGTAGTCATTGGACTCTTCCCAGCCCATGAATTTCTCGATTCGGTCCCAGTTTTCCATAACAAACCAGGTTCCAACCGCTCCAGCACCAGCGAGAAGTAGTGCCACAACACCTAACACCCATGGCCATTTACGGCGGGGAGGCTTTTGCCCTGGCGCTAAAGGCTGGTTACGAAGCTCTCTACGGGTTCGATATTGATTTTGATCGCTTGTAAGCATTTGCGAGAAAGCGTCAACTTGCTCATTCGCGCTGTCTGGCTGACCATCAGTATTCCCTGAATCGCTCAAACGTTTCCCTCCAATACGCTACGCCCTGCAGATACCCCAAACCTTTTTTCATAATCAAGAGCATCTTGTAAAAGAATAACTGCTGCAGCTTGATCAATCACTGAACGTTGCCGACGAGTATTTTTACCGGCACTGTGCATCCTGGCAGTTGCAGAAACAGTGGTGAGTCTTTCATCCACCAATCGAACCGGGATGCTCACTGCTGTTTGTAGCCGCTTCGCAAAGTCAAGAGCTGCTTCAGTCGACGGAGTTTTACCACCCGAAAGCGATAATGGATAGCCGCTGTAAACCAAAACAATGTCATTTTCGCGAATGATTTCCTGCAACTGGGAAAATTCAGTGGCATATTCAAGGTCGCCAGTATTTTGAATGGTTTCCAGTGGCGTAGCGAGTAAGCCCTCATAATCGCATAGAGCAACCCCGATTCTGGCCTTGCCAAAGTCGATACCGAGTTTTCTACCCGGTAATGCGGCTGATGTTCTGGCGTTTAGATTATCCAAAAGAACCGGCCACTTTCGCCTAACTAGATATCCCGATTAGCTTTGAGATTTCAACTAGCGCATTAGAAATTGCGGAAACGTCCACGCCACCACCCTGAGCGAAGTTTGGTTTTCCTCCACCGCCACCGCCAAGTGTAGTTGCGCCGATACGAACAATATCTCCTGCCTTCAGCCCCATACTTTGAGCGTGATCACTAACCGCAGCAACAATCTGTGGTTTTCCTTCAACCTCGGCTAGAAGCACTACCACACCGTCACCCAGAGCATTATGTGTATCCAATGCAAGCCTACGTAGATCATCGGCAGATGGTGCACTACCGACATTAGCAAGCACTGTTTTGCCGTATTTCACATCATAGGCATTGCTTACTAACTCTGGAAGCTTGCTTTGAAGTTGCATGAATTGTAGGTCTGCAATCTGCTTCTTGGCCTGTTTTAGACTCTCAAGCAGTTCCTCAACACGATTTTCAATTTTGTCTTTAGGAGACTTCAGCATGCTACCTAGTGAAGAAACAATTAATCTTTCAGCAGCAAACTCTTTAAAAGCATCCACTCCTACAAGCGACTCGATGCGTCTTGCTGAGCTTCCTACCGAACTTTCAGAAATCAGGTTAATTAGACCTATCTGGCTGCTTCGCTCAACGTGGGTACCAGCACACAGTTCGCGAGACCAGTCTCCCCCAATCTCAACAACGCGCACCTGATCACCGTATTTTTCACCAAAAAGCGCCATAGCGCCGAGCGCTTTAGCATCACCAAGTGCCATTACTTTAGTGACAGTACTGTAATCAGCTGAAATCGCGTTGTTAGCAATTTCTTCAATTTCAGAGCGAGTTGCTCCGGAGAGTGGTTTATTCCAGTTGAAGTCCAGTCGCATATACCCGGCTCGGTTTAAGGATCCTGCCTGAGTAGCCGTTGGGCCAAGAGTGTCTCTAAGCGCTGCATGAATCAGGTGGGTTGCGCTATGCGCTTTAGCAGCAGCATTTCGATTTATCGGATCCACTCTAGTAACAACATCTTGGCCGATTCGCACTTCACCCGAAACAACTTTCGCAGTGTGAGAGACCAAACCTGGGACTGGTTTTTGGACATCCAACACTTCAAGCGTTACACCATCACCGGTAATAGTTCCTAAATCGGCTACCTGACCACCGGATTCTGCATAGAGGGATGTGCTACTGGTGATAACTTCTACTTCGTCACCGATTTTTGCGATAGGGGTTGGCTGACCATCAACCAACAGGCCAAGCACTGTAGTTTCAGTCTCTAGGTCGGTGTATCCGGTGAAAACAGTTTCACCTTTACCGCGGAAATCTTTATAAATTTCCAAAGAAGCCTTAGCTGCTTTCTTAGCTTTGGCATCCTGTTTCGCGCGAGTGCGCTGTTCAAGCATCAGTTCATTGAATTTTTCACGATCAAGCGCTAAACCTGAGTCAGCAACAATCTCTTCAGTAATTTCGATCGGGAATCCGTGAGTGTCATGAAGTAAGAATGCTGTATTTGCTGGCACAGATTTTGATTTGGATGCTTTCACATCAGTAATTGCGAGATCTAGAATTTTAATACCCGAGGACAAAGTTTTAAGGAAAGATTCCTCTTCGGCATAGGCGACGCCAGAAATACGTGACCAGTCTGCTTCAACTTCTGGGTATGCACTCTTCATAGCGTCCTTAGAAGCGCTAAAGAGTGCGGGAAATGTTGCATCCTCAACACCCAGTAGTCTCATGGCAACCGAGGAGCGGCGCATAAGCCTTCGCAAAATGTATTCGCGACCATCATTACCAGGAGTAACACCATCGCTAATTAGCATCAGTGATGAACGAATGTGATCCGCTACAACGCGCATACGCACATCATCTTCATGATTAGCGCCGTATTTCTTACCTGAAAGTTCACTCGCTACATCAAGAACCGGACGAACCTGATCGATTTCGTACATGTTCTCAACACCCTGCTTTATAAAAGCGACGCGTTCTAAGCCCATACCAGTGTCGATGTTCTTGTTTGGTAGTTCACCAATAATGTCGAAATCCAGCTTGGAGCGGACGTTTTCAATCGCATACTGCATGAAAACGAGGTTCCAAATTTCTACGTAACGGTCATCATCGGTTGCTGGGCCGCCATCGATTCCGTAGCTTTTACCGCGATCAAAGAATATTTCTGAGCAGGGACCAGCCGGACCGGGCTGCCCTGTCGACCAGTAGTTGGTGTCTTTTCCTAGCCGCTGAATACGCGTTTCAGGAATTCCGGTAACTTTCCGCCATAAATCGAATGCTTCATCGTCGTCTTCATAAACGGTTACCCAAAGATCTTTTTCGTCAAAACCGTATCCGCCTGCAGATTCAGCAGAAGTCAGCAGTTCCCAGGCGTAAGTAATTGCGCCCTCTTTGAAGTAGTCTCCGAAAGAGAAGTTCCCATTCATTTGGAAGAATGTGCCGTGCCGAGGTGTGCGCCCAACCTCTTCAATATCGTTTGTGCGAATACATTTCTGCACGCTGGTTGCACGCCTGTATGGTGCAGGTACCAGCCCTGTTAGGTATGGAATGAATGGAACCATACCCGCAATAGTGAAAAGAACTGTCGGATCTGGGCTGATTAAGCTGGCCGAAGGGACAATTTCATGCCCCTTCGAACCAAAATAATCAAGCCAGCGCTTTTTAAGCTCGGCTGTTTCCATTCCTAAATCAACCGCCGTTTAAGCGCGAAGATCTTTAATGGCCGACTCAACTTTTTGAGCTGCAGACCGCAGTTCAGACTCTCGAGCCTTGTAGCTTTCCTGAACTGCAGTGCTGAACTCGTCAGTCTTACGGTCTAGTTCTTCAAAGAAGACCTTGCCGGATTCAGTACGGCTGTATGCGTGCGCTACAAAAGCACCAATTACTGCACCGCCTACCAACCAAAGTAGTTTTTTCATTCTGATTCCTTACCTTTCGAGATCTTCCAATAGTTTTCTATTGACTAGTTACTAATTTTAGCGAGCAGCGTAGTACTCAACAACGAGCTGAACTTCGTTGGATACAGGTACCTCTGCGCGTTTTGGTTTGCGAACTAGCTTTGCTTCTAACTTGTCAATCTGCACATCTAGATATTCAGGGATAGTTGGAAGCACATCAAGGTGTGCGCCGGTTGCTGCTACCTGGAAAGGTTCAGTGCTTTCGGAACGTGGCTTTATGTGGATGAGCTGACCTGGCTTTACCTTGAATGAAGGGCGGTCAACGAGCTGACCATCAACCATGATGTGACGGTGAACTACAAATTGGCGTGCCTGAGCTGTAGTGCGTGCGAAACCTGCGCGTAGCACAAGAGCGTCAAGACGAACTTCTAGTAGCTCAATAAGGTTTTCACCGGTTAGGCCAGGAAGTCTACGTGCTTCCTTGAATGCGGTGCGAAGCTGCTTCTCGTTAACGCCATACTGAGCGCGTAGACGCTGCTTCTCGCGTAGACGGATTGCATAGTCACTGTCTGACTTGCGACGGGTGCGTCCGTGCTGACCTGGGCCGTATGGACGGCGGTCAAAGTACTTTTGCGCCTTTGGTGTTAGAACAATGCCCAGGGAGCGAGACAGACGAGTCTTGCTTCTGGTACGTGATACTGAAGACAAAGTGGTCCTTCCAGAGTTGAATGTTTTCGTGTTTACAAATCTAATTTGGCGAGCATAGCTAAATGCTTCGCAAGAGAGGATTTATCACGAGTCACTCTGGCTAAAAGAATGACCCTTTAGAAACACTTTTTCTCAGCCGCAAGAATTAAGTGCTCTTAAGACTCGTCAATACTAGCAGATTTTGGATCGAGTATGGCGCGAATTCGGTCTAACCTGGCTGAAATCTCACGTTCGCTTCCGCGCTCAGTCGGCTTGTAATATTGTTTACCCACAAGTTTGTTCGGTAAGTACTGCTGAGTACTAACTCCTACAGCCTCGTCGTGAGGATACTTATAGCCCTTGCCATGTCCTAATGCTTTAGCTCCTGGATAGTGGGCATCGCGCAAATGAGGTGGAACTAGGTCAAACTTCCCAGCCTGGACATCAGCTATTGCTGCTTCAATCCCCAAATATGCGGAGTTTGATTTGAAAGTTGTGGCTAAATATACTGTCGCTTCAGCGAGAGGGATGCGTCCCTCCGGCATTCCGATTAGCTGCATTGCTTCAGCAGCCGAGACAGCAATATTTAGTGCATTGGGGTCTGCCAAACCGATATCTTCTGCTGCCAAGATTATTGATCTACGAGCAATGAACCTGGGATCCTCCCCTGCCACAATCATCCTCGCTAAGTAGTGAAGCGCAGCATCGGGATCAGATCCTCGTACAGATTTTATGAATGCACTGATTACGTCATAGTGTTGATCGCCGTCTTTGTCATAACGCACCACTGCCTGATTGCTAGCAGTTTCAACATCTGAAACTGAAATAGTGTCGCTTTCGGCGGCCAATGCTAGGGATGCGGCAGCCTCTAAAATTGTCAAAGCTCTTCTACCGTCTCCGGTAGCTAGATTAACGATCGCCTCTGTTGCATCCTCTGCAATTTTCAGCATTCCTTGGAGTCCGCGCGAATCAGTTATAGCTCTGTTGATAAGTTCAGAAATATCGCTGTCGGTCAACGGCTGCAAAGTGAGCATTATTGATCGTGATAGTAGTGGAGAAATTACAGAGAATGATGGATTCTCCGTTGTTGCTGCAACTAAAATCACCCAGCCATTTTCTACAGCTGGCAGCAGAGCGTCCTGTTGAGCTTTAGTGAAGCGATGGATCTCATCAAGGAAAAGTACGGTGCGGTTTCCGTAAAGATCCCGCTCTGCCATTGCTTTCTCGACAACCTCACGAACATCCTTGACTCCAGCACTGATGGCTGAAAGCTGAGCAAACCTGCGCTTTGAGCTATTCGCAATCACGTGGGCGATTGTGGTCTTACCTGTGCCTGGCGGTCCCCAAAGAATGACGGAGCTGGGTGATAGCCGATCTTCCTCAGCCTCAACTAACCGTAGAAGTGGAGAACCGGTCTTTAATAAATGTTGCTGACCAACTATTTCTGAAAGCTGGGTAGGGCGCATCCTTAAAGCCAGTGGCTCCGTAAAGTTCCCCAGACCATTTGTCATACTTCAATGCTATGCGAGCTGACTCTCAAATATCCCTATGTTTCCCTTGTAGAATCACTTATCGGAGGTTTAGTTGAGTAAACGTAAAGAGAACAAGCAAGCTCGGCAAATGGCACAAGCATACGCGATTAGGCAAGAGGTTCATCAAGAGACTATAACGACCCGGAAACGCGATAATAATCTGGCTGCTGTTATTGGAGGACTTGTGATTGCCTTAGCAATAACATCCCAAGTTATTTTCGCGGTCACCAGACCAGAACCCGAAGTTGCTGACCCAACTCCCACAGCTACTTTTGCTCCTGCTCCTGATCCTTCAATCTCAGAAAACCGCGAATGGGTTGGAGAACTCACACTCAACGATGTAAAACTCGACATCGTCCTTGACGGCATCAATGCTCCACAAGCAACTGCAGCCCTGGTGACACTCGTAAATGAAGATTTTTACAAAGATGTAACATGTCACAGGTTGACTACAACACCCGGGTTTTACCTACTCCAATGCGGTGATCCGAACGGCGACGGAACCGGAGGTCCGGACTTCAGATTTGGCCCTATCGAGAACGCTCCATCCAGCGCTATTTACCCGAAAGGAACCATCGCATATGCCCGTGCGGGCAGTAATGCCAGTTCAATGGGGTCACAGTTCTTCATCACTCTAGATGACAGCACTATCCTTCCTGACAATGTTGGAGGGTACTCAGTTGTGGGTCATGTGGTCGATGGACTTGAAAATCTGATCAGTGAGATTACATCTAAAGGAACCGCAGATGGTTCTGAAGATGGCGTCCCACTTGTAAAAACTGTAATTACTGGCTTTAAGCTCAGTTAAACCTTGCTAGCCTTAACTAACGATGGACGATAACACTACTGTACCTACCAATGAGTGGGGCCGAGTCGATGACGAACTCAACGTTTATGTGATTACAAAAGACGGTGAACGAGAGGTCGGTCAATTCCCCGACGGTACAAAAGAGGAAGCCCTTGAGTTCTTCTCAAAGCGTTTCACTGATTTAGAAGCTCAAGTCGATGTCTTTATTTCTAGACTCGAGCACAAGACTGTTGGACGCAATGTGGCAAAACTCTATAGCGAACTACAGGAAGCTATCACTAGCGCAAAGGCAGTTGGTGATTTAGACTCCCTAACCGCGAAATTAGCCGCTGTTGAACCGGCAGTGACCGAGGTAACAAAAGAGCTTCGTGAAGCCAGCAAACAGGCTTTGCAAGAAACCATCCAGAAACGCGAAGAGATCGTTTTAGCCATTGAAAAGCTTGCGCAAAAAGATCCTAAGACTGTGCAGTGGAAGCAAACCACCCAAAAAATCAATGAGCTATTTGATCAATGGAAGGCTGAACAGGCGGCACACCGACGAGTTCCTTCAAACATAACTGACCCGTTGTGGAAGCGTTTCCGTGCAGCAAAGAATCAGCTTGAGAGTTCTCGTAAAGAGTTCTTTAGCACAATGGAAGCGACCCAAAAACTAGCTCGAAAAGCTAAACAAGAGCTTATTGAAAAAGCCAAAGCGTTAGACCCAAGTGACACCAAGGCAGTTGTTGCTTACCGCAACCTTTTGAATGATTGGAAAGCAGCCGGTCGTGCTGGGCATAAAATCGATGACGAACTGTGGGCACAATTCAACGCAGTCGGTGACTCGATTTTTACCGCAAAAAAGGATCTTGACGCACAGGTAGAGAAAGCTAGCGAAGAAATCCTTGCCAAGCGCGATGAAATCCTTGCTAGTGCTGAAGAACTTCTCACTTCTAAAGATGTTGAAGATGCTAAGTCAAAGCTTCGCGCCTTTCAAAGTCAATTTGAAAAAGCAGGTTTTGTGCCCCGTCATCTCGGCAAATCTCAAGAACAGCGTCTTGCCAAAGTGGAAGCATATGTTCGTGGCTTAGAACAAAAACTTTGGAATGACTCTGATCCAGAGAAGCTTGAACGTGCCAGTAGCGCAGCAAAACAATTGGAAGATACTATCGCTACTCTTGAAGCAGATCTTGAATCTGCCAAGCAGGGTAAGGATAAGAAACACATCAAGGAACTTGAAGAAGCAATCAGCGCCAGAAAACTCTGGTTAGACGCTATCTCAAAATAGTTATCCACAGTTTTCTAAAAAGAAATTTGGCGGGCTGTCTTGCAAGTGCTAAAACTTGCATATGTTGCACATAACTGACATTCCTGAAACTGAGGCTTCATCACTAATACTCCGAGGTGAAATTTTCTCCAGCGGGGATTTCTATTTCCCATTTGATATTTCAGATTCCTCTATAGCCCGGGCGAATGCTCTGGCTGCCTCAATTGAACCAGACTTCTGGGCAGAAAGGCAGAGCGCACTGTGGGTTTATGGATTTGGTAACTCACCACTTATTCCGCAAATAGCCACTCATCCCAGCCATCGAAGTGGGACATTTCAGAAAGCGAAAATTTCGCACATCGTCGTATCTACCGTTGAATTAGTAAAGATTGGGAATCTAACCATAACCAACCCAATTCGCACTCTTATTGACTGTCTAAGCCGTCCTAAAGATGTGGAAATTACTGCCACTGCACTATTGGCTAAATACCTAGGAGTCCCTGAAAGTCTTACCCTTAGCACTCCAATTTCTAGGTCACTTCGTGAAAATTTTCAACAGAACCTAGTTGCTGTTAACTCGATAAACATCGTAAACAGCGTCGATTCTGCGCACCGCATTCAAAACGCGATCAAGATGGGTGGGGTCACCCATTTCGAAAACATAGCGGCTTAGTGCGAGTCTCTCAGCCGAAGTATTTACTGATGCAGAAAGTATATTTACGTGATGCTCAGACAGTACGCGCGTAATATCCGAAAGCAACCCTGCCCTATCGAGTGCTTCAACCTGGATTTGTACTAGGAATACACTGCGTTGAGTTGGAGCCCAGCTTACCTCGATTATTCGATCAGGTTGTTTCATGAGTTCTGCAACGTTGGTGCATTCGCTTCTGTGCACCGATACACCAGAGCCACGAGTGATAAAACCAACAATTGCATCCCCTGGCACAGGTGTGCAACATTTTGCTAGCTTTACGAGCACATCTGGCGCACCTTTTACGAGAACCCCGGAATCACTAATCTTGATCTTGCTGGGCTTAGAAAGCGGAACAACGAACTCGTCCTCGTCCTCATCAATAGCTTCACCTATTAGAGCAACGACCTTCTCAATAACCGACTGCGTAGAGATATGCCCTTCACCAATTGCAGCGTAGAGACCGGAAATATCCTCATAGCGCAACTGGTTTACAACCTTGCCAAGAATGTCTGGTGTCATTAGCTGACGGATGGCTAAATTACGTTTACGCATGGCCTTGGCAAGATCTTCCTTGCCCTGCTCTATTGCCTCATCACGGCGTTCTTTTACAAACCACTGTTTGATCTTTGACTTGGCACGGTTACTCTGCACAAAGTTCATCCAGTCTTTGCTCGGAGCTGCATCCGGGTTTTTGGACGTCAATACCTCGATAACATCGCCCGCTGCCAAAGGAGTTTCAAGCGGCACTAGCCTTCCGTTAACCTTTGCACCCATTGCCCTGTGTCCCACTTCAGTGTGCACAGCGTATGCGAAATCTACCGGTGTGGCTCCATTTGGAAGACCGATGACCCTACCTGCTGGGGTAAAGACATAAAGTTCTTTTGCACCGATCTCGAAACGGAGATTATCGAGAAATTCTGAGGAGTCTGAAGTATCTTGTTGCCAGTCACTAATATGCGCAAGCCAAGTCATATTGGCTTCAGTAGCAGCAGACTTGTCGCTACCTGACTGTCCCTGCTTGTATTTCCAGTGCGCAGCTACACCGTATTCAGCCATACGGTGCATTTCCTCAGTCCTAATCTGAATTTCTACAGTCCTGCCTTTGGGGCCGATGACAGTAGTGTGCAAAGACTGATACAGATTAAATTTTGGCATGGCGATGTAATCTTTGAACCTTCCTGGTAAGGGATTCCATCTGGAATGAATTGCGCCAAGCATCGCGTAACAGTCCCTGATTGAGTTCACAACTATGCGCACTCCAACTAGGTCATAGATTTCATCAAACTCTTTGCCACGGACAATCATCTTTTGATATATCGAATAGTACTCTTTCGGACGACCGGCAATCCTACCGCGGACCTTAACCGAACGCATATCTTCTTTAAGCGCTGAAACTACTTCGTCAAGAAAAGCATCACGTTCAGGCGCCCGCTGCTTAACCAGATTCTCAATTTCTATATAAAGTTTCGGCTGTAATACCGCAAAAGAAAGATCTTCAAGTTCAGTCTTTATTGACTGGATACCCAGTCGGTGAGCAAGAGGGGCATAAATCTCAATAGTCTCTTTAGCCTTTCGGGCTGCAGATTCTGCTGGCATAAAGCCCCAGGTGCGAGCGTTATGAAGACGGTCTGCAAGTTTGATTAGTAGTACTCGCAGATCTTTAGACATGGCCACAACCATTTTGCGCAGAGTCTCTGCCTCAGCCGTTTCGCCAAATTTCAGCTTGTCTAGTTTTGTAACTCCATCAACGAGCATGGCAATCTCGTCACCAAAATCTTCTTCAAGTTGTTCTTGTGAATAATCGGTGTCTTCTACCGTGTCATGTAGCAACGCAGCTGCAATAGTAATTGGACCTAAACCTAAGTCAGCCAGAATCTGCGCGACTGCAACAGGATGCGTGATGTATGGTTCACCACTTCTTCTAAACTGGCCAGTGTGGGCAATATTTGCCACATGGTATGCCCGCTCAACCAGTGCAAGATCCGCTTTAGAATTGTTTGCCTTAATGGTTTTCAAAACCGGCTCAATCGCAGAATCAACCTGCCTAGTAAAGAGGCGCGGTAGCAGAGTCCATCTTATGGATTGATTTTCAATGCTCATACGCACCCCCTCATCTTCAAAATTACCACCTGTGGCCGTGTCTAAGCTCAGTCATGCCAGGTGTCAGAGGCGCTAAAGTTATTGTTTTTTAGCTTTGCCCTTATTAAGTTGCGGATTCGCCGCTTCCAATGCTCCATACAGCGGAGATCCAATAAATAGCGTCGAATAGGTGGCTACCAAAATACCAACAAACAACGCCAAAGAAATATCTCTAAGCGTTCCAGTACCCAAGAACACTATTGCGGTGAAAAGAATCGCCGCAACAGGCAATACAGCCACTACAGAAGTGTTAATCGAACGCACTAGTGTCTGGTTTACTGCAAGGTTAATTTGATCCAAAAAGCTCTGTTTATCTGGCTTCTCTAGGGTCTTAGTGTTTTCACGCACTTTATCGAAAACCACCACAGCGTCGTAAAGTGAATATCCAAGAATGGTCAAGAAACCAATCACTGTTGCAGGTGTGACTTCAAAGCCTGTTAGCGCATACACGCCGGCCGTTACGATCAGGTCGTGGAGTAGCTTACCCATCGCCGCAAGTGACATTCGCCAAGTACGGAAATAAACAGCCAAAGCCAATCCAGCCAGCAAAACGAATACGATAAGACCACGAATCATCTTCGAGGTTATATCTGCACCCCAGGATCCACCAACCTCGTTGATAGTGACGTCATCGGCTGAAACTTCCAAGAGTTCAACAAGACCGGCAACAATCGAATCGCGATCAGTTTCAACTAGTTCACCGGTGTGAATACGGAAGTTATTACCACCGATTGTGGTTACCGTAACCTGCTGATTACCAACTACTGCTTGGACTGTCTCCAATACCTGAGCTTCAGAGGCTACGTGTGCACCCTCAACCTGGAACTCGGTTCCACCGGTGAATTCGATACCGAAGTTGAATCCACCACGAAGGAATGGAATCAGAATTGAAATCAGCACAGTGATTAAACCGATGCTTAGCCAAAGCTTACGATTAGGGATGAATTTGAAAGATTTTTCACCCGTGTATAGATCGTTACCGAGAGAAGTTAGCATGCTCATCGGTCAGCCTCCTGACTTGCCTTACGCTCGGCTATGGTTTGACGTTTTTGTGCCTCTTTCAAACTCTTGGCACTCTTTGCGCCCTTGCCCTGAGCACTACGCACAACCGGCTCACGGAATTGAACACGGCCTCGGTAAACAGCACCTAATGCTTCAGGGTCAAGGCCAGACATCTTGTGTCCGCCCCCAAAGAATCTCCACCTAGAAATTAGTTGCAGAACGGGGTGAGTAAACATAGAGACAACCAAGACGTCAATAATTGTGGTTAAACCAAGGGTGAATGCGAAACCACGAACGCTACCAACAGCAAGCAAGTACAGCACAATCGCCGCCAAAAGGTTCACGCCATCGGATGCCAAAATCGTTCTCAAAGCACGCTTCCATCCGTTTTCTACCGAATGTCCGAGACTCTTCCCGTCTCGAAGTTCGTCACGGATGCGCTCAAAGTAGACAATAAACGAGTCGGCCGTTATACCCACCGCCACAATCACACCGGCGACACCAGCAAGAGATAGTCGGTAGCCTTGACGCCACGAAAGGATAGTCAAGATGAGGTAGGTGAATGCACCCGCTACTGCAAGTGAGAATATTGTCACAGTTCCGAGTGCACGGTACTGGACCAGGGAGTATAGAACGACCAGTAGCAAACCAATACCACCGGCTATAAGACCTGCGGTGAGCTGGTATGAACCAAGCGTTGCTGAAATCTGGTTTACAGTCTCAATGGTGAAGCTGAAAGGTAAAGCACCAAACTTTAGCTGGTCAGCTAGTGCCTGAGCTGTTTCTTGTGTGTATGGGTTGTAATCGCTGGAAATTTCGGCCCGACCATCGGCAATAATTGCCTGCGAAACCGGAGCCAAAAGCACGTTACCGTCAATAATGATCGCGAACTGATTGCGCGGATCTGGAAGTGAAATCAGCGTGCGTGTAACCTGCTCAAAAATAGCGGAACCGTTGGAATCAAACTGAAGTGAAATAGCCCATGCGTTTGTGGCAATACCTGTGGAACCTGTGCGCTGAACTGCCTGAGCATCGGTGATTGACTCTCCGGTTAGCATGATTGGACCGAGCAGGTACTTCACAGTATTTGTAGTGTCGCAGGCAAGCACCGGAAGGGTTGGGTCTGCTAGCGAAACATCCTCAGCTGTTTCTGCTCCACAAACAAAATTAGTGAACTCTGCCACGCGCTCTTCAGTTATCCAAGCAACATCGGTTGCATCTGTTGGATTTTCATCTGTGGCAGTGGAGTCTTCTTCGGTAGTTTCTTCCTCGTCTGTTACCAACTCATCCGTTGCAGGGTCGTCAGTAGCTGAACTAGTTGCAGAATAATCGACAAGGAAAACCGGACGGAAAGTAAGCTGCGCGCTTGCCTGAATACGTTCCATAGTGGCTTGATCTGGGCGTCCTGGCATAGAAACAACGATGTTTGTTCCACCCTGAGTTGTGATTTCAGTTTCCGAAACACCGGAAGCATCGACACGTTGGCGGATGATTGCAACAGCCTGATCTAGCTGTTCACCAGATACACTCTCCCCCTCTGCAACTCTCGGGGTAAGCACAATCTGTGTACCACCCTCGAGGTCAAGAGCCAGTTTCGGTGTCCAGCTAGCTCCATCAAAAATTACGCCGATACCGAGTACCAAAAGCAGGGTAATGAAAATTGCGCCGAGCCACGAGAGTGACTTAACCGCCTGTTTCTGAATGGAGTCAAGAGCCACTTAGAAAGTCCTATTCGATAATTTGTGCGTTATTTGTTGTCTTCAGCAGTATCGTCATTGTCTGACTCACTTGCTTCAAAACTTTCTGGAGTGATTACTCGACCGATTGCTTGCGAGTGCACACGGAGCACATTTCCTGGAGCAACCTCTAGCTCTGCAACGTTTGTTTCTGAATCTACGGAGAGTAGCGTTCCGAAAAGACCGAAAGTTGTCATAACTTCAACGCCAGGCACAAGTGATGAAGTAAGTTGCTCCTGCTGATCCTTGCGCCTTTTGTTTGAGCGCCACATGAAGAAAATTAGTGCAGCACCAAGAATTGGAAGCATCAGCATTGTCGGGTCAAAACCGGCTGCCTCGGTGGCGGTTGTATCGGTCTCAAAAATGAGGAAAAGGTTATACACGCAAAAGCCTTTCAATATAAACAGGACATAAGAAGAAGCCCCCTAGAGATTATAGGCTATCGAATAACCCGCTGTCTGGTAGCGACTTCCCCAAATGCTTATATGCCTGCGGTGTTGCCACCCTTCCGCGGTTGGTGCGGCGCAGCATCCCTAATCTGAGCAGGAACGGCTCAACCACTTCTTCAACTGTCTCAGCCTCTTCACCCACGGCCACCGCGAGTGTTTTTAGACCCACAGGTCCGCCAGAGAAATTGGAGATTAGCGCATCCAGTACAGACCGATCCAGCCTGTCTAGCCCGAAAGCATCCACCTCGTAGATTTCCAGTGTTTTTTCAACGCTTTCTAAATTCACCGGATGCTTTTCTACCACCGCAAAATCGCGCACTCTCCGAAGTAGACGGTTGGCAATACGCGGGGTGCCGCGGGACCTGCTAGCTAAAAGTTCAGCAGCCTCGGCTGGTAGTTCGATTCCCAGTAGGTTGGCGCTTCTGCTCAAAATCCGTTTCAAATCGTTGTCGTCGTAATACTCCAAATGCGCGGTAAAACCGAAACGATCTCGCAAAGGACTGGGAAGTAAACCGCTACGTGTTGTGGCGCCGACCAGCGTAAATTCGGGAAGCTGAAGCGGGATGCTTGTAGCACCTGGCCCCTTACCCACCATCACATCGACACGGAAATCTTCCATCGCTAGATAAAGCATTTCTTCCGCTGGTCTGGACATTCGGTGAATTTCGTCGATAAAAAGGACTTCGCCCTCTTGCAGGCTGGAAAGAATAGACGCCAAATCTCCGGCATGGGTGATTGTTGGCCCACTAGTGATTCGAATAGGGTGATGACTTTCGGCAGCAACAATCATCGCCAAAGTGGTTTTACCAAGTCCTGGAGGACCAGCAAGCAGAATGTGGTCTGCAGCGCGCCCCTGAGACTTGGCAGCATTCAAAATTAGTCCGAGTTGTTTGCGAACTTTAACCTGCCCAACAAACTCTTCTAAGTTTTGGGGCCTTAGTGCGCTCTCAACTTGGCGTTCAATTTCACCGGCTTCGTCATCCACTATGCTCATTTTGCCGCCAATTCAGTCAAAGCGGATTTCAGCAACACACCAATTTCTGCTTTCGGGTTCTCAAGCGCAACATCTTTGGCAACTTTTTCTGCCGCTGTGGCGGGGTAACCGAGCCCGGTGAGTGCCTGAACCAGTTGCTCAATAATGTCTTTTGAAATCCCGTGAGTGCTGGCAGAGATTGCCACAGTATCGAGTTTGCCAGAAAGAGAAACCACGATAAGTTTTGCCAGTTTTGGCCCGATGCCCGGAACACTTCTAAATACGGCATCATTTTCTGTTGCAACCGCGGTGGCAATTTCGGTGACTGATAGTTGACCAATCAATGCCAAAGCAATCCTTGGCCCGACACCGGATACCCCGGTGAGCACTAAGAAAAGTTTCTGCTCGGATTCCGAACCAAAACCATAAAGGGTCATCGCGTCTTCGCGAACAACCAAATGAGTGTAGATAAAAGCTTCTTCGCCAACTTTCGAAAGCAAACCTAAGTTCACGGGGACATTCACACTAAAACCGACGCCGCCGGTTTCGATAATTAGACGCCCATCCGCGTAACCGAGAACGGTGCCACGCAAGCTAGAGATCATGAAGCTAGCCTAGTTTGCTTCTGCCTGCCTTTGCTTTAGCCTCGGCGGCAAGCCAAATCTGCTGTGCACTTGTCGGCTCAGTTGCAGAATTATCGGTAGTTCCAGAGATTTTTGAACCCCTGCCAATTTTTCTAGCTGCGGTGACAGCCAGAGCTATAGCGTCGGCAGTATCAGCCGGTTTTGGAGCTTCAGCTAGTCCAAAAGTTTTGGCGACCATTGCACCTACCTGCGCTTTTTCGGCTTTCCCGTAGCCAGCAATTGATGCTTTAACCTCGCTGGGCGTGTGAAGTGAAAGTGGTATTCCTGCCTGCTCAGCCCCAGCCATCACTAGGCCACTGATTTGAGCAATTCCCATCACTGTGCGTAGGTTTTGTTGTGCAAACACTCGCTCAAGAGCCACATGATCTGGTTTGGCACTTCGCAATAAAGAGTCGAATGCACTGGATATTTCTACGAGCCGTTTGGAAACATCCATATCTGTCGGTGTGCGCCAAACACCAAAATCTAGTAGTTTCAAAGAATTTCCGGATGCCTCAACCAGTCCCCAGCCGCAGCGGGTAAGGCCAGGGTCAATTCCGAGAATAATCATTACTCGGCGAGTTGAGCTCGCACCTCTGGGGTAAGGGAAAAGTTTGCGTACACATTCTGCACATCGTCAGAATCTTCAAGCGCATCAATCAGTTTGAAGATTTTTTCTGCTGTTTCAGCATCGACCTCAATCTCTACGTTTGGCACAAAACCGGATTCGGCAGACTCGTAATCGATGCCTGCTTCCTGCAAGGCAGTGCGAGCGTCTACCAAATTGCTAGGTTCTGTAATGATTTCAAAAGATTCCGGGTAAGTCTTAATCTCTTCAAGTCCGTATTCAAGGACTGCCATCATTAGGTCATCCTCAGAAATTTTGCCTTCCTCATTGGAAACTTCAATAACGCCTTTACGAGCGAAGTTATATGCAACAGAACCAGGATCCGCCATTTGTCCACCATTACGGGTCATTGCGGTGCGAACTTCGGCTGCTGCGCGGTTACGGTTGTCGGAGAGACACTCAACTAGTAGTGCAACACCACCAGGGGCATAGCCTTCATACATAATCGTTTCGTAGTTGACAGCATCAGCACCGACACCGCCACCTCGCTTTACAGCGCGATCAATATTGTCGTTAGGAACAGAAGCTTTTTTAGCTTTCTGCACTGCGTCATAAAGAGTAGGGTTACCGTTAAGATCGGTGCCACCAATTCTGGCTGCAACCTCAATATTTTTGATTAGCTTGGCAAAACTCTTCGCACGTTTGGCATCGATAAGTGCCTTCTTGTGTTTCGTAGTTGCCCACTTGGAATGACCTGACATAAACCCTCAAACCCCTTTATTATTCAAAGTCAATTTTTACATATTCAGAAAGTACTCGTGAACCCTGCTATCTCCGCTGATTTCAGGATGGAAACTGGTGCCGAGCAAATTGTTCTGGCGCACTGCCACCACATCACCGTTGGGGAGTGACGAAAGCACCTCAACCTTATCCCCAACTCGGGAAACAATCGGTGCACGAATAAACACTGCCTTCACTGGCGCGTCTTCAATGCCTTTGAAATCAAGATCAGTTTCAAAGGATTCCAATTGAGCACCGAAAGCGTTGCGTTCAACGGTGACGTCCATGCCTCCAAAATTTTGTTGCCCATCCATGGCCCCACCAATTTCAGAAGCAAGCATAATTAGCCCGGCGCAGGTGCCGTATACCGGCATCCCCTCTTTAATTCTCTGTTTTATAGGTTCTGCAACCTCAAAAATGCGGGAAAGCTTGTCAATTACTGTCGACTCGCCACCAGGGATAACCAGTCTGGACACTTTTGCAAGATCTGCGGGCGTGCGAACTTCAATAGCATCTGCGCCGATTGAGCGAAGAATGAAAATGTGCTCGCGAAAATCACCTTGGAGCGCGAGCACTCCAACGGTTTCAGTCATTTTTACCAGCCGCGCTCTGCAAGGCGGTGTGGGGCAGGAACATCGGCAACGTTAATGCCGACCATTGCTTCACCTAAACCGCGTGATGTTTCAGCAATCACGTTAGCGTCAGTGAAAGCCGCCACTGCTTTCACAATCGCAGCAGCACGCTTAGCGGGTTCCCCACTCTTGAAAATACCGGAACCAACAAATACGCCATCGGCACCCAACTGCATAACGAGAGCCGCGTCTGCTGGGGTTGCAACACCGCCGGCAGTGAAAAGCACTACCGGAAGCTTTCCGGTAGCCGCAACCTCACGAACCAGTTCGTAAGGTGCTTGAAGTTCTTTCGCAGCAACATAGAGCTCGTCTTCACGCATAGCTGATAGCTGTTTGATCTGCCCGTTGATTGCGCGGATGTGTTTAACGGCCTCAGAGACATCCCCGGTTCCAGCCTCACCCTTTGAACGAATCATGGCGGCACCTTCGGTAATGCGACGAAGTGCTTCACCAAGGTTGGTTGCGCCACAAACAAACGGAACATCAAATGCCCATTTATCGATGTGGTTTACATAGTCAGCTGGTGAAAGCACCTCGGACTCATCAATGTAGTCAACTTTGAGTGCCTGTAGCACCTGAGCTTCCACAAAATGTCCGATACGCGCCTTTGCCATTACCGGGATCGAAACCTCGGCAATGATTGCCTCAATCAGGTCAGGATCACTCATACGCGCCACCCCACCCTGTGCACGGATGTCTGCAGGGACACGCTCCAACGCCATCACAGCAACTGCACCAGCGTCCTCGGCAATGCGGGCCTGCTCCGGGGTAACAACGTCCATGATGACGCCGCCCTTAAGCATTTCTGCTAGTCCACGTTTAACTCTTGAAGTACCAAAATCTGTATCAGTCACGATATCAATCCTACTCGGCAGTAAGCGCATTCCAAGCATCCGCAATTTGCACTCGCAAATCACCGAGAAGCCTAGGAAGCGCTTTGGTTTGGGCAATTATGGGGAAAAAGTTTGCGTCGTGCTTCCATCTGGGAACAATGTGCTGATGTAAGTGACCGGCAATGCCAGCACCTGCGACATCTCCCTGATTAATGCCGATGTTGAAACCATCAACATTCAGGGTTTTGCGAAGCACTTGCATCGCCTGTGCAGTTAGATCACCAATCTCTGCACGCTCTTCAGGAGTTGCCTCATCGTAATAAGAAATATGACGATAAGGGCAAATAAGCAGGTGCCCAGAATTGTATGGATACAGGTTCAAGAGAGCGAACCCGAGTTTCCCGCGGTAAACGATAAGCGAATCCTCATCTGAAAGACCAGGACCTTCACAGAAAGGGCAATAGTTATCGAATGCTTCACGACCTGCCTGAATATACGCGACCCGATGCGGTGTCCATAACCGCTGAAACGGATCGGCCTCAGCAGCAAAAGACTCTACCGGGTCGAACCTGATTTCGTCAGTCATTGCTCTTAGTCTCGATAGCGGTGATGATGCGCTTTACCGCTTCTGCAACCGGTACTCCGTTGTCTTGAGAACCGTCACGGTAGCGGAAAGAAACGGCCCCTGCATCCCGGTCTTGGTCACCTGCAATAAGAGTGAAAGGAATCTTCGCCTTGGATGCGTTGCGAATCTTCTTCTGCATGCGCTCGTCTGAAGCATCCACCTCGGCACGCACTCCGGCTTTGGTGAGCTCTGCAACAATCTCGTCTAGATAAGGCACATGCTCGTCAGCAACTGGAATCCCGACAACCTGCACTGGAGCCAGCCACGCTGGGAATGCGCCGGCATAGTGCTCCAAAAGAATCGCAAAGAAGCGCTCGATAGAGCCGAAAAGTGCGCGGTGAATCATCACGGGCTGCTGCTTAGTGCCATCCTGGGCAGTGTATTCAAGCTCAAACCGCTGGGGTAGGTTGAAGTCGAGTTGCACGGTTGAAAGTTGCCATGAACGTCCGAGAGCATCAGAAATCTTCAGGTCAATCTTCGGGCCGTAGAAAGCCGCTTCACCCTCCATTTCTACGAAATCGAGACCGCTGGCAACGGCAACTTCACGAAGTGCTGCGGTTGCCTCTTCCCAAACTTCCTCGCTACCGATCCACTTTGATTTATCATCGTCACGTTTCGAAAGCTCAAGCCTGAATTCGGAAAGACCAAAATCTTTCAGCAGTGAAATCACAAACTCAAGAACCTTGGTTGCTTCCTCTTTTACCTGATCCTGGCGCACAAATAAGTGAGCATCGTCTTGGGTGAAACCTCGAACTCGGGTTAGGCCGTGGAGTGCACCAGAGAGTTCGTTGCGGTAAACGGTGCCATTTTCTGAGTAGCGAAGTGGCAGGTCACGGTAACTGCGCGGACGTTCCCGATAAATCAGGATGTGCATCGGGCAGTTCATTGGTTTCAGATAGTAATCGTGGCCCTGCTTGGTGATGTTGCCTGCTTCGTCACGCTCCTCATCCATATGCACAGGAGGCCAAAGACCTTCTTTATAAGTTTGTAAATGTCCGGAAACCTCAAAGAGCTTGCCCTTGGTTATGTGCGGAGTGTAGACGACTGAATAGCCCTCTTTTAGATGGCGCTCACGGGCATGCTTTTCCATCTCGTAGCGGACGATACCGCCCTTCGGATGCCAAACAGATAGACCGGAACCTACTTCATCAGGGAAAGAAAACAGATCCAATTCCTGGCCAAGTTTGCGATGGTCGCGGCGGGCTGCCTCTTCAAGGCGCCATTTATATGCGTTTAAGTCCTCTTTGGAGGCCCAGGCGGTGCCGTAAATGCGCTGCAGCTGTGGGTTCTTCTCACTACCTCGCCAATATGCTGCAGCAAGACGGGTAATTTCCCACGCGTTGCCAATAAGTTTGGTATTGGGCAGGTGCGGGCCTCGGCAAAGATCTTTCCAAACAACGTTGCCGTTGCTGTCAATATTGTCGTAGATGGTGAGTTCTGCTCCACCAACCTCAACGCTGGCTCCCTCTGCTCCCCCGCCTTTTAGACCAATGAGCTCAACCTTGAAAGGTTCATCTGCGAGTTCTTTAAGTGCGGCTTCCTCTGTGGTTACTCGACGTTTGAAAGTCTGGCCGGTATTGATAATTTTGCGGGCAGCCTTGGTAATCGCGTCGACATCCTCGGCGGTGAATGGAGTGTCCACTTTGAAGTCGTAATAAAAGCCGTCGGTGATGGGCGGACCAATCCCAAGTCGGGCATCGCTACGAATAGATTGCACAGACTGAGCAATCACGTGCGCGAGTGAATGACGCACGATGCTTAGTCCATCCTCCGAAGAAATTTCTACCGGTTCGACGGTGTCGGTGTCTGTGACTGTGGTCTCAAGATCTTTCAGTTCGCCGTTGACTTTAACTGCTATAACTTTTGCGTCTGGAAACAGATCGCGACCACTTTTACTCACTAAATAAGGATAGCGCGTCAGTGGTTGCTTTTACTTTGAATGCATGACAGAGAAAAAGATAATGGACGATGGTTTAGTGATTATCCTCATCGGGGTGGGGTTAATCATTCTGTATGTACTTTTTGGCCCGAATAGAATCTCTACTGACATAGATTTGCCATATGACTGCGTACCCGCCCCTAGGGCTAGTGGCCAATGTTGAGCACTTCGCTAACTTGCACAGGGTTTGAACAGGTTGCCAAGCTAACCTTTTCATAGTGCCCAATTTGGCTAGCGGACGAGGGAGCAGTACCCGCAAAAGCAAAGACTGACTCGTAAGGAGTTAGTTATGTCTTGGATTATTTTGATTGCTTCCGGGGTTCTGGAATCGGTTTGGGCTCTTTCTCTCGCGGAATCAAAGGGCTTTAAAAAACTTTGGCCAAGCATCCTTTTTGGTGTTGCTTTGACACTCAGTATGGCCGGTCTTGCAATCGCTATGCTCGAAATCCCCATGGGTACTGCGTACACGGTATGGGTTGGAGTTGGCGCAACCCTCACAGCTGTTTACGGTTTCTTCACGACCGATAAAGCGACTTTGGCGAAAGTGCTATTACTGCTACTGCTAATTGCTTCAGTAATCGGCCTTAAGGTGGTGAGCTAAATGTATTGGGCAATACTTTTAGCAAGCGCTGTTTTTGAATCGGTATGGGCTGTTGCGCTTGGACTATCTGAGGGCTTTACCAATCCGTGGGCAACTGCGTTGTTCTTTATCGCGCTGCTAATTAGCATGGCCGGACTCGGTATTGCTGTGAAAGAAATCCCTATAGGTACCGGCTACTCAGTCTGGGTCGGGGTTGGTGCATCCCTCACTGTGATCTATTCGATGGTTACCGGCGCTGAGGATGTTTCACTGCTCAAAATTGTCTTCATTACCGGAATAATCCTGGCGGTTGTTGGACTGAAATTTACTGAGCCAAAACAGCTTTAACTCTTACTTAATCGCCCCCTCGGTGGAAATAGCTAAAATCACAGAGTTCTCATTGATCCCCAACTTTTCACGATTCGAAACGGAATCTGTGCCAGTGAGCAACTCAAAAATTCCAGCCACAGAGGCAGCACCTGATGGACCAGACTCGAGTCCGAAACCAGCAAGCAAGTCTATTGTTGACTGGGCAGCTTCGTCTGCAACCGCGACTGCAGCATCCAACCCGTCCTTCAAATACGGCCATGCAATCGCGGAAGGCGTGCCACAGTTGAGTCCGTTCATAAGGGTTTCTTCCGTTGCAATCGACTGCGGCGACCCCTGATGCAAACTCGCTAAAATACTTGCCGCCTTGGTTGGCTCGACAGAAAGTAAGCGTGGGTGGATTTGCCGTTGACTGTCGCGGTAATGCGCAATTGCTGCTTGGGCAAGACTCCCTACACCCACAGGAATTGAAACGAGGTCAGGATTATCGATACCTAACTCAGCTAGTTGCTCGTCCGCCTCAACGAAAAGGGTCGAATATCCTTCCACAATCCAGGCAGGAACATCCTCGTAACCTTCCCAAGAAGTGTCCTGAACAATCAAAGTATTTTCGTTTTCTTCCGCGAATTTTCTGGATGCAATAATCGCAGCATTGTAGTCATCCTGCAGCACATTCACTTCCGCACCTTCAGCCTCAATATTGTCAATAGCTTTTTGTGGAAGCGTGTTGGGGGTGAAAATTACAGCACGTAAACCCAAGGTTTTAGCCATTCTGGCAATTGCACGACCGTGGTTGCCATCTGTTGCCGTGGTCAAGGTCATGGTACCAGGCGACTGCTTGAGAGCCCTGCCTACCGCCCAGGATGCACCAAGAAATTTGAATGCACCCAAGTCGAACCGCTTAGACTCGTCTTTTACGAAGAAGCGGCCAATACAAAGTTCAGCAGCTATTTCAGGAACTTCTACAAGTGGCGTTGGTTCGTAGCCAGGCAAGGTTCTGTGCATTTGTATGGCTTCGTTTGCATGTGTTGAAACAGTCCAATCCTGCGTACCACGCGCAGCCAACCAAGTTTCCAAATTTAGTCCATTCACATTACCGAGCCTAGAACATCTCAGCCAGCGCTTTGAATGCAGTTACTGTCTCTAGATCACGGGCTTCATCATCCGGTGAATTCCAAGCACTAGTTTTCACAATCATCAGGTCGCGCTCTGGGTCCACCCAAAGAAAGAAACTTGGGGAAATCTAACACTGGCCATCGCAGTAATTATTTGCGTATTTTTAGCAGCGATACCGGTAGTGAGTGTGGCAAGGAAAACTCATTTGCGTGCAGATGCTTAGTAACATAACCTGCTATTTGTGAAGCAATGGGCATGGCAGCCAATTTCAGTTGGCGTGACTACCGCCCTAGTAGGTTTTACTAGTTCTTTTGCAGTTGTGCTCGCAGGTTTACGCGCCGTGGGCGCTTCACCAGAGCAGGCAACCTCGGGCTTAGTCGCACTATGTCTATTGATGGGTTTCGGAACTATCTGGCTGACTCTCCGCCATCGAACACCGTTGATGCTGGTGTGGTCAACTCCGGGTGCAGCAATTCTCGTTTCCGCCGGAGCAACCGAAGGTGGATGGGCAGCCGCGGTTGGTGCATTTATCATCACAGGGCTTTTATTTGCACTCACCGCGCTAATCCCTTGGCTTGGAAAAATAATCGCTTCGATACCAGCCCAGTTAGCACAAGCGATGCTCGCTGGGGTATTGCTAAATCTTTGTCTGCAACCTGTGATTGCATTTGCAAGTATTCCTTACACAGTCGGCCCGGTAGTGCTGCTTTGGATAGTGATGTCCCGTTTTGTTCCCCGATGGGCAACCCCGGCAGCCTTCGTCCTGGCAATTGGTTTAGCCTTTGTCGATATGGCTTCTCGTGGAGAATCTTTGATCGCCTCACTCCCGACAATTTCTATAACTACGCCGACTTTCACTGTGGCAGCTTTTATGGGCATATCTATACCGCTATACGTCGTGACCATGGCTTCGCAGAATGTTCCCGGGGTTGCGATTATGGCATCGCACGGTTACAAAGTGCCGTGGAAAGAATCATTACTTATCACTGGAGCTGGAACCATGCTGGGTGCCCCGGCAGGTGGATACACAATAAATTTGGCTGCGATTACTGCCGCACTCTCTGCTTCTGCGGAAGCGCATCCTGATCCTGAAAAACGTTGGATTGCCGCGAATACCGCTGGGTGGGGATACTTGGTGCTAGCTGCTCTCAGTCCAGTTTTGGTCTCCTTAGCCGCATCTGCGCCACCGGGTCTGATTGAGGCAGTTGCGGGCCTTGCGCTCTTTGGTACATTGATTTCAGCTTTAGCCGCTGCAGTTTCTGAAAAGTCGCAGCTGGTCGCCATCACAGTGACTTTCTTGGTGGCCGCAAGCCCAATAGTGCTAATGGGTATAGGACCTAGTTTCTGGAGCCTAGTAGCAGGGTTAGCAATCTGGTTACTGTTTTCTTGGAAGCCGAGAAAACATCCAGTGGTATAAGTGGCAAGAATAACTGCCTGGTACGCAATACTAGGATCGAACTAGCGAGGCGACAAGCTATGTCGACTCGAGGTCACAGGAATCGATCCCACAATTAAGAGAAACTAAATGGTGCGCGATACTGGGATCGAACCAGTGACCTCTTCCGTGTCAGGGAAGCGCGCTACCGCTGCGCCAATCGCGCCAATAAATGGCTATTCAGTTTTAGACGAGGTGGCGACGGGATTCGAACCCGTGTATACGGCTTTGCAGGCCGCTGCCTCGCCTCTCGGCCACGCCACCGTATGCGAGTAATCCCGCAGGATTCAGCTACCGCCTTCTCCTTGAGCGGATGACGAGACTCGAACTCGCGACCCTAACCTTGGCAAGGTTATGCGCTACCAACTGCGCCACATCCGCATTGCACTCAAATCTGAAAGATTTTCTGCTTGAATACTCTAACTGATTTTGTGGCTATTTCTCAACTTTGACGCGCATCCTTGCACTCCCTACCCTTTCTTGATTGTCCCTACCCTTGCAAAGAGTAGGCTCACTTCACAAGGGGTAGGGAACCACACAATAAGGGGTAGGGAGTCAGGAACTACTCAGAAGTAAGAGCAAAAAGCCGAGAAACCGCACGAAGATACTTTTTCTTATACCCTCCAGCAAGCATCGACCTAGAAAAAACACTTGATAACGGGATGCCGGATGCCACAATCGACACCTCACTGTCATAAAGCCGGTCGACTAGCGCCACGAAACGCAGAGCCTGTGACTGGTCCTTCAATTCGTGAACATCGGTGATGCCTAGCCCCGCCAACATTTCCGCAATTTTCGCGTACCGCGCAGGATGGATACTTTCAAGATGCTTCACAAGCGAATCAAAGTCGGTAATAGCGATCACAGCACCAGTTTTTGCCTGCTGCGCCGCCCATTCTTCAACCTCTGCTGTACTCACTACTCTTGCTACAGCATCACTCTCACGGTGTCGGTAGTCTTCTCCATCAATCCTCAGAACCGTAAAGTTTGCAGACATTGCACTAATCTCGCGAATAAAGTCTTGCGCAGCAAACCTCCCTTCACCCAAAGCATTTGGTTCAGTGTTCGAGGTAGCGGCAATCTTGGTTCCAGAATCCATCAGCCCACGAAGCAATCTGGTCATCATCATGGTGTCGCCCGGATCATCAAGTTCGAACTCGTCAATAGCAATAAACGATGCACCGGTCAACAAATCAACAGTCTTTTGATAACCGATCGCACCGACAAGGGCGGTGTACTGCATGAAGGTGCCGAAATATTTTCGCCCCTTAGCTGTGTGCCAAAGCGAAGCAAGCAAGTGAGTCTTTCCAACACCAAAGCCACCGTCCAGATAGACACCGGGTGTCTGTAAACTCTCTGGTGCATCCGCCGCTTTTTTACCAAAGAAAGAACGTTTCACCGGTGTTGGGTTGAGGAAGGTGCGAAGAAGCGCAACCGCACGAGCCTGCGAAGGGTATGCGGCATCCGGCAAATAATTATCGAAACTTGTGTCTTGAAAGATTGGCGGAGGAACAAGAAATTTTATTATTTCTGCACCACTAATGGTTGGTGTAATGTCGGAAAAACTTATTGGGGTATTTGGTTCGGCGGTTAAGTCCTGGGCCACTCATGTAACTTTCTGAAATCTATGGCGATAACTGCTTTAGGGGGCTACCCTTAAAGGTGTGCACTAATGCGCTTCTTTATGCGAATGTGTACCACAGAATAGGTTACCCGCAATTCCAGTTGTTAGAAGGTTAAAAATGGCAGTTGAGCTCGATCCACACCCGGATTTTCAGGAATTTGCAGAACCGGGAAGATTAGTAAGCACCGAATGGCTTGCAGAAAACCTTGGCAGAGATGGCCTAGTAGTCGTCGAATCCGACGAGGATGTGCTGCTTTACGAAACCGGTCACATTCCAGGTGCTGTAAAGGTCGACTGGCACACCGAACTCAACCAGGGGGTTCTCCGCGACTACCTTGACGGGGAAGGCTTTGCAGAGCTGATGCGCAAAAAGGGAATCAAACGCACCGACACCGTTGTCTTCTATGGAGACAAAAATAACTGGTGGGCAGCTTACGCTCTGTGGGTATTCACCCTTTTTGGACACGAGGATTTGCGCATCCTTGACGGTGGTCGTAAGAAGTGGGAAGACGAGGGTCGCGAATATACCAAAGCACCAGCCAACCGCCCCGAAACCGACTACCCGGTAATTGAGCGAGACGACCGCACTTATCGTGCATTCCGTTTTGATGTGGCGAAGCACTTTGGGAAGCCGATTCTAGACATCCGTTCCCCTGAGGAATACAGTGGCGAGCGCACATCCGCTCCTGCCTACCCTGAGGAGGGCGCTCTTCGCGCTGGCCACATCCCTAGCGCTGTGAATGTTCCTTGGGGACGCGCAGTAAATGAAGAAACTGGAGCATACAAAACTCGGGCTGAGCTTGAAGCGCTGTACCAGGGTGAAGTGGGTCTTGATCCTAAGGAGCCAACTATCGCTTACTGCCGTATTGGTGAGCGCAGCAGTCATTCATGGTTCGCATTGAAGTATCTGCTTGGATTCGAGGATGTTCGCAACTATGACGGTTCCTGGACCGAGTGGGGTTCACTTGTTGGTGTGCCAATCGTGAAGTCCTCTGAGCCGGGCGAGGCACCTGAGCCAATCAGTAGCTACTAACCTGTTCTTATGACCGATTTAGCTAATCTGCCTCCCGTTTTGGCGGAGATTGCCGAAGAGTTCCAGGCATTGGACTCGCAAAGCAAGCTCGAGTATCTGATTGAGCTGGCGGAAGAATTACCTGATCTTCCGGAAAAGTTTCAGGATCATCCTGACCTGCTCGAGCGGGTAATTGAGTGCCAGTCTCCTGTCTACATTTTTGTGGAGGTGGATGAACAAAACACTGTTCATTTCCACGCTACGGCTCCGCGCGAATCGCCAACTACCCGCGCTTTTGCGTCTATCGTTCATCAGGGCGTCAATGGTCTTACTGCTGAAGAGGTTCTTGCTATCCCTGAAGATTTTGTGGACATGCTCGATTTGAAGGAAATTATCAGCCCTTTACGAGTCCGAGGCATGTTGGGGCTCCTCGTCCGCACGAAACGCAAGGTTCGTGAGGCAATTGCCTAATCAGTCTTTTACCTCGCCGGAATCAGCCGCTGAACCAAATTCGCAAGATCCACATGCTGAACTTAGATCGCTGCTAAAACGGTTATGGATGCCCCTATCGCGTCCCTGGTTCAGACTCAACATGGTACTAACCAGCGAAAATCAAATTGTTGGCCCTGATGGTTCAAGCAAATCTATTAGTTCTGTTAATGATCGGGTGCTTCTTGGTGTAATTCGCAGTTACAGTGACGCGATATTGGTTGGGGCTAATACTTCACGCAATGAACTTATTGCCAGCGAAAAGTCGAAACCAATTTTGGTACTCACCAACTCTGGCGATGTTGATTTAGGCAGGCTTTCCCCCGGTTCTAGAATCGTCGCCCCTGTCGGCTCCAAGGCAGCAGAGATACCAAACGCTATTACTTTCCTAGCAACAGCAAACCCGGCCGAATCCGCCCAAAACTTACGAAACGCTCTCCTCGACCTCGGCTTTGAAAGCGTAGTTTGTGAGGGCGGCGCAGAAACCGCAAAGTGGCTTATCCAGAGTGGTTTCTTTGACGAGCTAGCAATTACTCGATCTCCTAAAGTCGGAGCAGGGCAAAGCTACGATTTTGGTTTAGAAAATTGGGATATTGGTCTTGATCTTCCGGATCCTGAAGGATTCCACTATCAGAGGCTAACTCCAAAGCAACAAATCGACTAGGAGTTTTCTCCGAACCATTCAGTAATCTGCTGCTCCCAAAGATCTGAATCATAATTCCAGAGTCGGGTATGACCGGCATTTTTCCAAAGCTTAAGCGAAACAATGTCGCTACGTTTTCGAGCAAGTTGTTCAATAGCAGCTGATGGAACATACTGATCGTCTATTGAATGCAAGGCAAGAATCGGCACGCTGTATTTTTCTGCATTCTGCACAATGTCTACGTCTTTGAAATTGATTGGATTATCGACGCCCAGCAGCCTGTGGAGCGGACTATTCAACAGTGTTGATGCTCCAGCGCAGAGTATTGCAGGCATCCCTCTTCTTGAGAGTTGTTCCTGGCAGAGTTGTTTCCAAGATCCGACAGCTGATTCGAGAATCACACCTTTCACGTAGGGCGAGAGTTCACTTCTGAGCAGTGTCTGGATTGCAATTGAGCCGCCCATTGACCAGCCGGCAAGATAGATTCGTTTTGCACCACGAGATAGAGCCCAGAGCATTGCTGCGTGAACATCTTCCCATTCACTCGAACCTAGAGCGTAGCGACCATCTGTCGATTTTGGAGCTTCCGGATCATTGCGGTAGCTAACTAGCAGGGAGTTGAAGCCTAGTTTTTCTATTAGCGGAACCATCCGCAAGCCTTCAGATTTATTAGCCGCCCTGCCGTGGACTTGAATAACCCAAGTTGGACTGGAGTTGCCAGTAAATGCCCAAGCAGGGTAAGTGCCCAACGGGCCATCTATCTCTACCTTTTCGTAGGAGAGGTCTAGTTCGGAGGGGCTTTGATAAAAATATCCGGTGTTAGCGATTTTTGAACCCACGCTTGGCACTGCACCGTATGAGCGGATCAACTCTCTTTGCACAAAACCTGGACCTGATTCGATAATTTTCCCGATTTTCAGGTAGCCATGATCATGGCTGTGAAATAGACCGTATCTTCCCTCTAAGCCAAAAACGCCATCACTTGTTGTGGTAATTGTTTTGCTCTGTGGATCGATACCCAGAATCTCTCCTGAATAGTCCTTTGTAAGTGGTGGCAACAAAAGTTCATCAGCAAGTTTTCGAAACCCGAGAATGGCCGCGACAGAAATTCCAGCCACAGCATAGAAGCCGAACTTCCGGGCATCGCGGTTAAAAGAGTTTTTACCCTTACTCACCCTGCCTATTCTAATTCCTATTATTTTCGGTATGCCTACACAATGTTTGAACATTTTATGAATACTTTGGAAGCGTGACTAAACCTACAGCTCCGTCTGTATTCTTGGAGGCGCTCGAATCTCTCGAATCAGCGCCAGTTCGTCCGGAGTTGGTAGTAAACGATATGCTCGCCCCGGAGGGATTGGCTCCCTGGGCTGCGGCATTCACTGCGGATCTAAAACCTACCCGTTTCCATGAGGATTCTGATCTAGCAACGGGCAGATTGGTGCTACTTTACGACGAGGCAGAACCGGATGTTTGGGGCGGCCCATTCAGAATAGTTAGTTTCGCATCAGCTCCATTTGACGTCACTATCGGCGAAGAAACATTACTGTCAGATGTTGCTTGGAGTTGGCTAAAAGATGCCCTCACCCTACAGAAAGCACAATATCAGGGGCTTGCAGGAACAATTACTCGAATCATTTCGCGCGGTTACGGCCAGTTAGCAGATCAGGGTGACGGATCAGTTTTGGAGATTCGTTGTTCCTGGAGTCCACTTGAGGCTGATATCGGCAAACATTTCACCGCTTGGACCGAAATGATGTGCATGTTTGCCGGACTTCCGCCAAAACCTTAAGGTAACAAACTGAATCACTTAACTGAACCTAAATTTCCGGTACTTCTGGTCGACACACCTGAGCTGTTGGCAGAAGCAATTCAGTCTCTATCTGCACAAAAAGATGATCTTGCATTAGACACAGAAAGAGCTAGCGGTTTCCGCTATTCCCAACGCCCTTATCTAATCCAAATATTCACTGAATTCACGGGAACATACCTGATTGACACAGTTGGGGTTGGTGATTTAGCAGAGTTGGGAAAGCTGCTGACTAAGCGATCTTTGATTTTGCACGCAGCAGGTCAAGACATCCCGAGCCTGAGAGAAGTAGGAATTTTTCCTACGAAGCTTTTTGACACCGAACTTGCAGCGAGGCTTGCCGGCTACAAGAAGTTTGGACTCCAAGCCCTCGCTGAAGAGATTTTGGAGATTCAACTCGATAAAGCATTCTCCGCAGTGGACTGGTCGATAAGACCAATGCCCAGCGAGTGGCTTGACTACGCAGCTCTGGATGTTGAAATTCTGCCGGAGCTAAAAAGTCGCCTTACAGACATTCTTAAAGAACAGGGGCGCTTCGAAATTGCCTTGCAAGAGTTCAAGACCGTAGCGAATAAACCAGCAAAGAAGCAGCCAGCTGAACCTTGGCGAAAGCTTTCAGGAATGCACACCCTTACAACTCAGCGTCAGCTTGCTGTTGCTAGGGAACTCTGGCTTGCCCGCGATGAATTTGCTCAGGCTGAAGATATTGCGCCGGGCAGGCTGATTCCGGATCGTTCCATCGTCTTTGCAGCCACACAGCTCCCCAAGTCAAAATCTAAACTTGCCCGCGCCAAAGAATTTCAGGGAAAAGCGAGCCGTAGCCAAATCGATCGCTGGTATAGCGCAATAGAACGAGGAATGCTCACAACCGATCTTCCGCCAATGCGCGTCAAAAAAGAAGGTAACGCTTTAAGCACAAAAGTGAAATTGGAGATTGCCGAAAAAGTTCAGGCTCTTAAAGACGCGGCACAGGTGGTTGCGGATGAAGCAGACCTACAGCTCGAACTTTTGATAACCAAAGATTCACTTTCAAAACTGATCGCATCCGAAACCATAAATGAATCATCAAATGTAGATGACATAGCAAAACAGCTTGCAGAACTCGGAATCAGAGACTGGCAGATTGAGATGCTTGCCGAGCCACTCTTAGAAGCGTTTAAGACGAATACGACAAAAGCACAAAACGATAACCCATAACTCTTTGACTATCTTCTACATACAGAGTCCATAGACATTGGCTTGTAGGTTACAAACAAATTAGTATCGATTTAGTTGTTAGATTCGAGGAGGCATCGTGAGCACTACTGCCGATGTATTTTTTATCGACGGAGTTCGTACTCCCTTTGGACGCGCAGGAGAAAAAGGCCACTACTGGCAAACCCGCGCCGACGATCTGGTCGTCAAGAGCATGATTGCGCTTTTGGAACGAAACCCAGAGATTCCAAAAGAAGCATTTGATGAGGTTGCTATTGCAGCAACTACCCAAACTGGAGACCAGGGTCTTACTATCGGCCGCACTGCAGCAATTCTGGCTGGGCTACCGATTACCGTTCCTGGCTACGCTATTGACCGCATGTGTGCAGGAGCTATGACAGCGGTCACTCAAACCGGTGCAGGTATCGGCTTTGGTGCATACGACCTGGTTATTGCAGGTGGTGTCGAACATATGGGGCGCCATCCGATGGGCGAAGGCGTTGACCCTAACCCGCGCTTCCTCTCCGAGCGAATCGTCTCTCAGGATGCACTCCAGATGGGCAAGACCGCAGAGCGCCTACACGACCGCTACCCTAGCCTCACCAAAGAGCGTGCGGATGCCTATGCGCTTCATTCCCAGCAAAAAGCGACCGCCGCATATAAGGCTGGCAAAATTCAGCAGGACATGATTCCAGTTGCTGTAAAGAGCGCAGAGGGCTGGGGGCTCGCAGACAACGACCAGTTCCTGCGTCCTGACACAACCCTCGAAGGACTTGGCGAACTAAAGACTCCATTCCGTGTGGGCGGTAAAGTAACTGCCGGAAACTCAGCAGGACTCACCGACGGGGCAACAGCATCCATTCTTGCAAGTGGGGATGCAGTGAAGAAGTATGGTCTGAAACCAAAAATGCGCATGGTTCAGTTTGCTTTCTCCGGTGTGGAGCCAGAAGTTATGGGTTGGGGGCCAGTTCCGGCAACCGATAAGGCTCTTGCCAAGGCTGGACTCACAATTAATGACATCGGTCTTTTTGAAATCAATGAAGCATTCGCAGTGCAAGTTATTGCATTCCTCGAACACTACGGAATCGCTGATGATGACTCCAGAGTAAACCCCTGGGGTGGTGCCATTGCTATTGGTCACCCGCTTGCTTCAAGCGGTGTGCGGCTTATGTCACAGCTTGCAAGGCATTTCGAGGAGCATCCTGAGGTTCGCTACGGCATCACCACCATGTGTGTCGGGCTTGGCCAAGGTGGCACCGTTATTTGGGAAAACGTCAACTACAAGGGTTAGGAAGATAAATGAGTAACTACGACAAAATCGATTTCAAAGCCCTTGCTGAATCAACCAATGAGGACGTTATAACCTACTCACGAGTGCGTGATGTGAAGCTACCAAGCGGTAAGAATTTTGCACTAATTACCCTTGACAATGATCGCGATCACAACCGTCCTAACACGCTCGGCCCTGCAACCATGATTCAACTTGGTGAGGTTCTTGACCAGCTAAAAAAGCGTGCGAAAGCAGGTGAAATTGCCGGTGTAGGTATTACAGGAAAACCATTTATCCTCGCTGCAGGTGCTGACCTTAGCCAAATTCAGAACCTGAAAACTAAAGATCAGGCAAAGCAAATCGCACAACTTGGTCACTACGTTTTCGGAAAACTTGATGATTTAGGCGTGCCATCATTCTGTTTTATTAACGGTTTAGCACTTGGTGGTGGCCTTGAGATTGCGCTCAACTCGAACTACCGCACAATTGATTCATCAGCTGCAGCGATTGCACTACCTGAAGTATTTCTCGGTATTATTCCCGGCTGGGGTGGCGCATACCTACTCCCCAATCTGATCGGTATTGAGAACGCACTCAAGGTGATTATTGAGAACCCGCTCAAGCAGAACCGGATGCTAAAGCCAGCGGACGCGCTTTCACTCGGAATTGCGGATGTGATGTTCTCACCCGCTCGCTTCCTTGAGGATTCACTCAAGTGGGCAGATACCGTGATCAGTGGCAAGGTCAAGGTAAAGCGACCTAATGAGCCCGGTAGCGTTGAAAAACTAGCTAAATGGGATATTGCAATCAATATCGCTCGCAAGTCCTTAGAGGGCAAAATTGGCAAGGTAGCAAAGTCTCCTTATGCAGCCCTCGATTTGATTGCGGCATCGAAGAAGGGCACTAAGGCTCAAGGTTTTGAGCGCGAAGATGATGTTCTGTCCGGAACTTATCGCGGGTGACCAATTCGCTGCCAGCCTTTACGCTTTCGATCTAGTTCAGAAACGTGCAAAGCGACCAGCTGGCGACCCCGGCAAGGAACTGGCTCAGCCAGTTACTCGTGTTGGTATCATCGGTGCCGGCCTCATGGCCAGTCAGTTTGCACTCCTTTTCGTGCGCAGACTTCAAGTGCCAGTAATCATCACTGACCTAGATCAGGAAAGAGTCGATAAAGGTCTCGCTTACATTCGCGAGGAACTGGGCAAGCTACTTGAAAAGGGCAGGATCAATCAGGATGACTTCAACCGCTTCACTTCCCTAGTCTCCGGCACCACAGATAAAGCAGACTTTGCAGGCTGTGACTGGGTAATTGAGGCCGTATTTGAGGACACCAAGGTTAAGCAGCAGGTATTTGCTGAGGTTGAACCGCATCTGAGCGAGCCCGCAATTATCGCAACAAACACCTCCTCACTTTCGGTAACTGAGATCGCTTCAGGAATGAAGCACCCGGAAAGAGTCGTCGGTTTCCACTTCTTCAACCCGGTAGCGGTAATGCCACTAGTGGAAGTTGTGAAGGCTGAAAAAACAAATGACGTGGCACTTGCTACAGCTTTTGCCACCGCTCGCGCACTGAAGAAGACCGCGGTCTTTTCTATGGACGCGCCAGGGTTTATTGTCAACCGACTACTTGCCAAAGTTATGGGTGAAGCAGCCCGTGCAGCAGATCTCGGTACTCCAATTCCGGTAGTTGAAACTTCACTCGCTCCGCTCGGACTACCGATGGGGCCATTTGAACTAATTGACCTAGTTGGGTGGGCTGTGGCCGCGCATGTGCAAGACACTATGGTTCGGCACTTCCCAGAACGTTTCTATGCGTCTGAGAACCTCCACACACTAGCATCTTTGAAGAACGTGGTGGAGAAAGACAAACACGGCAAGGTTGTGGACTGGTCAAAAGAAGCTAAAGCAGCGCTTAAGCTTGGAAACACACCGATGACTGGCGCTGAGATTCTTGCCAGAGTTGAGGATGAACTTGCTAAAGAAATCAAACTCATGCTTGATGAGGGGGTAACGCAGGCCGCTGAGGACGTGGACTTGAGTCTAATTCTTGGCGCAGGATATCCATTCATTGATGGCGGTATTACTCCATACCTTGACCGGGTTGGCGCATCCGAACGAGTAAACGGTGCAACCTTCCACAACCCACCAATTAGGGGAATTAACTAAAGATTTTAGTTAATATCGCTTGAGACATCAACTGAAGTTTCCGGTAGCGGCCTCGCTACCGGAACTTTTTTGCCCATAACAGATGCGGTAAGGTCGAGGGCGATTTGGCGAGGAGTTAGTCCAACCTCTTCCAGAATCTGGGAACGGCTGGCGTGAGCCAAAAACTCGCCAGGAAGTCCAATCTCATCAACAGCGGTATCGACGCCTGCAGCTCGAAGCTTCTGCCTGATTGAGGTTCCAATACCCCCAACCTTGATTCCGTCTTCAATAACTGCCACAATTCGGTGATTGCGAGATAATTCAACGATCGAATCAGCTACTGGAATTACCCAGCGAGGATCAATAACGGATGCGCCAATCCCCTGCGCTTCCAAAAGCGCGACAACTTTCAAACCAACTTCTGCCATAGTGCCGACGGCAACAATCAGTACATCTTGGTGCGCGGCCATTTTCAGGATGTCTACACCGTCATCTGTCCGCCTAATTGCCTCAATTTTCGCCCCCACAGCGCCTTTAGGGAAGCGAATCATGGTCGGTGCATCATTTACCGCAATTGCTTCTCTTAACTCCTCACGGAGCGAATCAGCGTCTCTGGGTGCTGCAATTCTTATTCCTGGAACCGCTTGGAAAATTGAGAGATCCCAAACACCGTGATGGCTAGGGCCGTCCGGGCCGGTAACACCGCTGCGGTCAAGCACAAAAGTCACGCCTGCCTTGTGAAGTGCGACATCCATAATTACCTGGTCTACCGCGCGATTCATAAATGTTGAATAAATTGCTACTACCGGGTGGAGCCCAACATAAGCCATACCGGCAGCCATGGTTACTGCGTGCTGTTCAGCAATACCAACATCAAAAACTCGCTTCGGATAATGTTGCTGAAGCTGCTTCATCCCCACGGGTTGCAGCATCGCGGCTGTAATACCAACCACCTGCTCGTTCTCACCAGCAATCTCTAGAAGTTCGTTGCCGAATGCTTCAGTCCAAGAAATTGAATCCTCTTTATCCAGTTTCACACCGGTTTCCGGATCGATTCGCCCAATCGCGTGGAACTGGTCGGCAGTGTCTTCAAGTGCTGGTTTAAAACCACGCCCCTTCTCGGTGACGACATGCACAATTACCGGATGTCCATAATCCTTTGCCTGCCGAAGGGCCTGTTCTAAAGCTTCAATGTCATGGCCAGGAATTGGCCCGATGTACTTGATTCCAAGGCTGGGGTGAATTCCTTTAGGAGCAGATGATGTGAAGAACGCATTACCAGCTGCGTGTCCGGCCTCGTAAACTCGTTGCCCAAATCGACCAAACTTCGAGGCCAGTTTCTTGGTGCGTAAATAAGCCTTGCGGTAACCGCTTTTTGTACGCATTTCGTTGAATGTTCTGGCAAGACCACCAATAGTTGGTGCATAACTACGACCATTGTCATTTACTACAATCACGAGTCTCGATTTATCCTGCTCACTGATGCTGTTAAAAGCCTCCCAGGTCATTCCACCGGTGAGTGCCCCGTCACCAACAACTGCAACAACAGTGCGCTCACTTTCACCAGCCAAGTGCAGGGCACGCGCTATTCCATCGGCCCATGAAAGCGAGGCGGATGCGTGACTGGATTCGACAATATCGTGCTCGCTTTCAGAGCGTTGCGGGTATCCGGCTAACCCGTCTTTTTGACGGATTGTGCTCAAATCTTTTCTACCTGTGAGTAGCTTATGTACGTAGCTCTGATGTCCAGTGTCGAAAATGATCGGATCACTCGGTGAATCGAAGATTCGGTGTATCGCTAACGTAAGTTCAACCACGCCAAGGTTAGGACCTAAGTGACCTCCTGTTTTTGCAACTGTTTCAACCAGATATTTTCTGATTTCATCGGAAAGCTGGACGAGCTCTTCATTTGTAAGCCCATCCAGATCCCGAGGATTAGATATCCGGTCGAGGATGCTCAAGTTACTTAACCAGCGTCCTCAGCACGTACTGGAGGATTCCTCCGTTGCGGTAATAGTCAGCTTCACCCGGTGTGTCGATACGAACTACAGCGTCAAATACAATGTCTTGCTTGCCCTTTGGAGAGTGCTCTGTTGGCTTTGCAATGACCTTCACTGTCTTAGGGGTGCGTCCCTCATTTAGTTCGGTGATGCCTTCAATATCGAATACTTCGGTACCGTCAAGGCCAAGACTGTCTGCGGTTTCGCCTTCTGGGAACTGCAGTGGAACCACGCCCATGCCAATCAGGTTGGAACGGTGGATGCGCTCAAAGCTTTCCGCAATAACCGCTTTCACACCTAAGAGGCTGGTGCCCTTAGCTGCCCAGTCACGACTCGATCCTGAACCGTATTCCTTACCGCCGAGAACAACAAGTGGTGTTCCCTGAGCAATGTATGCCTCGGAAGCATCGTAAATGAATGCCTGTGGCGCATCTGCCTTAGTAAAGTCACGAGTGTAGCCACCCTCAACATTTTCAAGGAGTTGGTTGCGAAGGCGAATGTTTGCGAAGGTTCCACGAATCATAACTTCGTGGTTACCGCGGCGTGAACCATAGGAGTTGAAGTCTTTACGTTCCACACCCTTACTCATCAGGTATCTACCCGCTGGGCTGTCTGCCTTGATTGAGCCGGCTGGTGAAATGTGGTCGGTCGTAACCGAGTCACCCAGCTTCGCCAATACTCTAGCCCCGTGAATGTCTACAACAGGCTGCGGCTCTAACGGCATGCCGTCAAAGTATGGAGCCTTACGAGCATAGGTGGAATCCTCGTCCCATTCGAAGGTGTCACCGGTTGGTGTGTCTAGTGACTGCCAACGCTCATCACCGTCGAAAACAGCCGCATACTGTTTCTGGAACATGCTCTCATCAATCGATGAATCAATTGTTGCTTGCACTTCCTGAGTGGATGGCCAAATGTCACGGAGGAAGACGTCATTTCCGTCTTTACCCTTACCGAGTGGCTGACGGTCGAAGTCAAAGTCCATGGTTCCGGCGAGTGCGTACGCAATAACCAGTGGAGGTGAAGCTAGGTAGTTCATCTTCACATCGGGGTTAATACGACCCTCAAAGTTACGGTTACCTGAAAGCACAGCAGTAACCGCCAAGTCATTGGACTGAACTGCCTCAGAAATTGGTTCAGGTAGTGGACCAGAGTTACCGATACAGGTCATGCAACCGTATCCGGCAAGGTAGAAGCCGAGTGCTTCAAGGTGCTGGGTGAGTCCTGACTTGTCGTAGTAGTCGGTAACGACCTTAGACCCTGGGGCAAGTGTTGTCTTTACCCAAGGCTTTGACTTCAGTCCCTTTTCTGCCGCTTTCTTGGCAAGCAAACCTGCCGCGAGCATCACCGAAGGGTTCGAAGTGTTGGTGCAGGAGGTAATTGAAGCAATAGTTACTGCACCGTGAGAAATATCGAACTCTTCGCCGTTGTAAGAAACGTGTACCGGATGATTGTAGATCGGCTGGTCGTCCTCAGCTGTGATTCCTGGAGGGTCGGATGCTGGGAATGAATCCAACAGACTGTTGTCAACTATCGAAACTGATGCATAGTCTTTCAGATCGGTACGGAACTTAGCCTTTGCATGGTTTAGCTCAATACGGTCTTGTGGGCGCTTTGGACCGGCGATTGATGGAACAACTGTTGATAGGTCTAGTTCTAGGTATTCGCTGTAGCTTGGTTCGTGCTTTGGATCGTGCCATAGCCCCTGTAGCTTTGCGTACTGCTCGACAAGTGCTATCTGGTCTTCTGAGCGGTTAGTCAGTCGCAGGTAATCGAGTGTGACATCGTCAATTGGGAAGATTGCTGCGGTTGAACCAAACTCTGGGCTCATGTTTCCGATTGTGGCGCGGTTTGCTAGCGAAACAGCAGCCACACCGGAGCCATAGAACTCAACAAATTTGCCAACAACTCCGTGCTTGCGAAGCATCTGGGTAATGGTCAGCACAACGTCAGTTGCGGTTACACCGGTTGGGATATCTCCCGAAAGTTTGAATCCAACCACACGCGGAATAAGCATTGATACTGGCTGGCCAAGCATGGCAGCTTCGGCTTCAATACCGCCAACACCCCAACCGAGCACACCGAGGCCATTGACCATAGTGGTGTGGGAGTCAGTACCAACACAGGTGTCTGGGTATGCAACAGTTTTACCGTCTGCATCTTTGGAAAAGACCACGCGTGCTAGATATTCAATGTTTACCTGGTGCACAATACCGGTTCCAGGTGGAACTACTTTGAAGTTATCAAAGGCTGTCTGTCCCCAGCGCAGGAAGCGATAGCGTTCACCGTTACGCTCGTATTCGATTTCTACGTTGCGTTCGAAAGCATCTGGAGTTCCATAAAGGTCGGAAATAACCGAGTGGTCAATCACAAGTTCAGCGGGTGAAAGTGGATTGATTGTGTTTGGGTCTCCACCGAGATCAGCTACTGCCTCGCGCATGGTTGCAAGGTCAACTACGCAGGGAACACCGGTAAAGTCCTGCATAATTACACGGGCTGGAGTGAACTGAATTTCAGTTTCAGGCTCAGAGTAAGGGTCCCAAGCACCCAGTGCTTTGATGTGCTCAGCAGTTACGTTGGCACCGTCTTCAGTGCGCAGTAGGTTTTCGAGCAAAACTTTAAGACTGTATGGCAGTTTGTCGTGACCTTTGACTGTGTCTAGCTTGTAGTATTCGTATTCTTTACCGTTTACAGAAAAACTACTACGGGCTGAGAAGCTGTTCACTTTAGACATAGCTAACTCCTTATTACTTGAACTCTAGGTTTCATGTTAGCAATTCAATCTCTGAAACCTCTGCTAATTATCTTGATATCAAGATAATTTTATCCTAGCACTTTCTACCCAACTACGGAGCACGACCCAGCTGAATAAAACAACCGGAATAAATACTGGGATGCCTAGAGCAAGTCGCCAGATACCTAGCGCTACTTCTTCCCCAGAAAGGTAGAGCGGAAGCTGCACAGAGAGACGCAAAATAAACATTGCAACCCAGACTGCAGTCACTAAAAGTGCCTTACGAAACTTGACTCTGTCTTTGAACCAGGGAACATCATCCGCACTTTCTTCTTCTGGTTTGTCAGCAAGCAGGTTCACGATTACGCCCGCTATTGGGCGCTTAACCAGCATAGAAATCAGAAACACCACAGCGAAGATTGCGCTTGTCCAAAGGCCCACAACGAAATAATTTTTGCCTTGACCGCTCCAAAGCGAGAGTCCTGCAGCCACTAGAACACCAATGAGTCCGCCAAAGGATGCGGTAACATCCTGTTTCTGAATAAATCTGAGCAAAATAGCCAGCACCGAAAAACCAATCGGCGCAATCACTGAAAGATTAACTTCACCGGTGATCACCAAAGAAACAATAAAAAGGATGCTCGGAACTACCGCTTCAATCTGTGCGCGCCAACCTCCGGTCGCTGCAGTTATGGCATCCCTAGCGGTTTCTGCTACCGCCGCTTTGCCAACCGCGGTTTTTCCGGCAGATTTTTGTAAAGCGGCACGAACATCCGCATCTGCTTGGTCGGTTGTTGTTTTCTCCGGTTCTTTTTCCGGCTCAGAAGTATTTCTCAACCTTTAAGCTCCGGGAGCGCCAGGTACATGCAGTGGAAGTAACTCTCTCGGTGGTAGCGGAATTTGCCCGCGCACAACGACAATACTGCGGAAAAGATCACTAATTTCACGCATCGCATCGTCATCACTAAGCGCTTTACCGCTGATAACGCCACGCAGGAACCAGCGAGGGCCATCCACACCAATAAACCGCACCTCATTAGGTTTTTGCCCCTCAGGGGTGGTGACTATAACCTGAGCCACTAGTTCTGAACCGAAAGATCCGATAGCGTTTTGTGCCGTTCCGCCCTGTGATTTGATTTGCTCGGCAAGTTGAATGCGTATTTCGTGCCAAAGACCGCCTGTGCGTGGTGCAGCAAATGCCTGTACTTGCAGGGTTGATCCGTGTAATTCCAAAGTCACTGCAACAACGCGCTTAGATTGCTCCTCTACTTCGAGGCGAAGCTGTAAATCTGGGCGTGGAAGAATCTTCAAAGACCCCAAGTCAATGTATGGCCTCGCTCCAGTAATTTCGCTGGAGTCAAAAGGCCCCGCATTCTCGCGGTTGATTGGAGCCGACTTTGCAGAAAAGTTTGCTGATGAATCTGACATTCTATTTTTTCCTTGGAGTTCTAGTTAGGTTTTACCCCGGTAGAACCGAAACCGCCAGTGCCTCGATCACTATCTGGAAGTTTCTGCACTTGAACAAATGCAGCCTGCTGCACAGGCAAAATTATAAGCTGAGCAATTCTATCGCCCACCTCAGCCGAGAAGCTGTTAGCGGTATCAGTGTTCCACAAAGGAACCATAATTTCTCCGCGATAGCCAGCATCAATGGTCCCCGGAGAATTCACGATGCTAATTCCATGTTTTATTGCAAGGCCACTCCTGGGCACAACAAACGCTAAGTACCCATCAGGTAGCGCTATGTGCAAACCAGTGCCAATTAGCTTCCTCTCTCCTGGAGCTAGGGTAAAAGCTTCCGTGCATTTTAAATCCGCACCGGCGTCCCCGGGGAGGGCATACTTAGGTGCTTCTTTACCGACAAATAAAACTTCTGGGCTATTACTCACTCTCAAAAGGGTAATGCATAACTGTTTTCGTGTTGAAATAGATGTTGTGCATAACTTTAACGAGCGACAGTATCCCCCAATTTCAGCACTGCTAGCGATTCTGCTTCTGGCTCCTGCAGTTTCAGTGCTTTTCTACTTCCTTAACATGTGGGTTGGTTTGGTGATTGGATTGGCGCTTTCGTTGGTGTTTATTGCATTCTTCTGGTTTGTGTCTCCAAAAATCTCTGTAAGCAACGGAGTCTTACAGGTTGGAAGAGCCCAGATTCCTACGAAGTATTTAGGTGAAGCAACAATTTACCGAGGGCACAGTGCTTGGGAAGAACGCGGACCAAAATCTGATCCGAATGCCTGGTTTGGTATTCGTGGCGGCATCGACCCAGTCACAAAAATCGTAATCGATGACAGAGCGTGACCACGACCCCCTACTGGTTGGTGTCAGCCAGAAAGCCCGAAAGGAGCTTATAGCTTCACTCGGGCTTTCAGATTAAGTTTTTATTTAGTTGGAGCAATCCTTACAAACTGGACCGTATTTTCCTTCATGATCCAGTTGGGATTTGTGGAATACCAAGAAACAGTTGGTGCAGGTGAACTCGTCATCCTGCGGAGGAAGTACAACCACATCCAATTCCAGTGAGGAAAGATCGGAGCCGGGCAGGTCATAATCCCCGCCAGAATCAGGTTCCTCAGCATCAATCACTGAAGAAAGTTGATCCGGCACACGCTCCTTTAAAGCCTCGATAGATTCGGTGTCGTCGTCGTTTTTTCTTGGTGCGTCGTAATCAGTAGCCATGTTGTCCTTGAGGTAAAAATTTTCATTACTGGCGGCGATAGTTTGCACTAATCTGCGCAATAATGCAAGCCAGAATATATATCCGAACGCTAAAAGCACAAATATGCCACGGCGCGCCCTATAGATACGCTGCTTTTTCAATGTTTCGTGGCAAGTTTTAAGGCACGGAGGATTGATGCAAAATCTGAAAGTTATTGGCCAACAAGACGACAGTGTCATACTCGCTGACGACGATGGCACTCAGTACACTCTTGCGCTCACAGAAATTGCCACAATAAGGGCAAACCGCGCCGAGCCCGAAAAAACCACGGAACTTATTTCACCCAGAGAGGTTCAGGGTTATATCCGAGCTGGTCAAACCGCTGAAGATGTGGCTAAACTCACCGGAGCAGACATTGATTACATCAAACGTTTTGAAGGCCCGATTCTGGATGAGCGAGAGTTTATTGTAAAGACCGCGCAACAAACATTCGCTAAGCGTGACCCTCACACAGGCATAGGCACCAGCTTCCTTGACCAAATTAACCAGAAACTACTCAACGCCTCGGCCGCTAACGCTCGCTGGGATGCCTACCGTAATGGGCAGGAGCCCTGGGAAGTTTCATTAAAGTTTGAAGTTTCTGGGGCAGAACGTGAGGCTATCTGGTCCTTCAATCCCAAAACCAGTCAGCTTAATCCGGCCAACAAGGAAGCCGAGACCTTGGACATGGTAGTTCATGAAGAAGTGGGGGTAGATACGCTAATCCCCCGACTTGAAGCAGTGTCAACCGCTGAAGTGAGTCAAGATGAGTTGGTAGATAGCCAAACAGAGATTGATTTCAATACAGCTTCAAAGTCAAGCCTTCGCGGCGTCACTAGCTTTGATCCTTATGAACTTGTCAGAACAGAATTCACCGAAGAAGCACCAACAGACTTAGCCGAAAATAATCAGACCCCGGAAACCACTGCCGAGCCTCGAGGCATACATGCCAGGCCTAATCTAAACAACACCGATGATCTGTTAGAGGCACTCCGTAAGCGCCGCGGTGAACGTGAAGCTTTGCCAGAATTTCTTGAGCAGGAGCAGGAAGACAGTGCCTACACCGGCACCCTGCGAACAATTAGATTACCGATCGAAAACTTGGATGCAGTCGAGGCAGAACCAACTGCTCCTGAACAGCCGAAGCGCAACGATACCGGATCCGTCAAGAAGGGTCGTCGTGGAGTCCCAACCTGGGATGAAATAGTTTTTGGTACTAAAGCCGAATCAGAGGAATAGACATTTCTGCCGAGTCGAAAGACCCGTGCTGCCCGATCATTCCTCTAGCAGGATCATGTTCGTGTGTGTAGAAGGCGTAATTGCCTACTGGACTGATAAAAACTTGCCCACAGCGACTACGAATATCGTCTGAGAGATTCTTCCACCAGCCAGCAGCCACTAAATCTTCGACTTTGTAGACAAGAGCAAAATCTCCGTATTTATCCTTCAGCGCGGAAACAAGGGGTTCCGGATCGCTTCCAGCTTCAAGCACAAACTGTAATGTCCGCGGTTCCCCTGCAACAGCTTTAACACCAAATGTTTTCAGCCATTCGTCTGGGATGATGACGTGATTATCTCTAGGTACGTTCAATTGCCCGTGATCTGCGGTGATAACGATAGTGGCATATTCAGGTCGCTTTGCAAATAAATCGCCCAGCGTCGAATCCACCAATTCCAAAGCTTTCAAGTACGGCTCAGAGCCAACACCGCTTGCATGAGCGGCTTTATCGACTTCAGAGAAGTAGAGATAAACCAGGTTTCCCTTTTTGCGAAGCAGCTCCAAAGCTTTTTCGACGCGCGCTAGCGGATCGTCTATCCCAACATATTCTGCTCCTCGCAGGGCCATCACTGTGAAGCCACTGCCCGCAAGCGCTGCCGGAGCAATAACATAGCTGTTGCCAGTTTTCTCAAAAATTGTCTGCTCTTTTTGCCATTTCAAGGCATCCTTAGGAGACACTTCACTGAGCACAGAACGAACCGAATCTGAGTCAGGATCGTACATGGTGTAACCGAGTAGCCCGTGAGCACCGGGAAGCTTTCCGACACTGGCTGTGGTTATTGCCACGGCAGTGGTGGATGGCGCAACGGAAGAAATTGCTGAATCATCCCAAACAGAGTTTAGATTTCTCGCATAGGCCTTGAATTCGCGTAACTGTTCAGCGCCGAGGCCGTCAATTAGGCACACTAAACCTGAACCGGAGCCCAAACGGCTGGTTACATTCCCTAATACTCCGGCGAGGCTAAGCGCCTGCGGAGGTGCCGAAGGTAGCATATTTTCAGTCTACAAGCTATCTAGAAAGTTGCCCATGTCAGCTAATTCCGACCATCTGCAAGAGCGAATCAGTGATGTCGACGTTTCCTCGGAAATGAAGAACTCATTCCTCGAATATGCATACTCGGTTATTTACTCCAGGGCACTTCCAGATGCACGCGACGGCTTAAAACCTGTCCAGCGACGCATCCTCTACCAAATGGACCAGATGGGGCTACACCCTGACCGTGGGCACGTAAAAAGCGCCAGAGTAACCGGTGAGGTTATGGGTAAACTGCACCCCCACGGTGACAGCGCTATCTACGATGCCCTAGTTCGCATGTCACAAGACTTTACGCTTCGACTCCCACTAATTGACGGCCACGGAAACTTTGGATCCTTAGATGATGGCCCGGCAGCAGCTAGGTATACAGAAGTGAGGCTTCGTCAATCTGCAATGGCCATGGTGGAGAGTATCGATGAAGATGTTGTCGATTTTGTGCCCAACTATGACAACCAGCTTCAGCAACCGGATGTGCTTCCCGCAGCATTCCCAAACCTACTTGTTAACGGTTCCAGCGGTATCGCTGTGGGCATGGCAACCAATATGGCTCCGCACAACCTTGTGGAGGTTATTGGCGCAGCTAGACACCTTCTTATGAATCCAGACGCGACCCTCGATGACCTTATGGAATTTGTTCCGGGGCCTGACCTTCCCGGTGGTGGCACAATCGTCGGGCTCGATGGAATCAAAGAAGCTTATGAAACTGGCCGCGGTACTTTCAAAACCCGAGCCACAGTAGCAATCGAACAAATCACTTCCAGAAAAACCGGACTGGTGGTTACCGAGCTTCCCTACATGGTTGGTCCGGAAAAGGTAATCGAGAAAATCAAGGATGGTGTTTCCTCGAAAAAAATTGAGGGCATTCAGGATGTCTCCGACTTAACTGACCGTAAGAACGGTATGCGCTTGGTTATTACTCTTCGCAGTGGTTTCAATGCTAAGGCTGTTCTTGAACAGCTTTACCGACTAACCCCGCTCGAGGATAGTTTTGGTATAAATAATGTCGCGCTTGTGGAGGGCAGCCCCCAGGTACTTGGACTAAAGGATTTACTGCAAGTCTTCGTCGACCATCGTATTGAAGTCACCAGACGCCGTAGTGAATACAGGCTACTGAAGCGTCAAAACCGTTTACATTTGGTTGATGGACTACTAATCGCAATCGCGGACATCGATGAAGTAATCCAAGTGATTCGCTCATCAGAGGATTCCGAATCTGCAAAAGCGCGACTAATCGAGATTTTTGACCTTAGCGATGTCCAGGCTGAATACATTCTGGAACTTAGGTTGCGAAGACTAACAAAGTTCAGTCGTATAGAACTTGAAAACGAGAGCACAAAACTCAAATCTGAAATCGCTGAACTGGAAGCGCTACTTTCAAGTGCCACAAATATCCGCCAGAAAGTAAGTGTTGAACTTGCTGAGGTTGCAGAGAAATTTGGTACTCCGCGCAGAACTATCTTGAAATCATCCAGCGACGCGGAAGCAATTTCAGCTAAGCGAGGCGGAGCTAAACTGACAGTAACCGATGGTCCATGCGCGATTATTCTTTCAGCAAGCGGGCGCATCGCTAGGGTTGACCTAGCTGATGGCGAAAACATTAGTAAACCTACCCAGCGTTCAGACCACGACGCAATTCTCTCAATTGCTACTGCAACAATTCTCGGTGAGGCCGGTGTGGTTTGTAGCGACGGAACAGTCCGCAGGTTCAAACCGGTTGACCTACCAGCACTCCCTTCAACTTCCGCCCAACTTGGTGCCGGAGTAAAAATTGACGACTTCTTATCGTTAGCGCGTGGAATAAAAGCACTTGCTGTTGTAACTCCTGAAGATAAGGAAGAGCTTGCTCTAGGTACCGCGCAGGGCATTGTAAAACGAGTCCAGACATCCGCCTGGCCCACTGCCCAAGATTTCTCTGTTATCTCACTGAAAGATGGAGACAAGGTTGTTGGGGCTGCAAACTCTAACGATCAGTCAGAACTTGTATTTATTTCCCAGAACACCCAGTTGCTTCATTTCAGCGCATCTCTCGTCCGTCCGCAGGGCCGCCCTGCCTCAGGTATGGCGGGGATAAACCTTACTGATGGTGATTCAGTGATTTTCTTTAGAGCAATCCAATCTGAGGATGCGCAGGTCGTGACGATTTCGAGTTCAACAGAATCGCTGGGCGGAACCGATCCTGGCAGGGTAAAAGTATCGTTGCTAACTGATTTTCCTGCAAAGGGACGCGCAACCGGCGGAGTTAGGGCTCATTCGTTACTGAAAGGCGAATCAAGCTTGGCACAGGCGTTCGCCGGTGCTACACCGCTTGCTATTGGCTTTGATGGCAAACCAAGAGAATTACCTACTGAGTTCTCTAAGCGTGATGCTTCAGGAAGTGTGGCCGATGCTGTTATCGGCTATCTAGGATCAAGCATCGATTCTTTCGCGCTCTAGATTTGCTCCCTCATTGGTGATGAAATCTCGCCGAGGTGCAACCTCATTACCCATGAGTAGCTCAAAGACTTTATCAGCCTCTGAGGTGTCGTTCAGGGTAATTCTGCGGAGCATTCTGCCTGAGCGACTCATTGTTGTCTCGGCGAGCTGATCGGCATCCATTTCACCTAGACCCTTGTAGCGCTGGATAGGTTCTTTATAGCGTTTTCCGCTCTTCTGCAGGTCTTTAAGCAGTGTTTGAAGTTCAGCCTCAGAATAGGTATAAATCGTCTGTGCGGAGCGATTTCCGCTTCCTGTAACTATCACGCGGTGTAGCGGCGGAACCGCAGCATAAACTCTTCCTGCCTCAACCAGTGGCTTCATATAGCGGTGGAATAAGGTGAGCAGCAGTGTGCGAATGTGCGCACCATCGACATCCGCATCACTCATAATGATTACCTTGCCGTACCTAGCGATATCCAAATCAAAAGTTCTACCTGAACCGGCACCGATAACTTGAATAATTGCAGCACATTCAGCGTTAGAGAGCACATCAGAAACTGATGCTTTTTGGACATTGAGAATCTTGCCTCGAATAGGAAGTAGCGCCTGATACTCACTGTCCCGAGCAAGTTTCGCGGTACCCAGAGCGGAATCACCCTCAACAATAAAAAGCTCAGAATCTGCGACATTACTGCTGCGGCAGTCGACCAGCTTAGCGGGCAGAGTCGAACTTTCAAGGGCGTTCTTTCTGCGCTGGTTTTCTTTATGAACCCTGGCAGATACCCTAGCCTTCATTTCAGAAACAACTTTTTCCAGAAGTGCCGCAGACTGAGCCTTGTATTCACGCTTCGTTGAGGTCAGCCGAGACTTCAAACCATCGGCAAGCACCTTGGCAACCACTGCTCTAGCCGCTGGAGTTCCCAGAATCTCTTTGGTTTGGCCTTCAAACTGAGGTTCGGAGATGCGCACAGCCAGTGCTGCAGTGAGACCGGTAAGGACATCCTCTTTTTCGACCTTGTCATTTCCAACTTTGAGCTTTCTGGCATTGGCACTTACCTGATCACGAATAGTTTTCAGCAGCGACTGCTCAAATCCCTGCACGTGACTTCCACCTTTAGGCGTGGCAATAATGTTTACAAAACTTTGCAGATTGGTTTCATAGCCAATTCCCCAGCGAATGGCGATATCTACCCCCATAGTGCGTTCGACATCCGAGAGGGACATAGTTCCATCTGGCTGAAGCACGGGTACGGTTTCGTTGTAGTTTCCTTCTCCGGTTATGTGCCAAATATCTGTAATTGCAGAATCGTGGGAGTGATGCTCTACCAGTTCGATAATTCCGCCGGCAAAGTTGAAGTTTTCCGAAATTGCCGGATCAGTGCGGTTATCCCGCACATTTAATGAAAGCCCTGGCACAAGGTATGCAGTCTGTCTGAGTCTTGCAGTAACGTCAGCGATTTGGACTTCAGAGTTCTTGGTAAAAATCTGCCGGTCTGGCCAGAACCGCACACGGGTTCCGGTAACTCCCTTGGCGACCTTAGCAATCTTGCTGAGCTTGCTACTTTCTTCAAAAGGAGTGAAAACTGAATTTGGTGATGGCTCCCCCTGGTCTTTGAATACACCCGGCTCGCCTCTTCGGAAGGACATCTGCCAGGTGGCACCGTCACGGTCGACCTGCACATCCAAACGCTCCGACAGCGCGTTTACTACGGATGCTCCAACACCGTGCAAACCACCGGAAGCGCTATAAGAGCCAGTCCCAAATTTTCCACCGGCATGAAGTTTAGTGAACACCACTTCCACTCCGCTAAGGCCGGTCTTTGGTTCAATATCTACCGGCACACCTCGCCCGTAGTCACTTACCTGAATACTTCCATCGGCAAAGAGTTCAATATCAATTTTCTTGCCAAAACCTTGTAGCGCCTCATCGACTGAGTTGTCGATAATCTCCCAAAGACAGTGAATCAGTCCCTTAGAGTCCGTTGACCCGATATACATACCTGGTCGTTTACGGACTGCTTCTAGACCCTCTAGAACCGATAAATGGCGCGCGGAATAATCATTCACTGATTTAGGTTAACCTCTATGAGCATTCTTTTGGATGAGGCTTGCCGTGCATCCTTTCGAAGCGAGAATCACTAAACGCAAAACAGTCTCTATCACAGTTACTCTTTTCGCTGAATGCGAAATCTAGAGCATTTTGCGCAATATGTCAGCGGTTGGTGATTGGATAGTAGTACAGGAGGAAAAATTGAAGACTACAGAGATTGAAACTGAATTTTCGCTAAATGCCCAGGACCGCTGCGACAGTTGCGGCGCACAGGCATACATTGTCGCCAAGCTACCTACTGGATCGCTATACTTCTGCGCGCATCACGGGCGTAAAGTACAGGAACAGTTGCAGCCAATTGCACTAAGCTGGCACGACGAATCACACCTACTAAACGTTTAGTATTCTGCTAACTATTTTCTGAGCGAGCTCATCTGCTTGAGCTAAATGTTCGTGATTACCTTTTTCTAAGCCAGCCTTTTGGAGCATCCAGTCCGCCAATTTTGGGTTTCTAGCGAGCACTGGGCCAGCGAATTGGGTCAGGACTAGGTTGTCAAATACGGCTAATGAACCAAAACTGTATTCCCAGCGAGTATTCACAAAACCTGTAACTTTCCCAATTACTTCTCCGACGTCCGTAACCTGATCGTCAGCACTGTGGTTGGCAGCCTTATACGTATGACCGGTCACAATTCCAGAATCGATAAGTGCTTTGATTGCGGTCCCGGTTACCAGCGTTGGGATACCTGCTTTGAGGGCTTTTTCAATTGCAGGTTTTAGCTCTTTGATTTGTTTAGCAAAGTTTTCGTAGCTACTGTCGGTGCCACCGGCAATCACTAGGAAATCCCCAACAGTATCGGATGCGCCAAGCAACTTTATTTCTGCTTCGTTACCACTCCAGGAGGCTCTCTTTTGCAGCACAATTGCATTGGCAGCATCACCGAATGCGTCATACTGCTGATCTTTAACCAGAGAAATCACTAAAGGCTTTGCTGATTTTTTATTAGGCATCTAGACCATCCTTTTGAGTAAGGCCCAAGTGCCTGCGTGTGCGCCGCATTCCATCAGCACTAAAAACAATCACCTTTGGTTTTGTTTCAACGACTGGAAGTGAAAAGAATTTTTCAATTGCCGCAGGAACGTCCGGTTCGATATCGTCTACCGACACGTCTGAATAGAGAAGATGCTGAGCAGCGTCATGCGCTTTTGATCCACTCACAATAGCTGCCTGCTTAATCGGCGCCATATCAATCGACCACCAATATGAGTAATCGCGAACATCGGAGCCAACGATATACATCAAATGAGAGCTTTCCGGAAGTGTATGGATATTTAATGCCAAACTCGAAGGATTTTGAACCAAATAGAACTCAATCTGCTGATCACGAATTACCAACTGTTCGCTCCTGGCGAACACTGGTTTAACGCTCTCAAGTGCTTCTATGGTTTTTTCTAAGTCGAATTTTTCACCAAGATAAGCTCTTGCAGTAGCCACAGCAGCAGCAGTGTCAACAGTGTAGTGAAGCCCATTCGCTGGAGCTCTAAACCAAAGCGGTTTCGGTGAAATCCCTGCAATCTCTAGTCGATTTCCATCAACTTTGGTTATTGTCAGGCCGAGTCCTGTAGCGTCACGCTCTGCTAGGTATCCGAGAACTCCTGCCTCAATGACTCCTGGAGCGAAACCAAAGCGAGTTACCGGAAAATCTGCTCTAAAAGCGTCGATTACCGGTTGTAGGCTTTCATCATTTGCATTGACTACTAGGTGATCCGAACGAAGTGCCATCTTCTTCATCATGATTGTCACATCATCCGGACGATCGAATCTGTCCACCTGATCAATAACAACATTGAGTGCTGTAAAGACTTTAAAATCTAATTTCGGTGCAAGCCTTGCACCGTGCCCTTCATCAAACTCCAGCACAGCAACATCAGCGGATATCTTCCCGCCTAAGCTTGCCTGATCAATCACAGAAGTCGTCAACCCCTGCTCAATATTGGCAGTTGATGGGTTCGTAAAAACATTCACCCCGTGAGCTTCAAGGATGCCCACCACCAGTTTCGTTGTAGTTGACTTCCCTGCGGAACCCGAAATAGCAATAACTCCGTTTGGAAATTGACTTAGCGACTTCGCCAAAAAATTGGGAAAGATTTTACTAACAATCAATCCAGGTAGTGCGGAGCCGCCTGCAGGGCGCACAAGCTTCAACAGCTTCTTACTAGTACGCCCAAGTAAGACAGCGGCACCTTTACCTAATGACACCGGTGTTTACTCCAGGTAGTCGCGGAGAGCTTGGCTGCGGGATGGATGGCGCAATTTAGCCATAGTCTTCGACTCAATCTGGCGGATGCGCTCACGAGTAACACCGAACTCTTCACCAATCTGGTCGAGAGTTTTCGGTTGACCATCACCCAAGCCGAAACGACTCTTGATAACCCCTGCCTCACGAGGAGCAAGTGACTCAAGTAGTCGAGTTAGCTGACGCTGAAGCATGGTAAATCCAACAGCATCTGCCGGAACCACTGCTTCGGTGTCCTCGATGAGGTCACCGAATTCACTATCGCCATCCTCACCAAGCGGGGTGTGAAGTGAAATCGGCTCACGACCATACTTCTGAACTTCAACAACCTTCTCAGGAGTCATATCGAGTTCGTGTGCCAGTTCTTCAGGTGTCGGTTCGCGACCAAGATCCTGAAGCATTTGGCGCTGCACTCTAGCAAGCTTGTTGATTACCTCAACCATGTGCACCGGAATACGGATGGTACGGGCCTGGTCAGCCATAGCTCTAGTAATTGCCTGTCGAATCCACCAAGTCGCGTAGGTTGAGAACTTAAATCCCTTGGTGTAGTCGAATTTTTCTACCGCACGTATTAGACCGAGGTTACCTTCCTGAATCAAATCAAGGAATTGCATACCTCTACCCGTGTACCTCTTTGCAAGGCTAACTACAAGACGCAAGTTAGCCGAGAGTAGGTGCTCCTTGGCACGCGCACCGTCTTTGGCAATCCATGACAGTTCGCGCTTAGTTGCTCTCTCTTCAGAAGTCTTAGGTGCCGGCAACTGAGCAAGTTTTTGCTCAGCATATAGCCCGACCTCGATGCGCTCAGCAAGTTCAACTTCATCCTGTGCGTTTAGAAGAGCAACTTTACCAATCTGCTTCAGATAGTCCTTAACCGGGTCAACGGTGGCCCCAATAATTGTCGATGACTGAACCGGGGCTTCATCATCGTCCTCAGTCATGGTTAGACGAATCGCACCTGTAGGTAGTTTTTCGATTGCCTCAGTTACAGGTTCTGAAGTTCCTTCTTCATCAGAGTCTTCGGTATCTTCAGTGTCATCATCTGTTGTAAGTTCAGTGTCGACATCGATTTCTTCGCTGTCTTCTTCATCTTCAAGATCCGGGTCGTCTACAACCTTTGCTCGGGTCTTTTTCCCACCAGTTTTAGCTGCAACACGCGCATTCTTATCAGCAGCTGGCCCTGTTACTACCTTTTTTTCGGAGGATGGTTCACTAGAATCTTTAGCACTTTTCGTAGTCTTCTTAGCAGACGTAGTTTTAGCTGTTGCAGACTTTTTAGCGGGTTCAACTTTAGTAGTTGTAGTTTTCTTAGCTGATGCAGCCTTTGCTGAGGTTGCTTTCTTAGCGGGTTCAGTTTTAGCGGCTGTTGCCTTAGAGGTAGTTTCTTTAACCGCTGCACTCTTAGTTGCTACGGTCTTTTTTGCAGACTCAGTAGTAGCAACCTTAGCTGCGGTCTTTGCAGTAGTAGTCTTTGCGGCTACCTTCTTCGCAGGTTCAGTTTTTGCAGTTGTTTCTTTTTTAGATGTTTCAGTCTTTTTCAATTCGGCTTTCTTCACAGTTGCGTTTGTTTTTGGAGTACTCGTCTTTTTTGCAGGCTCTGTTTTAGAGAAGGCTTCCACCTTGGAAACTTCAGCAACTGCTGGAGTTTCAGTTTTCTTCTTACCAAATCCAAAGAAACCGCGCTTTTCTTTTGAAGAAGACTCTGTATCTGTGGCTTTACTCTCTTTACTGGCCATTACATCCTTCCGGCCGCCTAATGGCAACACTAAGACCCATGTCAAATCGAGATCTGAACGGGTCCAGTCATCAATTATTGCATGAATTACATGTCAGTTTGCTCAGGACTTGCGCTCTAGACGCTGCTTAATGGGTAACAAAAGCGAATCCACTTTTATTCCTTCTTCTGCAAAAAGCCTCGCCCTAGCTTTTCTACGCGAAGAAAATAGACCGATAAGCCCTACGCCCATCACTACAAACAAGACAATAAAAGCAATCTTAAAGTCGAACAGGTTATAGCTAGTTCGTTCTCCGGAAACAATGTCAAGAACAAATCCCATTCCAAGCATTGTGATAAATCCTGCTAGTGACGGCCCTGTGTTCACGATTCCAGTTGATACTCCGTGACGCTCACGAGGATTGAAGTAGCGCGCAACATCGAAACTTGCCATGGTGGCTGCTCCGGCGAGCGCCATCATTGAAATCAGCACGCCAATCATCCACACTGGTGGTCTGTCAGCCCAAGCAAGCACAATCACCCAAGCAATTAGCGTCAAAGTGATAAAGGTTAAAATCAATGTCGATCTACGGAAAGGATATTTTGCACTGAGGATTCCAAAGAATGGCCCCAAAATAATTCCTGAAAAAATTCCGATAGTTAGCAGACTTGAAGCGAACGTAGGGTCATAACCTAAGCCCTGCACCATAAACGGGACTCCCCAGAACAATCCAAATACTAACCAGGAAGCCTGCCCGACAAAGTTCGCCCAAAACCCTACTCTGGTACCCGGATGTTTGAACGCGACTAATACTTGAGCACTCACTCTGGAAAGACTGATAGTGCCAGTGAAGGCTTCTGCTTCTTTGGGCCTGTTTCTTACAAAAGCCAAAATCAGCAACCCTACAACTAGGGTGGGGAAGCTGATCCAGAGAAATGCGCTCTCCCATCCGGAAGTATTTAGTACGAGTGCAAAAGGTATCACCGAAATAAATTGACCGAGTTGACCAATCTGGGTTGCAATTTGCTGTACAAACGGAACCTGATGATACGGGAACCAAGAAGTAATCACCCTAATTACGGAGATGAATATTCCCGCGTCCCCTGCCCCGACTAATCCTCGCGCAAAAATAGCAATACCAACATCTGGCGTGAGCGCTAATAGAATCTGGCCTGCTGTCATTAGTAGAGTGCCGGAAAGCAGCATTATTCTGGCGCCGAAACGGTCTAAAAGAATTCCGACCGGGATTTGCAAGCAGCCATAAACGATTACTTGGACTGCACCGATACTTGAAAGCAGAGCTGCAGAACCTACAAATCGCTCCCCTGCCGCTACAGATGCCACCCCCATCGAGGTTCTGTGCATTACCGCAACCGCGTATGCCAGAATCAGAACCGCTAGAACTACCCAGCGATACTTAGATTTCACCCGCGACCTACTTACTTTTCTTGATCGCCGAAACGCCTAGAAGCTAGGAATTTCTCTAATTCATCCGCCAGCTCATCTGCGGTGGGAAGCTCTGTTTCTTCATGTTTCTTTGCAGACTCTTGGTTGGCTACAAACTCGTCGTGTCTATCTTCCAGTTTCACGATGATTTGCCTTAGCTCATCATTGTGTTCTAGTTGTTTGTCTAGTTTCTCTAAGAAAGTAGCTTCTTCCTCTAGGAATTTTTCAGGAGAAAGAATTAGTTGGGTTGCCGCAGAAATCATTTCTACACCCTTGGCTGCTGCGACAGGATATGTGGAGTCCGCTAGGTAATGAGAAACCAAAAGGATGAATCCGGCTGCGGGTATCCCCTCTTCAGCAAGTTTTACTTCCAGTAGGTGCAAAACAGTGCCTGGGGCATTGGTGTGTGGCTTCCAGACGGAAAATGCATCACTCAAATCTTCTCGATTACCAGAAACCGTTGTACTAATGGGTCTGGTGTGAGGGACCGGGATTGGCACTGCATAGAGCCAAGTGACACTGCTCACATCAAGTTCTTTAATGATTTCGAGAAGTTGGTCGGTAAACCTGTTCCATTTAAAGTCTGGTTCATACCCGCTCAGTAGTAGGAAAGGATGACCAAGATCGTCTTTAAGTTCAAATAGGCTGAGCTCGCCCTGCACAAATTCTGCCACTCGTTGACCATCAAATTCCATAACCGGACGTCTTGCACGGTAGTCAAGAAGCTCATCGTTGTCGAAACTGATTAGAGTTTTAATTTCTTCAGTGTCAAGTAGAAAATCCTGCACCTGGTGAACTGCATTTCCAGCATCGGTAACTCCTGTAAGGAGCACAACCATTGCGAGCCCGGGTTGCACCTCGTGCAAACCATCAACTTCGTGGAATAGCTCATAACTGGACATACCTTTATCGTAGTTGCCAACGCTGAAAGTAGCATAAAGTTTTCCTAAGATGGCTAGCATTGATTGAGTGAGCAAACCAAATATTTCTAAAGCAAAAATTGTTATCGCTACTTCTACAGATTCTGAGGTTGAACTACTCTCCATGGGGGTTCCAGATACTCTTCTTGTAGCGCTAAAAAGTATCAAGTTTAAGGCTGAAGGTTCTGAAACAGTCAAAGTTGCAATTGACGAGAACTCCTTCTTTGTTGTTGCCGCTTCCGACTCAGCGCATCCTTGGGGTGTTGCCAACGCTGTTGCCAACGCTGTGCGTCTAGCCGGAAAATCGGCAGTAGAAGTCTTAGCTCCTAAAGAGAACCAAGACAAAGCTGTATTTGGCGCACTCCTGGGAAATTACCGCGCTAAGGATTTAGATAAGGCAGCAACCAGCATCAACTTTTCTAAGGAATTTAATAAGGATGATGTAAAAAAGGGAGAAAAATTAGCTTCAGCCGTTCTCGCCGCAATTGATTTGATTAACTCTCCGGCGAACAAGATTTATCCGGAAACCTTTGTTGATAAGGCGTTAGAGATTACTGCTCCTTTGAAACTAAAGTCAAAAGTGCTGGACGAAAAGGCTCTTAAGGCTGGTGGCTACGGCGCTATTCTGTCCGTAGGTTCAGGGTCTGCTAGACCACCTCGACTGCTTTCACTCAACTACAAACCAAAGGGAGCTAAAAAGCACCTCGTGCTTGTTGGTAAGGGAATCACTTTCGACTCCGGAGGGCTATCACTAAAACCGGCCGCATCAATGGGAACAATGAAATACGACATGGCCGGTGCTGCAAGTGTTTTGGCTGCAATCGTTGCTATCGCTAGCCTGGAGCTAAAAATTGAAGTCACTTCGATTATGTGCCTTGCAGAGAATATGCCAAGTGCAACAGCTACTCGCCCGGGAGATGTAATTACTAGTCTCAGCGGAAAAACTATCGAGGTTACCAATACTGATGCAGAAGGCAGATTGGTGCTTGCAGATGGGATCACACACGGACTTGGTCTAAAACCTGATTATCTTGTTGATATTGCTACGCTCACTGGAGCAATATCTGTCGCCCTAGGTGGAAGACTGTTTGGTATTTTTGGTGACGAAGATATTGTCGAAGCAGGGCTTTCAGCATCACGTTCCGCTGGAGAAGATGGTTGGCACCTACCAATGCCAGCACACCTTAATGAAATGCTCGCAAGCGAAGTCGCCGACTACGCGAACACCAAAAACGGTAATTCTTTCGGTGGTTCAAGTATTGGAGCACTTTTCCTTGAAAAATTCGCTAAAACCAACTCAGAGGATGCCCCGCAGTGGCTACACCTCGACATCGCAGGTGCTGCCTGGAATACAGAAGGGCCTCGTGGCGTTATACCTAAAGGAGCTACCGGTGTTGGGATTAGGACACTAGTTCAACTAGCCGAGAATCTTCAGTAATGAAGTGGTAGTTTCTATAAGGAACCAAATTAATACTCAGAACGGACTCCGAAGTGTCAGAATCTAACTTTGATGTGGTAGTTATTGGTGGCGGTAGTGCAGGATATGCAACAGCTTTACGAGCAGTTCAGCTTGGCATGACCGCCGCTGTTATCGAAAAAGATAAACTTGGCGGCACCTGCTTGCACCGCGGTTGTGTACCAACTAAAGCCGTATTGCACAGCGCTGAAGTCGCTGACGTGGCTCGTGAAGCAAGCGGTTACGGCGTAAAAACAGTATTTGAAGGTGTTGACCCAGTTGCAGTCGCCGCATACAAAGACGACATCGTTGCGAAGAAATTCAAGGGTCTACAGGGCCTTTTGAAAGCAAAGAATGTTGAAGTCATTGACGGTTACGGAAAACTTACTTCCCCAACAACCGTGGACGTTGACGGTAAGACTATTACCGGCAAAAACATTGTGCTTGCCACAGGATCCTATTCAAAAACCATTCCAGGGCTTGACCTCACTGGTCGTGTAATCGATTCAGAGGTGGCACTGAACCTAGATTTCATTCCTAAGAAGGCACTTATTCTCGGTGGTGGTGTAATCGGTGTCGAATTTGCGAGCGCATGGCGTTCCTTCGGTGCCGATGTAACAATCATCGAAGGACTCCCTCACCTTGTTCCAAATGAGGAAGAAGGAATTTCTAAGCAGTTGGAGCGCGCATTCAAAAAACGCGGCATCGACTTCAAACTTGGGGTTAAGTTCCAGAGCGCTGTTCAAACTGATAGTGATGTTACCGTCACCCTTGAAAACGGTGAAACCCTAACCGGTGAAGTTCTGCTTGTTGCAATCGGGCGCGGGCCTAACACAACCGGTATCGGACTTGAAGAAGTCGGTGTAACCACTGATCGCGGTTTTGTTCCGGTAGATAACACACTGCAAACAAACGTTAAAGGTGTTTACGCTGTCGGTGACATTGTTCCAGGTTTGCAACTTGCTCACCGTGGATACCAGCAGGGTATTTTCGTTGCCGAGCAGATTGCGGGACTAAACCCACGCATTATTGACGATGTGAACATCCCACGCGTCACCTACTGCGATCCTGAAATTGCCTCAATCGGTCTTACCGAAGCAAAGGCAGTTGAGAAGTACGGTAAGGATGCTGTTGTCAGTTATGAATACAACCTAGCTGGTAACGCAAAGAGTTCCATTCTCAGTACCGCAGGATCTGTAAAACTTATTCGCCAGGTCGATGGCCCAATCATCGGTTTCCACGCTATCGGTGCCCGTGTTGGAGAACTTGTTGGCCCGGCGCAACTAATTGTTAACTGGGAAGCTCACCCAGAAGACATTGCACCACTAATCCACGCACACCCAACCCAGAACGAAATGATTGGTGAAGCGGCCCTTGCTCTTGCAGGTAAGCCACTACACGCCATCTAAGCCCTGGTAACCGTAGACTTAAGAAGAATCTAAGAAGGAGTTTCCATGAGTCAGTCAGTAGCACTTCCCGCACTCGGTGAAAGCGTTACCGAAGGGACTGTAACCCGTTGGCTAAAGCAGGTCGGCGATGCCGTTGCTGTCGACGAACCACTACTTGAAGTGTCCACAGACAAAGTAGACACTGAAATCCCTAGCCCCGTAGCCGGCACCGTCCAAGAGATTTTGGTGCAGGAAGACGAAACCGTTGAAGTAGGTACCGCGCTGGTAATTATTGCTGAGGCCGGAGAAGAAGCTGCCCCAGCACCTGCTCCTGCAGCCGAATCACCAGCTCTGGTTGCAGAAACACCAGCACCAGCTGCACCTGCTCCAGTTGCAGAGGCACCTACACCTGTTGTTGAATCCCCCGCACCAGTCGTTGAATCCCCCGCACCAGTTGCTCCAGCACCAGTCGTGGAGACACCTGTTGCAGAAGCTCCAGCATCTCCAGTAAGCGATTCTGTCGCATCAACTGCCGATGTAAGCTACATCACTCCAATCGTTCGCAAACTTGCAAACGATCACGGAGTCAACCTCGATGCTCTTCAAGGTTCAGGAGTTGGCGGGAGAATCCGTAAAGAAGACGTGCTTGCTGCAGCTTCTGGTCCTTCTGCTTCAAGTGGTAACACTGTGGCAGCAAAGCCAGCACCCGTAGCAGTGGTTTCACCACTTCGCGGAACCACTACTACCATGTCTCGACTACGCAAGGTTATCTCTCAGCGCGCAGTAGCTTCACTACAAGCAAGTGCGCAACTAACCACTGTTGTTGAAGCAGATGTGACGGCTGTTGCTAACTTACGCGACAAAGTAAAGAACGAATTCTTACAGAAAACCGGAAATAAGCTTTCATTCTTGCCATTCTTTGCACTGGCCGCAGCAGAAGCACTCCAGCAATACCCGATAATCAACGCTTATGTTGACGGTGAAAACATTGTCTACCCAGAAACTGAAAACATCAGCATCGCTGTAGACACTGAGCGTGGACTTCTAACCCCTGTGTTGAAAGACGCAGGCAAGTTGAACATCGCTGAAATTGCTGCACAGATCGCAGACCTAGCTGAGCGCACCCGCAACAACACGCTCAAGCCAGACGAGCTATCTGGAGGAACTTTCACACTCACCAACACCGGTAGCCGCGGAGCTCTCTTTGACACTCCACTGGTATTTCTACCGCAGTCAGCAATTCTAGGGACCGGTGTGGTTTCTAAGGTTCCTGCAGTTGTAGAGGTTGACGGTAACGCCGCGATTGCAATTCGCTCCAAGGTTTACCTAGCACTCTCCTATGATCACCGAATCATTGACGGTGCAGATGCAGCAAGATTCCTTGGCGCAATCAAGTCACGTCTTGAAGATGCAAACTTTGCATCAAACCTAGGCATCTAGCCCCTCAGTCAGCTAGAAAATTCCCACAATAATCCCGGGCGCAGTCAAACAAATGATTGCTACCGGGATTATTACTTTCCAGCGGATGTTTAGAGGAGGCTCTTCAGCAATTGGCGTGGGCCTCAAAAACTCGGGAATCAACGCATCCTCAAGATTATCTAACTCACTAATCGATGCAAACATTTCATGGATGCCTGAAAGCTCTTTACTTTCGTCCTCGAAAGTTACTGCTGTTTCATCTCTTTCCGCTGAAACCTCTTCAATTTGAATCCCGTTCCTATGAACGGTTTTCTCAAGATCGTGCTTTTCTTCAGCACCCGTTTCCTCCAAAGAAGTGGCATGGTTAATCGGAATTAGCATCAGTAGTCCCTCAGTATCAAAAACCATCTTGACAACTTTAGGGTCAGCCAACTTCGCGAGTTTTGAGTTCCAAGATTTCCGCCGCGACTGCATCGCTTGCACTCTTTGACCATCAACCATCAGAAGCACACGGCGAAAGTTACTAAACTCTTCTAAAACGTGCACAATCTCAGGGACTGAAAAATCCGATTTATTCGCTTTCATACATCGGTTCTGCCAGAGAAAAAACAAAACTGCTATAACAATCTGAAATTTGGTGGATAACTTGGCGCTAATCAGCCTCTTTAGGGCGATGGTTCAGATAGATTTGATTCATGGCAAAAACCGATAAACCGAAAAAAGAATCCCGGATTGGCCAGATTATTGAGGTCACCAAAATGGTGGCTAAGGCTGATGGCAAGAATGTTCTATACCTAGTTCTGGCCACAGTTCTCCCTCTGGTTGCCGGTGTTCTGCTTGCTGTCTTCACAACAGGAGGCAACATCCTCGGAATCATTTTGTGGTCAGTTACCGCGCTTTTAGCCGGTGTGCTTGGCTTCATGCTAGTTCTGGGAAGAATTGGAACTCGGGTTGCTTATTCACGAATCGAGGGACAGCCTGGCGCAGTTGGCGCTGTGCTGAGATCGCAGGTACGCCGCGGATGGAGAGCAAACGAAATCCCTGTAGCTGTTAGCCCAAAGACTCAGGATGCCGTTTACCGACTAATCGGTAAAGGCGGCGTTGTATTAGTCGGCGAAGGTCCACGTTCACGCACCAATAAACTGGTGCAGGATGAACAAAAGCGCACACACAGGGCTGTTCCGCAGGTGCCAATCAGCGTCATTTGGGTTGGACCTGATGAAGGTTCTACCCCTTTGCACAAAATCAATAGCGCACTTGGAAAGCTTCCTAAGAAGCTAAACAAGTTAGAAGTCTTAGCCACTGCTAACCGCTTGGAAGCATTAACTAATACTTCTTTGCCGATCCCTAAGGGTATTGACCCTTTCAAGGTTCGCGCACCGAAGCCACGCTAAAGCGAAGTGAGTTCTCTAAAACTTTCATGATTGCCTACACAACGCCTTAGCAGCAATTGTTGTCCACATTATCCCTACCATCCGTAACTTATTTTGAGGCAAGGTTTTAGATGCATAACCCTAATTTTGCAAGCCCCCAGGACGTTCTAAAGTTCATCTCTGACAACAATATTGAATACATTGATGTGCGTTTCACAGACCTCCCCGGTCTGCAGCATCACTTCAATGTTCCGGCTCAGGATATTGATGAGTCGTTCTTTACAAATGGTCAACTGTTCGACGGTTCTTCCATCCGCGGTTTCCAGTCCATAAACAATTCAGACCTGCAGCTACTCCCTGATATTTCTACCGCATACGTGGATCCTTTTAGACAGCGCAGAACCCTGGTAATCATCCACGACATTTATGATCCACGCAGTGGCGAAATTTATGCGAAAGACCCTCGTCAGGTCGCCAAGCTTGCGGAGCAGTATCTAGCATCTACTGGAATTGCCGACACCGCATTTTTCGGTCCTGAGGCTGAGTTTTATATTTTCGACGATGTTCGTTACAGCGTTGGCACAAACAAGAGTTTCTATCACATTGACTCTAGTGAGGGTGCTTGGAACACTGAACGTGAGGAAGAGGGTGGCAACCTAGCCAATAAGACACCTATAAAGGGAGGCTACTTCCCGGTTCCGCCTATCGACCAGCATGCCGATATGCGCGATGATATTGTCGCCAATTTGATGGAAGTTGGTCTTAAGGTTGAACGCAGCCACCACGAGGTTGGCGCAGCCGGTCAGGGTGAAATCAACTACAAGTTCAACACCCTTGTTTACGCCGCTGATGACCTACTCAAGTTCAAATACATTGTGAAAGGTACAGCTGAAGAGTGGGGTCGTGTGGCTACCTTTATGCCTAAACCGCTTTACGGCGATAACGGCAGTGGCCAGCACGTTCACCAGTCTCTTTGGCTGGGCGGTAAGCCACTCTTCTATGACGAGAAAGGTTACGCTGGGTTATCAGATATTGCCCGTTGGTATATCGGGGGAATTTTGAAACATGCTCCGGCGCTTCTTGCCTTCACTAACCCTTCGATGAACAGCTACAAGCGACTCGTGAAAGGTTATGAGGCACCAATCAACCTCGTCTACTCTTCAGGTAACCGCTCTGCTGCTATTCGCATCCCTGTAACCGGATCCAATCCGAAAGCAAAGCGAATCGAATTTCGTGTTCCAGATTCAACCAGCAACCCATACCTTTCATATGCCGCTTTACTGCTTGCAGGTATTGACGGCATTAAGAACAGGCTTGAACCACTGGCTCCAATCGATAAGGATCTTTACGAGCTTCCTGCAGAAGAAGCTAAGGGTATTCCGCAGCTACACACCAGCCTAGAAAGCGCGCTTGCTTCGCTTGAAGCAGATCACGAATTCTTACTAGCAGGAAACGTGTTTAGCCAGGATCTAATCGACACTTGGATTGAATACAAGCGCACCGCTGAAATTCAGCCCATGGCTTCGATGCCTCACCCTTACGAATACTCGCTCTACTTCAGCGCGTAAAAATTATTTTCAAAAACCTGCCGCGCCTTTCGCGTGGTAGCTAAGTAGAACTCTTCCAGTTTGGATGCGCTACCTGCGGGATATCCCAATATCCGAGCTAGCGCTTCCAGCTGGTTGCGATCTATCGGCAAAATATCGCTTGGGCGACCGTTTGCAAGCATCAACGCTGAACGAATAGAGCTTGCTAATCGCCATGAACGTCTTAGTATATTGGCCTCTTTGGAGTCAATAAGTCCCGCTTCAGTTGCAACACTGAGAGCTTTCAACGTGGAAGTAGTTTGTAGCTTTGGATGCTCATTCGAAAACATGAATTGCAAGAGCTGTACCAACCATTCCACATCGCTAAGAGAACCACGCCCAAGTTTTAGGTGGCGATTAGGATCCGCACCCTGCGGTAGCCTTTCAGATTCAACTCTTGCCTTTACCGCTCTAATTTCTTTGACACTGGCCGGTTTTGGCTGTTTTGGATAACGATAAACGTTTATTAGTTCCACAAATTTTGTCGCCAATTTTTCGTCACCGGCTACTGGCCTTGCTCTGAGAAGTGCCTGCGACTCCCAAGATTCGCCCCAGCGGGAATAGTACTCACGGTAAGAGTCCAGACTTCTCACCGGAGCACCCTGTTTACCTTCAGGTCGTAAATCACTGTCTAATTCCAGTGGCAAAATCGGGTCGCTAGTTAATTGACCAAGCTGGGAAACAATTGTCTTAGCTCTTTCGGTTGCTAACGCCTCATCCAAGTCTTCTTGATCGTAGACGTAAATAACATCCAAATCAGAGCTAAAACCGAGTTCTGAGCCCCCGAAACGCCCCATTGCAATAACTGTGAACGCTAATGGATTCTCACGTCTGAGCGCAGATACAAACCCATTAAGTATTGATGCGTGCACTGCAGAAATACCATCACCTAACTGAACCACATCAATCAGTTGCAACAAGAACCCAATTGCGAGCCTTAGTACTTCTCTGCGTCTTAGGGTACGAAGTGCTGTTGCTAGTTCAGCGCTGTTGGGATAGCGTTCCGAAGTCGCGACAACCTCAGCATCTAGTGCTTCATGGCTCCGAGGTGTTAGCTCGTTATCATCACCCAACCACGCCGCTGATTCGGGGATACTGAGCAACAGATCGGTAATAAATTTACTGCTGGTAACCAGTGTTGCTAGACGCTTGGCGGCTAAGTGGGAGTCTCGTAGCATCCTCAGCCACCAGTTATTCTCCCCCAATTCTTCACTCAACCTTCGGTAGGTTAACAATCCCAAATCAGGGTTGTTTCCTTCAGCGAACCACTGCAGCAACACAGGTAACAGATGCCGGTGAATTGCTGCTCGTCTGCTCACTCCTTGGGTAAGCGCATTGATGTGAGTTAGGGCATTATTCGGATCAGCAAAACCAATCGCTGCAAGCCTGGCTGTCGCCTCTTCAGTGGAAAGTTCCAATTGGCTGTCATCAATATTGCTAGAAGCATTCAATAATGGAGCGTAAAAAAGTCTAGTGTGTAAGTGGCGGACACTGATCTTGGTTTGTTGCCATTTTTCAAGAAGCTCTTCGGAAGTAGTTGCGAGCCTAACTACCCGAGCAAGGTGTCGGAGTTCTCTATCACTTGTAGGGAGCACTTGCACACGGCGCAGGTTTTGCAGTTGCAGGCCGTGCTCTAATAGCCTGAGCACTAGATAATCCTGTGCAAAAACAGCGGCATCTTCCCTGCCAATGTATCCGGCACTTGTAAGGGCGCTAATACCGCCTAAAGTGTCCTTTGCCCGGATGCTTTCATCCCTTCTACCGTGCACTAGTTGGAGAAGCTGAATTGTAAACTCAATATCCCGCAAACCGCCGGGACCGAGTTTTAGTTGCCGATCTACTTCGTTACTTGGAATGTTTGAGGTGACCCTGGATCGCATTGCCTGCACATCCGCTACAAAAGTATCTCGCTGAGAAACGCTCCAAAGCATCGGCGAAAGTGCTTCAATGTATTTTTCCCCAAGACTAAAGTCACCAGCGATGGGTCTAGCCTTTAAAAGGGCTTGAAACTCCCAACTTTCTGCCCACCGTTCATAATATGCTCGGTGTGAATCAACACTCCTAACGAGTGCTCCAGACTTTCCTTCTGGACGAAGTGCGGTATCTACTTTCCACAGTCCAGGTTCTTTTCCGGGTGAGTCAAGGATCTTTATGACTTCTTTAGCGAGTGCTTCAGCCACCACAAAGTATTCACCTTCAAGTTGTCCTTCTGAATTAGCGGCCACAAAAATTAGATCGACATCGCTGAGATAGTTGAGCTCCCCTGCACCAAGCTTTCCCATGCCAATTACTGCAAAAGCAAGGTCGTCTAAAACCTTGGCTCTGCTAGCAGAAGCAGCAGAGATTTTTGTTTTTGCAATCTCTAAAGCAACTTCAATTGCTGCAGCAGCCAAATCAGAAAGAGCCGATGTTACTTTGCTAAGTGAATCAATTGTTGGCTGTTCAGAAAGATCGAAGCTAGCAATTTTTGCGAATTGTTCACGGTAGCTTTTTCGCAATAATTGCCCGGCTTCTGCCCCTTTGGAACCGGCAACCGTAGACCTTAACTGTTTGCAATATTCAGAGAATGAAAGCAGTTTCGCTGGCTTGGAGGCATGCTTCTTGAGCAGCTCCGGATGCCTGCAAAAGAATTCAATCAAACCGGCAGAAGCACCAAAAATTTTTACAACCTCAGGTAAATAATCTGGAGTGAGAGCGCCTTTTAGGTTTTCCTCAGATACCCGTCCAAGCATCAATAGACCTGAAACAACCTGATCAGGTTCCGCCGCCTTACTCAGCTCAGAAATCAGCGAATCTGTGCTGGCTTTTCCGTGCTCTACAAGCTCAGCAAGGTTCTTTGCAGACTGTTCCAGATCAAAGAACCCAGCCTTAGCTAATGCGCTACGGCTAATTGCCAAGATGGCGATCCAACTCGTATCTGGTTATCTGCCTGCGGTACTGCTGCCATTCTTCGCGCTTGTTACTAAGCACATATTCGAATGCTTGCTCCCCCAAAACTTCGGCAACAAGTTCGCTGCCTTCGGCGAGTTTGATGGCATCGGCTAGTGAATGGGGAAGTGATTCATAACCGAATGCTTTACGCTCAACATCGGTCAGATTCCAGACATCGTGAGTTGCCTCATCCGGTAATTCCAAATTCTCAGCAATTCCCTTCAAGCCGGCGGAAAGAATAAGAGCGAAGGCAAGATATGGGTTAGTCGCTGAATCCATAGCGCGGTACTCAATTCTGGCTGCCTGGCTCTTCCCCGGTTTGTAGATAGGAATACGCACTAAGGCACTACGGTTATTGTGCCCCCAGGTAACAAAGCTTGGTGCTTCATCTCCACCCCATAGTCGCTTATAAGAGTTCGAGAACTGGTTAGTCACTAGTGCAATTTCAGATGCGTGGCGCAATACCCCAGCAATAAAGCCGCGTGCAACCTTCGAAAGCTGGTACTGTGCACCAGCCTCATAAAAAGCGTTCTTTTCACCTTCAAACAGTGAGAGATGGGTGTGCATACCGCTTCCCGGATAGTTTTGGAAAGGCTTCGGCATAAAGGTTGCGCGCACTCCCTCGGCAATCGCCACCTCTTTCACAACCGAGCGGAAAGTCATGATGCTGTCTGCCATTGTTAGTGCATCAGCACTCCGTAAATCTATTTCGTTCTGACCGGGGCCAATCTCGTGGTGGCTAAACTCCACCGGTATACCCAAATCCTCAAGCATCTGCACGGCTTTGCGGCGGAAATCGTGCGCAGTTCCACCGGGCACGTGATCAAAGTATCCGGCGTTATCTACCGGTTGTAGATTGTCTGGGTCAATAGATTTCAGTAAATAAAATTCAATTTCCGGATGCGCAAAAAAAGTAAAACCAGCATCCGCAGCTTTCTGAAGTGAGCGCTTTAGGACCTGGCGCGGGTCGGAGTAGGTGGGCTGTCCATCCGGATTGTAAATGTCGCAGAACATTCGTGCAGTTGCTGCCGTGCCACTACTCCAGGGAAGCTCTTGAAAAGTTGAGGCATCAGGTCTTGCCAATACATCTGCCTCGAAGGCTCTGGTAAAGCCTTGAATGGAAGAACCGTCGATTCCAATCCCCTCAGCGAATGCCTTTTCCACTTCAGCTGGAGCAATTGAAATTGACTTTAGCGTGCCTAAAACATCGGTGAACCAGAGGCGAACAAATTTGATCCCCTTGTCCTCGATGCTTCTAAGCACAAAATCGCTTTGCTTATCCATTACGAGCCTTTCTTTTCTAACTATTAGGCTAATGGTTATGCGGAGTATCCAGTTAGCAGCAGTGCAAACTAATCCCATTGTCGGGGATTTTCAAGGCAATGCCAATCAAATAATTTCGGCTTGTAAAAGTATTGTTACCAACGATCCGCTGCTCGCTGTCACCGGAGAATTAGCTCTTACCGGTTATCCAGTAGATGACCTCGCATTCGAGCTAGATTTTGTAACCGCCAGCGTCGATGCTCTAAATAATCTGGCTACTAATTTAGTTACTGAGGGTCTTGCAGACATTTACTTGGCTGTCGGATTCGTTGATGCGCTTGCGCAGCAGGAAGGACCGCGCATTGCAAGCAATTCACTAGCAATTTTGCACCGCGGTGAAGTTATCGCCAAGTACCGGAAACAGCATCTACCGAATTTTTCAGTGTTTGACGAACAGCGTATCTTTACTCCCGGTGCTGAGCCGCTGGTTATGGAAATTGCCGATGTTCGCACAGGTTTTATCATTTGCGAGGATCTGTGGCATTTTGAAGGTCCAGTAAGACAACTTGCAGAAAAAAATGTCGACCTAACAGTGGTTCTGAACGCATCACCCTTTGAAATTGGCAAGCAGGATGAACGCCTCTCCCTACTAAAAGCACGAGCAGCCGAAATTGGGTCACCGATTCTCTATGTGAATAACGTTGGTGGCCAGGATGACCTAGTTTTCGATGGTGGTTCAATACTTGTTGATAAAAACGGCGACCCTCAAGCTGGTGCTAAACGTTTTGAATCAGATGCTTTCTCTGCGCGAATTAGCTGGCAGGATTCGGTAATCTTTGAATCCGCGAATCCCGCCCCAGAGAACCTTGAGACAAACGAAGAAATTTGGCGGGCACTCACACTCGGGTTAAGAGATTACTTAGATAAGAACCGAATCTCTGCTGTGGTGCTCGGTCTTTCTGGCGGAATTGACTCGGCGCTTTGTGCCACTATCGCAGTCGACGCGATTGGCGCATCCAGAGTGTTCGGAGTAAGCATGCCGAGTAAGTTTTCTTCGGAGCATTCTGTATCCGATGCTGAGGATCTCGCTAACAGACTGGGGATTCACTACCGTACTGAAACAATTGAAGAACTTGTCACTCCGCTAATAGATCAGCTTGGCTTGAGTGGTATCGCTGCAGAAAATGCTCAAGCCAGAATCCGTGGCATGGTCTTGATGTCAATTTCCAATATGGAGGGGCAGCTGGTCCTTACAACGGGCAATAAGACCGAGGTTGCTGTCGGATATTCCACCATGTACGGCGATTCTGTCGGCGGTTTTGCCCCGATAAAGGATGCCCCAAAGACCCTAGTTTGGGAGCTCTCTAAGTGGAGAAACGAGCAATCACGCCTAGCGGGGAAAACTGAACCCATCCCAGAGAACTCAATAACAAAACCACCCAGTGCTGAACTTAGGGAAAACCAAAAGGATCAGGATTCGCTTCCCGAATATGCTTTGTTGGATCAGATTCTGGAGTTATTGATAATTGAGCGCCTATCTGCCAGTGAAATTATCACTGCCGGTTTCGATGCAAACACCGTCGAGAGAGTCAATAAGCTAGTGCTTTCTTCAGAGTGGAAACGCAGGCAATCAGCACCTGGAACACGCATCAGCAGAGTCGCTTTTGGTAAAGATCGCAGGATGCCACTAACCGTTCGAAGAAACGCTTAACCTGCTAAGCGGGTAGATTGGAATATTGTGAGCGAAGTAATTAAGCGAGTACGTACCAGACATTTCGCTGCCGCTAAGGCAGACGGAGTGAAGATTACCGGACTAACCAGCTACGATGCCCTTACCGCGCGAATATTTGACCGTGCAGGCATCGACTTCCTTTTGGTTGGTGATTCCGCAGCAAATGCTGTTTACGGTATGGATACAACCATTCCAATCACACTTGATCATTTAATTCCACTGACTAAAGCAGTTGTTGATAACACCAAACGTGCGCTTGTGGTAGCTGACCTGCCTTTTGGATCTTATGAAGTCGGCCCTGATGAGGCACTCCACGCTGCTTTTCGCTTTATGAAAGAAACCGGTGTGCACGCGGTAAAACTTGAGGGTGGTGTCCGCTCAAAAAAGCAGATTGCTCGCATTGTCGAATCTGGAATCCCAGTTATGGGACACATCGGATTCACTCCTCAGAGTGAACACGGTTTAGGCGGACATTTAGTTCAAGGAAGAGATGCAGCCGCACAAAGAGTCCTTGATGATGCAAAAGCTGTTCAGGATGCCGGAGCATTCGCAATCGTTCTAGAAATGGTTCCTGCAGCACTTGCCAGAAAAATTTCCCAAGAATTAGAAATCCCAACAATCGGGATTGGTGCCGGTAATGGCACAGACGGACAGATTCTTGTTTGGACTGACTTTGCTGGACTAAGCGATGGTAGGCAGTTCAAGTTTGTAAAGAAGTATGCAGACCTATACAGCGTGCTCAGTGAAGCTGCCACCAATTACCGTGACGATGTCTTATCTGGCAGTTTTCCAGCTGAAGAGCACTCTTTCGAGTAAAACACTTAAACGATTTACGATAAATACTTAGACTAGGAATCTTCTTGGAAGCGATTGGTATAGACATTGGCGGCACCGGCATAAAGGGTGCAGTTGTTGATCGAATATCCGGAACTCTGCTTACCGAACGCTTCAAGGTCAGCACACCTGAAGGGGGCAAACCTGCGGATATTCTCGAGTCGGTAGCAACCCTCTACGAGATGATTATTTCTGCTCACGAACAGGATTCACTTCCGGTTGGTGTTTGCTTCCCGAGTGTAATCAGGCAGGGACATACGCTCACTGCAGCAAATATCTCCCCAGAATGGATTGGTTTGGATGCGGAACGAATGTTTGAAAGCAAGCTCGGTACAGACATCCATTTTGTTAACGATGCTGATGCGGCAGGAATCGCTGAAGTAAAGTACGGAACGGCTAAAGATATCCCTGGCACAGTACTCATGCTTACCCTCGGCACCGGAATCGGTTCAGCAATGATCCACAATGGGAATCTAATCCCGAATACCGAATTTGGTCACATAATTATGGATGGTGTGGATGCTGAAAAAATTGCTTCCAGCAGATCCAGGGAGAAACTGGGACTCGATTATGCAGAGTGGGCTAAAGCTCTAAGCCGCTTCTTAGAGCTAGTTACCACCATTACTAATCCTGATTTATATATTTTTGGTGGTGGCGTAATAAAGAACCATGAACTGCTACTGCCCTACATAAAGTCGGATGTGGAAATAGTCCCAGCGCAACTTAGCAACAATGCCGGAATTATTGGCGCAGCCAGCCTAGCGATTTAGGGAAGTGAAGAGGCCAACCGATACGCCGGGTTCTGTACGGTTTCCCGTGACGGCCATCTATCTAGCACCAGTGTTGCCACTGGTATCTTGCGGTCTACCCGGATGCTAAACGAGCAGTCTAAACGCATCCCTATTTGACCTTGCTCCAGGTGAGGTTTACCCAGCAGGACTGATCTCCCAATCCTCTGGTGGTCTCTTACACCACCGTTTCACCCTTACCAGTTGCCTGGCGGTTTACTTTCTGTTGCACTTGCTCTCGGGTTACCCCGGGTGGGCGTTACCCACCACCTTGCTCTGTGGAGCCCGGACGTTCCTCGACCAAAATAGCCGCGACCGTCTGGTCGACCTCTTCAGTAATAAGGTTACCTGCTAAAGCTGGTTAGTAAATCCATTGCTTCATTTGCAATGGCATCAGCGCGTTTATTTTGTTCACGCGGAACCCATTCAAAAGTAATTTTTCTGCCTCGGTACAGTTCAGTTGCTTCTTTTGCTAGTGCGCGAAGTTTTTCATCTTTGATTTTCCAACGGCTGGACAACTGCTCAACTACTAGCTTTGAATCCATCTTAAAGTGCACACTTGCTACAGGATCCTTCAGCAGGGTCCATTTCAGCCCCTCAATCACCGAAGTGTATTCAGCCACATTATTAGTGGTTTCGCCCAAAAAACGTCCGATTTCAGCCAAAATTTGCCCATTTTCAGCACACACAACTGTTCCCGACGCCGCAACGCCAGGATTTCCACGCGATCCACCATCGCCCTCGATAATAAAACTCAAAACTTACCTAACTAAGATTGCGTTTGAATCGGGGCAAAGCACAATTTCTTCTGGGGAAGTTGCTCGTATTTTGGCTAATTCTGTAGCCGGAATACTTATGCCAGTAGCGCTAGTTACTGAACCAACTAGCTCACTTGCCCCGACACCGTAACGCTCAAGCTGTTTGTTATATAGAGCCAATAATTCTTCAGGGAATTCAGATTCGATTATTTTGCGATTCTCGAGCAGCTCGTCTAATTCCTTTTTGGCGACCAAAATTTTCTCGTTTTGTTCACTCTCAAAGGACGTTATTTCATTGCCTAATGCCTCGTATTTTGCTTGCACTTCAGCAAGTTTAGCTTCGGCCTCAGCTTTAGTATCGAGCATCTCAATTTCTTTGGTTTCCAGAGCGTCTATTCTTTCTGCGAGCTTATCCATCTCTGCGGAGAGAACTGAAATGTCTTTTGCCTCGGTTGCTGTAGCGAGTAGATTTTTATCGCGTTCAATTCTGCTTTGAGCTGTAGCAATATCGTCTTCAACTTTACGGAGTTCAACTTTGATACCGTCAACGATTGCTAGCTGATCACGGAGCTCCCCCGCTACTGTTGCTTTCTCCGACTGGATGTCTTGAGCACTACCAGAGGTCGCCTTATTTAAGTCAACCTTAGCGTTTCGAATAGCTGAATCTACACTCGCTAAATCAAGCAGTCTTCGCTGAATTCTCGGATCCACTCTCATTAATACCCCTACTAAGCTCGAAAAGTCCAAGGTTCAGTGCGCACTTTAGAAACCAGCACATCAACATCTTCAAGTCTATATTTCAGGTATTCTGCCATATCCGGAATCCACAAAAATTCGCTTGCCCAATGGGAAACATCAATTAGCACCGGGCCTCCCCTGACAGCAAAGTCTAGAGTGGCGTCAAGTGCTGGGTGGTGACGCAAATCGCTACTAATGTAAGCATCCGCTTCCTGCACAAAATCAAAAAGATCGTCACCAGAGCCAGCGCAGATAGCAACTGTAATTATTGATCTTTCCGGATCACCAGCAACTTTTACCCCAGAGATATCTTCGGGGAGTATCTCTTTTAGCTTCTGGGCAAGCGCTATAAGAGGAACACTTGCTTTGAAACGTCCAATTCGTCCAATGCCATCTTCAGTAATTGGTTTAGTGTCGGAGAGCCCCAGTGCCTTAGCGATAGCATCTGATGTTCCCCCAGCAATAATATCGGCGTTCGTGTGTGCAACATAGAGTGCAATATTATTCTGAATTAATTCGGTGACTACTTTTCCACGCCAGTTAGAATCCGTGAAAGCATTCACCGGATGAAATAGCAATGGATGGTGACTGACAATCAGCTCTGCACCAACTGCTTTAGCCTCATCAATAACTTCAAAAGTGACATCGACCGCAAATAAAATTTTGCTAATTTCTGCGGTGTTGCCACCAACAACCAGCCCTACCTTGTCCCATTCAAGTGCGCCAGAAACCGGCCAAACTTCTTCTAGTTTTTTGACTACTTCTGTTAGTCTCATCAGTTACGAATTTTCAGTGAAGAATCTCGAACCATTTCTTGTTCACGAATGGATTTAAGCGATGTGGAAACGCTCACAAGAATTCCTAGAATGAGTGCCAGAAGCACCCCAATGTGAGAAAGTTCAATGTCTGGGAAGATTTCAGTTAGCCCAGGAATCTTGTAACCGTAGCCGAGCCAGCCTAGCCATTCAATTGGACTTTGAATGAAAGCAAAGCCAACACCGGAAATAAGCAGCAAACTCACGAATGGGATACTTCTAAAGTTTTTGTAGACCCCACCGCGATGAACCAGTGAATAAGAATCAAATCTTCTGGCACGTAAGAACATTTCACCGCTGAAAAGCCCAGCCCAAGCAGCTGTCGGCACCGCTAAGACGAGCAGAAGCTGAGCAGGCAAGTTAGCCATGCCTACAACTTGGTTCCAGGTCACGTATACGGCGCCACCAGCCGCTAATAGCATGGTGAGCACTGTTGAAGTCCCGCGATCTATCGCTATGCCGGTAGCAGGTAGTGACAGTCCAGCTGAATATATTGCCATGGTGATTGCAATCAGCAGGCTCAAGATCACTGAAACTAACACTGATACTTGCAACCAGCCAGGAATTAGTTCAAGTAGCGCAGCGAATGGATCGCTACCAAGCCTTTCGGCGAATTGAGGAGTAGATAACGCAAGCATTATTCCCCAAACACAAAGTCCTGCAATTGGAATAATGAAGCCTAACGATGCGCTAGTTGCAGCTGCCGAGGTGCTGGAACTTGGTCTTTGATATCTTGCGAGATCTCCAGCACCCTGTGACCAAATAATTCCGACTATAGCGAAGGTGAATACTGCTGCTCCCACAGTTGCCCACCAACTGCCCGCGGGCTGATCCAGAATCCGGTTGAAGTTTAGAAGTGGAGCAGTGAAGTAAACCAGTGAACCAATTCCAAATATCGATGTGATGGAGAATAGTATGCTCAACAGGCGAATAAGTTTGTAGCCAATCAAAGCAAATATCATCGCCAGAAGTATTGCTGCCCCTGCTGCAATACTTCTGAGAATGCTATCTTCAAACCCAAAAGGCAGAAGTTTTAGAAGCGGTAACGACGCGGAACTAATAATCCAAAGGAACAGCAGCAGTATTGCCAACCTGCTTAGGTATGCAACTAAAGCCGGCAAGATATTCCCAAAATGTCCAAATGTCGCTCGCGAAACTACCATGGTTGGTTGTCCGCTCCACTTTGAAGCTATTGTGCCAACAATCACAGGGATAAGTGAAAGTCCGGTACCTAGCAAAAGGGCAATAAGCATTTGCCATAAATCTTGAGTGCCGGTGGTTAGCCTAGCTCCAGCAATAAGCACCCAAATCGAGGACATCGGAGCAAACCAGAGCCAGAAGAGTCTAATTGCTTTACCGTTTCGTAAGTGAATAGCTGTTTCAGTTACGCCAGAATGCTCTATGAATGTGTCTGGAGCTTTGACTAGATGAGCCTCAACTTTAGCCGCAGAAATTAGTGAATCTACAGTGTCAACTACCGGAAGAATTTCAAGCTCTTCGCCCTCAGTATCTTCGGGAGCGATTTCCGCATGCCATTCTTCCTCAACGGGACTTTCCTCAGAAACAACGCCCTCAGAAAACTGAGCCTGCGTGACTGGGATTTCTTTCGAAACTGCCGCCTCAACAGCAGGAACTTCAGCTGATTCAAAAGCACCAACAGCAGGGCTCTCTTCGCTTCCCACAATTACCGGCTCTGGAATGACTACAACTGGTTCTTGCTGCTCTACTGATTGCTGTGCCCAGCGCTCATAATCTTCTTTGCGCTCTTCACGCTTTCCAAGTTCACCTTCGAGTTTGCTAATTAGCTGTTCGATATTCACGCCATCTTGAAGTCCAGCAGCAATCTGAGAAGCTAACTGTTCGTCGCTAACAAACTCCGCTTCTGCAGGGGCATCGTTCTCGGGCGGTACGTAGTTACTCCTACGTACCGGGATATCTTCATTTCCAAGATCAGACATTGCTGGGATATCCTTCGATGTTTAGTGTTGGAAAGTGCCTCGGTAATGCTCGAAAACAAAACCCACTAGGCCGATTAGGGCAACTGGTAAACCATAGAAGCTTAGCCAGAATCCGGTTCCTAAACCAATGAATACGAGAGCCATACCAGCAGCTAGCACAATCGGCCACCAGCTCCATGGAGAGTAATGTCCGATATTTGGGTCACCTTCATCAATTTCCGCGTCCAAAGTGTCTTCAGGCAATAGCCCACCGGAACGGTTGTGGTATCGGGTTACGAAGAAACCGATGAATATTGAAAGCACCGTGGTAAGACCGAGAGCAAGAATACCTACCCATAGACCTTCTGAATGAGGCCCGCCTACCCACTGGAATCCTTCTGGATTATCTAAATAGAACCAAAGTACATAAACTACAGTTACGATTCCATAGAAAATCGCGAGGCTCCACCAAATTATGGCGTTAGTCTTCAAAGTTTTCCTCCCGCATACTCAGGGTGATTTAAATCGAAAGCTGGAGACTCTGAACGAACTCTTGGAATCGAGGTGAAGTTATGTCTTGGCGGTGGGCAAGAGGTTGCCCATTCTAGTGAACGACCATAGCCCCAAGGATCATTCACGTTCACCTTTGCGCCCTTACGAGAGGTCACATAAACGTTGATGATGAATGGAACCACAGAGAGTCCAAGAATTATGGAACCGATAGTGGATAACTCGTTCATCCAGGTAATATCGTCTTCCTGCATGTAGGTGTAGTAGCGGCGAACACCACCCAAAACACCAATCCAGTGCTGGATTAGGAAGGTCATGTGGAAGCCGATAAATAGCATCCAGAACTGAATTTTACCGAGTCGCTCGTTTAGCATCTTTCCAGTGAACTTTGGCCACCAGAAGTAGAAACCAGAGAACATCGCAAACACCACTGTTCCGAACACAACGTAGTGGAAGTGAGCAACCACAAAGTAGGTGTCTGAAATGTGGAAGTCAAGCACAGGAGATGCCAAAATAACACCGGTTAGACCACCGAAGGTGAAGGTAACCAAGAATCCGAGGGTAAACAGCATCGGGGTTTCAAAGGTGGTTGAACCGCGCCACATGGTACCTACCCAGTTGAATATCTTCACACCGGTAGGAACTGCAATAAGCATGGTCATTAGCGAGAAGAACGGCAGTAGCACACCACCTGTGACATACATATGGTGTGCCCATACTGTCACGGAAAGTGCAGCAATCGCCGTTGTAGCGATAACCAGTGTCTTGTATCCGAATATCGGCTTTCGGCTAAATACCGGTATAACTTCACTTACGATTCCAAAGAAAGGTAGTGCGATAACATACACTTCCGGATGTCCGAAGAACCAGAACAAGTGCTGCCACAACAATGCTCCACCGAATTCTGAGTCGTAAATATGTGCCCCGAAAATTCGGTCAGCGGCCATACCAAACATTGCTGCCGCTAGCACAGGGAAGATAATAAGAATCAGAATCGCAGTGATTAGCGCGTTCCAGGAGAAAATTGGCATTCTCCACATGGTCATACCTGGAGCACGAAGCACAAGAATTGTGGTGATGAAGTTCACGGCACCGAGGATGGTACCGAAACCGCTGAGGCCTAGACCAAGTACCCAGAGGTTTCCACCAAGACCGGGTGAGAATACTTCGTTAGCCAGTGGCTGGTATGCAAACCATCCAAAGGATGCTGCACCCTGCGGAGTTAGGAATCCACCGAGAGCGATAAGCGAACCGAATAGGAACATCCAGAAAGCTAGCGCGTTTAGTCTCGGGAAAGCCACATCCGGTGCACCAATCTGCAATGGAAGTAGCACGTTCGCAAAACCGGCAAATAGCGGTGTAGCAAACATAAGTAGCATGACTGTGCCGTGCATCGTAAAGAGTTGGTTGTACTGCTCCGGTGTTGGAATAACGTTCAAGCCTGGGTTGCTCAGCTGAATACGAATAAGTAGAGCCATTACGCCACCGATTAGGAAGAAACTAAAGGATGCGATCAGGTACATGTACCCGATGACTTTATGGTCTGTACTGGTAATCCAGTTGACGATTAAATTACCTTTGCGAGTCACAGGAACTTGTGTAAGTGTTGACATTCTCTTTTCAAACTCCTAGTCGTACTGTGGGTTAGCTTCGTCGCCGAGCTGACCGGCAGGTAGCGATTGAACATATGCTTCGTATTCGGCAAGTGGCACGACTCTCAAAGTGAAGAGCATGTATGGGTGGTATTCACCACAGAGCTCGGCACACTTACCAGTGAAAACTCCCTCTTTATTGGGGATAAAACTGTAGTAGTTGGTGTGACCAGGGATGGCATCCTTCTTGTAAAGATGCTCCACGATCCATACTGAGTGCACGACATCGCGTGACTTGATCTGAAGTTCAACCTTCTGCCCTACTGGCAACACAATTTCTGGGATTGTTGCAGGGTCTGGCTCGGTGTTGCCTTCCTTCAACTGTGTTTGGATACCCGCGAAGTAGTGACCACCATCTTCAGTCTTGTAGTTGAAGTCCCAAGCCCAGCGTTTTGCTTGGATTTCTACAACAACGTCTGGCTCATCCCAGCGAGATTCAATTACTGCTTGCTCCCTTGCAGTGAAAGCGAACATGCCGAGAATTAGCACTAGCGGAACAAATGTAAAGAAAGTTTCAATTGGCAGGTTGTAACGGGTCTGCTTAGGAAGTGCAGTCTGACCACGGCGACGCCTGTATACAATGCTTGCCCAAATAATAAGACCCCATACCAAGATGCCAATCAGCATCAGCACAATCCAAGCGTTGACCCAAGTATCAATAATTACGCCGGTGTGGTTGGTAACGGTATCGTCGGAAGGTAAATATCCTGTCTGCTGTAAAGGAGTACAAGCAGCCAGGGCTGGGCCAAGAGCAAATGCTCCTGCCGCTGCTAAAAACCATCTACGGTAATGCTTTTTCACGCGAACTCTCATTTCGATGAAGATATCTCTTCACCAGTCTATGCCAAAGGACAAGTGCATAAGCCACTCTGGCGCGCTCTTTTAGGAAGAATTTAGTGGAAAGAGTCTCCACATGCACAAGAACCTGCTGCATTGGGATTATCAATGGTAAAACCCTGCTGTTCAATGGAATCTTTGAAGTCAACAACAGCGCCATCTAGGTAGGGAACACTCATCTTGTCTACAACGACTTCAACTCCGTGTTCAAAAGCCACCACTGCATCGGCATCCAGTAGTCTTTCATCGAAATAGAGTTGGTAAATAAGACCAGAGCAACCACCGGGCTGTACCGCTAGTCTGAGTCTTAGGTCGTCACGTCCCTCACGATCAAGTAGTTCACGCACCTTGCCGGCTGCAGTATCTGTAATAGTGACCTGATGTGCTTTGGGTTCTGAAATAGTGCTCATGAGTAATCCTTTCACTAACCATTGTAAGGGCTAGAGTCTAAAGTGGCTAAGAAAAGCGCTTCACTTTCAATACCGCGTCTAAATACACCAAGATGTAATGACTCGTTTGGTGAATGCGCCATAGACTGGGGGTCTTCAACCCCGGTAACTAGCACTTCGGCTTTCGGATAGGTTTCCTTTAGCTCAGCAATGAACGGAATAGAGCCTCCGACACCCTGCAAAACTACGGTTTCATTCCATGCTGCCTCAGTTGCACTAATCATGGTTTCAGCAGCTTCTCCGGTCACATCAACCAGAATCGGGTTTCCGAGCTCTAAATCACGAATTGAATAGTGCGCACCGAATGGAATGTTTTCCGCAATGTGTTTCTCAATGGCAACCCACGCATCCTTCGCCAGTTGTCCCGGCGCAATACGAATAGAGACAACCACTGAGATATTAGGCGCCAGGGTGTTGGAAGCATTTCTAACGCTCGGGATGTCCATACCCGTTACAGTCACAGAAGGTTTACCCCAGATTCGTCCAAGAATTGTTCCGGTACCAATTTGTTCAACACCATCCAAAGGAGCAGCTTCGTGCTTTAGCTGGGTGTCATCATACTCAGGAGTTTCAGTTTCCCAAGTGGTTAGCCCCTTTACGGCGACCTCCCCTGCTTCATTCCAGAATGTGGAAAGCAGCTTTATAGCTGCCATTGTGGCATCGGGTAGCACGCCTCCAAACATTCCTGAATGAGAAGCGTGTTCCAGTGTCGCAATATCGATGGTAAAACGCACGTTACCGCGAAGTGCCGTTGTGATTGCAGGAGTATCCACATTCCAGTTGCCACTGTCAGCGACGATTATGACATCGGATTCCAGAAAATCAGCGTTCTCTTTCAACAAATTAGCGAATGAAGGTGACCCAGATTCTTCTTCACCCTCAATAAAGAGTGCAAGACCGAGATTAGGGTCTGCATTCAGTGACTTCAATTGTCTGAGTGCTGCCACGTGTGTCATCACGCCGGCCTTGTCGTCTGCGACACCACGCCCATAAATACGCTCTCCCTTTAGGGTCGGTTCAAAAGGAGAAGTATCCCAAAGTCCTGGATCACCCTCAGGTTGTACATCATGATGGGCATACAGCAATACGGTTACCGCCCCGTTCTTAGGCTTACGCCTGGCAAGAATCGCTGGCTTACCGTGGGTCTCCTTGCCAGGAACCGGTGCAGTAACAATTTTGATTTCTTCAAAAAGCTCTAGTTCTTCAAAAAGTGCTTTTACCGCGGCCGCGCTGTTTTGCACGTGTTCTAGGTCAAAACCCTCAAATGAAACTGAAGGGATTTTCACCAAATTGCATAGATCTGCGACGGTTACAGGGAAATTTGATCCAATTTCAGCACGAATTGTCTCAAGCAGGTTTTCATCAATACTCATACAGGTAATCTTAAGGGGTGGAAGATAACACTAAGGGTCGGCCAACGCCGAGAAGACAAGATCAAGAAGCAGCCCGGAAGCGTCCGTTGGTGACTAACTCCAAGGCAGAACTCCGTGCCAAGAAGAAAGAGTACCGAGAAAAGGCGCGTGAAGGCCTAAACCGCGGTGACGAAAAATTCCTTCCACCAAAAGAGCGAGGACCACAGAAGAAGTTCGCAAGAGACTACACTGATGCGCGTTACAGTGTCGGTGAATTTATGGTTCCACTCGCAGTAGCTGTAGTTGTGCTTTCTTTCATGCCCAACGCAGAAATTCAGGCTGTAGCGATTTACACATTCTGGGCTTTCCTTGCAGTAATGATTATTGATGCTGCAATTGCAGGAGCCAGAGTGCAAAAACTTGCCAACGCTAAATGGGGCGAAAACGTTGAAAAGCTAAAGCTCTACACCGCGATGCGCACTATTCAAATGCGGCCGATGCGAATCCCTAAGCCCCAGGTTCGTCGCGGCGAATATCCTGAGTAAGACCCTTATTGATTCTGCTTGGAAGCAGCGGTCCAGCAAAAATAAATTCTGTATAGAGCTGTACTAAGTCGGCGCCAGCTTTTAAGCGATCACGCACATCAGTTGCATCTGCAACACCACCGACACTTATTACCGCAATCTCACTGTCTGTTTTGCGTATAAGTTCCAACACTTCCTTGCTTCTGGGAGCAAGCGGTGAACCGGATAATCCACCAGACTCTAGGTAAGAATGCTTGATTGTTGTGTTGGTTGCCATTACTCCTGCAATACCAAGTTCTCGAAACAGCTTCACCATTCCCACAACCTGATCATCGTCCAAATCGGGAGCAATCTTTACCATTAGTGGCTTCGCAGGAGATATTGCCTGAACTGCGCTTACTAGCGGACGCAAGCTTTCTAACTCTTGCAATCCGCGGAGTCCAGGTGTGTTGGGGCTAGACACATTTATAACTAAATAATCAACCAAGGGTGCAAGCAGTTGTGCACTGGTTACATAATCTCTTGTGGCTTCGTCTATGGGAGTAACTTTAGATTTTCCAAGATTGCCACCGATAACAACACCGGCTTTTCTAAGTTTTTGGAGTTTTGTCAATCGCTTAGCAACATTTACTGCGCCTTCATTGTTGAAACCCATGCGATTAACCAACGCTCGTTGATCGTTTAGACGAAAGAGTCTAGGTTTCGGGTTGCCAGGTTGTGCATGTGCGGTAACTGTCCCAATTTCAATAAATCCGAAACCTAAGGCACTCAGCCCTCTCACCATGGTGGCGTTTTTATCAAACCCAGCCGCGATACCAACCGGACTGGGGAATTTGATTCCCATTACTTCTTTGGCAAGTACCTTGTTTGGTTTTCTAAGTAGTGAGCGAAAACCACCGAGTGTTTTTATAACTATCGCTCCCAGATGGTGAGCCTTTTCAGCATCTATTCTGGAAATAATGTTTCGGTAGAGGAAGCTATACATCGTTGGTTTCTGTTTGTTCTCCACCCTCAAGCATTTGAATTGCTTCGGTGAAATCATCCAAAGATTCAAAACTCTGATAAACGGATGCAAATCTCAGATAAGCGACCTTGTCTAAGTCACGCAGAGGGCTAAGAATCGCGAGGCCAACTTCGTCACTCTCAACCTGTGCTTGGCCACTGGCTCGAAGGGTTTCTTCGACTTTTTGAGCGAGCAAAGCTAGGTCATCGTCAGTAACTGGCCGGCCCTGACAGGCCTTTCGCACACCCGCGATAACTTTATCGCGGCTAAACGGTTCGGCGATTCCAGAACGTTTCACCACATAAAGGGATGCAGTCTCTGTTGTGGTGAACCTGCGGTGACATTCTGGACACTGACGTCTTCTGCGAATCGCGGTGCCATCATCAGAGACGCGACTGTCAACAACTTTGGTGTCTGCATGACGACAGAAAGGGCAAAACACTGCTAATCACCCTCCTCTTTCTCAGTTAGTTTTTCGTCAAATCTAGCGATGACTGCTTCGCCATGAGCGGGTAAATTCTCGTATTCCGAAAATACTTCAACCAATTCAGCAACCCCAGCAAGGCCTCTCTTCGGATACTCAATTAGTTGCTGAGATTTCAAGAAAGTGGATGTGTTAAGACCAGAACGATATCTTGCTGTCCCGCTGGTGGGTAGCACATGATTAGATCCGGCAAGATAATCGCCCAAACTTACCGGCGAGTAATCCCCAACGAAAACCGCCCCGGCATTCTCAATTTTTAGTGCCACCTGATGCGCTTCTTCAGTATGAACTTCAGTGTGCTCTGATGCGTAAGCGTTGGCTAAATCTACTGCGGTTTCTAAATCATCCACTATGACTATTGCAGACTGGGGACCGTGTAAAGCCTTCTTAGCACGTTCACTATTCTTAGTTTTACTGAGGCGAATTTCTAGTGAGGATTGCACTCGATCAGCTAGGGATGCTTCGGTGGTCACCAAAATAGATACAGCATTTTCGTCGTGCTCTGCCTGGGAAAGTAAATCAGCCGCCACGAATTCTGGATTGGCACTGCTATCTGCAACGATAAGCACCTCGCTAGGGCCAGCTTCTGAATCAATGGCCACAATGTCGGAGACAATGCGTTTAGCTGTCGAGACATAGACGTTTCCAGGTCCGGTGATGATATCCACCGGCTCTAAACCAATCTCCGGAAGGCCGTATGCTAATGCTGCTACCGCACCAGCTCCGCCCATTTTGTAAATCTCGGTGACACCAAGCAGTGCTGCTGTTGCCAACACCACATCATTCACCGGTGCTGGAGTTGCCAGAGCGATATGCCCTACATTTGCTTCCTGTGCAGGAACCACATTCATGATCAAACTGGACGGGTAAGTTGCTTTACCTCCGGGCACATAGAGCCCTGCCCGATTCAGTGGCACCCAGCGGGTAGTCACCGAGGAATCATCGTCAAAAACTACGCTTGTCTCTTTGGGAAGCTGTGCACGACTTGCGATTCTAACTCGACGAATAGCTTCAGTAATTGCTGCTTTTAAATCTTCAGGGAGGCTAAGGAGCGCATTTTCAATCTCAACATCGGTGACACGAATCTCGCTCAGTTCCACACCGTCAAATCTTGCAGTTTGCGCCTTTATCGCCGCAACGCCACTGGATTTAACCTCTTCAACTAATTCAATTACCGTATTCAAAACACTAGAACTGTCTTGGCTGGCTCTATCAAGAACAGGCAGGCCTGGCTTGCCCCTCCAGTCGATTACTTGCATAATGTTGCTCATTAGTTGATGCTTTCAGATCCCAATAGGCTCTTGATTTCACCATATAGATCCGGAGTTATTTTAACCGCATAAGGGATTTCATACATTCGGGCGCCGGAGCTTCCGATCAGTTTCATACGGACTTCGTTATCACCAGGATGTCTGATAAGTATGTCGCCTACTGCCTGCACTAGATCCGGAGTAGCTCTTGTTTCCTGAATTTGAATCACGACGGGCTCATTAGATGAGGCACTACCTTCGAGCAGTGTCATTGAGTAGGCGTTCACACCAACTTCTTCATCCCTAATGCTTACTCTGCCGCGAATCGCCACAATAGTGTCGCTATCTAAAGCAGGAGCAAACTCTTGATAAGTCTTCCCCATAAACATGATCGAAATTTCGCCGGTGAAATCTTCAACAGTAACCTGAGCGTATTGGTTTCCAGATTTTCTAGCGGTGCGAATGTTTACTGAAGTGACCAGCCCCGCGACCGTAACCTGTGCCTGGTCCTCGGCGACTTCCATTAGTTCTGCGATTGATTGTGAAGCATTTCTTGCGATTAGGTTCTCCAACCCTGCCAGTGGATGATCGGAAACATAAAGACCCAACATTTCACGTTCAAAGCGCAGCAAGTCTCGCTTAATCCATTCCGGACTGGCAGGGATATGTGACTGTTCTTCAACGAAATCGAAGGCTCCACCAAAGAGATCCGTTTGCCCTGACTCTTCATTGCGTTTTAGAGAAAGTGCGGTATCGACAGCCACAGAGTGAATCTCGAGTAGCGATCTTCTTGTGTGCCCGAAGGAGTCGAATGCGCCACCTTTTATCAAGCATTCAACTGTGCGCTTTTGTAGCACCTGGGTGGGAACTTTTCTGAGGAAATCATGAAAACCGGTGTAGAGCCCTTCAGATTCTCTGGCCGAAATGATTCCGCTAATCGCGTGATGACCGACATTCTTTACAGCGCCAAGTCCGAAACGGATCTTGCCATTTACCGCTCTAAAGTCTTGAAATGATTCGTTGACGTCTGGCGGCAAAATCTCAATGCCCATCTTGCGACATTCGCTCAAATAAGGGGCAAGTTTTTCTTTAGAACCGCCGACACTTGTTAACAGTGCAGCCATGTATTCAGCAGAGTAGTGAGTTTTTAGATAAGCGGTCCAGTAACTGATTACCGCGTAACAGGCCGAGTGCGCTTTATTGAAAGCGTAGTCTGCGAAAGGTAGTAGCGCATCCCAGAGTGCTCTAGCTGCGCCTTCTGAGAATCCGTTTGCAACGGCACCTGCTTCAAACTCAACCCACTGCTTATCTAGCACAGCTTTGAGTTTTTTACCCATGGCTTTACGGAGAATATCTGCCTGACCGAGAGAGAAACCGGCAACTTTCCGTGCTGCTTCCATTACTTGTTCTTGGTAAACAATAAGCCCGTAGGTTTCTACAAGGATCTCACGCAACGGCTCATCAAGTTCTGGGTGAATTGGTTGAACCTGCTGCAGTCCATTCTTTCTGTGCGCGTAGTTAGTATGAGAGCCCATACCCATCGGACCGGGTCTAAAGAGAGCATTGACTGCGACTATGTCTGCAAACCTCGTTGGTTTCAAAAGTCGAAGTAGCGCACGCATCGGAACACCTTCAAGCTGGAAAACACCAACTGTTTCTGCGTTCGCTAGCATTCGATAAACTTTTTCATCACCATCAAGAGGAAGATCTTCAAGCACGATGTCTACACCGTGATTTTCTTTGATCATCGCAAGTGCATCTGTGAGCACTGTAAGGTTACGAAGCCCAAGGAAGTCCATCTTCAATAAACCCAGTTTTACCAGCGGTGGCTGATCAAACTGCGTGATTATGGCACCATCATCTTCCCGTTTCATGAGCGGCACAACTTCAATAAGCGGTTCGGAGCTCATAAGTACACCGGCAGCGTGTACACCAGACTGACGTTTAAGACCCTCAATGCCTAGAGCGCGGTCGAAGACTCTGCGGAAAGTTTGATCTTCTTCGACAAGTGTGCGCATCTCTCCCGCTTCTTTGTAGCGGTCTGCGCTCGAATCGAAAATTTCAGACAGAGTCATACCTTTACCCTGCACATCTGGTGGCATTGCTTTGGTTAGTTTGTCACCGGTAGAAAATGGTTCACCCATCACCCTGGCTGCATCTTTAAGCGCTTGTTTAGCCTTTATAGTTCCGAAAGTCGCAATTTGAGCTACTCGGTCTTCTCCATAACGCTCAGTCACATAAGTGATTACTTCACCACGTCTGCGATCGTCAAAGTCGATGTCAATATCGGGCATTTCGACTCGCTCTGGGTTCAAGAATCGTTCGAAATACAGCCCGTGTGCAATTGGGTCAAGCTCAGTTATACGTAGTGCCCAAGAAACCACAGAACCGGCAGCAGAACCACGTCCCGGGCCAACCCTGATGCCTTGCTGCTTAGCCCAACCAATGAAGTCGGCAACTACCAGAAAGTATGATGGGAAGCCCATAGAGGTAATGACAGAAATTTCATAGTCTGCCCTAGTTCGATACGCTTCTGGAATGGCTCCGCCTAAGCGTTTTTTTAGTCCTTCCCAAACCTCTTTTTCAAACCAGCTTGCTTCAGTCTCTCCTTCAGGAACTGGGAACTTAGGCATCAAGTCACGTTCATGGAATTCGACATTTACTCGCTCGGCAATGAGCAAAGTATTATCGCAAGCTTCTGGAACATCTCTAAAAATATCGCGCATTTGCTTTGCCGACTTTAGATAGTACTCAGTCCCTTCAAACTTGAAGCGGTTCTCATCATCCAGTGTTGAACCTGACTGCACACAAAGCATTGTTGCCTGTGCTTCATGATCTTCCTGATGCACGTAATGCAGATCATTAGTTGCTAGCAATGGAATCTTCAGCTCACTAGAGATACTCAGCAGACTGTCACGAGTTCGCTTCTCGATTTCTATCCCATGATCCATCAACTCGACAAAGAAATTTTCCTTGCCAAAGATGTCTCTGAAATCAGCTGCAGCGGTGAGTGCTTCCTCGTATTGACCGAGACGTAACCGTGTTTGAACCTCGCCACCTGGACAACCGGTGGTTGCAATCATCCCTTTCGCATAGTTCTGGAGAAGTTCCCGATCCATTCTTGGTTTGTAATAGAAACCCTCAATAGACGAAAACGATGAAAGCTTGAAAAGGTTGTGCATGCCCTCGGTTGTCTCAGACAGAAGGGTCATGTGGGTGTATGCGCCACCACCAGAAATATCATCATCGCCACCATCACCCCAACGTTCTCTGGTGCGACTTGATCGGTGTGTACCCGGAGTTAAATATGCTTCGGTACCGATGATTGGTTTTATGCCCTGTTTACGAGCTTCATCCCAAAACTCATAAGCCCCATGCACATTTCCATGGTCGGTAATGGCGATTGCAGGCATCTCCTGCTCTACTGCAGATTTTATAAGTGGAGCAATACGGGCAGCGCCATCCAGCATCGAATAGTCCGTGTGCACATGGAGATGGACAAACGATTCAGACACATCTTCTAACTTACCCTGAGCGCCTCAAGGGCGCCGGCAAGGTCACTCGGATAGTCGGAGGAAAACTCAACATTTTCACCGGTTGCTGGGTGTTTAAACCCTAGCTTTACTGCATGTAACCACTGCCGTTCCAAACCTAATCTTTCGGCAAGCTTAGGATCTGCACCATACATTGAATCTCCAACGAGAGGGTGTTTAAGCGCCGAGAAATGAACTCTAATCTGATGGGTGCGTCCCGTCTCTAGAGTTATCTCTAATAGTGATGCGAAACGATGCGCTTCCAGTGTCTTGTAGTGGGTTATGGCGTGTCTGCCGCCTTCACGGACGGCGAAACGAAAATCATTTTTTGGATGTCTGCCAAGTGGCGCATCGATGGTTCCCTGAACCGGATCCATCTGTCCTTGAACTAGGGCATGATAAATCTTCAAAACTTCTCGCTGACGAAACTGTTCTTTCAAATTCGAGTAGGCATTTTCTGTTCTCGCAACCACCATTAGGCCGCTAGTGCCAGCATCCAAACGTTGCACGATACCGGCACGCTCCATCACTCCAGAAGTTACAACGCTGATTCCGCGTGCTGCCAACACACCAAGAACCGTTGCACCTTCCCATGCCGGGGATGGATGGGCTGCAACCCAAATAGGTTTATTGACAACTACAAACTCATCATCCAGGTGCACGATTTCTAAATCTTCAGCTTCACGAGGTTCGACATAGTGTGGATCCACTTCTTCCCAAGAAACTTCAAGCCAGGTACCTGTTGTAAGTGTGTCGGACTTTTTCAATGGTTTACCATCAACAAGGACGTTCCCCGCAGCAATAAGCTTTGATACCTGTGACCTAGAGAGTCCAACAAGTTCACTAACGCCAGCATCTGCCCGCATACCGTCGGCAGATTCTGGAATTCTAAGAGCCTGTAGGGGCATCTTCCATCTCTGTAAGCAAGTTCTTGTTATACGGGTGAGAGCGCACAATCAGAATCACGTAGATTGCCATCCCAACAAAAATCATCGAGTCCGCAAGATTGAAGATTCCGGGTAGGTTCATCACGTTTAAGAAATCAATAACTTCACCGTGCCAGAAACCGGGTGGCTGAATAAGTCGATCTGCCAGGTTGCCGAGAATCCCACCCAGAATGAATGCCAATGCAAGCATCCACGCTTTAGAGGTCACCCTGTGCGAGAACCAGATGATGAAAATTGCAGCCAGTGACGAAATAATGCTGAAAACCCAGGTGTATTCTGCTCCCATCGAGAAAGCAGCGCCGGGGTTTCTAACATAGGTGAACTGCAGAAATTCACCAATAATTGGGATGCTCTGCCCCAGCCTCATATTTGTCGAAACTAAATATTTGACTAGCTGATCTACACCGGTAAGCAACAGTGCCGATACCATGATCGTCAGGCTGGCACGAATGCTTTCCCTAGTAATTGCCTAACTCCGAAAGTTTATGCCCCGGCAGGAGCGGATGGAGTTTCGTTTAGAGCTTTGTTCAACTCACTGAGCTGACTTTCAATGTAACCCTTGAGTGACTGGCGATACTGGGTCTCAAAGTTTTTAAGATCTTGGATACGCTGTGTGACCACACGCTCTTGGGTTTCAGCCTCGACGAGAAGCTGGCGACTACGAGTCTCTGCTTCTTCAACGATACGCGCAGCAGTTTGGTGGCCTTCTGCAATAAGCTGATCGCGCTTCTCAATACCTTCACGAACGTGCTCTTCGTGAAGTTTTCTTGCAAGCTGAAGCAGGGAACTGGTCGATTCATCTGAATCTGCGGTCGGAACTGGAGCCGGTGCCACAGGTGCCGGTGCGGTAGCAACTACAGAAGGTGTTGCACCGGTATTACGCTGAAGTTCTGCGATCCGAGATTCGGCAGCAACTAGTGACTGCTTGAGTTCCTCATTCTCTTTGATGAGCCTACGGAACTCTTCGGTAACTTCGTCTAGGAAGTCATCTACTTCGTCCTGGTCGTAGCCGTCGCGGAATTTGGTTGTCTGGAATCTCTTGTTAAACAAATCTTCTGGTGTAAGTACCATATCTTTTTTAGGCGCCTTTCAATGTTGCGATTTATCAAGAATACCCCGAAAGTAACTAATAGATAAAGTTGAACGCTACTTGTCGCGTTTTAGTTCATCAATCACTTTTAAGAGCCGCTTAATTTCCTCACTTACCTCATCCAGAAAATCGTCGACTTCGTCCTGGTCATACCCGGTACGGAATTTAGTTAGGTTAAAACGCTTAGAAAATATGTCTTCTGGAGTAAGGCCCATTTATATATAACTCACTAAAACTCGAAGCAGAATGGATGTTGCTAACAGCAACAATATTGGGCTTAGGTCCAATAAAACGGGGCCAACAGGCACCGGTTTTAGCAACTTACGTACAAATTTCAGTGGCGGGTCCGTGAGTGTAAATATCACCTCAAAGATTAGAGCTATAAAACCTGAGGGCCGAAAATTTCTATTCAGGCTCATTAGCATTTCAATGATGATCCGTGCCCAAATTAGCAGATTGTATACGAATACAATCCAGTAAAGGATGAGAGCAATAACCCCCATACGTTTAGCTAATTCTTAATTTAGCGGTCAGCGAAAAAGTCTTCGCGAAGATCTTCTTCAGGAGCTCCACTTTCACCGGATACTGCAACGTATGCAGGCGAAATCAGAAACACCTTGGAAGTTACCCGCTCGATGGAACCGTTAAGTCCCATAACCAAACCGCTAGAGAAATCAATAAGTTTCTGTGCTTCAGCGTCATTCATATCGGTCAGGTTCATAATTACTGGAACACCCTGACGGAAGTTTTCAGCAATAACCTGCGCTTCACGGTACTGACGTGGGCGAACAGTCATGATTTCGTTCAATTCCACCGCTCCCTTCGCAGCAGCACGACGAATCGGAGTTACCTGGGCACGTGGTGTAGCTTGCGCCTCAGTTGTATGGACTCGCTGCTGAGGTTCCTCAACATACTCATCAGTTTCAACTAAGCCTAGGTAAGCTAATGCACTCTTGAATGGATTTGCCATTTTTCCTCCGAAAAACACTTTTGCATTGCCAGATTAACCCGAAGATGAACGTTTTCCGGTGATTGCCGTACCTATTCGAAGGTGTGTCGCACCATATTGCAGCGCAATTTCAAAGTCTTCACTCATACCTGCTGAGATATATTTCGCTTCTGGGTAACGTTCCTGAAGTTCATCTGAGACATTTTTGAGTTGTTCAAAAGTAGCTTCTGGATTCACGTTTAATGGGGCAACCATCATTACACCAAGGAATCTTTTTACCTCGGTCTCTGGAATCAATTCGGTCAGTGCAAACAAATCTTCTTTACCGAGACCACTGCGTTTTTGATCTCGGTCAGCGCTGTACTGCAGAAAGAATTTAGGTTTGTTTGGGTGAAGGAGTATATGGTTTAGCGCTTTTTGAGAATCAATGGAATGGATCACATTTGCCCACTCGCAGATTGCCTTTGCTTTATTGGATTGCAGTTGCCCGATAAAGTGCCAGTTTAGGTTTGAAATCTGCGATTCTGTATCGATTGCTCCGTCACTGACATTCCTCAAAACTTCATTATGTTTTTGTGATGCTTCCTGATGACGGTTTTCGCCAACGTTCTGTACCCCCAGCGACGCCAAATCTGTAATCAGTGATGCAGGATGATTCTTGGTCACAACGATTAGTTCTGCAGAATCATTCCTTCCGGCGCGATCGAGCGCATCACTAATCTGTTTATTTATAGCCTCGTAACGCTCAAAGAGCTCTAACGAGGTCATCGCATGAACTCAGGCACGTCCAAATCAGAAAGAGAGTCATATTCTTGGGTGTCAGGAAGGTTTGCACCGGGATCTGACTTGGGTTCTGCCTGATAGTCGTGACTACTGGTCGAGTTTTCGACCGCGTACTCTTCCTCAGTAGAAGCAAGATGCTGTGGTCTTATTGGTTGTGGCTTTAGTTCATCAAAGCCGGCTGCAATAACTGTTACCCGAACCTCATCTCCGAGGGTGTCGTCTATTACAGCACCAAAGATAATGTTTGCTTCTGGGTGTACTGCCTCTTGAACTAACTTTGCTGCATCACTTATTTCAAAGATTCCGAGGTTTGAACCACCTTGAATTGAAATCAGCACACCGTGTGCACCCTCGATACTTGATTCAAGCAGTGGTGAAGAAATAGCCATTTCAGCTGCCTTAATGGCACGATCTGCCCCACGAGATGATCCGATGCCCATCAGCGCGCTTCCTGCGCCCTTCATTACGCTTTTCACATCGGCGAAGTCAAGGTTGATTAGCCCTGGAGTGGTAATCAAATCAGTTATTCCCTGAACACCAGCAAGCAGCACCTGATCGGCAGTTTGGAATGCTTCAAGCATGCTGAGGCCACGGTCGCTAAGTTCGAGTAGTCGTTCGTTTGGAACCACTATCAGAGTGTCTACTTCGTCTCGTAATGCCCTGATGCCTGAATCGGCCTGGTCGCTACGGCGCTTTCCTTCAAAACTGAAAGGCTTAGTTACAACACCAATAGTCAAAGCTCCAACGGTTCGGGCAATTCTGGCGATAACAGGAGCTGCTCCGGTACCTGTTCCCCCACCTTCACCTGCGGTAACAAAGACCATGTCAGCACCTGTTAGTGCTTGTTCAATCTCTTCTACATGATCTTCTGCGCTTCTACGCCCGACTTCGGGGTCTGCTCCTGCTCCAAGACCTCTGGTGAGTTCACGACCAATGTCAATTTTTACGTCGGCGTCACTTAGAAGGAGCGCTTGGGCGTCTGTGTTGATTGCAATAAACTCTGCACCGCGCAGACCCATTTCAATCATGCGGTTGACAGCGTTAACTCCGCCGCCACCAATACCGACTACTTTAATGTCTGCCAAATAATTGTTTGACATTTCGCTCCTCCAAACTCTTAACCTCTACTTGAAGTTCAAAGTTTTATAAATTATCAAGGCTAATAGATAATTGCGCGAAAGTGTTGTATTGAACGCTTATGTGTTGGGCGTGTCGAAAAGTATCAGTTTGTGGCGGTGTTTTGCTTTACAACTGGAGAGTTTGGGGCAGAAACATCGTAAATCAAATCCCGAGAATTTCCGTTGGCTTCACGAAGCACCTCTAGGACTGCATTTTTCAACTCAGATTGGGAAGCATCCCCCCAAATCACTCGCTGCCCCGTGGTGAGAGTAATAGTTAAATTGTCTTTTGTGGTGCCGGTAATACCAACTAGTTCCTCACTTAGAGATTGAGGGAATGAGAGCAGCACTTGCATTACTTCTTTGAAAACTATGTCCTCGGCACTGAGATTCTGCACCAAAATCTCTGGAATACCATTAGGTCTGGTTTCACTCTCCCCCAAAACTACGCCTGCAGCATCGATAAGTTCGTATCCACTCGCAATTCTGACCGCCGCAATCTCTTTACGTTCCACAATGTGAACGATAAGAGTATTCGGAAGTTCACGAGAAATAGTGAAACTTGCAACTGTTTTGAAATCTGAGAGTTGCTCAGAAATCATCTCATTTTCAACCTGCGGCAGTGGCACACCCTCCAAATGTGAAAGCGATGCCACAACCTGAGCAGGATCAATACGTTCCGTACCGAGAATCTGAATATTTCTCACCGCAAAAAGTGGAGTGTATATTGCAATTACCATCACTAGCCCTAGACAGACAAAGAACCCAATTACCGAAAAAACGGCTATGCGACGTTGTCTAACTTCCTTAGTGAATCGTTTCGCTTCTTGTTTTTCATAGCGGATGCGTGCCCTAGTTGCGTTGCGAGACTCGGCCTTTGCCTGTTTTAGTGCAGATCTTGCGGATGCTGCCTTATCACCAGGTGCTGACGGGCGTCGCATAATTATCTGGCCTCAAGTTTCTGCACCAGCAAATTAGCGGCGATGTAAGCATCCCCTCCGCTGAGGAAAATAACCGAATCTCCAGGCTGAGCAAAACTAGCCAAAAAGTCTGTAGCCTCTGCAAATCCACCGATATGTTTTGCCTTCGATTGATTAGAGAATTTATCCACGATAAATTGGCCAGTCACTCCCGGAATGGGTTCCTCTCTGGCCGCATAAATGTCGAGCACAACTGTAAAATCGGCAAATTCTTCAAATATGCCGGCAAATTCATCCGCTCTAAGTTGAGTCCTAGAGAACTGATGTGGTTGGTGCACCGCAATTACTCGCCCGGTAGTATTCAGCGACTTTGCCATGGCTAAGGTTGCGTGAACTTCCGTTGGATGATGCGCATAGTCGTCATAAACTGCTACCCCCTGCGGAGTGCCCAAAAGTTCAAACCTGCGGCTGGTGCCGGTGAACTGAGCAAGAGCCTCGGATGCGCGTACCGGATTAAACCCTAAACCAACCAGGGTTGCCATGGCAGCGGTAGCGTTTAGAGCATTGTGTTTGCCTGCAACAGCAAGTTCTAGTGGCACAGTTACACCCGCTATATCAACGGTGCCCTTTACGCGTGGAGAGACTTCGCTGAGATTCAGCATCACATTGGAATCCTCTTCAAGTCCGTAAGTAATACCTCGACGCACACCCTCAATACCGTTCCAGCGCACGACCGCACCCGTAGCTTTTTCAGCAAATTCTGCAAAAGCTGCAACATATCGCTCTTCCGTTTCCCAAAAATCAAGGTGATCAGGGTCCACGTTAGTAATAACCGCAACTTCGGTGTCGTAGAGCAAGAATGAACCATCTGACTCATCCGCCTCAATCACGAACAAATCTGACTTGCCAATTTTGGCGGCTGTGCCAAGTGCGGATATAGGGCTACCGTTCACAAAACTAGGGTCGGCACCCATTTTGCTGAGTGCGGTAGCAATCATCCCTGTCGTAGTTGTCTTACCGTGGGCTCCAGCAACCGCTATTATTCTTTTGCCACGGGCAAGGTATGCAAGAGCTTGAGATCGGTGTAGTACTGGAATTCCAAGACGTTGAGCCTCAAGATACTGCGGATTATCTTCTTTGAGCGCTCCGGTGAAAATGAATGCGTCGATGCCTTCTGGGAGTGGATCAATCTGCGAGGTTGTTACCTTGGCTCCTCGAGAAATCAGTAGATCCACGGTTGGCGATGCTTTGGGATCAGAACCGAAAACCCTAAAACCCTGATCAAGGAAAACGCTGGCAATTGCACTCATCCCAGTGCCTCCAATGCCGGCAAAATAGGGCATTTCAATACTTTCCGGAATTTGGGTGTTGGGGTTAGGTCTAATCACCCTTTAAGCCTAAGAGTGATTTTCAGAAGTGGCCTGATTTACGAGGGCAAGTAGGTTACTTGCTCCACTGGCATTGTGCGCTGAGGTAGCTCTACGGTGAGCATCCCGCATTTGCTGGATCAGTTCAGAGTCTTGCAGGATTTTTAGAAGTGAGGTTTCAACCCACTCTGGAGTGAATGCCTCGTCCTTTACTAAAATCGCTGCTCCGTGATCAACTGCCCACCCGGCGTTTAGCTCTTGTTCCCCGTTGCCAATAGGAAGTGGCACATATACAGCCGCTTTTGCGAGAGCTGTTATTTCAGCCACACTGGACGCTCCAGACCGCGACAGCACCAAATCTGCTGCCGAATAAGCGTAAGCCATTTTGCTCACATACTTTGTCACATGGTGACCTTTTGCAGCTGTGCCAGGCGCATCCCACTTGGCGCCGGTAATCTGCAAAATCTGCCAACCGGTAGCGAGGATGCTCTCTGCTGCTTGCCAGACTGTGTCATTTATGGTTTTAGCTCCCAGCGATCCACCGAAGACCAGCAATATCGGTTTCTTTGAATCTAAGCCAAACTCTTTTGCTGCAACAGTTTTTGAAACCTGATCCTTGAAGATTTCTTTTCGAATTGGTACACCTACAAAGGTGGCGTTTGGAAGTTCTGTGCCCTCGTAGGCAACTGCCACCGCTTTCGCCCACTTTGCACCAATCTTATTAGCGATGCCGGGAAGAACATTTGGTTCACAAACAATTATCGGTAGCTGTTTTTTTGCTGCCATGTAAGCAGGAGCTGCGGCATAACCACCAAAACCGACCACAACATCCACTTTGCGTTCTTTCAAAATGCGCTTGATTTTTTTTACGGATGATTGGAACCTAAAAGGAAACTTCAACGAATATCCGTTCAGTTTTCTTGGAAAAGGAAGTTTAGGTATCGTCAATAATTCAAAGTTCTTTTCTGGAACTAGCTTGCCTTCTAGTCCCTCGTTAGTTCCGAGAATAAGAACTTCATCTCCAGGTTGATTGTCTCGGATTTCATCAGCCAATGCCAGCAATGGGTTCACGTGCCCTGCTGTGCCACCGCCAGCTAGTAAATAGGTTGTCACTGAGCGTTCTGCCTTCGGGCAACACCAAGGACAAGTCCAACCCCGGCAAGGGTAGCAACTAATGCCGAACCACCCGCGGATATAAACGGCAAAGGGACACCCAGCACGGGAAATAGCTGCAAAACCACGGCGATATTTAGCAATGCCTGGAAAACTACCCAAGCAAGTACACCACCTACAACAACTCTCGAGAACTGGTCAGCGGACTTTACGAGGATGCGCACCATCACACCCGCCATAGCAATGTAAAGAATAATTACTGCCACCGCGCCAATCAGCCCCAGCTCTTCGCCAATCACAGCAAAGATGAAGTCATTTTCAGCGGTTGGAAGATATAGCCATTTTGCTTTTGAATTCCCAAGACCGACACCGAAAATTCCACCGTTTGCTAAAGCGAAGTTTGCCTGCGATACCTGCCAACACTCTTTAAGAATGTCGCACTCGTCAGCCATAAAACTGGTTACACGGTTTAGCCGATCCGGGCTAGAAAGCACAAAGCCTAAAGCGGTTACTCCACCAACAGCAATCAGTGTAAAAAGATATTTAATACGCACTCCAGCAAAGTAATAGCAAGACAGGCAGATTAGTGCAATCACTATTGCGGTTCCAAGGTCGTTTCCGAGCATAACCAGTATTAGTGCACCAACTGCTGCAATTCCCGCAGGCATAAGTTGCTCCTGCCAGGTTGGCCCTAACGGAGTTCGTCTTGCTATGAGCACGGCTAGCAGCAAAATGACAGAAAACTTAATCATCTCTGAAGGCTGAATCGTAACCCCGAAAAGATTAAGCCAGTTACGGTTAGTGCCTACTGACATACCACCGACTGCTACAGCAATCTGTAGCGCCATGGCTACAATCGCAATAATTCGTGCCCATTTGAACCAAAAAACTCTCGGTAGTAGCGAGATAATCAACATCATCGGCACAGCGAGTAACGCAATTAAGAAATGCTTGGAAGCATAAGCAAAGGGTTCACCAAACTTTGAAATTGATTCCACTGAAGATGAGGAAAGCACCATGACACTGCCGAACACGACCATAAAAATCGTGATACCGAAAAGATAGTAAAAGTCTCGTCCAGGGTGATTAAAAACTTGGCTCACAAAGACTTTGAAACCTAAGCTTTCAACTTTCTCAGTATTGTCCGCAGGATACTCTGCAGCTGTGCGCCTGTGTGGCGGGTTGGTGGAGTTACTGGTAGGTCTCGGTTGCTGAATAACCACTAGTTCCCCTCCAACTCCCTAACTGCTTTTCTAAAAAAATCTCCGCGTTCTGCGTAGTCTTTGAACTGATCCATGGATGCAGCTGCTGGAGCCATCAAAACCACGTCGCCCGGTTTGGCGAATCGTTTTGCTTCGCTAACAGCTTTAGCCATTATTAACTCAGTCTCATTAGTTTCAACCTCTACTTGAGGTATAGACGGCGCGTGTCGTTCAAATATCTGCCGTAACTGACTCTTTTCACGGCCAATAAAAATAACCGCTCGCAGTCTTTCAGAATACTTTTTGACTAATTCGCTGATGTCTTGCCCCTTCAGCAAGCCACCTAAAATCCAAACAACCGACTCGTAACTGGCTAAAGCGGCCCCTGCAGCGTGTGCATTGGTTGCTTTTGAATCATTTACAAAAAGCACTTCATCAATAGTCGCCACCCGCTCCTGACGGTGCGGAGAAATTCTAAAAGACTCTAAAGCTTCAGCGATATTTTCTGCCTTAATCCCAAAAGATCTGGCAACAGCTACCGCCGCCAAGGTATTGCTTATGTTGTGCGGGGTTACTAGCCCGGTTTTTTCGAGGTCAGGAATTTCTATGACAGTTACTGCGGTGTTGTGCGGATCTTCCACAAAAGCTCTATCAACCAACATGTCCTCGATAATTCCCAGCTCTCCTGGGGCAGGAGCGCCAAGTGTAAAGCCAATTGCACGCGCACCCTCCACAACATCCGCGTCTTCAACCATTTGTATGGTTACTGGATCCGCTTTGTTGTAGATACACACTCTGCTGGTATTGGAATAGACTTTCGCCTTATCAGACTTGTAGTTTTCGAAGCTTCCATGCCAGTCAACATGGTCCTCAGCTACATTCAAACAAACACTCGCATACGGAGAAATTTGCGCTTCCGGGCGAGTATTTATCCAGTGAAGTTGAAAACTGGAAATTTCCACCACATAGCAGGAAACTTGTTCAGGCAGTCGCACAACGTCAAGAATTGGTCTGCCGTAATTTCCACAAGCAACAGCAGGATAGCCGAGTGAGTTGAGCACATGTTCTATGAGTTCAGTTGTAGTGGTTTTACCGTTGGTTCCAGTAATTAGCACCCAAGGAACTTCTGCATGAGATTTATCTTTTAGTCTCCAAGCAAGTTCAATATCTCCCATAACCGGAATACCCTGCTCATTAGCCCAAAGCAATACCGGATTACTTTGACGGATGCCCGGTGCAACTACCAAAAAGTCTGGCTGGAAGTCAGCAAACTTTTTTATAGTTTCTTCCTCACCTGCTTCAAGGTAATCAATCCCGAGCACGTCAAGCATGTTTTTGTGATCATTCGCGACTTCTTGTGCGACCAACAACACCTTGCATTCCAGCTCTTGAAGGGTATCTGCTACTGAGAATCCACTGGCGCCGGCGCCGAAAACTGCAACCTTTACGCCTTTCCAAGGTGCATTCCAACTGGTTAATTGCGCTAAATCAAAGCTCACTAGCGGTACAGCCACTCCGTGTAGAAAATTCCAATACCTGCAGCTGCGAAGAGTCCGGCAATGATCCAGAACCTAACCACGATAGTGACCTCTTGCCAACCCTTAAGTTCGAAATGGTGGTGAAGCGGTGCCATCAGAAAGACTCGCTTGCCTCCTGAAATCTTGAAGTAAAGCCTTTGAATAATTACTGAAAGGGTAATTACCACGAAAAGTCCACCGATAAGAACTAGCAAAAGCTCTGTGCGGCTGAGGATGGCAAGTGCGGCAAGCGCACCACCTAGGGCAAGGGAACCGTTATCACCCATGATGATTTTTGCCGGGTTGGTGTTATGCCAAAGGAACCCGACCAGTGCCCCACAAATAGCTGCCGCTACTACAGCCAGGTCGAGAGGGTATAGGACTTGGTAGCATTTATCGGCAAATTCAGGATCAATATTGATGTTTGTACATGATTGATTCCACTGCCAGAAGTTGATAATCACGAAAGATCCAATAGAGAGAATAGATGCACCGGCAGCCAGCCCATCAAGCCCATCAGTTAGGTTAACCGCGTTGGTTGTGGCAACTGTAATTCCGGTAATCCACACCCAAATAATGATTAGTCCTGCAACTCCCCAAATCATATAAAGGTCTGGTGTTATATCCCTCACTAACGATATGGCAGTAGAGGCTGGTGTCATCCCCCGATCGCTAATCAGGGTGGCGGCAACAGCAAACGACACGGCAACAATAACTTGTCCGGTAATTTTGGCTAGCTCTCCGAGACCTAGGCTCTGTTTACGCGATATTTTTAGGTAGTCATCAATGAAGCCAACGATTCCAAGGCCCACCATCATGTAGAGCACGAGTAGAGCACTGATCGTAGGGCTTTCACCATTGACAAATTTCCCAACGAAATACCCAACGAGTGTCGCGGATATCAGAACCAGCCCACCCATGGTTGGTTTACCGCGTTTTGCTTCGTGAGATTTGGGGAGATCCCACCAGATGTATTGTCCCCAACCAATTTTCTTAAAAAGTTTTATAAAGAGTGGGGTAACCAGTAGTGAAAAAACTAGAGCCACGCCAGCAGCTGTAAGTAGCGCTCTCAATCAACAACCCCCGCTAATTTATCGCCCACTTCCCAGAGCTTCAGAATGTTAGACCCCTTAGTCAAAACAATATCCCCCGGTTGTACAGTGGCTTGAATTATTTTTATTGCCTCTTCATTATCAGCAACCCATTCACTTTCACCGTCCCATGAACCCTCGTGTGTTGCAGCATTATGAATACCTTTACCCAATTCTCCTACAACAAAAAGTTTGGAAATATTGAGCCTAACCACCAATCTACCGATGCGATCATGTTCTTCATAGGATTCATCGCCCAAATTCGCCATTCCACCGAGCAGAGCAATTGTTCTATGACCTGATCGTCCCAGATGCGCAAGTGTGCGCAGGGCGGCGGACATTGAGTCTGGAGACGCGTTGTAGCCATCATTTATTACGGTAAAACCCTGTGCTGGGAGTAATTCCATGCGCCATCTGGCCGCTCTTGGCATCCCTTCCAAAGCCCTAATTGCTAAAGCAGGATCAATACCATTGACATAGGTAGCTGCAAGCGCCGCTAAAGCGTTGTAAACGTGATGCTCACCCAAAATTCTCAGTTGCACCGGCAGGGTTGCTCCCGTTGGAAAATGCACTGTGAAGCTGGTTCCAGAAATACTTGACTCGACATTATCTGCCCAAAAATCGTTACTCGAATCGAGCCCGAATCTGTAGACTTTGGCAGTTGTCAATACATCCATGGTTGTTACCAGTGGATCGTCACCATTCAGAATTAAAAATCCTCGGTGAGAAACCGCTTGAGCAAGTTCTGCCTTCGCTAATCTCACCTGTTCAATTGATCCAAACTCGCCCACGTGTGAGAGTCCTACTTTTAGAACAATCGCGGTATCTGGCGTGGCTGAAGCCGCTAACTTTGCGATAGTTCCAAGTCGATTTGCACCAAACTCAAGGCTCAAGAACTTAGTGTTCTCGTCCACTTTAAGCATCGTCAGTGGCGCTCCAACCAAATTATTGAAAGAGTTTTCGGGGAAAACAGTATCTCCAACTTCGCTCAGAATCGCAGCCAGCATGTTTTTGGTAGTGGTTTTCCCATTCGAGCCAGTAACCGCATACACTTTCATGCCACCTTCTCGCGCTTTGCGCACATTAGCTGAACCGAAGACTGAAAGTGCCTGGAGGGAATCCTTCACCAGGATTACTGCAGGTGCCTCATAATCGCATTCCTCTGCGATGATTAGCGAAGCACCTCTTGTGATAGCGTCGGCGATGAATTTATGCCCGTCAGTCTGGCTACCTCGAAGTGCTACAAAGACATCCCCAGAGCGAACCAAAAGTGAGTTAGTTCTTACAGTTCCTGAAATTTCTTTATCGCCACCAGAGACAACTCTCCCTGCTATATCTGCTGCTATTTCTGAAACCAGGGATTTAAGCAATATTTATGCCTCCTCGACTTACCACTCTTGAGCAATTGTAGGACTCTTGGTGGTCGAAGGTGCAATCTTGTAATGCTTAATCACGTGAGTGGCAATCTGCTTCCAAAGTGGGGACACAGCCCCAGAAGTCTTGTCCTTTGTTGGCTCGCCCATAACTGCGATCACTACATACTTCGGATCCTCTGCGGGGAATAGCCCGGCGTTTGAAGTAACGTAAAGTCCTTTAACGTATTTTCCGCCCTTAGCAACCTCAGCAGTACCGGTTTTAACAGCTACCCGGTAACCATCAATCTGAAGTCTGGAGGTTAACCAAGAATTATTTACTAGATTCTCAAGGATGTTGATTGTGGTGTTTGCCGCGCCAGGAGAAACAACCTGCACTGGTTCTTCCTGTTCTGGTTCAATTACTTCACCGCTTGGCAGTGTGCAGTTCTCAACCAGTTGTACTGGAAGTCTCAGTCCTTCATTGCCGATTGCCTGGTATGCACTTGCCAATTGCACAGCTGTTACAGAAACACCCTGTCCAAACATGATTGTGTAGTTGGATTGATTGTCCCAATTGGCTGCCTTTGCGAGACTTCCGTGTGTTTCACCCAAGAAACCTGAGTCAGTTTTGGTTCCAATACCGAACTTCTTGAAGTAATTGTAGCGATCTTCCTTACTCATTAGATCGGCCATCTGTGAGGTACCGATATTTGAGCTTTTAATAAGAATTCCTGCTGTAGTTAGTTGTAAAGTACCGTGATTCCAAGAGTCAGTGACATTCACCCCGGTGCGTGGTTGCCACTTTCCTGGAACTGAAAATTTAGTTGTAGGAGTGAGCACACCAGCATCTAACATCATTGCGGTAGTCAGCGATTTGAAGGTTGAACCGGGCTCGAATAGGTAAGTGAAACTTCGGCTGGTCCATGTTTCTGCCTCGGTTGCCCCAGGATAGTTAGGATCAGCCACCGGATATTCGGCAACTGCGCGAAGTTTTCCGGTTTCAACCTCCATGACTATTGCCATACTCCACTTAGCGCCAAGCTCCTTGGTAGTTTCTTGTAGCGCCTGTTGAACGAACCACTGCAAATCAGCATCAATTGTGAGGGTTACGTCCCCACCATCCTGTGCTTGTTCGACGACAATATCTGAACCGGGGATGCGCACCCCATCAGCACTACGCTCGTAGGTTTCACTGCCATCCACAGCCTGTAAGCATTGGTTTGCAAAGTTCTCAACACCGGTGCCACCGACCTCGTTTAGGAAGCCCACAATGTTTCCAGCCACAGCCCCTTTGGGATAAATTCTGGTAGGAACTTGCTCAGAGTAAAGCCAGCTGATGCCCAATTCTTTTACCCGTTGGTATGTATCAAAATCTACCCTTTTAGCGATGTAAGCAAAGTTTGCTTCAGGGTCCGTAGTTATGGCTGACATGATTTGATCAGCAGGAACCTGCACTATTTCGGAGAGTTCATTAACTACCTGTTCAAGTGGGATCTTTTCAACAGTTCCATCTGGAAGCCTTCTGGAACTAAAAGGCATCACATTATTAGGCGCTGCGGTGATGTTGTACTTTATGACGGTTTCACCGAGGACCTGACCGTTGGCATCATAAATTGTGCCTCGTTCGCCGTATATCGGGCTGGTTACAACGCGACGGCCATCTGCTTGCTTGTTTATCTCACCTGCACGCACAACCTGAATATCTACCAACCGAATAACAAAAGCAGCGATAAGCGCAACCACTAGGATTGCTCCAAATAGCACGCGTCTTCTGGTCATAAATACGCTTTGCATATTCCTGCTTTAGTTAGTCTTTGGGCCAGCAATTATGCCGGTAGAGTTCGGATCGTTTGCGGATGTATTCGTTGTTGTGGTGGTTGTCGTCGTTGAAAATATTTCTGTTTCACTTGTTTCTGGCGCGAGGACAGTTAGATAACCCAACTTCTCAAGAGCAATGTTGGAGACTGAAGTCTTACCTAACAATGATGTGCCTCTGCCGATGTTCTTAACGCCGGCAGTAACTACTCCGGTATTCAGATTCAGGAATGCCGGACGAGTCGCACTGACCATCCCCAACTTCTCTGCCGAAACCGCTAGATTCTGTGGCGAAGCAAGAACTTCAATCTTTTGTGAAAGATCCGCAGTCGTTCTCTGCAACTGCACTGTTTCAGTCTTGAGTCTCGATAACTGGTACGCCCCATCGCTTAGCACCAGGCTCATAATCAATTGGGCGCCCATAATTAGCGCTAACCCTAAAACGCTCACCACTGCAAACTGAATTTTAGGGCGACTTTTAGTACGCGCAGAAGTCTGAGTGTTAGTAACCGCTCTTAGCCGTCCCTTTTTAGGTTCGCTAATTTGCCCCGGTATTTCGCGTATTGGTCTTTGCGCCACTGCGTTGTCAGTAAACCCGGCTGGCCGAGAAATTCTTAAAGCATTACTCATTAATTACGCACCCTCTCGATTGAGCGCATAAGCACACTCTTTGCGCGAGGGTTTTCTAAAATTTCCACTTCGGATGCCTTTTCACTTCCACGAATAACCGCACCAAATTTTGCTGCCAAGTGTTCAGGCTCAACAGGTAGTCCGGGAGGTGCCGCACTTTGTAATGCACTGTCAAAGATGCGTTTAGTGATTTTGTCTTCCAAGGAGTGGTACGAAAGCACCACGACTCTTCCGCCAACTGTCAGAGAATCTAGAACTGTGGGAAGTGCATCCTCAAGTACGGTAAGTTCCTGATTTAGGTAAATACGCAGTGCTTGGAACACCCGTTTTGCTGGGTGTCCCTGGTTTTTTAGAGCTGCGGGTGTGGCATCCTGCAATATCTGCACCAACTCGCCAGTAGTTTTTGGTGAAACTGAGCTTTCTTTAATTGCGCGCGCATAACGAGCTGCGAGTTTCTCTTCACCGTATTTTTCAAAAACTGAGCGCAATTGCCCGATAGATGCTGTTGCAAGAAATTCTGCTGCAGACACTCCTGAACTCTGATCCATTCTCATATCGAGGATGGTGTCTCTTGAATATGCAAAACCGCGCTCATCACTGTCTAACTGAAGTGAAGAAACGCCAAGGTCTAGAAGGGCAGCATTGATTTTCCTGCCGTTAAGCACACTACTGACGTCATCGAATACCGCATGGTGAAGTTCGACGCGGTCACCAAAATCTTTCAGGTTCTCAGACGCAATTTTTAGCGCATCGGTATCCCTGTCAATTCCGATTAGAGAAGCATTTGGGTTTGCTTCAAGAATTGCTCTGGCGTGACCACCCATACCGAGAGTCATGTCTAAATAAATGCTCTTTGAATCGGCTAGTGAGGGTGACAATAATCTTGTTACCGCTTCAAGCAATACTGGTTTGTGGATTTCAGTGGACAACATATTAAGGGCGCTATCCCTTGACACTGATTCCCGTCTTTAATATCGGAAATCGGGGAAGTACCTCCGAGCTCAAAGCCAGGAATCAGTACCAAGGGTTAGAAACTACCCTCGACCACCTCCTCCGCGAGCTCTGAATACGCATCGATATGCGCTGCCTCATATTCGTTCCAAGCATTTGCATCCCAGATCTCTAAACGAGAACCAACACCGGTAACCACTAAGTCACGGTCAAGCCCTGCGTATTCACGCAAGATTGGCGGAATGGTTAGTCGATTCTGCTTGTCTGGTATTTCATCGGATGCTGCGGCCAGGAATAGACGCTGGTACTCGCGGATGTTCTTGCTCGTCATTGGAGCAGATTGGATCCTTTGCGCCAGCTCTTCGAATTGTGCGATTGGGAATAAGTACAAGCAACGATCCTGACCCTTGGTGATAACTACACCCTGGGCAAGCGCCTGCCTGTACTTAGCAGGAATAACCAGACGTCCTTTTTCGTCGAGTTTAGGCATATGTGTACCGAAGAACACTTACCCTCCTCTCCGGCCAGAACGGGAATTTTCCTCCACTTTACTCCACTTTCAACCACCAACGCAAAGTTTTTTGGCGTTTCTCGAGAATATACCTTGAAATATCAGAACACAAGAGGTGGAGTAATTTTCATGTTTGATTCGAAAAAATCTATAAAATCCCTAGTTCATTGGGGATTTTTAGTGTCAGTTACTCAAAAAAGTCTCAGGAAAACAAAAAAAATACCCCCGGTGGGGGTAAATGGAGTTCAGCGTGTCTTATTGTTTCCATACTGTATTGAACTGAAACCTGGGATGCTGCTAATTTAGGCTCATACTGAGCTGCTTAAAATTATTCGTCAGGATTTTGACGTTTTTCCCAGCGATCCTGGGCTTTTTGCATGAAGCTTTTTGAAGCATTGGTGGTGTTTGTGGATTTACCAGAAACTTTTGCTGGCTTGGTCTTATCCTGCTTAAGCGTTAACAACACCCCAAGGAACATAACAGCGAATCCAATTATTCCCAGCCATAGGGTCTGAATACTCACTCCCGTAATCATGATGCCAATACCGACAACAGCTGTAACTACGCCGAGTGTAATGTTACGCACGCTGGGAGAAAAACTATCTGGACGCTCTACAAAATCGGCATCACTCTTATAGAGATTGCGCTCCATCTCTTCAAGTAGTCTCTGTTCCCTTTCGGAAAGTGCCATATTTTTAAATCCTTTTCGCTTAGCGATATTGTAAGCCGTAATCCTCGGAATAGTATGGGCATGTGGCAGAAGTACATGAAATCGTAAATCGAGTAATATCCCAGTTCATCGAGCGCAAGCGTGAAGAATTCACGGATTTGAAGGATGCAGCACCGCTTTTCGACTTCGCTTCTAAGCTGATGAGTGGCGGAAAACGCACCAGGGCACAGTTTGCATACTGGGGATATATGTCTTGCCTACCAGGAACAGACCCACTTGACCCTTCCGGTTCTGAATCTGTTCCGATGAAAGCCGTGTACTTGCTTGCAGCTGGAATTGAGTTCTTTCACGCCGCAGCTTTAGTTCATGATGACCTGATTGATAACTCTGACACTAGACGTGGCCTAGATGCAGCCCACGTAGAATTGGCCAACCTCCATCGCGAGCGCGGATACAGTGGGGACCCGGATAGATACGGGATGTCAGGCGCAATCCTATTAGGTGACTTGCTGCTGGTCTGGTCTGACGAATTATTCGGAATGGCACTAAATCTGATTGAGTCGCCAGAGGTTAAAACCGCAACAGCTAATGAACTAAACCGCATGCGCACAGAAGTAACTCTCGGGCAGTTCCTTGATGTCACTGAGGAGAGCGCTTGGGAATTTGCCGGTGATGACGAGCAACTAGCAAGGGCTCAGCGGGTGCTGGTGCACAAATCTGCTAGATACAGCGTAGAGGCGCCACTGAGAATAGGCGCTGCCATGGCTGGCGCCATTGGTGAACAGTTGCAGGTGCTGAGCGACTTCGGACTACCTCTCGGAATCGCTTACCAACTAAGAGATGACCTACTGGGAGTGTTTGGCGATGAGGCACTTACCGGCAAACCTGCGGGTGATGATCTTCGCGAGGGAAAGCGCACAGTTTTAGTGGCACTTACTCGCGGAAAACTGCCAGCATCCACTCGTAGAGTCTTCGATGAACTTTTAGGAGATCGCACACTCACGGCAGAGCAGGTGCAGATGCTCCGCACAACTATTGAGAGCACGGGCTCCAGAGACACGGTCGAGAGAATGATTTCGCGAAACCTCGAGGCTGCCCGCACCGCCCTTGAAACAGATACTTTGGCCAGCGGCCCTAGGATGCGCCTCCGTGACCTAGCAATAAAAAGTACGGTCAGAAACGCCTAGCTAAAGCAATGCTTGCGCAACTCTTCTAACTTCGGCTTTTCTTCCGGCAAGGAGCGCATCTATTGGCTTTACTCCCAATGAGGGCTCTTCAGTAATCATCCACTCGGCGGCTTCTCCCGGTTCGAAGCCGGCATCTTCAAGGAGAATTAGTGTTCCTTTCAGAGCACTGAAAGCAGCCCCATCCTTTATGAAACTTTTTGGGATCCTAAGCACCCCATCAATGTAAATTGCACCGAGTGTCTTTTCTTCGATCAGTCGCCGCACTCTGGTAATTCCCAGGGAAAGAATGTCTGCAACTTCTGGAACAGTATAGAAATCGTCTAAATCCACGATGCAAGAATATCGTGAACACGCCCAAATATTGATTCACATTAGTAACATCTGTAGCGTTAGTATCATCTATAACTTGTTTAACTGGAGTTTTTCATGAGCGAAACACTGCGAGAAGTGGTTGGTCCCTTTGGAAGGTTGAGGTTGCCGACCCCTCAAGTGCGCCCCGGTATGAAATTTAAAGTAAATGTAACTGCCCCAACAATGCCAATAATGCTTGTAGGAACTATGGCTATGGGATTCACTGCACCAATCCAAGAAGCAGATATCAAGCAACCTGAAGATTTGAAACCGAGCGAAATCACTGGACCAGCAAAACTAGGCCTCACCACTCGTGAAGCTACTCACGCGCCAGTAACGTTGCTACCTGAGAGAGAAATACCTCCCGTATATCAAGTTGTGGAAGGCGACACTATTAGCAGCATTGCGAAAGAGTATGGCTTTTCAACAGCGGAACTCCTGGCATTGAATGGTCTAGGTTGGCAAACTGAACTCCATGCGGGACAGGTTCTGCACCTTAGAAAAGATGCAATTGCTGCTTTGGGAGTGCTCGATAATCGCCCCGCCTACACGGTAAAGAAAGGCGATACTCTCGTAAGCATTGCACAGTCATACGGCGTATCTGTTTATGACCTACTCTCCCAGAATGGGCTAAGTTGGTCAGCGAAAATCCATGTTGGTCAAACTCTTTTCATCGATTCCGCAAGCACCACCGTGTTGGCCAAACTTGGAGCCACTAAATACACTCCAAAACCGGTTACAAAAACTAAAACCAAATCAGCTTCCAAATCGGTTTCAAACTCCAATAGTTCTGGCTCTAATACAAATGGCAATACTGGTGGCACATCAAATGCTGGAGAAATTACCTACAACTACGCCCAGAATCCGATTGTCTCACTAAATTCCACCCAAATTGCCAATGTCCAAACAATCATTAGTGTGGGAAAACAGCTGAATGTCCCCGACTACGGAATCATTATTGCGCTTGCAACTGCCATGCAAGAATCAACCATGCGCAACCTTTCATACGGAGATCGCGACTCAGTGGGGATCTTCCAACAGCGTCCGTCTACAGGTTGGGGCACCCCTGAACAACTGCAGGATGTTGCTTACGCAGCAAAGCTGTTTTATGGTGGCCCTTCAAACCCCAACAAGGGAAAAACTAGAGGACTATTAGACATTAAAGGCTGGCAAACCATGGAACTTACTAAAGCCGCTCAGGCAGTGCAAATTTCAGCATATCCAACCGCCTACGCCAAATGGGAAAAGAACGCTAGGCACTGGTTCAATCTATACGGATAACCAGCTGCGGCCCAATAAACATTAGGAACTACAGCAAGCCTCCAGCTAATTCCTAGTGACAGAAATTAAACTCTTATCATGAGCTCAATCGACACTGATCCACTAGTTGGTCATACTGTCGACGGCAGATACCATATCCAGTCAAGAATTGCTCGCGGCGGGATGGCTACCGTGTACCTGGCAACAGACAGTCGACTTGACCGCCCGGTAGCGCTCAAAATCATGCACCAGCACCTAGCTGATGACCCAGCATTTCGTTCAAAATTTGTTCAAGAAGCCAGAAGCGCTGCCAGGCTCACCCACCCAAATGTGGTTAACGTTTTCGATCAGGGAATCAACTCCCAAATTGCTTATCTCGTCATGGAATATTTGCCAGGCATCACGCTTAGGGAACTTCTAGGCTCACACGGAAATCTCACTCAAGAGCAGACACTAGACATTTTGCAAGCAATAGTCGCTGGGGTTTCAGCAGCGCATGAGGCGGGTATCCTTCACCGAGACTTAAAGCCAGAAAATGTGCTCTTAGCCGATGACGGACGAATCAAAATAGGCGACTTTGGCCTAGCCAGAGCAACCAGTAGCGCTACAGCAACCGGTCAAGCATTACTGGGCACAATCGCTTACTTGGCTCCGGAATTACTCACCCGTGGAACAGCCGACCAAAAAAGCGATATCTATTCCCTTGGAATCATGGCTTATGAGATGCTCACCGGATCTCAGCCGTACACAGGGGAACGCCCTATGCAGATCGCGATGCAACATACGAATTCTAGGGTTCCAGCACCGAGTTCTAAAACAGCAGATATTATTCCGGAATTCGATAACATAATCGCTTGGGCCACAGATCCTGATCCAGAAGAACGCCCCAGCACAGCCCGTGAGCTTTTAAATGCCTTAACCGCGCTTCGCCCACTTGTTTCTGTTGTGGGAAGTGCAAATCCTACTGCTGTACTCAGTAACACAATTGCTCTTCCGCTGACTCAGAATGAAACAATGCTCCTCTCTGAGCAAATTCCTGAAGGTGATACCGCAACAGGAGCAATAAAGCAGGTTGCACTAAAACGTAAACGCAGTGGCGCACTCGCTTTTATCATGGTCATAGTTCTTGCTATAGCAGCTGCCACAACCGGTTGGTATTTTGGTGCTGGCCCCGGCGCATCTGTCACGATACCTGCCACTAGCGGTGGCGAAGTAAGCAGTATTGAAGAACAACTTACTGCCCTCGGACTCGATTTTGTACACGAGGACAGATACGACGCTGTGGTTGATATTGGTAAGGTTTCAGGCACTGATCCGGCAGCCGGCGAGGTTGTGAAAAAGGGCGTAGAGGTTACCATCTATATCTCTATCGGGCCACGTGATTTACCTGTGCCAACACTTGTCGGACTTAGCGAAGCAGACGCTATCGCGACGATTCAGACGGCTAGTTTTACAGCGGATCAAGCAATCATTCGCGAATTTAGCACCAAAATTGATAAGGGTGTGGTTATTGCCGCACTTGATGCCAACGGCAATAATCTTAAAGCCGAGGACACGTATCCCGAACTTCGCCCAATCACTCTGGTGGTTTCTGCAGGCGCACTGCCAGCAGTAGCGAACCTTGACCCGACAGATGCAATATCCATTCTCGAAGCAGTCGGACTATTCCCCCAGCAAGCGGATCAGGTTTATTCTGACACCATTGCTGCTGGAAAAGTTACCAGAGTTTACTCCCCTAGCGGTTCGCAAGTTATTAGAGTTGGCGATGCTGTTGTATTCGACGTTTCTAAAGGCCCAGAACTGATAACTATTCCTAAAGTAATTAACTTGAAATGGAACAAAGCAAAGAAACTTCTCACGGATGCTGGATTCAAGCTCTCCTACAATGAGGCAGCTGATAGCTTCCCAGGATTCTTTACTGTCGCAGGGGTGTCACCAAGTCAGGGAACACAAGCACCTAAGGGATCAGTGGTCACCGTGACTTTTTCGGGCTTCTAATTCTCTTTCTTATTCACTAAGCGTTACTGCAAGAAAATATTTAGGCCTAAGCCATTAGGAATGCTCAGCAAGTTTTTCTGAAACCAAAAAGGCGAGTTCCAGCGACTGCATGTGGTTTAGACGTGGGTCACAGAGTGATTCGTAGCGGGTAGCTAGAGTCTCTTCGTCGATGTTTTCAGAGCCTCCCAGACATTCGGTAACGTCATCTCCGGTCAGTTCAACATGAATACCGCCGGGGTAGGTTCCAACCCATTTGTGCGCGTCAAAGAAGCCGTGTACTTCATCTACCACGTCATCGAAACGCCTGGTCTTGTAACCGGTAGGTGTGGTTATTCCGTTGCCATGCATCGGGTCAGTAATCCAAAGAACCGGCGCTTCCGCCTCTTTCACAATTTCTAGAATCGGAGGTAGAGCATCCCTAATCTTGCCAGCACCCATGCGAGTGATAAACGTTAACCTACCAGGCTCGCGCTTAGGATCAAGCTTCTCGATTAGAGCAAGCACCTCGTCGCGGGTCACCGTTGGACCAAGTTTTACACCGATTGGGTTTTCGGTGCGGCTGAGGAAATCGATATGTGCGTCCTCTAGTCCGCGAGTACGTTCTCCAATCCATTGGAAGTGACTGGAAGTGTTGTATGCCAAGCCACTGCGGGAGTCAATTCTGGTGAGGGCACGTTCGTATTCCAAAAGGAGAGCTTCATGTGCCGTGTAAAACTCGACTGTGCGCAGCTCATCGAAGTTAGCGCCGGCCGCCTCCATGAACCTGATGGCCTTATCAATTTTCTTGGCCATACTGTCGTAGCGCTGGTTTGCTGGGTTGGAAGAAAAACCTTTATTCCAGGAGTGAACCTGTCTGAGGTCTGCGAAACCACCCGTGGTGAATGCGCGAATCAGGTTCAAAGTGGATGCGGATGTGTGGTATCCACGCAGGATTCTCTGTGGGTCCGCGGTGCGCGATTCCGGAGTGAAATCATAGCCGTTAACAATGTCGCCTCGGTATGCAGGAAGGGTTACATCTCCCCGAGTCTCACTGTCATTTGAGCGAGGCTTGGCAAACTGACCAGCCATGCGCCCCATTTTCACTACCGGTACAGAAGCACCGTAGGTAAGCACCACAGCCATCTGCAACAAGGTCTTGATTCGGTTACGAATATTGTTAGCTGTTGCGCCTTCAAAAGTTTCGGCACAATCTCCGCCCTGCAAAACGAAAGATTTTCCAAGAGCAGCTGTTGCAAGACGATCCTTCAAGATGTCTACTTCACCAGCAAAAACAAGTGGCGGAAGACTCGCTAATTCGCCAGTAACTTTTGCAACCTGGGTTGGGTCACTCCACTGTGGTTGCTGTTTGATATCAAGCGTGCGCCAATAGTCAAGACCAGCTAGCAGCTCTGGTGTGGGCGCTACAACTGACTCATCTGGCATTTGCACTTACTTTTCTCCTTGCTTTTTCAGCATCCATTTTTTGGCGAATAGAGGACGCATAAATGTCCTCGTACTCTTGACCGGATATCTCCATAATCGAATAAATAATTTCGTCAGTGATTGACCGCAGAATGAACCTATCACCCTCAAGTCCTTGGAATCTGGAAAACTCAATTGGTTCCCCAAACGTTATCCCAACCCGCTTAATCTTTGGCAGTTTCGCCCCGATTGGCATAATAAGTTCGGTATCGATCATCGCTACCGGGACTACCGGAACATTCGATTCAAGAATCATTCTGGCCACTCCGGTGCGGCCACGGTAAAGCTTGCCGTCTGGGCTTCTAGTTCCCTCCGGGTAAATTCCGAGCTGCCTCCCTGCAGCAAGCACTTCAAGACCAGTGTTCAGAGAATCGGCACTTGCCTGACCACCGGAACGGTCCATCGGGAGCTGTCCGGTAGCTTTCATGAAAAGTCTGGTGAAGAATCCCTTTATACCTTTACCGGTGAAGTATTCACTCTTTGCTAAGAATGACACGCTTCGAGGCAGAACTAGTGGAAGAAAAATTGAGTCCACGAAAGAGAGGTGATTACTGGCAAGAATTACTCCACCTTCTTTGGGAAGATTCTCTTTTCCTTTAATTTTTGGACGATATAGCAATAACAAGATTGGGCCCACAATGATGTATTTCATCAGCCAGTAGATCACGCGTGTTTCGCCTTTCGTATCAGACTATTAAGCCTAGTTCAATTCTCTACCGTCTAGGATTAAACCAATTAATTGCCAAGGTTTCCGAGCGTAAAGTTTGAGGTCATAAATGCTAGTAAGTACTGCTGAACCGATTTTTCCAACCGATCCCAGTCTCACAACCGTCGATTTATTGAAGAATCGCGCCAAAGCTACTCCCCAGTTACCACTTTTTGCAGTTCCCAAAGGAACCGCTTGGCAGGATATGACAGCGGAAGACTTCAAAGCGAAAGTTGTAGCGCTTGCTAAAGGCCTACATGCAGCCGGTATTGGCTACGGAGATCGTGTCGGAATCATTTCCAAGGTTCGTTTTGAGTGGACTCTAATCGACTTCGCTGTTTGGTGGAGTGGCGCAATTCTGGTGCCACTTTACGAAACCAACTCCCCTGCACAGATTCTAGGAATTTTAAACCAGACAGAGATTACGCATATCTTTGCTGAAAATAGCTCCCAGTGGGCGAAGCTTGACGAAGTCAGTGCCGACCTTGAGGCGGATCTAAGAATATGGCGCCTTGACACGGATGATCTTTCGAAGCTGGTTGAACTGGGCAAGAAAGTTTCCGAAAATGATTTAGAGGCTGAACACGCCAAAGTTCAGGGTAGCGACCTAGCAACCATTATTTTCACTTCCGGATCAACCGGAGTTCAGCGCGGTGTGGAGCTAACCCACTCCAATCTGGTTGATACTTCTAGGAATGCGGCAGCAGCCATGCCTGAAATTGTTGGAGAAGGAAGCTCAACTCTGCTGTTTGTGACACTGGCACACGTCTTCGCGCGCTTCATCTCGGTGGTTGCAGTTCATTCGGGAATCAGGGTCGGGCATCAGCCTGATACTACAAAGTTGCTTCTCTCACTAGAAACTTTCCGCCCTTCTTTTATCCTTGCAGTGCCGAGGGTATTTGAGAAAGTCTTCAACTCTGCCGCTTCCCGCGCAGAATCCAGTGGCAGAGGATCGATATTCCAAGCAGCGGCTAAAACAGCAATCCAGTATTCAAAATCTCTCGACTCGGGTAATGCATCCCTAATTTTGAAGGCAAAGCACGGTCTTTTTGACAAGCTTGTTTACTCCAAATTGCGAAAACTTCTAGGAAACAGAGCGCAATACGCAATCTCTGGCAGTGCACCTTTGGGTAAAGACTTAGCGCACTTTTACCGCGGGATGGGCGTGCAGATTCTTGAGGGATACGGCCTTACAGAGACCACAGCACCAATCACAGTTAACCGAACCGGACATCTGAAAATTGGCACGGTAGGAACTGTACTACCAGGCAACGCTATTCGTATAGATGCCGACGGTGAAATCAAGATTAAGGGCCAATCGGTTATGCGCGGTTACTTTAATAACACCGATGCTACTAAGCAGGTGCTTGACGAAGATGGCTGGTTTAGCACGGGTGATTACGGAAGCATTGACGCTGACGGTTATCTCTCAATTGTTGGACGCAAGAAAGACTTAATTATTACCGCAGGGGGTAAGAATGTGGCTCCGGCGATTCTTGAAGACCCAATCCGCGCCCATCCACTCGTTAGCCAAATAGTGGTTGTAGGAGATAACCGCCCGTTTGTAGCGGCGATGATAACTCTTGATGCAGAGATGCTCCCAGCCTGGTTAGAGAACTCTGGTCTCGATCCAAAAATGGGCGTTTTAGAAGCAAAAGATAACCCTGCAGTACTTGCTGTCCTTCAAGAAGCTGTGGATGCTGCCAACAGCAACGTCTCACAGGCAGAGTCAATAAGGAAGTTTGTGGTGCTCCCTGGAGACTTTACAGTGGAAGCAGGACACTTAACACCAAAATTAAGTATAAAAAGACAGGCGATTTTGCAGGATTGGTCTAAAACCATCGAGGCAATCTATTCCTAAGCGTTGTAGTCTTTATTTTTAGAAAGTAAAAACCGTAGGTACCGAGGGAGTTACCAGTGACAGATATTCAGCCATTGATTGTGCCAGTTGACCCGAAGCTAACAACTTCTGGACTACTTGTCGAAAGAGTTAAACAAACACCAAATAAGCCGCTTTTTAGCAAGCTTGAAGGTGACGACAAGTGGAGCGATGTTACTTCGAAAGAATTTGAACAGGAAGTAATCGCAGTTGCTAAGGGCCTAGTAGCTAAAGGACTAAAGCCTGGCGAGATGATCGGCTTTATGGGCAAGACCCACTACGACTGGACCCTCTTAGATTTCGCAATATGGTATGCAGGCGCAATCATGGTTCCGATTTACGACACCTCAAGTGCCAAGCAGATTCAGTGGATCCTGAGTGACTCCGGCTCTGTGGCAATGATCTCTATGTACGTAGAACACGACGCTAGAGTTCAGGAGATTATCGGCGATCTACCCAACGTTCGTTTCAATATGTGCC
>JAHBSP010000004.1 GCA_019639055.1 Microbacteriaceae bacterium | reverse complement strand
AACACAAAACCTGTATTACTTTTTGCGCAAATGATATGACTGCATTACTTGGCACATAGAAACATTGGAGTTTCGATGAAACAAGGAGAAGGAGTTATGTGGAATTTGTTGAATTTGATACTTATTGATACCTGTCCCGCCGGTTAGGAGGAAGATTGTGATGATTTTGGAGTTGTTGATTACACTTGGCCAGTAATTCTTTCTGTCGGTGGCGTTATTCTCTTTATCGTTTTAAGCATTTGGTTCATCCGGAGAGTAACGAAGGAAGGCGATACACCGAAGTACTTCTAAAGCTTCACCACGAAGCGGCCGCTGTTGCTTCCGTCTAGTAGTGTCTTTGCGGCATCCGCCACCTCTGGTAAAGAAATCTCGCGGGTAGCAGCAAGCAGTGCATCGGTGTCTAGCGCAGTGTCGAGCAGGTCCCAAGCAGCTTCGCGCCATCCGGGAAGTGGATGCACAGAGTTCACACCAGCGAGTGTTACCGAACGCAGAATAAACGGCATCACACTTGTTGGTAAATCTCCGCCGGCTGCAAGACCACAAGCGGCCACAATCCCACCAGGTACAGTGCGAGCGAGAAGGTTCGCAAGTGGCACAGATCCGAGGGTATCAATAGCGGAGCCGATGGTAGCCGACTGTAGCGACCTGCCAGCTTCTTTGAAATCGCCAGCATCCACGACTCTGCTTGCCCCCAAGCCGAGCAAGTAATCCTCGGCGGTGGCAACTTTGGAGGTAACAGCAACTGCTTCAAACCCAAGAGCAGCTAGTAGTGAAACCGCGACACTACCCACACCACCCGTGGAGCCGGTTACCCAAACTTCAGATTCAGGCTCGATACCGTGCACGAGCAGTCGATTCACGCAGAGGGCTGCGGTAAATCCGGCAGTTCCAATTGCGGCTGCAGTGAGGTTATCGAAACGCTCCGGAACTTTGGTGAGAAGTGGCGCATCCACAAGCGCGAGTTCTGCGAAACCGCCGTGCATAGTTTCACCCAAACCACCGCCGACACCGATTACTCGATCGCCAGGATTGAAAGTGCCGCTCGGGTCATTCTCAACAACCCCAACTACATCGATTCCGGGTACAAGTGGATAGTTACGCACAACGCCGGGTGAGCCGGTAACTGCCAGCGCATCCTTATAGTTGATATCCGAATATTCCACGCGGATGCGCACCCTGGTATCGGAGTCGCTTCCAGCCCCAGCCTGGTCGCTAGTCCCAGCAAGTTCCGCCTCGGTGACTTCACGCAGTTCAGCTGCAAGACCTTGTTCGCTTAGCCAAAGTGCTTTAGGCATTGCTTGTTGCTTTGCTCAGCTGATCGTTGGTTTTGCTGGTTCCGGCACTGCGGGGGTCAGCTGTGGCAGAGTGCGCTTCGCACCAAACCGCATCTGCACATCCTTCGCAGGAGGGAAGCTGTGCGCGGCAACTTGCATCGAGGCAGTTGTTCATCCAGGAAGTGCTGGTGCCACAGACCGCGCACTTTGCAATCTTCTTCGCACCCTCGCTAAAGTCAATGGTTTTGCGTCCGTCAAATACGTAGAGTGAACCTTCCCACAGACCTTCGTCGCCAAAGGTTTCGCCGTAACGAACAATACCGCCGTCGATTTGGTAGACCTCGCTGAACCCGCGATTGATCATCAGTGAGCTAAGAACTTCACAGCGGATGCCACCAGTGCAGTAGGTCACGATCGGCTTGTCTTTGAGGTGGTCGTATTTTCCACTCTCTAGTTCGTTCACGAAATCGTGGGTGGTTTCAACATCTGGCACAACCGCGTTTTTGAAGCGGCCGATCTCGGCCTCAAACTTGTTGCGACCGTCGAAGAACACCACTTCTTCGCCTCGTTCGGCAACTAGCTCATGCACCTGAGCAGGCTTTAGGTGCTTGCCACCGCCGATTACACCGTGTGAACCGACCTGAACCTCGTCTGGCGCTCCAAAGGCGACCAGCTCATCCCTAGCCTTCACGCTCAGTTTCGGAAAGTCCAGGCTGAACCCTTCAGAGTCAAAACCGGTACCGTCGCTCCATTTGGCATCCATCTTCCCGAAGTACTCTTTGGTTTTCTTCAGGTATGTCTTGACAGCGTTAATATCGCCACCGACTGTGCCGTTGATTCCATGCTTGGAGATGATGATTCGACCGCGTAGGCCAAGACCCTCACATAAATCGCGTTGCCAGAGTTTCACCGCGTCAGTATCTGGGACGGGCTTGAATGAGTAATAAAGTAAAATTTTTGGCACTGCCATAGTGATAAATTCTACCCGCGATTTATGAGTGTTTTTCGAGGAACTTATATACCTCGTTATCGTCGATGCCCGGGAAGGTTCCAGAAGGCAGTGGCGCAAGGATGTGCACGTGCGCTGTTGCGCTAGGCCAGAACTTGTTCGACCACTTACTTGCCAGCTCCGGATCGGGTCTACGGCAGCAGTTCTCGTCGGGGCAGGTCGACTGCCGCCGAAGCTCGGTGAACCTTCCGCGGAACCATTTAGCATCGGCGTATGGAACTCCGACACTGATTGAGAAGTCACTGGTGGCGGTTTGACCAATCTGGGCAGTGCCCCAGAATGTCCCGACCGGCGTATCGGTGTATTGGTAATACTCAGTGGTGCGCTCCCTCTGCTCGAAAGCTGCCCTACCTGGGAAGTGTTTACAGATTTGCTGGCCCTCAATACTGCCGGTGACGTCGCGAGGAAGTGGGAAGCCGTCGTTCTCGTAGGCTTTTAGAATTTCGCCCTGCCCTCCGGTGCGGATAAAGTGCATCCGAATATCGAATTCGCTGGTCATAATATTTGTGAGGCGCATTGCTGCGGTTTCGTGAGTTACTCCGAATGCGTCACGGAAGTCTTCGACCGCCAGATCTTTCGCGTCCATAGCGTTCTTCACGAACGATACTGCCTCGTCTCTCGGCATCAGCACCGCTGAAGAGAAGTAGTTGATTTCGAGTCGCTGTTTCAAGAAGTCTGCATAGGAGGTTGGCGCGGTATGTCCGAGCACGCGGTGGGCCATCGCTTGGAGCGCCAGCGCACGAAGGCCGTGACCACCCGGAATGGATGCTGGTGGCAGATAAATAATTCCGTTTTCAATATCGGTGAGCGATCTTGCCGAGTGGGGTAGGTCATCCACGTGGATAATTTCAAAACCCATGTGTTTCGCCATTCGGGCGACTGCGCTGTGGGAAAGTGCCGAGCCTGCGAGCTGTCCGGATACTTTCAGGATGTCTGCTGCGGCTTTTTCAACTTCAGGCAGGTGGTTGTTGAGTTCGCGCATAGTGTTCCGGAGTTCAGTGTTTACCCTGCGTGCCTCTTCGGGGGTGGCAATCGTTTCACTCTCTCGGCGCACCAGTTCACGGTAGAGACCGAGCATGTTTTCCAGCACATCGTTGGGCACGCTCTTATTGATCTTGAACACAGGTAATCCGAGTGAGCGGTAGAGGTCACTCTTTGAAGCCTCCTCTAGGGCAACTTCAAGGCTGTCACGCTCATCAAGCGGGGCGCTACTCAGTAGTGCAGAAACCTCAACACCGAGTGCTTCAGCAATTTGCATCAGTGTGCCCAGCTTTGGTTCACGTTTACCCGATTCGAGCAGAGATATCTGGGATCCACTGAGTGCAACCAGATCGCCGAGCTGTTGTAAAGTTAGGCCCTTTTCCACACGAACTTTGCGGATTCTGCGGCCAACTGTGGCGGAATTTGTTTTTGTTGATGGCATTCGCTATTTCATTACTATCTGTCAAAAAAGGGAATATTTGATTACATATTACCGAGTTCAGCTGGCAATATCTGTGGTTTAGTCGTAATACGCACAGTTTTTACTAAGTCGGAAAGTTGAACTAATGCCAAACAATATGACAGCAGCAGCAATCAATGCCCCAGATATCGCACCTGCGAATCTCAAGCAGTGGGTCGCCGAGATGGCGGAACTTCTAAAGCCTGACAGCATTGAATGGTATGACGGCTCAGAGGCCAACTTCCAACTCCTAACAGAGCGCGAAATAGCAGCCGGTCGTCTAATCAGACTCAACCCAGAACTTCGCCCAAACTCTTTCCTAGCCCGCACCGACCCAGGTGACGTTGCTCGCGTTGAAGAGCGCACCTTTATTGCTACCGAAACTCAGGAAGAGACCGGACCAACCAATAACTGGCGCCACCCTGACGAGCTTAAAGAAGAACTAAAACCGCACTTCGACGGATCTATGCGCGGCCGCATCATGTACGTGATTCCATTCTCGATGGGTCCTGTAGGCGGTCCAATTTCTTACACTGGTGTGCAACTCACCGATTCCGCATATGCGACTCTAAACATGCACATTATGACCCGCACCGGAAACGAGCCACTAGCCGCAATGGGTGAGGACAGCGAATTCGTGCGCGGTGTTCACTCCGTTGGCTACCCACTAGTTGATGTTGATGGCAACACCCGCCCAGATACTTCTTGGCCATGCAACGAAACTAAATACATCACTCACTTCCCTGACACCCGCGAGATTTTCTCCTACGGTTCCGGTTACGGCGGTAATGCTCTCCTCGGTAAGAAGTGTTTTGCTCTACGTATCGCTTCGGTTATCGGCCGTGACGAGGGCTGGCTTGCTGAACACATGCTCCTTATCAAGGTTTCTTCTCCCGAAGGTAAAGTCACCAATATCGCAGCTGCGTTCCCATCTGCTTGCGGAAAGACTAACCTCGCTATGCTGCAGCCAACCATCCCAGGTTGGAAAGTAGAGACCCTGGGTGATGACATTGTCTGGATGCGCCCTGGAGAAGATGGGCGCCTGTGGGCAATCAACCCCGAGGCAGGATTTTTCGGTGTCGCCCCTGGCACCGGTATAGAGACCAATCCCAATGCTGTTGAGACACTGCGAGAGAACGTTATTTTCACTAACGTTGCCCTATCCGACGAGGGCGATGTCTGGTGGGAGGGACTGACTCCAGAAGCTCCTAAGCATTTAATCGATTGGCGCGGACGGGATTGGACTCCTGAATCTGGTGTATTAGCAGCACACCCTAACTCCAGATTCACCGCGCCAATTGAACAAACACCTTCACTCGCTGCTGAGTGGGATGCGCTGGGCGGCGTGCCAGTGGATGCGATCGTTTTCGGTGGCCGCCGTACCACAAATGTGCCTTTGGTTGCACAGAGCTACTCGTGGCAGCACGGTGTATTCATGGGTGCAACTATTGCCAGTGAGCAGACTGCAGCTGCTGAAGGACCTGTTGGTGAACTTCGTCGCGATCCGTTTGCGATGCTTCCTTTCTGTGGCTACAACATGGCCGACTACTGGAACCACTGGCTAAAAATGGGTGCACTACTGGGTGACAAGGCTCCACGCATTTTCCAGGTGAACTGGTTCCGTAAGAACAAGGAAGGCAAATTCCTTTGGCCAGGCTTTGGTGAGAACTCTCGCGTGCTGGAATGGATCTCTAAGCGAGTCCAGGGCCGCGCATCCGCCACTCCTTCACCTATCGGTAACCTTCCAACTGATCTCAACATCGAAGGTTTGGAAATCTCAGATGAGACAATGAAAGAACTCTTCGCAATCAACCCGGAAGCTTGGCTTTACGAGGCAGACCTAACCGATAAGTTCTTTGAAATGTTCGGAGACAAGGTGCCAAAGCAGTTGCGTTTGGAGCTTTTGGAACTTCGGGGGCGTCTAAACCGCGCATAATTTCGTGCAATAAATGCACCGCACTGAGCATATTTCGAAAAGATGTAGACTATTAAGCGCGCCTATATTAGGGCAAGTTTTGGTTGCCTACGCGGCCCTTAGAAAGGTCATCGATGACAGAGAAGTACGAGCTCAGAACATATAAATCTAGCGAGAACCTACCCAAAAAAGAACAGCTTGCATATCGAATTGCAGAGGTTGCTACAGACCCAGTTGCGGTCGAAGCAGACGTCGTAGAGATGATCATCAACAGGGTGATCGATAACGCGGCAGTTGCAGCAGCGTCACTGATTCGCAAAGCCCCAACATCAGCTCGAAACCAGGCAGAAGCTCACCCACCAAGCAAGGGCGGCAAAGGGGCAACAGTTTTTGGGCTAGCGCAAACTGAAAGGTTTTCACCGGAATGGGCAGCTTGGGCCAACGGAGTGGCCGTGCGCGAACTCGACTTCCATGACACCTTCCTAGCCGCCGAATACTCACACCCGGGCGATAATATTCCGGCAATTGTGGCGGTAGCCCAGCACGCAGGATGCACCGGAAAGGACTTAGTACGCGGAATCGCAACAGGCTACGAAATCCAAATCGACCTGGTGCGCACCATCTCCCTACACAAGCACAAAATTGACCACGTAGCACACCTCGGCCCAGCAGCCGCTGCAGGAATCGGAACCATGCTCGGTCTTGACGCCGACACAATCTTCCAGGCAGTCGGCCAGGCACTTCACACCACCACCGCAACCAGACAATCTCGCAAGGGAGAAATCTCAAGCTGGAAAGCGCACGCCCCAGCACTTGCCGGAAAAGTCGCGGTCGAAGCGGTCGACCGAGCCATGCGCGGCGAGACCAGCCCATCACCTATATATGAGGGTGAGGATGGAGTTATCGCCTGGCTACTCGACGGGCCGGATGCACGCTATGACGTATATCTGCCCGGCAAGGGTGAGCCAAAGCGGGCAATTTTGGACAGCTACACCAAGGAACATTCCGCCGAGTATCAGGCACAGGCGCTGATTGACCTGGCACGGAAGATGGGCAACGAGCATCCTGAAGTGCGCGATCCAAACAATGTGAAAGCGATTGTTATTCACACCTCGCACCACACCCATTATGTGATTGGTTCTGGAGCAAATGACCCGCAAAAGTATGACCCAAGCGCCAGTCGCGAAACCCTTGATCACTCAATTCCATACATTTTCGCGGTTGCCCTGCAAGACGGCACCTGGCATCAGGAGCACTCATACGCACCAGAGCGTGCCGCTCGCGAAGATACCGTGGCGCTCTGGCACAAGATAACCACCACCGAAGACAAAGAGTGGACCAGGCGTTACCTCTCCACAGATCCGAGCGAAATGGCATTCGGTGGCCGTGTAGAAATCACTCTCGAAAACGGCAGCGTAATTATCGACGAGATTGCAGTAGCCGATGCTCACCCACTTGGGGCTAGGCCATTCAAGCGCGCAGACTATATCCACAAGTTCCGCACCCTTGCAGAGGGTGTGCTCGAACCTGCCGAGATTGAAAGATTCTTGGATGTCGCCCAGCGCCTTCCTGAACTACAACCGGAAGAACTGTGGGGACTAACAATAACCGCTAAAGCCGGCTACCTTGACCAAGCACCAACCACGAAGGGTCTCTTCTAATGCTTTACTCAAAAAAGACCGCCGCTGAGAAGCGCGCAGATTTCCGTGCGCTGCTGGCAAGTGGCAAGACTCTGCAAATGCCCGGCGCATACAGTCCACTAACCGCCAAACTTGTGCAACAAAAAGGGTTCGAAGGAGTCTATGTTTCAGGTGGAGCACTCGCTGCCGATCTTGGGCTACCAGACATCGGCCTCACCACACTCACCGAGGTCGCTACCCGTGCTCGTCAAATAGCCAGTGCGACCGATCTTCCCACTCTTGTTGATGCCGATACCGGATTTGGTGAGGCACTAAACTTAGCTCGCACAGTGCAGGAGATGGAAGATGCCGGGGTTTCAGGCATCCATATCGAGGACCAGGTAAATCCGAAACGTTGTGGTCACCTAGACGGCAAGCAGGTGGTTGATGAGATCACATCTATCCAGCGCATTCAGTCTGCAGTGAGTGCTAGGCGCGATTCGAACCTGTTGATTATGGCGCGCACAGACATCCGTGGTGTTGATTCTCTCGCCGCTGCAGAAGACAGAGCCAAGAAACTGGTTGATGCCGGTGCCGATGCAATCTTCCCGGAAGCGATGCGCGACCTGAGCGAGTTTGAAGCGATCCGCAAGGCAGTAGATGTGCCGATTCTTGCGAACATGACTGAGTTTGGCAAGAGCGAACTGTTCACCAAGCAGCAGTTGGAAGATGTTGGCGTCAACATCATCATCTACCCGGTCTCGCTCCTTCGCCTCGCAATTGGCGCAGCTGCCACAGCCCTCGACTCACTTCTTGAGACAGGTAGCTTGGAGGCATCCATTCCGGTTATGCAAACCAGAGCCGACCTCTACGAACTGATTGATTACGAGGGTTACAACTCTTTCGATAGCTCAATCTTTAATTTCAAATTGGATGGGCATTTCCACCAAGACTAGTTAGGACCAAAAGTACCTATGGAAGAAAAAGAAATATATAAGGGACTGGCAGGGGTTCCGATTGACTACACCGCAATTTCGAAGGTGAATGCGGAAACCAACTCCCTGCTTTACCGCGGCTATCCAGTGCAGGAATTGGCTGCATCCAAGACTTTTGAGGAAGTTGCCTACCTGCTTTGGAACGGTGAACTCCCAAGCGAGAGTGAACTGACTGCATTTAACGAACGCACCCGCCCACTTCGCAAACTTGACCCGAGAGTAGCCGCCGCTGTGGACGCGCTTCCACTCGATGCTCACCCTATGGATGTCGTGCGCACCGCAGTGAGTGTTATCGGCTCCCTAGATAAGGATGCCTGGACCCTCACCGAAAACCTCAGCAAGGCAGAGGCACTGTTCGCGCAAATTCCTGCGGTTGTTGCTCGCGATCACCGCAGGCGCAAAGGACTGGAACCGGTAGAACCGAGTTCGCACCTAAACTATGCAGAAGATTTCCTCTGGCAGACATTCGGTGAAGAACCGGAAGCAGCCGTTGCTGACGCATTCCGGGTATCGCTAATTCTCTATGCCGAGCACTCTTTCAACGCTTCCACCTTTACCGGCCGGGTTATCGCATCCACTCTCTCAGATATTTACTCTGCAGTGACCGGAGCGATTGGCGCACTCAAGGGACCACTTCACGGTGGTGCTAACGAGGCAGTGCTGCACATCTTCAACGAGATCGGGTTCGGTCCTGGCGCGAAAGAGCGGGTAAAGGTTTGGCTCGATAATGCGCTCGCGACCAAGCGCAAGATTATGGGCTTCGGGCACCGCGTATATAAGTCGGGCGATTCTAGGGTGCCCACAATGCGCGATGCCATGGTGAAAATGATTGAACACTACGGCAGAGCAGATGTGCTGGAGCTTTACGAAGCACTCGAGGAAGATTTTGTTTCGCGTAAGGGGATCTACCCGAACCTCGACTACCCGGCAGGCCCTACTTATCACCTGATGGGCTTCGAAACCGAGGAGTTCACCCCGATTTTCGTGGCGGCTCGCGTGACCGGCTGGACTGCGCATATTATTGAGCAGGTAGAAAACAATGCACTAATACGGCCACTGTCTGTCTACAACGGTGTGCCAGAGAGGCACGTGCTCTAGTTGAATCTATATTTGCGGATGCTCTCCCTCTGGATCCGCAGGCGCAGGTTTCCAAAACTTAGCTATCAGGAAGTTTCACGTGTGAACTTCCGGGTGCTTCCCACCGACCTTGACGTGCTCGGGCACATGAACAACGGCAGATTCCTGACACTTATGGACCTTGGGCGGGTAGCGATGATGAGCCAAACCGGAATGTGGAAGCGGCTTCGTGAACTCGACTGGTATCCGGTTGTGGTGCAGCAAACAATCACTTATCGCAAGAGCCTGAACCCCTGGGTCAAGTATCAGTTAGAGACTAAGTTTCACGGCATCGATGAAAAATCTGTCTACCTAGAGCAACGCTTTGTTGTCGATGGTGAGATCTATGCGAAAGCGTTTATTCGTGCCAGGTTCCTCTCCAAAAAAACTGGAACGTTGCGAACGAAGGAATTAATGGAAGGGCTAAACTACCCAGACGCCCCAACCGTTCCTAAATACATCAGTGACTGGGCTAAAGATTTCGCACTCCCACCAACTAAGGCTGAAGCACCAAGCGTCTGGGAATAACTGTTAATCTGAAACTGTGCGTGCTGAATTAAAAGTTCCCGGTGGCAAGCTGGTCACGGTTGAACTAGAAGTTGCTGAGGCTTTGAACTCAGCCGATTCTGCCAGTGTTGCTGAACAGAGTAAGCACGGCCCTTTCCGAATTAGTGCGGCCAAACTAGCGGGTGACTTTTTTATAGAACCGGATGAGGCACTCGGCGTAATTGAGGATGCGCTGCACTGTCAGCCAGTTGATTCATCCGCTTCGAGCCTTGCTGCGGTAATTGAAGAGGCGCTGATTCGCGCATACGGAAACGATTGGAAGCTAATCGGTTTCAGGGTCGAAGATGTTGCCAGGGTGGTGATGCGCGCGCTCGGGACCGAGCAGGGAGAGGTGAGTCCGGCACTCGAAATTCCTGTGGGGAAGACTCCAGACTGGCGGAGTCTTGAATGGGAGATTATTCGGCATGAGCCGCTCCCCGCTGCGGTGCAGGTAGCGCTGGATCAAGTGCTCACAGAATCGGTTGCAGAGGGTAAGCGTAAGCCAACTCTTCGAATCTGGGAGTGGGACACTTCCGCGATTATCATTGGCTCATTCCAGAGCGTGAAAAACGAGGTCGATATTGAGGCCGCTACCGCAGAGAACTTGCAGGTGATTCGGCGCGTCTCCGGTGGTGGCGCGATGCTGATGGAAGCTGGCACAGTAATCACCTATTCGCTGTATATTCCGGCAAGTTTTGTTGCAGGAATGAGCTTTGAGGAGTCATACCGCTTCCTAGATTCTTGGGCGATTGCCGCTCTTCGCGGTCTTGGCGTGGATGCAGAATACAAGCCACTAAATGACATCGCCTCTCCGCTCGGCAAGATTGGTGGGGCAGCGCAGAAGCGGCTTGCTAAGGGTGCGGTGTTGCATCATGTCACTATCGCCTACGAGATTGATGGTGAAAAAATGATGCGCGTGCTCAGGATTGGTCGCGAAAAACTCAGCGATAAGGGGATCAAGAGTGCTGCAAAGCGGGTGGATCCACTCTCAAAACAGCTTGGTAGACCTCGCGAAGATATTGTGGCCGCTTTTGAGAAAGGGTTCACCGAACTCACTAGTGCGACTAGGGGAGGAATCACCGCGGAGGAGTTGGACTCGGCTGAGGCACTTGCGGTGACGAAATTCACCGACGCTGAATGGACCTACCGAATTCCATGAAGTTTCTAAAATGGGATGGTCGCGCTGGCCTTGGTGCTGCGGGCAACCAGGGCGCAACCTATATCCCGACGGAAAGCACCCTAATTCAGGGCGACAATATGCAGGTGCTACCCACTCTTCCTAGCGGTTTCTTCGACCTTATCTATATTGATCCGCCTTTCAACACCGGCATCACCCAAAAGCTCACGCAAATGAAGGTAGAAAAAGCCGATGACGGGCACGTCGGTTTTAAAGGCGAACGCTACAAGCGCACCCCACTAAGTCAGATGCAGTACCAGGATAGCTTCGACGATTTCCTCGGATTCATTACTCCCAGACTAGAAGAGGCACACAGGCTACTAAGTGATACCGGCACCCTATATGTGCATCTTGACTGGCGCGAGGTGCATTACGTGAAAGTCCTACTCGACCAGATTTTTGGTCGCGAGAGTTTCCTTAACGAAATTATTTGGGCATACGACTACGGTGCACGCTCGAAGCGGAAGTGGCCGAGCAAACACGACACCATCCTCGTCTATGTGAAAGACCCGAAGAAATACCATTTTGATTCCGCTGAAGTTGACCGCGAACCGTATATGGCTCCCGGGCTGGTGACTCCAGAGAAGGCTGAGCTGGGTAAGCTTCCCACGGATGTCTGGTGGCACACCATCGTTTCCCCCACCGGCAAAGAAAAAACCGGCTACCCGACTCAGAAGCCGCTCGGGGTTTTACGAAGGGTGATTACCGCATCCAGCAAGCCAGGGTCGTGGGTGTTGGATTTCTTCGCAGGAAGCGGCACCACTGGTGTGGCAGCCCACGAACTGGGCAGAAATTTCGTGCTGATTGATCAGAATCCGGAATCGATTTCAGTGATTACTTCAAGGTTTCAGTAGTTAAGCAGTCATAAAATAAAACGATGTCTGTTTCAGGTGGCACACTCAGCCCGGTTGTGAAGTTTCTTTTTTACGCCGCAGGTGTCATTGTGGCGAGCGGGATTATCCTTACTGGCGTCTGGTTTGGTTTTTTCAAAAACGCACATGACAGCCAGGATGCCCTTCCCAGTGACGGCACTGCTACCGCCGTCGAGCCTCCGAAAACATACGATCCACCTGAAATGTTGCCCGATTTCGACAAAACCAAATACTCGATCGATGACCCAGATAGCATCTGGGTTGTGGTCAATAAGCAGCGCTCATTTAACCCGATTGATTGGAAGCCGAGCGATCTAACCAATGCGGATGTTTCATACAGCAACCTGAACCACTTCCGCGAAGAAGCTGCGCGCTCGCTCGAGAAAATGTTTGCCGCATACAAGAAAGAAACCGGCGGCACTCTCCACGCCCAGTCCAACTACCGTTCATACATCACCCAGAAGAACCTATACAACAGCTACTTAAAAACGAAAGGTAAGGAGTGGACCGATAAATCCTCGGCTCGCCCCGGCCACAGCGAACATCAAAGTGGCCTCACTTCCGATATTGCCGGTAAAGGTGAGGGATGCATTATTCAGGAATGCTTCAAAGACACTCGCGCGGGTAAATGGCTAGCAGCAAATTCTTGGGAGTACGGCTTTATCCTCAGATACCCGGAAGGGATGAGCGATATCACGGGATTCAAATTCGAACCCTGGCATTATCGTTATGTCGGTGTGGAATTGGCTACCGAAATGCATAAGCAGGAGATTGCCACTCTGGAAGAATTTTTCAATCTAGGTCCTGCACCGAACTACTTAGATTAGGCTCGAATAGTGCGCACATATAGTTACCTTGGTCCGGTGGGAACGTTCACTGAGCTTGCCTTAGCGCAGGTTCCGGAAGCTGTCGGGCAGGAATGGAAGAGCGTTTCAAATATTGGCCAGGCACTGGAAGATGTGCTCAGTGGCAGCAGTTTTGCAGCCATGCTTGCAATCGAGAACACTGTCGACGGTGGGGTCTCAGCAACGCAGGATGCGCTCGCTAATACTCCGGGTATCCGTATTGTCGGGGAGTATTTGGTTGACGTTAATTTTACACTGGTGACTAGGCCGGGAGCTACGCACGAGGAAATTGAAGTAATTGCTGCCCATCCGGTTGCTTATGCGCAGAGCCGCAAATGGTTGGAGAAGCATTTCCCGGGGCACAGGCATCTGCTCTCCACCTCAAACGCGCAGGCTCCACTCGATCTTGTAGAGACAGCATCGATTGATGCCGCTATAGCTTCACCCACTGCCATCAAATACTACGACCTTGATGTTGTTGCAGAAAACATTGGCGATAACCCGAACGCCCAGACTCGTTTCGTGTTGGTTTCAAAGAGCCGCGAACTCGCTGAGCCAACCGGATCCGACAAAACTAGCCTGATTGTGGAACTACCTGATGAGGTTCCTGGTGCCCTGCAACTTATGCTTGAGCAGTTCTCCACTAGGGGAGTGAACCTGAGTCTGATTCAGTCACGCCCTATCGGGGATGCCTTTGGCCGCTATCGCTTCGTTATCGACGCTGATGGGCACATTAAAGATGCGAGGGTTTCAGATGCTTTACTCGGTCTTCGCAGATACAGCCCGAATGTAGTATTCCTCGGCTCATACCCTCGTGCCGACGGAGTAAAGGTAGATTACGATCCGCGCTACTCCGACGAAGTGTTTACGGATGCGCGTGAATGGCTTGATCGGATAATCTCTGGCGAAGAAGTGTAGCCTCCGCTTATTGAGCTGTCTCTAGTTCACTGAGTCGTTTTTCTCGAACCCGCACATTAATCGCGCCTGGAAGCACAGCCACTTTCAGTGCTATTGCGGGGCCAAAGAAGTCACCGTCTAATTCAACCGGTATAGGTTCTTCGGTGCGGATAATCGCTCCCTCGGTTCTTATGTAGCGCAAAGCTCGAATTTTGCCATCATCGGTGTTGATTTTCTGCCCAACACCGGTGGACGATTTCTTGCCCTTACGGCGGAGCACTATCTCGCTCCAGACTCTTGCCCAACCGAAGAATCCACCAGGGCGCACCGCAACCAGGTCAAGGATACCGTCGTCGATGGCGGCGTGAGGAATAAGCTCAAGACCGGCGGGAAGTTTGCCACAGTTGCCGATTAAGAAACTGTGCGCCGTAATGAATTCTTCACGGCCATCACTGAGTTCATAGTGCAGAGAGAAGCTTTTCTGTTTTGCTAGTGCGGCAAGACCGCCAAAAATGTAACCCAACCAACCAAAAGTTTTCTTGAAACCGCTCGGTGTATTCCTAATCATTTCTGCATCTGCGCCGATACCAGCCATAACTAGGAACGGCTGATCGCTCACCGAGAATTTTTGTTCATTGAATATTTCGACGATTCCTATATCTACTGGAGTTTCCGAGCCGGTGAATGCAATCTCCACAGCCTGTTTCAAGTCGGTGGGGATATCGAGGTTTATAGCGAGAAGGTTGCCGGTTCCTACCGGAACTATCGCCATAGGTATGCCACTACCAACTAGGGCGTGAGCAACCGCGCGCACTGTTCCGTCGCCACCGGCGGCAATAACCAGACTTGCACCCGCCTCAATCGCTTTCTTAGTGATCTCCCCACCGGGATCTTCAACGGAGGTGGTGTACCAGCGGTGATCCGACCAGCCGTGCTTTTTATTGAAAGTCTCTAGCGCATTCTGAAAAATTGTGCGGTCAATTTTGATTGGGTTATGAATGATTGCAGCCCATTTTTCGCCACCGTTGCGCCTCTTTGCGCTGGATTTGGTTAGTGCATCGTCCATTGTTCAAGCCTATATAGCAAACAGTATTTTTGCACCGAGATTTCAGTGCAGAGAGGGCACGTATTTCTTGTTGAGTGCTCGCTAAGCATCGCCTAGTATTCCAGCCTAGAATTAAGGGGTGATTGATCCCGTACTGCTTAGAGAAAACCCAGACATCGTGAAGGCTTCACAGAGGTCTCGTGGAGCAGATGAAGGCTTCGTAGATGATGCTCTGGCCGCCGATTCTAAGCGCCGCGCATCCGTCACCGAGTTTGAGAATCTGCGCGCACAGCAGAATGCTTTCAGCAAGCAGATCGGTAAGGCATCGGCCGATGAGCGCCCAGCGCTCTTGAAACAGGTTGCTGATCTTGCCACCCAGGTGAAAGAAGCGGAGGCCGCTGCGAACCGCGCCGAGGAGGCGTGGAATGAGGCAATCACCAAAATCGAAAACATCGTGCTCGATGGTGTTCCATCCGGTGGTGAAGAAAACTCCGTCACTCTGCGTGAGGTTGGGCAGAAACGCGAATTTGATTTCGAACCGCTAGACCATCTCGAACTTGGCGAGCGGTTAGGAATTATCGATATGGCTCGCGGTGCGAAGGTATCCGGCGCACGCTTCTACTTCCTAGTCGGCATGGGTGCCAGGCTAGAAATTGCGCTGATGAACTACGCACTGCAACGAGCAATCGAGTGGGGTTTCACGCCGGTGATCACCCCAACCCTTGTGCGCCCAGAGATTATGGCAGGCACAGGATTCCTGGGGGAGCACTCCGACGAAATTTATCACCTAGGCACCGACGATCTATACCTAGTGGGTACTAGCGAGGTTGCGCTCGCCGGTTACCACTCTGACGAGATTCTTGATCTTGAAGCTGGCCCTTTGAAATACGCGGGATGGTCCACCTGCTACCGGCGTGAGGCCGGTTCAGGCGGTAAGGACACTCGCGGAATCATTCGTGTGCACCAGTTCAACAAGTTGGAAGGCTTTATCTGGTCTAAGCCGGAGGATGCTGAAAACCTCCACGCTGGGCTGCTCGGCTACCAGGAGTCGTTGCTGCAGGATATGGGTATGGCGTATCAGGTGCTGGATATTGCGGCTGGCGATTTGGGTTCATCCGCTGCTCGTAAATATGATGTGGAGGCATGGGTGCCTACACAGGGTAAGTATCGTGAGCTGACCTCAACGAGCAACTGCACCACATATCAGGCGAGAAGACTCGGTGCTAGGTATCGCACAGAGTCGGGTAAGACTTCGGCAGTAGCCACTTTAAACGGAACCTTAGCGACCACGCGCTGGCTTGTTGCTTTACTTGAGCACGGGCAGCAGCGTGACGGGTCGGTGGTTATCCCTAAAGTGTTGCAAGAGCTAGTTGGCGCTGAAGTAATAGAAGCAAGGTAGAAATTGACAGATAAGTGGCTTATTGCCCTTGATATTGATGGCACGCTAATTTACGAAAATGGGGGACACTCCGAGCATGTTTTTGAGACTGTTCGCCAGGTTGCTGCACGTGGACACGAGGTGATGATCGCTACCGGGCGCGGTTGGAGCATCACCAACCAAATTATTGAGCAGATTGGGATTATCCCCGAGTATGTGATTTGCGCGAACGGTGCAGTCACTATGGCGCGTGACGGGGCCGAAACGCTCGACGGCTACAGGCAGTGGCACGCGGAGACTTTCTTCGCCGAGAGTGCAATCAACCAGATGGCTGTGGAGTTCGCTGACGCCTACTTTATGGTTGAGGATCTTGACGGCAAACGCTACTTCACGAAAGCATGGGACTTTGCTGGGGAGGGCACCGAGGTTTCAATCGAGGAACTGAAAAGAATCCCAGCGACTCGTGTGGTGCTGTTTGACCCTGGCACCGAGCACAACGAGTTCCTGGAGAGAGTGAACGCGCTAGGACTCCACTCTGTGAGCTACTTTATTGGTTACGCCAACTGGGTAGATATTGCACCAGAAGGTGTCAGCAAGGGAGATGCCCTAAAGCGCGTGATCGACCAGCTGCAGATTCCTTCCGGTAGGGTATTCAGCGCCGGTGATGGCCGCAACGATATAGAGATGTTTGAAGTCGCTGGAAACGGCGGTGTCGCGGTCGCGATGGGACAGGCTCCGGAAGAATTGCTTGCCGTTGCAACCGAAGTAACCGCGCATGTTGATGAAGATGGTTTGGCTCTGGCTTTACAGAGGTTCCTAGACTAAGTAGAATCTATACTCGTGGCTTGAAAGATTCTTTAGGGTTCATCTGAAGAGGAAGTCAAGTTACACCCGGTGGGTTGTCCGAGCGGCCTAAGGAGCTTGTCTTGAAAACAAGTGAGGTGAAAGCCTCCGTGGGTTCAAATCCCACATCCACCGCAAAAGTTTATTCAGTCAAATCCTGGTGGAAGTAACTGAACACATTAGGGTCTACGGGCTTTGAAAATTTCAGTATCGTTTTTACTACCGGTAGTTTTTCTCCGCTAGGCATAAACGAATCCTCTGCTTCCTCACAAAAGGCGTCACCAAGGTAGTAGTGCCCGGGACCGTCGGAGTCATCTTTCTTTACAAACACTGGAAGGGAAACTTCGTTTGCCACGATGGTTCTGACTTCTTCACTTTTCAGTGTTCTCTTGCTTCGAGTGTGCCACATCATTGTGTGAGGATCTAAAACTTTATTGATGTATGCAGTGCTTGAAGATATTGTTTCCGATTTATTCAAACTAGCGAATATTGGGCAAGTTTCCGTTTCCTTGTCCACCTTGTAGCCATAAATGGTTGAACTCATATTAGTTGTCCAGTTTAAAAGTCTGCTGGCATCTTTGCGAGAGTACTGTTTTCCAGGTGTGAATGGCTTATGTAAGTCATAACGGTCTACTATTAACCGTTGCGTGGTTACCAAGAGGTCGTCCACTTCTGTTTTGAATTTATGTGATGACTTGTAACTCTTAATAAAGTCAGGTGTTAGTGAAACAGAATCCCCTATTTTAAAAGCTATTCGCGCATTTCCGAACTTCGAGAGTTCTCCTTCAACATTGAATTCAAGGGTTAGAGAATTTATGACGCTACGCTCTCTGAAAGTGGCACTAGGTAAACCGATTGAATCTAAAAGTTCTTCCACTTCTGCTACTGTCATTGATTCTCTGGTAAGTAGCTCTTTGAGAAGGGCTGATTCATGCAATCTCTTTGCCTGCATTATTTCGGAAGAGATTATCTGTAAGTACTTGAGTTCATTCTCACTCAATCCATGTTCAACTTTGAATAGCCTTTTCAGTAGCAAGGGATAGCACTTGTCACGGTTGGCAAGAATAATTGGGTCTACAGATTCAAATTTTAGAAAGTCTTGAAGTTGCGGCATACGTCCAAGTCTGTTTCTTATCGTCTCAATTGAATTCTTGAGGTTTGGGTAACTATCTAGTTTTGAAGATTGAATTGACCGCAAAACATTTTCGCGAGAAATTCGATCAAATTGTACGCTCGAAAGTCCTGAAATTACCCCGCGCTCTTCAGCTGCTATAAGTTCTTGACGTAAGGATTCTTTATTTAGGGAATCATCTCCAAAAAGTGCAATTGGAATCATGTAGTTGTTGGAGTAGTTCCCAATGAAATCTATAACTACAACGTGATCTTTATCGGGGAATTTCCGGAGCCCTCTACCCAACTGCTGAACAAAAATGATAGCGGACTGGGTCTGCCTAAGCATGATGATTTGATTGATGCTTGGGATGTCTACACCTTCATTAAAGATGTCTACAGTGAAAATGTAGTCGAGCTCTCCATTCTCTAAACGGCGCACCTGCTCTTGTCTGTCAAGAATGCTATCTTCGCCAGTCAGTGCAACGGTGCGAAGGAGCTTGCCGCGGAGATATTTTTGATTCATTTCTTCGGAAAGCTTGTGAGCCTCCTCTTTCCGGCTACAGAAAATCAAACCTCTTGGAGCAACTCCTGCTTGGCTATAAATATCAATATTTTTTATGAGGTGGTCAACTCTCTCGTTTGCAACAAGATATTTGAGTTCCGTAGCGTCGCTAGTAGTTGTGCCGTCCTCAAAGACTATGTCGGTTACTCCGTAGTAGTGAAAAGGGGAAAGCATGTCTTGCTCTAATGCTTCCCCGAGTCTAATTTCATAAGGGACGTTGAAATTGAATAATTCAAATACGCTTGCCCCATCGGTGCGCTCTGGAGTTGCTGTCATTCCCAGCATGAATTTTGGTCGAAAATAATCAATCACACGTTTATAGGTTTCCGCAGTCGCTCTGTGCACCTCGTCTATGAGAATGTAGTCAAAAGAATCGGGGTGAATTCCCTGCAAGATTTCTGGCCGGGACAGTGTTTGGATCGTTGAAAAAACGTATTTTCTATCTACTTCGCGAGAGAATCCGACTAGTTTCCCAAAGTCTTTTGACGGTCTTTCCAGGACCCGTTTGAATTCTTTTATTGACCTGTCGATTATTTGTTCGCGATGCGCAATAAAGAGGACTCTATCTGGATTTACATCTCTGACATCCAGAGCGGCCAGCATAGTTTTTCCTGTACCCGTTGCGGAGATCACTAGTGCACGCTGTTCACCAGAGTCACGCAAAACTTTGATCGAATTTAGAGCCGCTACCTGCATTACATTCGGTGTTATCTTTTCACGATGTTTTGTAGGCGAAGGGAAAAGCGATTTTTCCTCAGCGTCAGTTTTTGGGAAATGTATTACTGGTGTTGATTGCTTTTTAGGTGGCTCCCAAACTGATGCGTAACTTTCAATCCAATCTTCAGTCAGAGGTGCGGAATTTCCTACTTCGGAATCCACCAAATTTCGTAGTTGGTCTGCAATGTCACTACCGTTTGAAGCAGAGATCTTTATGTTCCATTCATGGTTAGTGACAAGTGCCGTTTCGGTTAAGTTTGAGCTTCCCAGAATTGCCGTGATTTCGTCAGGGCGATTAAATATGTACCCTTTTGGATGGTATTTTTCTGAAGTGTGGATGCGTACATCTATCCCCAGTTTCTTGAGTGCATGGAGTTCAGCGAAGGCTCTCGGAGAGTTGAAACCCAGATATGTGGAAGTAATGATTTCTCCGACACCTTCAAATTCAATAAGAGCCTGTTTCAGTAGCGCTATTCCTGAAGGTGATACAAATGCGACAGAAAACGAGAAGGAGTTGCATTTCTTAAGTTCCGACTTAATTGCTTGCAACATGGTGAGGGTTTTGTCGTTGACCACCAGCCTGGGATTGGAGCGTTTTGAGGATGGAGTAAGACTGTTTAGATATCCAAACTCAATATCCTGCCCTAACTGGCCGTAATCAGAGAATCCTTGAATTGTCATTCAGAAAGGAACCTGCCTTCGATAGCGGAAATTGTTGGCAAATCTGCTGGCGCCCACTCAAGCGTTCTGAGCTCGTTGGGGGCTAACCAAACAACAGATTCATGCTCTGTGAGAGTGACTTCCTCGCTCAATAGTTCGCAGTAAAAGGTAGTTAGAATTACTGTCCCAAATTCATATTTGTGTGCAGCGGTGGTGATTTCATCTCCAACATTTACTGATATGTTGAGTTCTTCTTCAAGCTCTCTTTCTAATGCTTGGCGTGGAGTTTCGTCTTCTTCGACTTTCCCACCAGGAAATTCCCAAAATCCAGGCAAACTTGATTGGAAGCTTCTTTGGGCGCAGAGAATCCTGTCTTCGTGCATGATTACTGCCCCAACCACGGTTATCGTCCTTGACACTACTGCTCCCTAAGGGTTATTAAGCTAATTCAATCTTTCCAGTTAACTACCTATTCCCTGGGATCAACTCTATAAGTGAGTCAAAAACTTATTAGAGGCTAAACCTAACCCTTAAGCCCATCAACCACTTCCTGCAGCGCTCTGTCGATATCGTCGACACCGGCTTGAAGTGTGTGGATTCCGGGGTTGTGCAGATGCGCATCCTCGATATTTTCGATTAGGTCGTCGATAAAGATTGCGTTCTCTGCTTTGACGCCAGTCTCGGCCAGGATCCCAGAGATTCTCGCGCCTTTGTCATCCCAGTTGATACTTGGCGTCACAAAGTATTCCCAAACACCTAGCCTTGCGAGTTCTGCCTGCACCGTGCTGAAGTAGTTCTTGGAGCAGATACTGTTCTTGACTCCCAGCGCTGTTAGCTCTTTCAGGAAATGTACGTGGCTGGGTATTAGCTGCACCGGCCCTGCTGTGATTGTGCCTTCCCAGAATGCCTCATCCATGTCCCAAATAACTAGTTCAATTGGTTGCTCGTAAATTGCCATTACTCTCCGGTAGTTTCTAGCGCAATGCCAGATTGAACCATATCATTAGAAACTAATGCTTGCCCACAGACATCCAAGCGCCTAGCAAAAGCAGCCATTGAATCACGAGGTTGAACCACACCAGCAAACCGATAATCACTAAGAAGCTTTGCAAGAGCGGGTTCGATCCGCCGCCGAGAGCGAGCGTTGCACCAGCCCATTTGAGTGCACCATAACCGATTGCACCAACTATAGAAGTGAGCCAAATTGTGCGCTTTCGCACCGGGACTCTAGCCTGCCCATAAAAGAGCAGGAAAATAGTGAGGGCATCAAGCAGGAGAGCAATTCCGAGAGAGCCCAGGTTGAGCGCTAGCTCTTGCGATTGGAAATCAAAACCGAACCATTCGATAATCGTCGACAATGCCCGAGTACCTAGGATCGAAAAAATCATCGAAACAATAATCATGAACCCTAAACCGAAAGTGGCGAGGAGATCTCCAAGTTTAAGCAACAAGAAGTTAGTGTCGGGTTTAGGCTGACGAAAGATCGCTGCGGTTGCGGTGCGGAAAGTGGTCATTAGGCCCGAAGTTGTCCAAATAAGTAACGCCAAAACAATCAGGCCGCTCACACTCAGTGAAGTCACGTTGAATAAATCATTAGGGTCAATTGCACCACCATTACCGGTGTCGATAAGACCGGGTATAGCGTTAGCTAGGAAGGCGATTAGTACATCCTTCAGTCTGGAATTCGATTGGAAAATGATGCCCGCAATGGCGGTGAGGACATACACTCCGGCGAATACTGAAAATATTGCCGTATAGGCCATTCCCTGTGCGAGTAAACCCCCGTTGGCATCGCCGAATGCACGAAGCGCCCTTCCAGCGCGACTCGCGTTCCAAAGGTCTAGTAATTTCTTAATACTTACAATCAAACCATTCTCAGCATATATTTATAGGCTTCCAGCACACTCACAGTCTGAACTGGGTAATATTTTTACGTGTCGAACCCTAAAATGCATTCAACAGTAGCTCGCCACGGCCAACTCAGTAAAGGCAGCGTGTGGAAGAAAATACTGTCAATTATTGGTGCCTCTGTTGCCGTAGTTCTAGTGAGCGGTATCGCACTCGGTGGCTATGTTGCTACCAAGTTTTTTTCCGCACTCGCCGACAACACAGTCATTCTTGACCCTGAGGTCGTTGATATTGCAGCACCGGATATTTCCTCTATTAAAGGAGGAATAAACATACTTATTATCGGCGTAGACAACGACGCAAACCAGGGTGGTGCATGGGGAAACCGCGGTAGCGCGGTACTAAACGACGTTAACATTCTTGTGCATATCGGTGAAGATCACTCTTATGCCACAGTTGTTAGTTTTCCTAGAGACCTAGTTATTCCGATACCTAAATGCGGTAATTATTCAGCAATGAGTGCCCAGCCACTGAACAGTGCTTACTACTATGGTGGTCTTTCATGTGTGCACAAGACAATCACAACGCTAACCGGTCTAGATATTCCATATGCAGCTGAGGTTTCCTTCCGCGGTGTGATCGGGTTATCTAATGCGGTTGGCGGTACAGAAGTTTGCTTGACTAAAGCAGTTGGCAATGTTCAATACGCTGGATACAAGTGGGATGCAGGTAGGCACACACTTATGGGTGGTGAAGCGCTCGCATTCCTCAGGACTAGGCATGGAATTGGTGATGGGAGTGACCTATCGCGAATAAATCTCCAGCAGACATTTATGTCCTCGCTTCTGCGTACAGTAACTGCGGATGACACTTTAACCAACCCAGTAAAGCTCTACAATCTTGCACAAGTAGCAACAACTAACATGACGCTTTCCAGTTCCATGGCAAACCTAGATACCATTGTTGGTTTAGCTCAGGCACTAAAGGATCTTGATCTCGATAAGGTGTCGTTCGTTACTTACCCCGGGAAAACTAATTCAGTGAAATATCCAGGCAAAGTTGAGCCAATCCCTTCACTAGCGAAACAGCTCTTTCAATATATTCAAAGTGATACACCAGTAATCCCTAATGATCCTGCTCGTATAAACACCAAAACAGACCAGGAAACAGAAGTGGTTAACAACGGTCAAGGTGCCGGAAAAGACGCGGTCAAACTTCCAGCAGGCATTGAAGGTGTTGTTGCTGGTAGCCCCGTCTGCGTGGGTTAAGTTTTAGGAAGGACCGAGGAGTGATCTTCGGCTAACACCTAGAGGCTTCGCTGTTATAGGATAGCGAGGTATTGGAGATGTGGCTGAGCGGCCGAAAGCGCCTCACTGCTAATGAGGTACAGGGCGAATACCCTGTCGCAGGTTCAAATCCTGTCATCTCCGCCATTATTTCTATCAAACATTTTTAGACCGAAATGTTGCTGTGGTATTTATTTGCGCAGGGTAGATAACTGTGTGTAGTTTTGAAAATTTATGATTGCCTAACCTTGCTGTTATAAATTTTGAAAATATGTAAATGTTATTCTATGAAGCGAATATTGCATTTTCTTTCTGACAACTATTTGTTTACTGGTGCTTTATTTGGTGCTGGAGTCGCATTGATATTCTTGTTCTCTGGTCAAGAAGGATTTACTGTTGCGATAGCTGTTTTTATTGTGTTAGTAGTTATAGCTTTCACCGCTTTCGACATGGCTAGAGATATTATTCGCGGGCATTATGGTCTAGACATTCTCGCCTTGGTAGCTATGGTTGCGACTCTGTTAGTTGGCGAATATGCGGCATCACTAATAATCGTGCTTATGCTTACTGGGGGTGAGGCGTTAGAAGATTATGCTCAAAAGCGTGCAGCCAAAGAACTGACCGCACTATTAGATAGATCCCCAAAAGTAGCGCACTTAATTCAGGTGAGCATAAATCAATCCGATCAAGAGAATTTTCCAGAGTCCTCTATGGAATCGTTTGAAGATATTCCAGTTCAAGAAGTTAGTCCAGGCGATTTTCTGTTAGTTCGTCCTTATGAGATTGTTCCAATAGACGGGGAGCTTATTTCGGAATATGCAGATTTTGATGAATCCAGTATCACTGGAGAAAGCCTGCCCGTGACAAAATATCACGGCGATGAAGTATTGTCAGGTGTAGTAAACGGAGCGTCTGCGATCAGAATTAGAGCTATTCGCACTAGTGAAAATAGCCAATACCAGCAAATTACTTCCTTAGTTAAACAAGCTCAAGAATCTAAGGCACCCACGGTCAGGATTGCTGATAGATTTGCTGTCCCTTTTACTTTAGTCTCGCTAATGATTGCTGCTATTGCGTGGTATCTCTCGGGTGACCCCTTGCGTTTTGCGCAAGTTTTAGTCTTGGCAACCCCGTGTCCGTTATTAATTGCTGCACCGGTTGCATTTTTGGGAGGGCTTTCAAGAGCTGCAAAAGCAGGAGCCATAGTAAAGGGCGGTGCTGTTATGGAGCAACTGGCCAGGGTAAAGTCTGCAGCGTTTGATAAAACAGGAACGTTGACGGTGGGGCGTCCAAACTTACTAGAAATTATCCCAACTTCGGGGTTTTCTAAAGAGGAACTATTGCAGCTTGCGGCATCAGCTGAGCAATATTCAAGCCATGTGCTTGCTTCGGGAATTTTGGCAGCGGCTAAGGCAAAACAGTTGCATCTTTTAACTGCAGAGTACGCTGAAGAAACCGCAACAAATGGTGTGATTGCCAAGTTTGACTCAAGGCGAGTTGTATTAGGCAAGTATTCATTTGTGGTTGCCAATGTCTCAAAAGATACCTTGGCAAATTCTAAAGACTTGAATCTTTCCAAACCTCACTCGGGAGAGTTAGCCGTCTATGTTGCTGTGGATGGCAAATATGCTGGTGCGCTGATAATGTCTGATCCGGTTAGAGTTGAAGCCTCAAATATGATCAACTGGTTACACAGTCAGAAAATTGCCCCCATAATCATGCTTACCGGGGATTCACTTCACGTAGCTCAAGTTGTAGCTAAAGAGCTTGGGATAGACACTGTTCACGCTGAACTCATTCCGCAAGAAAAAGTCCAATTGGCCACAGAACTCACACCAAGGCCTATGCTAATGGTCGGCGATGGATTGAATGATGCACCAGTTCTTGCCGCTGCAGATGTTGGTATAGCCATGGGCGCAAGAGGAGCAACTGCTTCAGCAGAAGCCGCTGATGTAGTTATTCTTCGCGATGATATTTCAGTTGTTCGAGATGCTATAGAAATCAGCAAGAGCACTCTCAGTACTGCTTATACTGCAATCTGGATGGGAATCATTCTAAGTATCGGACTTATGCTTGTCGCAACCACTGGAATTATCCCGGCAATTGGTGGAGCAATGTTGCAAGAAGTGGTTGACCTAGTCGCAATTCTGTATGCACTCCGGGCCTTAGGAGGCAAAAGAAAAAAGTCTTCAGCGCAATCTGCTAAGATTGCTAAGTTAGTCTGAGTACAACGAGCACTGCGCCCGTAGCTCAGCGGATAGAGTATCTGACTACGGATCAGAGGGTCGGGGGTTCGAATCCCTCCGGGCGCGCAACATTGCTCAGGCTAACTATTTTTCGGCAGTGGAGCAGTTAATGATCGAATGGTTGCAGGAGAATCTCGGACCAACTTGGTATTGGTTTATTCTCATCCCTGTTATTGCTCTAGTGCTTACTTTTCCTATGGTCGGTCGCGGTCCCAAATCTCGCAAGCGCGATGACTGGAAAGAATTTAGACACAGGACAAGGTCTGAGGCTATGTCACGTGCTGGCCACAGGTGTGAGGCTCCGACATTTCTCTATTGGGGCAGATGCGCCGAGGACGCCACAGAAGTAGATCACGTTTTCCCATGGGCGACAGGTGGACCAACCACACTCGCTAACGCTCAGGTGCTTTGCAAGAAACACAATATTGCCAAGGGTTCAAGGAAACCACCATGGTGGTACGTCTTGGGTCTTGAAAATCGCCGCAGAGGATACTTCCCAGAAGGCGAGAGCGTAGAAGTTTCTGCACTCTAATTAGTGCGCGTGCGTTATTGGGTACTAACTCTCCAAAACAATGTTCTCGAAATCTTCACCATCTTTTAGGTGCTGAATTTGGCGCAGAATGAGGCTACGCATCCGAGGGAACATTGTTGAGGATGCGCCGCCAACATGTGGAGTAATCAGCAGGTTCGGGCAGTCCCACAGTGGGTGATTTTCTGGAAGCGGTTCAGGTTCGGTCACGTCGAGGGCAGCGCGGAGGCGACCCGAATTTAGTTCGGAGATTAACGCATCCTGGTCCAAGACTTTTCCGCGGGCAACATTCACAAGGAGTGCGCCGTCCTGCATTGCAGCCAAGAATTTTGAGTTGACCATGCCTTCGGTGTTTTCGTTGAGGGGCATTCCCAACACCACAATTTCGGCCCAGCCGAGAAGTTCATGAAGCGAATCTAGTCCATAGATTTCTTCACCATTTTCAGTTCGAGCACGGGTAGCGACCTTGCGAATCTCCACCTCGAATGGTTCGAGCCTGGCGGCGGTTGCCTTGCCGACACCACCATAACCCACGATAAGGACTTTGCGATCCGCGAGACTTTCGAAACGATAAGGATCCCATTTGTGGAGGTCTCCGGAGCGCACAAAACGGGGGATGCCTCGCTGCGCCGAGAGGATCAGTGCGAGTGCAAGTTCCGCAGTGCTGGGTTCGTGCACCGTAGCAGCGTTAGCAAATTTAAATCCCGGGGGCAGTGCCTCAGCAACTCCGTCATACCCAATTGACTGCGACTGCACGAGTTTAGCGGTAGTCGATTTGAGGTTACCAAGTGCTGAAGTTTGTCCCATATATGGAGGCACGACAATATCGAAATGTTCACGCGGGGCTGGCCCTGACATATCCCAGAAAACGAATTCGACTTCCGGTTCTCGTGTCTTTAGATCTTCAAGTTGTCGCTGGTTAGGAATACTCACGGCGATGCTCACGCTATTGATTTTACTTAGACTTTGTAAAGTAGGGTTATGAAATACATCCAGAAGACTTTAACCGAGCAGGAACTTTTAGCGGTTAAGCAGATTGAACAAAAACTTGCTCTTTATTGTCGAGCGATGGACGAAAAGGACGACGCCCTCGGATACTCGCTTTTCACTGAGGATTCAAACCTCGACTATGGTGAAATTTTTATAGGAAACGGTGCTGCATTTGTTGACCAGGCCCACGTATACCACGGCACTAAAGTTGTGACTAAACACCAAATTACAAACATCCTAGTTAGCGTCTATGGTGACAAAGCTGTCAGCATTTCGGACGGCCGCATAACCCTTATTAATAAAAACGAAGATGGTTGGTATGTATGGGATGCTTACGGTCGCTACTCAGATGACTGGGTTTACCAGGATGGCGAGTGGCTGATTTCGCGGAGAAAGTATCGCCGTGATTTTGCTTTGATCACCAAACCAGAAAATATTGTGCTCGGACATTCGCCTCTGGATCGCTAGGCTTTTCCGGTTGCGGAGCTGACGTTCTCGATTTCCCCAAGCTCTAGGTGGGAAAATTCAGTTGAAGATTAAAATCTTGAGCCTTCAGAATAATGAAATTAAATTTTCTACCACTTATCACAACTGTTATGTAAGGGCAAGCCAATTAGTGATTGAGGGTTTCGCTAATTGAGTCGGCTGCTTCTCTTACCTTTGCTCCTGCAAGCTCCTCTGTCTCGATGCTGTATGTAATCAAACTAATGGTTGCCCCAGTGAGAAAATCAGATTTAATCCATGCAGAAATGCAAAAAGCGCCAGGATTCACTTCATCTTTACTAATTGCATAACCTTTGTTACGGGCCTTTATTACTTGTGGTTTCTCATCAGCCCTAGGTTGTTTAGCAGCCATCAACGAATGACCGTTTGCTCCCCGATCAAGCAGTGTGCGCATCCCTAGCTTGAAGGAAATGTGTGTTTGGGTGGTTCTAGGTTCAGCCATAGCGATTGCTACCGCTTCCTCGTTCTCCTCGACGAAAAGCAAAACAGTGGCTCGCATTTCATCAGCAAGTTTGTTCATAACAGGTGTTGCTACTTTGATTAGGGTCGGAAAATAAGCCTTTGAAAGCACCGCAAGTTTGGCTCCTGGATGATAGACACCGTCCCTACTTCGCGTGAGCAATCCTGAATCTGCTAGCGTTTGCAATAGCCTGTAAGCAATACTCCTGTGCACACCAAGAGCCTCAGCAACTTCCATCACGCCTAGGCCGTTACGTGAATCGACCACCATTAGTAAAGCTTTTATTCCTCGAGCAAGGGTCTGGCTGCCATCGCGTGAAGAGCCATTTCTTGAGTCAATTTTTGAAGCCATCCCTGAACCGGGTTTCGATATTTGCACTACTTCAGAGTAACAATATATTTGTGCATTTAGAGAAATTCGATGTAAAACCTCATAAATCAAACTTTAGTTATCAATGTAAAATTCTCAACTAAAAAGAAGAACTTTATCGATATTAAGCAAAAATCAGTGTAGAAGGCCTAATTGAATAAAGTGGATTCGAAAATTTCTCCAGTAATTTTATGATTTGGTTTTGCAGGTTATTGCCACCGAATTGAAATATATTCAGGTAGTTACCACACCATCGGCCGGGCTACATCTGGCTTAGTAACTCGTGGGTGGTTGCTGCGAGATTCTTCACCCCGCTGGCGAGAGCTTCGGGAAGCGGTTGACCTTCTGGGGTTATGGACCGGACATCCAAAGCTCCGAGCTCACGAAGCTGATTGTCCGTATCTTCCCCAGCGATAGTTCCACCCAAAACAACGCACGGCACACCGGCAGCCCTACATGCCTCTAGGACTGCCGATACCGTCTTGCCTTGAGCTGAGCCGCGATCTACCTTGCCTTCGCCGGTGATGCACAGGGATGCTCCCTGGAGTTCTTCAGCGAATCGGGTAAGCCTGAGCACTTCTTCTGCACCTGATTTTCGGGATGCACCAAGCGCCATAAAAGCAGCACCCAGACCCCCAGCCGCCCCAGCTCCCGGGGTATTTGGGTCAATGCCAAGTTTTTCACCGATGACTGTAAGCGCAGCTTCCAGCTGGGTCACTTGCTCGGGAGCGGCGCCCTTTTGTGGGCCGAACAAATAAGCAGCACCGTCTGGTCCAGTGAGGGGGCTACTCACGTCTGTAGCAACAGTCAGGGTAACGCCGGCAAATTTTTCAATTGCAGGTTTGAGATCGAAGTCATTCAGGTCTGTGTTTGCGCCGAGAGCTCCAAGCATCCCTATCCCGCCATCCACTGTCGCAACCCCGCCCACAAAAAGTGTGATGCTTTTAGCTCCTCGGGAGAGGGCATCCAGTAGCGGGTCAGCGAGTGATGCGCTGGTGGTAATCATTGGGTTGCGGTCTGCTAGTGCGAGTTGTTCTAGACCGATAAAGTCTGCCGCGGTTATTGCCGCATTTCCCTCACTGTCGAGAAGGTAACTGGCTTTTTGTGGGCGAGAGAGTGCATCTGTGCTGTCTAACCATATTTCGGTAAAGTGCGAAGCAATGCACTCTTTTGTGCCTTCGCCGCCGTCTGCTAGTGGATGCCTAATCGCCTTCCAGCCCAAATTCTCGGCAACAGCGGAGACAGCTTCCGCCGCAACATCTGCGGTCATAGAATCACGGAATTTGTCTGGAGCGACTACCAACTTCTTCTGCGAGGGTATCTGCACCTCTTCATACTAACGAAAGGTAAACTTGCAATCAGTGCGTAACAATATGGCGCCAGGCTTCCTCTAGGGGAATGAGTAAGTTGTATACAACAATGTATACTTTGAACCAAATAATATTAAATAAAGATTTTCATGTTTTCAAAGAAGAATAATTCTAAGTAAATAGGACTAAAAATGGCTAAGAAAAAAGTGGGCCCAAAAAGGCAATTTCCAACTCCCAGTTCAATCGGGCCGCTCCTGAAGTTTAAAAAGCCTACATTCAGTCCAAAGAAGCGACGACTCGCAAAAGCGCACACAATTTGGGATCTACGAAAGATTGCGAAAAAGCGCACACCACAGGGACCCTTTGATTACACCGATGGCGCAGCAGAGGAAGAGCTGTCACTTGCTCGCGCTCGCAGAGCATTCCAAAACATCGAATTTCATCCGGCAATCCTTCGTGATGTTTCTCAGCTCGACACCACCGCTACTGTTTTCGGGCAAACATTTGCACTACCTTTCGGTATAGCACCAACCGGTTTTACACGCATGATGCAAACAGAGGGCGAATACGCCGGTGCGTCTGCGGCAGCTGCAGCTGGCATCCCGTTTTCACTTTCAACACTTGGCACCGCCACTCCTGAAAAAGTAGCCGAGGCTAGCGGCCCTGAGGGAGCTAATTGGTTCCAGCTTTATATGCAGAAGGATCGCGAAAAATCCATGGCGCTCGTTGAGAGGGCGAAGGCTGCCGGGTTCACTAACCTGCTCGTTACTGTGGATGTGCCTGTCGCTGGCGCTCGCCTGAGAGACAACTACAACGGGATGACTGTTCCGCCTTCGTTGACTCTGGGCACTGTTTTCGACGCTATTCCTCGCCCGGCATGGTGGTGGAATCTGCTCACAACCGAGCCACTAATTTTCGCTAACCTCGGCAGTTGGGATGGCCCAGTCGCTGATCTTCTTGACGCGCTTTTTGACCCAACAATGACTTTTGAAGACGTGAAATGGATTAGAGAAGCTTGGGATGGCCCGGTCGTTCTCAAGGGTGTGCAGACGCTAGAAGACGCTAAAGTTTGTGTCGACTACGGTATGGATGGGATCATCCTTTCTAATCATGGTGGTCGCCAGCTAGACCGTGCCCCTATTCCTTTCCACTTACTTCCTGAGGTCGCAAGGGAGGTCGGTAAGGACACCACAATCATGCTTGATACCGGAATTATGCACGGTGCGGATGTGGCCGCATCTCTTGCTATGGGAGCCAAATTTACACTCGTTGGCCGTGCTTATCTCTACGGGTTGATGGCTGGTGGTCGTGAGGGTGTAGACCGAACGATTGAGATCCTTTCTTCTCAATTGCGCAGGGTTATGAAGCTTCTTGGAGTGGCTAGTGTCGAGGAGCTTGGGCCAAAGCATGTAACGCAATTATTCGAGTTTTATAAAAAATAAAAATTTCTATTGCTTATTTCCTTTGGTTTCGCTAACTTAGGTTAGGTAAACCTTAGTTAGGTACTCCTAACAAGAAAATACTTGAACTCTCTTAGCTAGTTAGGGTGGGGACTAATGTTTACCTCGATGGCGAGGAGCAGGTCTTAGGCTTGCTCTCCCATGGAGTTTTCGATGCCTGTAAATAGTAAGGAAAATAATTGGTTAGCGAACTCAAGGGTGCTTTCTCTAAGTCCACTGCGGTACTTCTTTCAGTTCTTTTATTCGTATTTGGAATCATTTCACTTCCAGTCCCAGCAAAGGCCGCACCTGGAGACATAACCGGTGTAGCCTCTACCGGGTCTCCTAGAAACTTCACTTACAATGCTTCTGATGCCTCTCAGCGCGTTCCAGAGCGCATCAATGTGCTCAGTTTAGCGGGAAATTCAGTTGCTCCAAGTACCCCGCTTGCCACCACTGGATTAGATCTTGACGGGTTTGAACCAGGCAGTCAGCTAGAACCGGGTAGCGCGTTAACCGTTGGAGCATCAGGTTTCGTTCCAAACGAAACTGGTATCAAGGTAGTTATCTACTCCACCCCAACAGTGCTTGCCACAGATGTTAAGGCAGACGTTACTGGCAAGGCCGTGTGGGAGGGAAATCTTCCAGCAGATCTAGTCGGCGAGCACACACTTACTTTCCAAGGTTCAAAGAGCTACGGTATCGTTGTGAACATCGCTGAGACAGTAGTTTCACCTGTTCAGCAACTAGACCCAAGCTCATTCCAGTGCGTTATTTCTGGTGCAGAACTGAAGTGGGGCTTCAAGGAGTCATGGCGTTCATATTTGACCACCATTGCTAAGGGTGGTTGGGAGACCAGTGACGGAGCCAATTACGAAACCCCAGAATTTATTCTGACTTCAACGAATGGTTCAATCGACAGTGCTACTGGCGCAGCTATCATCGCTTTCGATGGGTCAATCAACTTCTACGGTCACGAGGGTGCACTCAACACCACCATCACTAATTTCTTCATTGAAATCACTGCAGAAGGCAACGCCTACTTTGTTGCTGATGTTATTGGTGAACTTCGTGAAGGCGGTCAAATAAAGCAGGAACAGGTTCGTATTGCCAAATTGAATCATCCAAAACTTGGAGAAGATGGCCAGGCAGTTATTTATGAGCCCGTATTTACAGCAGAAGGCGGTGAAGCATTCAGTTACGCTGAAGGTGATGCACTAGACCCGATGACTATTACTGTGAACTACGCTGACTGCGGTATCGATAATGGCGAAATTCCAGCTGCCACTGACGGAGATTCTGGACTACTCTGGTTATGGATTTTGCTAGGAACAATCGCAATCGTTGCGGTGATTACTATCGCAGTTGTTGCAAGGAAAAATGCTAAGAAGTAAGACAAGAGGGCTGGCGGCAGTAGTTTTTACTGTCGCCACCTCTCTTGTACTTTCGGCTTGTGCGTTGGGAACAACCCCAAGTCCTTCAACACCACCCACAACGGGTGTTGAGCTAACACCACTAGACCAGTTACAACTGACTGAAAACCCTAGAGACTATGTGGGACCAAGCACTGCACTTTTACCAACGGCCGCGATCCCACAACTAGTTGAGACACCAACACCGCAATTGCCTGTCACCGTAATTTCTAAAGAAAACTCTGGTGATGTGCCCGTTGAAGTTCGTGACGTTTCTAGAGTTTTGGCAATCAGTCTCTCCGGTAATCTCACAGCTACAGTTTTTGGTTTAGGTCTCGGTGATCATTTAGTGGGCAGGGATGTCTCTACCGACTTTGAAGGCGCTGAGCATCTGCCAGTGGTTACTCATTCAGGCCATTCAATCAGCTCAGAAGCCGTTGTGAATCTAGCTCCTTCATTAGTAATTACTGATGGAAGCATCGGCCCTATCGACGTAATTTTGCAGTTACGTGATGCTGGCATTCCTGTTGTATTTGTTGAACAGGGCGAAGACTTTGAAAGCGCCGCCAGATCTGCACAGCAGGTAGCTGACGCACTAGGTGTCTCTGTTGCAGGGCAAGAATACGTAAAGGCACTGGATGAGCAAATCGACGGAGTAATCGCAGAAATTGCAAAAATAGCGCCGAGTGATCCAGATAAGAAAATCCGTGTTGCTTTCTTATATATAAGAGGGACTGCGGGAATATATTACCTATTCGGTAAAGGTAGCGGTGCCGACACAATGATTGAAGCACTCGGCGCAATTGATGTTGCCACAGAAGCAGATTGGGAAGGAATGCGCCCAATGAACGCCGAAAGTTTTATTGCACTCAACCCCGATCTAATTATTCTTATGACTGGTGGACTAAAAAGTGTTGGTGGCGTTGAAGGGCTAAAGGAAGCTGTTCCGGCCATCGCACTAACTAAAGCTGGAAGTAACAACCGCTTCGTAGATATGGCCGATTCTGTGGTGCTATCCTTCGGTCCGCGCACACCAATGATGCTTCACGCACTTGCTATATCCTTCTACGCTCCGGGGCAGTCGAGCGTAGGCTAGAAGGGTGACTGAAACCACCTACTCTGCTGAACTACTTTCTGAACTTCTAGAAATTGCTAAGACAACCGCTGTTGCTGCATCGAATTTAGCAACGCAGATGCGCAGCCCCGGAATAGAGGTGGCGGCGACAAAATCTTCAGTCCTAGATATTGTTACCGAGGGAGACAGGGCCACCGAACAGTTAATCAAGAAACTGATTCTAGAGCGACGACCTGATGATGGATTTTTGGGTGAAGAAACTGGGTTTACCCCAGGCAAGACCTCAGTGGTTTGGGTGGTTGACCCTATTGATGGCACCGTAAATTATCTCTATAACAACCCGAACTGGGCGGTAAGTATTGCGGCTGTTGATGCCACACATCTGATGATGCATGAAGAACTCACCACCGATCCAGAGGTGAGCAAGATTTTAGTTGGCGCTGTCTATATGCCTTCAACTCGAGAGCTTTACTCAGCAAGTGCTGGTGGCGGAGCCTTCCTCAACGACGAAAAGATATCCGGGCCTTTTGTGGGCACTGATTTAGGGTCAAGTCTTGTCAGCACAGGTTACCCATACACTGCAGATGCTCGTGCCCGTTGGAGTGCAAAAGTCGATGGTCTTGTGGATGTCGTTCGTGACCTGCGGAGGCTGGGCGCTGCATCCCTAGATATTTGTTTCGTTGCGTCCGGCAAACAGGATGCTTATATAGAGACCAAAATTCGCCCCTGGGATTGGGCGGCTGGGGCAATCATTGCCACCGAGGCAGGTGCAGTTTATAGGATTGCTAACCTGCGCGGCATCTCTGATCCGGTACATATTGTCGCAACCAAAGATGTCTGTGAAGAGTTGACCGAATGGTTGGAACGGGTTTAAGGTGGGAAAAGGCTGAAAATACAGCTTTTTATTTGACAGAGCCCGCTATAAGGGGGTTACCCTAGTCAAGGTGCTTTTAAGTGCCATTAGGTAGGAATCGAGTTTAGGGGAGGTATTAATGACTTTGGAACCGTTAGATTCCACAGTTGAAAACTCTTCAACCGAATCGATTAACACCAAAACAGGATCGATCAAGAAGCGTTCTAAAGCTAAAGTAATCGCCGTTGGATCCAACCTAGTCGTTACTGCACCCGTCACTACAGACAAACAAAAGCATTCTCGTCGCACACCAAGCATCACAGATATCTCTACACGCAACAGCAAAATTGCAGATTCAAGCAAAGGCGGAAGACTTAGGCGTAGTTTTGCATTCTCCACCGTCGCAGTATTTGTGGCGGCTTTCGCACTTCCTGCAGTAGCATCCGGAACCAATGCGTTTGTTGATAACGGTGGCATGGTATTGGCAAAAACTGAAACCGTAGAAAGCGTCAATGTAGACAATCTCGCAATCAAGGACACTTTAGACACCAGCAGGGATTCATTCAAAGGCTTTAATGAGTTAGCGAACGCCTACCGCGGGTCAGGTTTGAAGACAGGATATTCGAACCCTAATGGTGCAGTGAGATGGCCATTCCCTTACCCAGTAGCGCTATCAGCAACTTATGGTCCACGTGTTTTGAGCTGGTGTACTGCTTGTGGTGATTCCCATGAAGGTATTGACATCACTCCCGGTCTTGGCACACCAATTCAGGCAATTGCCGATGGTGTTGTAGTTCACGCAGAAACTAAGTCTTGGGGTCTGGGAGTAAACGTCTACGTGGAGCACGTTATTAATGGTCAGCGAATCACTAGCGTTTACGGACACATGCTTCGCGGTAGCCTCCAAGTAGGCGTGGGAGACGTTATCGAAGTCGGTACTATCATCGGGAAAGTTGGTAGAACGGGTTGGGCTAGTGGCCCCCACCTTCACTTTGAAATCAAAGTAAATGGTTCCCGCGTTGATCCATATAAATGGATGTACGAAAACGTCTCTCCTCTCTAAATAGAAAATAGCGGTGAAGGGCTATTTCATGCTATTCTCACCTAGTGCCTTTTGGTGCAAATCGCCCCGATAGCTCAGTGGTAGAGCACTTCCATGGTAAGGAAGGGGTCGCGAGTTCAATCCTCGCTCGGGGCTCAAATTCTCCCATCGCCTATTAGAGAGAATTTACGTAAAATTACGGTTGATGGCTGGGTAGCTCAGTAGGTGAGAGCGCACGACTCATAATCGTGAGGTCGCGGGTTCGAGTCCCGCTCCAGCTACAAATTGGTTACTGTTAGCGTCCGGCACGATTTAGGAGTAATTTTGAATACGTATCTCCTACATGAAAGGCCAACAAAATGGCATTTGATCTTCAAGACTTACTAAAGCAGATTCCTGTTGCTGATTTGGCAAAAGAAATCGGGGCTTCCAAGAAAGAAACCGAAGCAGCGGTTGTTACAGCTCTTCCTGCACTTATCCAGGGTTTGGGAGCTAACGCAGAATCTGGTGGCGCTGACTCACTTTTAGCCGCTCTTTTGCAGCACAACAATGATCTAACCGCAGGTAAGACTGTTGACTTGGCTGCTGTTGATGCCAAAGACGGTAAGAAGATCGTTAAGAACGTTTTCGGTAGCAACGAAAAGAAAGTTGTTTCCACTCTTGCGGCTGCCGGTGAAGAGGCCGGTGCAGGTTTCGATATTGGTGGACTAATTCAGAAAGCGCTTCCTTTCCTTGCGCCCATCGTGATGAGCTACATTGCCTCAAATATTTTTGGTGGCGGTTCAAAGGCCGAAGAAACCCAGTCATCCGGTGGTCTTGACCTTGGTGGTCTTCTCGGAGGTATCCTTGGTGGTGGCCAGCAGCAGTCTTCTGGTGGTCTTGACCTTGGCGGATTGCTAGGTGGCATGCTTGGCGGAGGACAGCAACAGCAGTCATCCGGTGGCGGACTTGACCTTGGTGGTTTGCTTGGCGGTGTCTTGGGTGGTTCTAGTAACACCCAGTCCTCTGGTGGTCTTGATCTTGGTGGTCTCCTCGGTGGTCTCCTTGGTGGCGGCAAGAAGTAACAGGTCGGTTTCTTCTAAAAAGTTTTGAGCCACTAAGCATATATTGGCTCAACAACAGGAAGTGTGAAGTGCCATGGCAGGCATAATTTGGGCATTGGTCTCAAGCCTGTCCTACGGCATTTCTGATTTTCTCGCCGGTTTTGCGAGCCGAAAACGTTCGGTTGTTTCGGTCACCGGTTTCGTTTATTTGGCAGGGATGATTGGAATAGCTGCGGCGACTCCTTTCGTGCCAGCGGTGTTCAGCACACAGGCATTATGGACCGGGTTAGCGGCAGGATTTTTTGCTGTATTTGGTTTGCTCTGTTTTTATGCCGCGCTCGCTATCGGTCCTATCAGCATCATTTCTCCACTAATTGCGATGCTGCAGGCATTCCCTCCTTTGATTGTCGCGGTGGTTCGAGGTGACGATATTGGAGCGCTTGCTTGGGTGGGCATTGGTTTTGCATTGGTCGCCACCTTATTAGTGACGATTGAGGGTAAGTCTGATAAGACATCCGACACTGATCTGAAGGACTTAGATGGATCTGCGCAGGCAGAGTCATCACCAAAAAAGGTGCCAAAGCTCGGTCTTGTTCTAGCGGTGTTTTCCGCTTTTGGTGGTTTAGGGATCTCGGTAGTTTTTCTAGACTATGCACCGGATGATGCCGGGCTACTGCCAGTGCTGTTTGAAATCATTATCGGGATGGCCATAATGACTTGCTTGATGTTCGCCCGCAAGTATTCCAAGAAGTTCCGTTCCAAAATATCTGTTATTGAATCTCACGATGATGCTGTCCCAAGTGCGGTTGCTTGGCGAAGTAAAGTGGTGCTACTTTCAGTGATTTTCGGTGGCCTGCTTATGGGACTAGCCAACATCGCGCTTCTGCTTGGTTTGCAAAATGGCGAGATGGCGCCAGTTGCTGTGGTTATGGGTTTGTATCCGGTGTTCACGGTTTTATTGGCCACTACGCTATTGAAAGAACGACTAAATATACGCCAGATTTTTGGGATCTCTCTCGCAATTATTGCCTGCGTGCTGTTGGGTTTTTCTGCGTAATTAACCGAGAAGTAGCTAGTTTCCGTAAGAACTTGGATTCAACTTTTCGTAACAATTGATGTCACTTTACTATTTCGTAATGTTTATAAATTGCTAGAAATAGCGCATGGCAGTTACTTTAGTAGTCAGTTTCTATCACTTCGATAGCAACTTTCCCTACCAAACCAATAGGAGATGAGCATGAGCGAAAGCCAAAACAGCTCAAAGAATCTTCGTAAGCTTGTCAGCGGCGTTGCCGTTGTAGCTGCCGGTGCACTCGTACTTGCTGGATGTGCTCCAGCTGAGGAAGAGACACCTCGCGAAGAACTTGTACTAAAGATCGGTACTGTACTCCCACAGACCGGTGAACTAAACTTCCTCGGCCCACCTGAGGAAGCTGGTGTTTACCTAGCCGCTAAGGAAATCAACGACGCTAACCTCGGCATCAAAGTAGAGGTAGTTTACGGTGACTCCGGTGACCCAGTGAACAACGCTTGGGCTACCACTGTTCCAAGGCTTCTTAACGAGAAGGTAGCAGCTCTTATCGGTGCTGCATCATCTGGTGTTACCAAGCTATTCCTTGACGACGCTGTTAGCGCAGGTGTAATCACTTTCTCACCAGCAAACACTTCCCCAGACTTCACCACCTGGAACGACAACGGACTTTACTTCCGTACCGCTCCATCTGACCTACTTCAGGGTGAGGTTCTAGGTAACCTGATTGCAGAAGATCACGAGACCCTCGGTATCATCTGGATCAACGACGCATACGGTTCAGGTCTTGAGAAGGTTACCGCTGCAACATTTGAGGCAGCTGGCGGTGAAGTTGTTAAGTCCGTGCCATTCAACGCAGGTGACTCAACCTTCGACTCCCAGATCGCTGAAGTTCTAGCAGCAAACCCATCAGCTATTGCGCTGATTACCTTCAACCAGATCTACACCATCGGTCCAGCACTTGATGCAGCCGGTTTCGATCTAGCAAACACCTACCTAGTTGACGGTAACCTCGCTCAATTCGGTGATGAAATTACCGCTAGCTTCGAAGGTGCTAAGGGTACACTTCCTGGTCCAGACACCACTTCTGACTTCCAGAACAAGCTAAAGGCTGCTTGGGCAGAATATGCTCCAACCGCTGACGAGCTAAAGGAATTCGCTTACGGTGCTGAGTCTTACGACGCTGTTATCCTGCTAGCTCTTGCAGCCCTTGCTGCAAACTCCGTAGCTCCAGCAGACATCGCTGCAAAGCTTCAGGAAGTATCTGGTGGTTCCGGTAACGGTACTAAGGTAACTTCATTCGCAGCAGGTGCTCAGATCATCCTTGATGGTGGAGTAGTTGACTACGATGGTTTCTCCGGCGGTGTTAAGTTTGACGCTGCAGGTGACCCAACCGAAGCAAGCATCGGTATCTTCCAGTACGGTGCAGACAACCTATACCAGAGGATCGCAACCCGATAAACCTCGTTAGGTAAAGCAAGAGCCCCGGATTATCCGGGGCTCTTAGCATTTAAGCCATTATTTTGCGATTTAAAGGCTTGAATTGGTCAATTGCACAAATGCATGTGGTCGAGCTAGTTTCAGAGCCTCTAGCGGCTATTTAGCGGCTTCGCCCAGTGTGCCGAGATATAGTCCGATCACCTTAGGGTCATTGAGTAGGTCGCGACCAGAGCCGGTGTAGGCATCCTTACCCTGATCGAGCACATAACCACGGTCACAAATCTGTAAGCAGCGGCGGGCGTTCTGCTCAACCATAATCGTGGTCACTCCAGCTTTGTTGATGTCTGAAACGCGAATAAACGCATCATCCTGACGCACTGGTGAAAGACCGGCACTTGGTTCGTCTAGGAGAAGCACGTGTGGATCCATCATCAGTGCACGAGACATAGCGACCATTTGGCGTTCACCACCGGAGAGCGACCCTGCACGCTGGTTTAAGCGAGAACCGAGCTCAGAGAAGATACTGGTGACAAAATCTAGTCTTTCCTTGTACTTCCGCGGTTCTTGGTAAGCACCCATCTGCAGGTTTTCTGCAATGGTCAGGGTCGGGAACACGTTATTGGTCTGCGGGACAAAACCGATTCCTTTAGCAACAAGCTGGTTCGCACGCAGGTTGGCGATACTCTCACCGTGAAGAGTGATGTCACCTTCGCGCACCTTAACAAGTCCAAAGATTGCTTTCAGAAGTGTTGATTTACCGGCGCCGTTGGGGCCGATAATTCCGATCAACTCACCCTTGTTAACGTGGATGTTTGTTCCATTGAGGATATTTACGCCCGGTAGGTATCCAGCAACCAGGTCGGTTACGTCAATTACTCTCTCGTCACTCATTCTTAAACATCCTCTGCAGCAATACGGCCAGTAACAACACCGAGGTCTACGTCCTGGTGTGCACCAAGGTAGGCGTCGATTACGGCTGGGTTCTTCATAACTGATTCAGGGTCACCCTCGGCGACGATCTTTCCTTCAGCCATAACTACAACCCAGTCGGCAATGTGGCGGACCATGTGCATATCGTGTTCAACGAAAAGCACGGTCATGCCACTTTCTTTTAAGCCGAGAATATGATCGAGCAGACTTTGAGTAAGTGCAGGGTTCACACCGGCCATTGGCTCGTCAAGCATCACCAGGGTTGGGTCGGTCATAAGTGCCCTAGCCATTTCGAGTAGCTTACGTTGACCACCAGATAGTTCTGCGGCGAAGTCAGCTTCTTTAGCATCAAGCTTGAAGCGTTGAAGCAGGCCTCTAGCCTTTTCTTCAATTTCTTGCTCTTGCTTGTTCCATAGACCTTTGAATGGCCCAACCCAGAAGCTTTCTCCACGCTGCCCCTTTGCACCAAGTTTCATATTCTCGAGCACTGTCAAGAGACCGAGTGCTTTGGTTAGCTGGAAAGTGCGCACCTGGCCGAGTTTGGCGGTTTTGAATGCTGGGATGCCGGAAAGATTAGTTCCGTCAAACTTCCAGTCACCATGGTCAGGCTTATCAAACCCAGAAAGCAGATTGAAAAGTGTGGTCTTTCCAGCACCGTTTGGGCCAATCAGAGCGGTGATTGCATTCCGAGGAATTTCCAGATGTTCAACATCTACTGCAACCAGACCGCCGAAACTGCGTTTCACGCCTTCTGCGACGATAATCGGATCTTTTTTAGCTACCCCAGGAACCATCTCACCTACGTGAAGGTCGATCGCTTTCTTTGGAGCGTTGGAGTTTTTCTCGTTACTTGGCAAAGGTCAACTCCTTCTTGTTTCCGAACAATCCTTGCGGTCTGAAAATCACCAGCAGCATCAATGCCACACCGACGATTATGAACCGGAGGATACCGGCTTGGATGTTGCTGATTGGCAGGATGCCCATATTTGCTAACGCCGGTAAAGCGTAGTCCAAGAGGCTCATTACGAACCAGAACAGCATAGAACCGACAATTGGACCAAATACTGTTGCTGCACCACCAAGGAGCAGAGCAGTCCAAACCATGAAGGTTAGGTTTGTCTGGTAAAAGCTCGGGACCACAGCGCTCTGGAGAGAAATGACGATACCACCGAGCGCAGCAAGTACACCACCGAAGATTAGCGACTGCATCTTGTAGCCGAACACGTTCTTACCCAGGGCGCGCACAGCATCCTCGTCTTCACGTATACCCTTGATGACTCTTCCCCAAGGGCTGCGCATGAGTGACCAAACCCACCATGCCGCTCCAGCGACTAGCAGAATACCAAATACGCGCATCCACCAGCCCTGCTCGTTGTAAATCCAAGGCCAGATACCGTAGGTGCCTTCGGGCAATGGGTTAGAGCCCCTGAACGAGTCATGGTATTGAGCTAGACCGTCAGCTGAGTTAGTCCACTCGTCGAACACTGTCGTGGTGAGAAGGTAGCGCACAACCTCAGCCGCGGCTAGTGTCACGATAGCTAGATAGTCCGCTCGTAGACGCAGGGTTGGAATGCCGAGGATGAGCGCGAAGATTGCTGCTGCAACCAACGCAACTAGCATGGCTAGGTACCAAGGGAGCCCAAGGTGCAGCACGCTCATCGCGTAGCCGTAGGCTCCGATAGCCATGAAGCCTGCAACACCCATGTTCAGTAGGCCGGTATATCCGAAGTGCACCGCTAGACCGAGCGCAGCTAGAGCATACGCAAGTGTCTGGGGGTGAATAAGCCAGTTGAGGGTATTTTGAAGTAGACCGAAGATATCCATTTGCTAACCCACCCTCTCTTTTCGGCCAAGTAATCCTTGTGGCTTGAATAGCAGCACGATGATAAGAGCGCCGAGTGCACCAACGTATTTGAGGTCTGAAGGAATCCAGAGTGTAGAAGTTTCTACCAGGATACCGATGATGATTGAGCCGACGAGGGCTCCGAATGCAGTGCCAATACCACCGAGGATGATTGCAGCGAAGATAAGCATCAGCACCTGCATGCCCATATCCCAACGGATGCCGGGACGGAAGTATGCCCAGAGGATACCGCCAAGACCGGCAAGGGATGCGGCAACAACCCAGACAACGCGAACCACGCGGTCGACATCGATACCGCTAGCTGCAGCCAGTGAAGCGTTATCGCTCACTGCACGAGTTGCTTTACCGAGCTTAGATTTCATTAGCCATAGAGCAACAGCAATTAGAACCACGATGCTAACGCCCATGCTCACCATGTCGATAATCGACAGCTGGATATTGGCGATAAGAGTGATTTTTTCCTGACCGGATCCTGGAAGTTGCAGGGTGTCACCACCGATTGCAAACTGGAAAATGTAGCGCATGACCATGGCTAGACCGATGCTGACAATCATTAGCGGCGCAAGCCCCATACCTCTGCGACGAAGAGGCTTCCAGAGCACAATATCTTGGAAATACCCGAGCGCTCCCGTGAGTGCCACCGCTATTGGTATTGCCAACCAGATGGGCACCTCAAAACCAACACCGACAACGAAAGCTATAAGCGCACCGAATGTCACAAATTCGGAATGCGCGAAGTTCGCTAAACCGGTTGTTCCGTAAATTAGCGAAGCGCCAATAGATGCCAGTGCCAGCATCAAACCAAAGTTCAAACCGTTTACAAGTCGAGAAGTGAGCTGATCCCAGAAACTTACGACCACCCGGACACCTTCGCCGAGAAAGAAGTTCACACTCTTAGAACCGGTGAGTCCAAACTCTTCAACCCTGGATGCGCCACCCTCAGTAACTATGACCCCATCAGGCAGTGTGAATTCATCGAGAGAGATTGTGTAGGAAATCTTCTCAGGAACTCCAATCTTCCATCTGCCTCGCTCATCAGTCAGCACTTCGGCAAAATAGCCATTGTCATCGATGTAAATCCGCACACCCTCTAATGGCTCGCTGTTGTGGCGAACGTTTCCGGTGAATTGGAAGTTGTACTCGTCTCCAACGGATCCCACTGGGATTCCGGCGGGTGGAGCGTCGTCGCCCTCATCCGCAACAGCCACTGCTACAGGTAATAGCACCATCAGTGCCATTAACCCCATGAACAATAGCGATAGGAGACTTCGTCGGTGAGTTACTGTGGTTTGCAAACAGTCGCTCCTCTCAAAGTTCTGGTTATTTATCATTACAGAAAGTTTAAGAATTCGGAATTTAAATCAGCCCAAATAGTTGATTTTTTGGAATTGTTACAAAGCGGTAGTTTTAGCTCTTCGCCCTTTTCGGTTAGAAACTATCATGTCGGCTACAACGAAAATAAGCGCTACCCATATAAGCGTGAAGCCTACCCAGCGCTCGGCTGGCATCGGTTCTTTCATAATCAGGTAACCGAAAAGGAACTGCATGATAGGAGCTACAAACTGGATTAGCCCAATCGCTACCAGGGTGATTGATTTCGCTCCGGCAGCAAATATTAGTAGCGGGATGATTGTAACCAGGCCGGCAATAATCATGAAGAAGGTGTGTGCCGGCCCGGCAGTACCAAATACTAGCCCTTCAGCAGTGCTTGCAACATAGAAGAGCGCGATAAAGGCAAAAGGCAAAATCACGATTGTTTCAGCAGCCACCCCGACATCTGCTCGCACATTTTTAGCAAAGCGGTTTTTCACTAGGGCGTAGCCACTGAAAGTCAGCGCCAAAGAAAGCGCCAGCCAAGGGAACTGCCCGTAACTTATTGAAAGCACTAATACGGCGACGGTTCCGATTCCAATAGCAATCCACTGCAGAGGTCTCAGGTTTTCTTTGAAAAAGACCACCCCGAGAAGCACTGTTGTGATCGGGTTTATGAAATATCCGAGTGCAGATTCAATAACATGCCCGGTAAGGACGGCGATTAGGTAGATGTACCAGTTTAGAAAAACTAGGATTCCGCCGACCAAGAAAGTCAGAAACGAGCGCTTATTAGTGAATATAGCTTTTAGTTGGTTCCAAGAGCGAAAAATGGTAACCACTACCAAGCTGAAGAATAGAGAACTGATTACCCTAACGCCAATAACTTCGGTGGGCGAAGCTGGAATTAGCAGAGTAAAGAATGCCGGAAAAAATCCCCAAAGCAGATATGCGCTAAAAGTAAGCAGGACGCCACGATTAGGCACGGATTCATTCACCGAATCAGTCTAGTTGTTTCCCCGATTTTCCGAGGTTCGGTTTGATACCGAAATCGGATCACTTTTTGAGAAGTTTCTAGTCAGTGCTGTTTAGGAAATCCTGCAAAATATCTGGCAGATCAAACATCGAATCGAATGTGTGAAGCGCTGGGTTTTCGTGCCATTCTGCGAGATCTTGGTGCTTTGTATATACGAAGGTGTGCATCCCGGCTGCGAGTGCCGCTGTTGCGCCGGGGTAGGCGTCCTCAATTGCGATACAGTTACTCGGATTTGCCCCGATAAGCGATGCGCCAAGTAAGTAAACAGCTGGATCAGGTTTACCCTCTTCAACGTCATCTACTGAAGCGATATTGCCCTCAAAAAACTGCAGTAACCCAACAATGTTTAGGGAACGCTTGATGCGCTCGCGGTCACTATTAGAGGCGATAGCTCTAGGGAAAGTGCTGGTTGCGCCTAGCACATGATCAAATCCCGGAATCATCTCTAAGTTCTTGAACTCTTCGACATACCAGTGCTGGAAAGGCTCCTCCCAGTCACCCTCAAGAGCGAGCCCACTCAGTTCTCGAACTCCGGCAAGGAATTCTTTTGAAGAAGTGCCGCGGAAATTTGCGTTTAATTCTTCAGCGGTGGTTTCCCATCCGAGTTCTCTAAACACTCTTACACTGACTCGGTTTATCAGGGTTTCACTGTCGACGATGGTGCCGTCGAGATCAAAAACGAATCCTTCGATTCCTCGCGGATTATCTAGTTGAAGTGTTGGTGGGGTATTTAGGTTAGTCATTCTGGCTTTCGAGTCAAAAATCTAGTTACTTAAGTCATTACGTGGCAAAATTTCCGACCTAGGGATGTCGGTGCCCACTCATAGAATTATCTCAAATTAGTCTGTATAAAGATAGGAGGCCGTGTGACCCATACTAGGGATCGTCAAAATCTGATTACTGCAACCGATATTGCGAAGTTGGCAACGAGGCGTTTAAATGCTTGGGAAGATCTTCGGCAAACGAAACTTACAGGTGTATCCAGTTTCCAAGGCAATGTCTACACCGAGCATGGAATCGAGCGTGAGCCTTTTATTGCGGCACATGTTCAGACATATTTTTACCTAGTTCCTAACAGTCAGATTTTTGTAAAACCGGGTACAATCCACGCGGCCACTCCAGACGGTATTTCAGAAAGCCGTAATGGCGAATACAAAACCACCACCACAGACTGGGGGTTTCTGGAAGCTAGCGAGCTTCAGAAAAAGAAGTCTGCATACTATGACCAGGTGCAATGGGCACAGTATGTGCGGGGTGTAGAGGAGACCATCTTCGCTTGGGAGCCTCACGAAAGTTTCTCGCCGCTTCCAATCAAAACTCTCCTTGTGCCTCGTGACGAATCTCGAATCGAGTTCTTGCAGGAAATTGCCGATGCTTTCGTGGACTTCATGAACGGCAGCTGGCCCAGTTTTCTGAGGTGAAAGGAGTTACGGTTGAGCACTAAGAACCATATTGACTCCATTCCATTTGTTGCACACTTTTATAGCCCTCCGGGTTGGCCACGGCCTTCGAGGCGCTGGATTATAGAAAACCAGGGCTGGCGACCTCCGGCAAATTGGCGTCCGCATCCCTCACTTCCTAAAGCGCCTGTTGGTTGGGTGTTTTGGAGAACTGAAGGTCCGGATGCCGACAGATACTTTGTGTCGGTAATGAGTCCGCTCCGACTCAAATGGGCGTTGTGGAGTGTTGTTTCAATTTTTGTGGGTATGCCAGTGATGGCCTTTTCAACGCCAAGTTTGTTCGCCGGATTATTAGGCTTCGGCCTAATGATTGCTTGGCTTCTTGCTTGCTGGTTGCTTTATTGGCGTGATGTCGCCAAGCATAAATTAGCAATTTTTGAGGACTTCACCGCCAAGGTTCGCAAATACCGATTAGCGGTATTACAACAGGAGTACCATGCGTATTCTCAACGTTTTGGTAGAGGTTAGGGCTATCAGATGGTAAAGCTCACCACTGATCAAGCTTTCACCCTGTTTGGGTTGGATAGTTCCGCCACTCGCGAGGAACTCGATGAAGTTTTCAAAATCAAATCTCGGATGACTCATCCTGATCGTTTTGCAGGGAGCCCTGAGTCCGAAATAAAGATGGCCACTAAAGAATTTCAGCGATTGAATGCGGCCTATGCGCTACTTACGCAGTTTCTAGATTCGGGGCAAAAGTCGAATGCGAAACCTGCGTCCGATGGGAAATCCAAGGAGGGTGATTCCAGCGAGGGAGCTAATGGCGCTTAAGGTAAGCGACTCACTTTTGAGGAGTTTGTCCAGCAAAGAGACCTCGCTTATTGGGGATTCTAAAGTCATTCCCGAATCTTTTCGCTTCATGAATTGTCGTGGGCTTGATTGTGCAGGAATAAACGGGCGGGCATTGTGGTTCTTCAAGGCATACGTTTTACAAATTTGGAGGATAAATGCGTTATGTAGTTTTCGGCGCCACCGGTCAGCTCGGAAGTTTTGTTATTGACTCGCTAAAGAAGGAGGTTCCTGCCGAGAGTATTTTGGCGTTAGGGCGTAACGAGGATGCACTTTCAGATCTTGCTGCTAAAGGTGTGACAGTAGGAAAGATCGATTACAAAACCCCAACGACTGTTTCCGGGGTCTTGAAGGCAGGCGATCGGGTATTGCTAATTAGTAGTAGCGAGGTTGGGCAACGATTCCCTCAACACAGCACCGTGATTCAGGCTGCTAAGGATGCGGGTGTTGCCGGAATCGTATACACCTCACTCACCAGCGCAACCACTAGCAAAAGCGTGCTTGCTTCCGAACACAAAGCGACCGAGGAACTTCTTGCAGAAGCGGGTATTCCATTCACAGTTCTCCGCAATAACTGGTACACAGAAAATCATATTCAAGACTTTCAGCAGGCTGTAGCTACTGGCGCTATTTCAAACAACTATGGTTCTGGAAAGATCGCAAGTGCTCCTCGTAAAGATTACGCTGAAGCCGCCGCCAAGGTTCTCGCAACTTCAGACTTCTCTGGGGAGGTGTTTGAACTGGGCGGCGACTCGGCATGGGACTATGCAGAATTCGCTGCAACCGTTGGAGAGGTGCTCGGCAAATCGGTTGATTACACAGAAATCGGGGATGAAGAACAACAGTCGCTACTGGAAGGCTTTGGTCTAGACCAGGGAACTGCTGGATTTGTGACCGCACTAGGCACGGGCATCCGTGAAGGAGCACTCGATCTTGTTACCGGTGACCTCTCCAAGATTTTGGGTCGCGCTACTGAGACTCTAAAAGAGTCGCTGCAGGGCTGGGCTTAGCACTTCCCAGTGCGACGACGATATGGAGCCTTAGAGCGTAGAAGCCGTTGTCGCGCACGTCCCTGCTTTGTTTGCAGGTTTCCGGGTGCTCCCTACCTTTTCTTCGATGTGCCTATCCCTGGCAAAGGTAGGCACGCTCCAAAAAGGGTAGGGAGTAGTGACCTAAGGGGTAGGGAGTGGTAGGAAAGTGGTGGCTCCGACGGGCGTCGATCCCGTGACCTCACGATTTTCAGTCGTGCGCTCTACCAACTGAGCTACAGAGCCGCTTACCTCTCAAAAGAGAAGTGTCGCTAGAAAAGTTACCTTTTCAAATAATGCCCTCCAAAATGAAGGGCATCACGCGACCCTGACGGGACTTGAACCCGCGACCTCCGCCGTGACAGGGCGGCGCGCTAACCGACTGCGCTACAGGGCCATTAGAGACAATGAATTCTAACAAACAATTACGCTCATTAACTAACTCAATGCCTCTGCAGTGACCCCAACGGGATTCGAACCCGTGCTACTGCCGTGAAAGGGCAGCGTCCTAGGCCGCTAAACGATGGGGCCGCTTTAGCACCGAGAAATAAGCATACGTTAAAAACAGCCGCCACACCAACCCGAAAATAAGGATATTTTTCTTTATTTTATGACTCTGGTCTGCCGAGTTGAGGAAGTGGCTGTCAAGAAAGGGATGAGCCAGTCAAGTCGAATCAGCACAAGACAGTTTCGGATACACGCGACACACCCACAACAGAATTACTGCTTGCTAGTTGTTAAAATTGTTACTATTGTGAAAATGGTGGCTAAAAAGATCGAAGCAATAGAAGCAAAACCACAGCGGCTTACTTTATTCGCCGCAGTTTTGCTTGCCCTAAGCCTCCTTATTCTGAGTGCATTCGCACCTTCTGCGCCAGCATTTGCTGAAGATGGGGCGTCCTACCCAACCTGGGCAGAAGTAGAAAAAGCTCGTCAAAATGAAAAAACACTTGCAGCTATGGTCACCAAGCTGGAGAACTCAATTGCAGGTATAAAATCACGGTTATCAGTGGCTGAAGACAAGGCCAAAATAGCCGGTGAAAAATATGCTGAAGCACAAGAGAAGGTCGATGTAAAGCAGTTCGAGGCTGACCGTTTAGAAGCACAAGCAGTGGCAGCAGAATCACGAGCCGCTGACTCTAAGCGTAGAGCGGGGCTTGTCGCAGCAGCAGCATCCCGCACTAATGGTGGAGATATTGTCACCAACATGCTCTCTGGAGTAGAAGACAGCGCAAACTTGCTTTGGAAACTTGGCGCCATTGATCAAATAGGCCAGCAGTCAGCAGGAATATTCCGTCAAGCACAGCAGGACATGAACGCAGCAAATTCCTTAAAAGACCAGGTGGATGTTGCTAAGGCAGAACTTCAAGTGTTGGCAGATATTGCGAAAGAAGCATTTGATGAGGCTCAACAAGCTGCTCAGGAACTTCAAAATCTTGTTGAGGAAACACAGGCAGACCTTGACCGTATGGAATATCAGTTAGCTCAAGCGAAGAAGAATCGTCAGGCAACTGAGGATGGTTACAAAGACTACATAAAAAGCATTGTCGGCTCTGATGTGCAACTGGGATCCAATTACTTCGCAATAACCAGCTATGGTGTTTGGGTTCGTCCAGTTATTGGGGGCTATATTTCTGCTGAATACGGAAACCGCTACCTGTTTGGCACATGGGCATTCCACTCTGGCACAGACATCTCTGGACTTAACTACAATGGCACCGGATATTCCTGCAACGCGCCAATCTTTGCTGCTAGTTCAGGTACCGTCATCTATGCAGGATGGTACAACGGTACCGCTGGCAACAAAATTATGATTGACCACGGTAACGGAGTTATCACCGAATACAATCACATCGTTAACGGCGGCGTCATGGTCTCAATCGGTCAGGCTGTTACCGTTGGACAACAGATTGCCAAAGTGGGTACCACAGGTCTTTCAACCGGTTGCCACCTTCACTATCAAGTCCGCGTTAACGGCGCAACTACGAATCCAATACCGTTTATGAGTGTTCGTGGAATCAACATTTACAGCGGAACTGGAAAGTAATTTAGCCGATAGCGCTTCTAGCTAGGTCTAGCTTTAGCCTCGAAATGCTCTTTTTGTGTTTAGCCCTCGTAGGCTTTTAGGCCTGCTTCGATAATTGCTTCAGCCTCGGCTACGTCGCCCCAACCCTCGGTCTTGACCCACTTGCCGGGCTCTAGATCCTTGTAATGCTCAAAGAAGTGTTCAATTTCTTTCTTTGTGTACTCAGGGATGTCTGCAACATCCTGCACCCAATCCCAACGTGGATCCTTGGCTGGCACTGCAATAACTTTCGCATCGCTACCGCCGTCATCGGTCATATTGAAAACACCAACAGGGCGCACATTTACAGCCACACCGGGGAAAAGCGGGTAGTCAAGCAGCACTAAGACGTCCACAGGGTCACCGTCTAGGCCGAGAGTGTCGTTAAAGAAACCGTAGTCAGTGGGGTAAACAAAGCCGGTATACAGCACGCGGTCGAGGGTGACCTGGCCGGTCTCGTGATCGACTTCATACTTGTTGCGACTACCGCGCGGAATCTCGATTGTTGCTTTGTAAGTTCCCATTATTGAATTACTCCTATTTAATTGCATTAGTGAAGCGATTTAAGGTTAGCGGATGATAACGAACTCTGAGAACCACCGACCAAGATTATCTGCCGCTAGTGCAGAAGTGCGTGGTGCGGTGCGAGCGGCTCTTCCAGTAAGCGGCTTGGTGCTGGTTGGCCTAAGTGGCGGCCCTGATTCCCTCGCGCTCGCTTCAGCAACTGCTTTTGAAGCGAGGAAAGCAGGGATTGATGCCGGTGTCGTAATCGTCAATCACGGACTTCAAAAAGGATCGGCTGAGGTTGCAGAAAAAGCTGCCGCCCAGGCGCGGGCGCTGGGACTTGCGCCTGTAGTCATCCGTAAAGTTACGGTGGACGAGAATGCTAGTCAGGGCCTAGAGGCGGCTGCCCGAGATGCCCGCTACGCAGCTTTTGAAAGTGCGGCCGCGGAATTAGGTGCTTCGCACATCCTGCTAGCACATACGATGGATGATCAGGCCGAGACGGTTCTACTCGGACTTGCCCGAGGCAGTGGCCCCAAATCGATTGCGGGGATGCGCGAAGAGCGCATCAGTGTCGGCGGCACCGGTGGTCAGTCGGCTAGATATTTACGACCGCTTTTAGGTATCCGTAAAGCGACACTCCTACAGATGTGTGTGGATGAGGGTCTTGAGCCTTGGCATGATCCGCACAATACCGACCCCAAGTTTCTGCGGGTGAAAATTCGCACTGAAGTGATTCCTTACTTGGAAGAGAATCTCAGCCCAGGAATTATCGAAGCCCTCGCACGCACTGCAGCGATTATTGACGAAGACGCAACCGCGCTTGAAGAGCAAATCGAGGAGCAAATTGAAGACATTGTGGAAATTGCGGAAGCCGGTATTTCTATCTCAGTGCCTTGGTTGAGGGCAAACCCGGTAGCTATTAGGCACCGCACCATTCGCATGGTCGTACAGGCGGAGTTCGGGGTTTCCATCAGCCGCGAGCGCACTCTCGCGGTTGCTGCGCTGATTGACTCAAGTGGCGAACAGAAGCGAGTTGAACTTCCGGGTGTGGTGGCTACCCGCAGAAAAGATAAACTAATTTTTCAAGCATCAAATTAGGAGCGCAATTGAGAATTGAAGATGTTGAGGGTGAACTAGACCGCATCCTGCTAACTGAGGAAGAAATCCTTACCAAACTTGATGAGCTTGCTAGGCAGGTCGAGGAAGACTACAAGGGCAAGCGGGTGCCTTTACTCGTTGGTGTTTTGAAGGGCGCAGTTGTTGTGCTTTCTGATTTCGCCAAAGCGCTCAACTTCCATGCGGAGATGGACTTCATGGCCGTGTCTTCTTATGGGCACGGAACTAAGTCAAGCGGTGTGGTGCGCATCCTGAAAGACTTGGACGCAGATATTCACGACCGCGATGTGCTAATCGTTGAAGATATTATCGACACCGGGCTTACGCTCAGTTGGTTGATTGAGAACCTTGAATCACGTGGAGCAAAATCGGTGAAGGTTTTGGCGCTGCTTCGTAAGCCGGATGCTATGAAAGTTCACGTGCCAGTGCAGTATCTTGGCTTCGATATTCCAAACGAATTCGTTGTTGGTTTCGGTCTCGACTATGCAGAGAAGTATCGAAACCTGCGCGCAGTAGCGGTGCTCGCTAAGCACGTTTATTCATAAAAAGGGCGAGCTACCTAACTAAAGCTCGGTTCCGCAGCAATAACCCCTTGTAACGGTTGTATTTCGCAGGGGATAATCTAAAACATCCCGGTCTTAAACTGTAAGGCTATGTTAGAAGCCCAGTATGAAATACTCGCTAGACCAAGCGAGTTTGTTGACACTCCAGACAATCCCTGGAATGTAATGTCAGACATCCAGAACGAAATAGTAGCGACTGCCTGGGGAGATGACGATGACCAGACCACAGGTCAGGAACTTTGGGAAAACGATGGTGAGTCCGATGAGGATGTCGTCAGGATTATTGCCCGCGTTGACGGCAAAATTGTTGGTCTTGGAGTTGCATTTATGTTGCTACAGGATGACCAGATAGAAGCTACTGCAAGTGCGAGGGTGCACCCGGATTACACGGGGCAGGGACTCGGTAGCAAGCTTCTTGAAATAGCCGAGGAAGCGGTGCGCAAAACCGGACGTTACACGATGGTCCATTCCTGGTCGCCACTGGCCGCTTCTGAGGTTCGTTACGAACCTGCCGAAGGATTCCTCCCCATCAAATCCGCCGGTTTTATCCCAAAGGACCATCCTTTTGTGCGCTTCGCACTGAAACACGGTTACGCGCCGGTCGATCTCACAATTAGAAGTTCTGCAGTAATAGCGGATATTGATGTAGCCGGTCTGGAAACGCGGCTTTCACCAAAAGTAGCTAATTTCGAGATTCGCACTTGGCAGGGGAAAACCGATCCAAGCGTACGTCCAGATATTGCTGAACTATTGTGGCAACTAGAGCGGGATGCACCAGATGCTCGCGAAGGTTTCGTGCCGGTTAAGTTCACACCAGAGCGGGTACAAGAATATGAAGAAAAGTACGAACGCCTTGAATACGATATGTTCTACGCTGGAGCGTTCGATAAATCCGGAAAACTTGTGGCATTTACGCTGATAACTAGCGATGCTGAAAATGACAAACCGTATCAGGAAGATACTGTCGTCGCAGATTATGCACGCGGCAACGGTCTTGGTCTTGCAATCAAATTGGCCAATCTGAAGCAGGTTATTGATTTCCCACAGGACTTCGTTGGCATCCAAACAATGAATGCAAACGTCAACCGCCATATGCGGGACATCAATGACTTAATGGGCTTTAAACCAAGTGGCGCTATTGTCAACTGGGAAAAGGTGTTTTAGTAGTTTCGCCTGTGGCATACAGCCTGAAGTTATCAGGGATTAGGTTGTAACCTTGAATTTGTACTTCGAGGTAGGTAAAGCGAGCATATGAAGAAAATTCTCAAAGGCCCAATTCCATACATTGCTTTGGCGCTAATCATTATTTTGGCAGCATTCTCAATGTTGCAGGCGCCGACTTTTAAGCAGGTATCAACGCAGAAGGGTCTTGAACTTCTGGAGCAGAACCAGGTTGCTGCAGTGAAAATTGTCGACGGTGAGAACCGTGTCGATATGGAGCTCAAAGCTGAGGACAAAGAACTTGGCTCTAATGTGCAGTTCTACTATGTGACACCCCGTGGCGAGGAAGTAATCACCGCGATTAATACCTCAAACCTTTCCAAAGAATTCAACGATGAAGTTCCACAGGGCAACGTCTTCTGGTCACTGCTATCAATCTTTGCTCCGGTACTTATTATTGGTTTGCTTTTCTTCTGGATGATCAACTCGGCTCGCGGAAGCGAAAACAAGATGATGCAGTTCGGCAAGAGCAAGGCCAAGGCCTTTAATAAGGATGCGCCGACAGTCACCTTTGCTGACGTGGCTGGTGCAGACGAGGCTATTGAGGAACTTAACGAAATCAAGGACTTCCTACAGAACTCCGAACGCTATCTCGCATTGGGTGCGAAGATTCCAAAGGGTGTGCTCCTTTACGGTCCTCCGGGAACTGGTAAGACACTACTTGCTCGTGCAGTTGCCGGTGAGGCTGGTGTGCCATTTTTCTCTATCTCCGGTTCTGATTTTGTGGAGATGTTTGTCGGTGTTGGTGCTAGCCGTGTGCGTGACCTCTTCGACCAGGCTAAGCAGAACGCTCCAGCGATTATTTTTATTGACGAAATTGATGCCGTTGGCCGTCACCGTGGTGCCGGTCTTGGTGGTGGGCATGATGAGCGTGAGCAGACCCTGAACCAGTTGCTTGTTGAGATGGATGGGTTCGACCCCAAAGCCAATGTGATTATGATCGCGGCCACTAACCGTCCAGACATCCTTGACCCTGCTCTGCTTCGCCCGGGTAGATTTGACCGCCAGATTGGCGTTGACGCACCAGACCTGAAGGGCCGACTACAGGTGCTGCAAGTGCACGCAAAAGACAAGCCGCTTTCGAAGAATGTTGATCTCGAAATTGTTGCTAGGCGCACCCCCGGATTCACCGGCGCAGATCTTGCCAATGTGCTTAATGAGGCAGCGCTACTTACCGCACGAGCTGGTGCGCAGCTAATCGATAACCGTGCACTAGACGAGGCGATTGACCGCGTTATTGCCGGGCCTCAGCGCCGCACTCGAGTGATGAAGGATCATGAAAAGCTGGTTACTGCATACCATGAGGGTGGACACGCATTAGTGGCAGCGGCGATGAACCACTCTGACCCGGTAACTAAGGTGACAATTTTGCCTCGTGGCCGCGCTCTCGGATACACCATGGTTATGCCGCTAGAGGACCGCTATTCTGTCACTCGTGAAGAACTCCTCGACCAGCTTGCCTGGGCGATGGGTGGCCGTGTCGCGGAGGAACTAATTTTCCACGATCCTTCCACCGGTGCGTCGAATGACATTGAGAAGGCGACCAGTATCGCCCGCAAGATGGTCACCGAATACGGTATGAGTTCGAAGCTGGGAGCGGTTAAGCTGGGCCAGGCATCTGGCGAGGTTTTCCTCGGACGCGATATGGGTCATCAGCGTGATTATTCTGAGGATCTTGCCGAAGTAATCGACTCTGAAGTTCGTGAACTTATTGAGAACGCTCACGACGAGGCTTGGAAGGCACTCACCACCAATAGGAAAGTTCTCGACAAGCTGGCTGAAGAGTTGCTTGAAAAAGAGACTCTAAACCACAACGAACTTGACGAACTTTTCAAGCCGGTGAAGAAACTTGCCAAGCGCAAGGTTTGGCTATCTTCAACCAAGCGCCCGGTTTCGACTATCCCTCCGATCAAGGTGAAGTCGGATGCCGACAAGGGCTCCACACCGAAGAAGCCGGCTACTAAGAAACCAGCTTCTAAAGACCCGAGTGATAAAGCACCAACTGCTCGTAAACCACGAGCAACCAAGCCAGCCACTGAGGCAAGCTAGTAGGACTAGGTAGCCAGAGCAATGGTGCAGGCAAGCGTTCATGCAGATATTGTGGCAGCAGCCATAGCCGAATTTGGCGATACCTTTGCCAAGCCGGGTGAAGGAATAATCGCGCTTTCGGGGATTGCCTTTGGTGCATCCTGTGCTCATGATGGCGACCCTTTTACCGGAACTGTGAGCATTGCTTATGAACCTGCGGAAGTGATTTGTGGCTTGGGTGGATTTGCTCGCGCGGTTGCAACCCTTACGAGCATCCCACAATTGCAGGAACAACTAGGCCAGGATTTGGTGGTTGCGATTAACGGTGCGCTAGGTGCTAAGGGTGTGCTGGTGCAGATTGATGCGCATCACGAATGTCTGAGTTCGCGGGTAGCTTCTGCAAAAGATTCGCGGCTACGAACTGTCACATTTTCTGGATCGCTAGCGGATGACTCTGCTCGGCTTTCCGCAATGTTACTCCTTGCAGGCGGTGCCTAAATGAGTGCCCGTAAAACTGCTGGCGACCCTGATCGGGGGCTAGTAGCGCAGCCGCAAATTATGGGGGTACTGAATATCACTCCCAACTCTTTTAGTGACGGCGGAAAATACCTCGACCCTGATACTGCCCTCCAGCATGCACTCTCCCTAGTGGCGGCTGGTGCCACAATCATTGATGTTGGTGGGGAATCAACGCGCCCCGGTGCACCGCAGGTGAGTGTCGAAGAAGAGCAACGGCGCATCCTCGGAGTCGTTGAAGCCCTAGTCGCAGCGGGTATTAGCGTAAGTGTTGACACGATGCATCACGAAACGGCAGAAGCAGTTATCGCTCTCGGTGCAGCCTACATTAATGACGTATCTGGCGGACTTGCTGATCCGAGGATGTTCGAAACCGTAGCAAAGCACGGCACCAAATACATACTTTCGCACTGGCGGGTGCACTCCGCTCAGATGGATGATGCCGCCAAATATCAGGATGCGCCAATCGACGTCCGCAATGAACTGCAGGGCCGCATCGACGCTTTTATTGTTGCAGGCGGTAAACGAGAGCAACTGATTATTGATCCAGGGTTGGGGTTCTCCAAATTTGGCGAACATAATTGGCAAATTTTGCGGGAGCTGCCGGTGCTGGCCGAACTCGGCCTGCCTATTCTTCTGGGTGCTTCTAGGAAACGCTTTATCGGAGAGATTGTGGCCGACGCTTTCTCTGGTGGGGGAGAAGGGCAGATATCCGCGGCGCAGGATGCCGTGCAAATCTCAGCGAGTGCGCCAGACTCCGCAGCACGTGACCTTGCAACAGCAGTGCTTTCTTTCCGTTTTGCAGAACAGGGCGTTTGGGGAGTGCGCGTGCACGATGTGGCCGGTACAGCTATCGCTTTCAGGATTCAAAAGGAACTAGCCAGTGGTGTTTCCGAAACTTCTTTGAGCGCAACCAGCTCTGGCGCTGGAACCAGTCTCGGTGTGTGTCGCACCGCCCTGGACGAGATTCACCTCACCGGGCTTAAAGGTTTTGGCTATCACGGAGTTTTTGATTTCGAGAAGCGCGAAGGGCAGGATTTCGTTGTTGATATTCTGCTGAAAATTGATTTGCAGGTAGCATCCCGCACCGACAATCTGAGCGACACCATCTCTTATGCTGATGTGGCAGAAACCGCGATTAAGCGCATTGAGGGCGAGCCGTTTGATCTTATTGAACGCCTAGCAGGAGCAATTGGTGAGGATATTCTCGAAGACGATCGAGTAATTTCTGCAAGAGTAACAGTGCATAAACCTACCGCCCCAATTGGTCGCGAGTTCAGCGACGTCACCGTTACTGTAACCAGCCGCAGGCCACTCGCTGATGTGGTGGTTGCTTTCGGCTCGAACCTGTCAGGTTTTCTAGGCTCACGCATCGCTAATATCGAACGCGCTGCTGAGCTTTTGAATGCGCTCCCTGCTACAAATATTCGCAAATGGAGCGAAATTTTTGAATCAGCAGCGGTGAAACTCGATGGGGTGAGCCAGTTCGCTCCTCGCTACCTAAACGGGGTGTGGTTGGTTGAGACAAGACTCTCACCGGGGCAGTTGCTTGCCAATCTGATGGATATCGAACGCAAGCTAGGCCGCGTGCGCGAGGAGCGCTGGGGAGACCGAACTTTGGATCTGGACATTATTAAATACGGAGATGAGCGCATCCATACCGAGGAATTGATTGTGCCTCACCCACGGGCTTTCGAGCGCAGTTTTGTGCTTGCCCCTTGGTTGAGCGCAGATCCTGAAGCAACCCTAGATGGGAAGTCGGTGCTAGATTTAGCCTCAGCACTTACCGCCGGTAGCGATGAAATCGCAGTCTGGGATGGGCAAGAGAGTTCTGAAGAAAGCGCAAGGAGGGATTAGCTGGTGCAAAGATCCAATCCACTAACTCTTTTCGCTACTTTTATGCTCGGTGTGGTGGCAACCATCGGTTTTGAATGGTTGCAGGTTTCAAACGGGCGCGCAATTCTGCCTCCCTCGGCCAGCATGGGTATTGTGCTCGGCGCCTTGGGGATACTGATTCTCTATATGGCTTGGCCAATAAAACGGGCAACCTCCGGCAAGCCCGGCGCTAAGAAAGTTAACCCTTTTGTGGCGGTGCGAATAGCTTTTGCAGCCAGGGCTGGAGCGATCACCGGTGCTCTGTTTGCAGGTCTTGGAGTAGGGCTTTTGATTTTCGGTTTTACCCTGCCGGTTTTCCCGACCGTAATCCTCTGGGGTTCAATCTCCACAATTATCGGTTCGGCTCTACTAACCGCATGCTCGTTGATTGCCGAATGGTTCTGTGTTGTGCCACCGGATGACTTTGACCCGGATCAAGAAACCGACTCAGTTAAAGGAACGGCACCTAAGACTGGGCCTTCAGATGTTGCCACAAAAAAGGCACACCAATGAAACTGATTCACACGATTACAGAACTTAGGGAATACCTGGCCACAGCTCGTAAAGCAGGGAAGAGTATCGGGCTCGCACCAACGATGGGGGCCCTTCACGCGGGACATTTAAGTCTGGTGGATGCGCTCGCCGCAAAGATTCCCGAAAATTCCGAAATCGTGGTCTCAATTTTTGTAAACCCGCTCCAATTCAACGACCCTAAAGATTTTGAACGCTACCCGAATACACTCCAGAGTGATTTGGATGCGCTCGCAGGCACCGCAGCAACCGTAGTTTTTGCGCCCTCGCCTGAAGAGATTTACCCGGAGGGAGAATTAACTGTACTGATTACTTCAACCGGTCCCGTCGCGTTTGAAGGTCTGCACCGCCCAGGGCACTTCGCTGGAATGCTCACGGTAGTTGCCAAACTATTCAATATCGTGCAACCAGATTATGTAGCGTTCGGCCAGAAGGATGCCCAGCAGCTATTTCTGGTGCGGTCTATGGTGCGCGATTTGAACATCCCGTTAGAAATTGTTGTTGTGCCAACTATGCGCGAAGCAGACGGGCTGGCCATGTCCAGTCGGAACCGCTTCCTTGACCCAGAAAACCGCGCAGATGCCCTCGCCCTCTCTGCAGCACTTCAAGTAGCTGCGAAAGAAGACGGTGTAGATGCTGCACTCGCTGTCGCTACCGGTATCCTAGATAAGGCAGGCGTGGCACTAGATTACTTTGCGCTAGTTGATCCAGACACTTTTCAGGAAGTTTCCGGTGACTACCATGGCAAGGTTCTTGCAATAGTTGCAGCTAATGTTGGCCCCGTGCGACTTATAGATAATCTACTTTTTGAATTGACTACAGATGACTGAAAAAGCCCAGAATGAGGATGCGACAATCCCTGTGAGCCCTAGCGAACCAACTGATCTAGAACTAGCAGAGCTGGAAGAGCAGATGCTGGTTCGCGTGAAAAAGCGCGAAGAGATGCTCGAATCTGGTGGCACTCCATATGCCCTCACCCTTCCAATCACTCACACTATCTCTCAGGTGCGAAGCGCATATCCCGATTTGGAGGCTGGCACCGAAACTGAGGATGTTGTTGGTATCGCAGGTCGTGTGATGCACTTCCGCGACACCGGCAAGCTGGTATTTGCCGCTTTGCAGTCTGGTGAAGGTACGCGCATCCAAATAATGCTCTCAATTGCTGAAGTTGGCGAGGATGCTCTCGCCGAGTTTAAGAAGCTGGTCGACCTCGGAGACATTGTATTTATTGAGGGTCGAGTGATTTCATCCAAGCGCGGTGAGCTCTCAATCTTCGCCAAGAGTTGGCAAATGGCTTCCAAGTCGCTTCGAGCGCTCCCTAACCTGCACAATGAACTCGGTGAAGAGTTCCGGGTGCGTCACCGTTATCTTGACCTGATTGTGCGGGAGCGCGCTCGCGAGATGGTAAAAACTCGTGCCGCGGTAAATGCCAGCCTTCGGAAGACTTTTGCGAGTCGGAATTACACCGAAGTGGAAACCCCGATGCTGCAAGTTATCCACGGTGGTGCTGCCGCTAGGCCGTTCTCAACTTACTCCAATGCTTTCGATACTGAACTCTTTTTGCGCATCGCTCCGGAACTGTTCCTGAAGCGTGCCGTGGTAGGTGGCATCGACCGAGTGTTTGAAATCAACCGCAACTTCCGCAATGAGGGAGCCGACTCCACCCACTCACCAGAGTTCGCGATGCTCGAAGCCTACGAGGCATACACCGACTACATGGGCATGGCAGATTTAACCCAGGAGCTGGTGCAGAATGCCGCTCTTGACGCAACCGGTTCGCTAAAAGTTACCTGGGCAGATGGTACAGAGTATGACTTTGGTGGCGAGTGGGACAGAATCCACATGTACCCTTCACTCAGTGATGCAAGCGGTGTGAAAATCACCCCTGAAACGAGTGTGGATGACCTGAGCAAGCTGGCAGAAAAAGTGGGGGTCGAGGTAAAGCTTCCTTCCCATGGGAAACTGGTGGAAGAGCTTTGGGAACATTTTGTGAAGGATGAACTACACCGCCCCACATTCGTGCTCGATTTCCCGGTAGAGACATCCCCGCTAACTGCCCCGCACCGCAGCATCCCCGGTGTTGTTGAGAAGTGGGACCTGTATGTGCGCGGTTTTGAACTTGCGACCGCATATTCAGAATTGATTGACCCGGTCATCCAGCGCGAGCGTTTCATGCAGCAGGCTAAAGAAGCAGCCCGTGGTGACCTCGAGGCGATGCGCCTTGATGAGGACTTCTTGAAAGCACTCGAATACGGTATGCCACCTGCTGGTGGAATGGGTATGGGAATTGACCGACTACTTATGGCGCTCACCGGCTTGGGTATTCGTGAGACTGTGCTTTTCCCCTTGGTGAAATAATCGGACCGGTTTCGATAAAACGTCGATAGATTTAATACACGGAGGTAGTTATGGAAATTCTGGAATACATTTGGACCTATCTGTGGCCACTAATCCCAACCACCGTGCTCGGTATCGTTTTCTGGATGGTTCTCCGCGGTGTTTACCGCACCGACCAGAAAGAGCGGGAAGTTTACGAAAAAATGGAGCAGGAAATGCGTGCCGAAAGGGCTAGCAAGCAACAATAAGCTCTCACGCCTTTGGCGAACACCGCCCACAGCTCGCGTTCTTATAAGTAGCATCGAATTGAACTTATTTGGAGTGAGCAAATGTTTGAGAGATTTACAGATAGAGCTAGACGCGTAGTTGTTTTGGCGCAAGAAGAAGCCAAACTACTGAACCACAACTACATCGGAACCGAGCACATTCTGCTCGGGCTGATCCACGAGGGCGAGGGAGTGGCCGCTAAGGCTCTCGAAGCTCTAGATATTTCGTTAGAGGCCGTGCGTGACCAGGTGCAAGACATTATTGGTCTTGGTCAGCAACCACCAACCGGTCACATTCCTTTCACACCTAGAGCAAAGAAGGTTCTCGAGCTCACTCTTCGTGAATCCCTTCAGCTTGGCCACACCTACATCGGTACTGAGCACATCCTGCTCGGACTAATTCGTGAAGGAGAAGGTGTTGCAGCTCAGGTTTTGGTGAAACTGGGTGCAGATCTGAACCGTGTGCGCCAGCAGGTTATTCAGTTACTGAGCGGTTTCGCAGGTAAGGAGACCACAACATCAGGCGCTCCAGAGCCTCAGTCACGTTTTGATTCTCACGGATCTCAAGTACTTGACCAGTATGGCACCAACCTTACTGCCGCCGCCAAGGATGGCAAGCTTGACCCTGTTATCGGTCGCGAGAAAGAAATCGAGCGTGTTATGCAGATTCTTTCCCGTCGCACCAAGAACAACCCTGTGCTTATTGGTGAGCCTGGTGTTGGTAAGACCGCTGTGGTTGAGGGCTTAGCGCAGGCAATCGTGCGCGGGGATGTTCCAGAGACGCTAAAGAACAAGCAGGTTTACACTCTTGACCTCGGCTCCTTAATTGCAGGAAGTCGTTATCGTGGTGACTTTGAGGAACGCCTAAAGAAGGTCACTAAAGAGATCCGCAATCGCGGAGACATCATCACCTTTATCGATGAAATCCACACTCTGGTTGGTGCAGGAGCGGCAGAGGGCGCAATCGACGCTGCCAACATCCTGAAACCGTTGCTTGCTCGTGGAGAACTTCAGACCATCGGTGCCACAACTCTTGATGAGTACCGTAAGCACTTTGAGAAGGATGCTGCACTTGAGCGCAGGTTCCAGTCAATTCACGTTGCCGAGCCTTCGGTACCACACACCATCAATATTTTGAAGGGACTTCGTGACCGCTACGAAGCACACCACAAAGTTTCTATCACCGACGATGCGATCGTTGCCGCAGCCAAAATGGCTGACCGTTATGTTAGTGACCGCCAGCTACCCGATAAGGCAATTGACCTGATCGATGAGGCTGGTGCCAGGATGCGCCTATCAATCCTTTCTGCACCGCCAGAGCTTCGTGAATTTGACGAAAAAATTGCTGAAGCGCGGATGAAGAAAGAGACCGCGATTGAAGCGCAAGACTTTGAGAAGGCCGCTTCCCTGCGTGATCAGGAGAAGAAGCTACTCGCTGAGCGCCTAGTCAAAGAGAAGGAGTGGCGCTCTGGTGATGTCAAAGCAACCGGAACTGTCGACGCCGGGCTCATTGCCGAGGTTTTGAGCCAGGCAACAGGCATCCCTGTTTTCAAGCTTACTGAGGAAGAAACCGCCAAGCTCATGTTCATGGAGCAGGCACTTCATCAGCGCGTTATCGGGCAGGATCAGGCAATCAATGCCCTTGCCAAGACCATTCGCAGAACCCGCGCTGGTTTGAAGGACCCGAAGCGTCCATCCGGTTCGTTCATTTTTGCCGGTCCAACTGGTGTTGGTAAGACTGAGCTTGCTAAGGCGCTCGCAGAATTTCTATTTGATGACGAGGGTGCTCTTATTTCGCTTGACATGAGCGAGTACTCCGAGAAGTATGCAGTTTCTAGACTCTTCGGTGCCCCTCCGGGATACGTGGGTTACGAAGAGGGCGGGCAGCTCACCGAGAAGGTGCGTCGCAAACCATTCTCTGTGCTCCTATTTGACGAGGTTGAGAAAGCTCACCCAGATATCTTCAACTCGCTGTTGCAGATTTTGGAGGAGGGACGTCTCACTGACAGCCAAGGTCGAGTCGTGGACTTCAAGAACACGGTTATCATTATGACCACCAACCTTGGTTCACGTGAGATTGCTGGTGGACCGGTAGGTTTCCAGCTAGACGGTGACTCGAACATCGGTTATGACCGGATGAAGGCGAAGGTTAACGAAGAATTGAAGAAGCACTTCCGCCCTGAGTTCCTGAACCGTATCGATGACACTATCGTCTTCCCTGCGCTCTCTCGCGACGAACTGTTGCAGATCGTGGACCTCTTTGTGAAGCGCTTGCGTGACCGTCTGCTTGACCGCGATATGTCAATCGAGTTGAGTGATGCCGCTAAGGTTCGCCTACTTGAACTTGGCTGGGATCAGTCGATGGGTGCAAGACCGCTACGTCGTGCGATGCAGCAGTGGATTGAGGATCCGCTTTCTGAGCAGATTCTTGACGGCACTGTGCGTGCAGGTAGCTTCATCAAGGTTGACTACGTGAATGACGAATTTACTTTTGCATCTGAAATTCGCCAAGGCTTCGAATCGGTTGCAGTAGAAGCCGATGAGCAAGTATAGGGTTCGTCCAGCAAGGACAAAGGATGTTCCCTGGATGCGCTCCGTCATGGAGCCGCTGGTGGAGTCACGTATTCTGCTCGGTAAAGAGTTGGTTCAGCTCTATGAAGCTATTCAAGAGTTCCTAATAGCGGTCGATAACGAAACCGATGAGCCCGTAGGCTTCGGTGCTCTCCACGTATTTTGGGAAGATTTGGGTGAAGTACGAACCCTTGCTGTGCATCCTGATTTTAAAGGCACAGGCGCGGGTAAGGAACTACTCAAGGCGCTTGAAGAGCGGGCCAAGGATTTGGGACTTAGGCGCCTCTTTTGCTTAACTTTTGAGGTTGAATTTTTCAGGGCAGCCGATTTTCACACGGCCGATGAGGATCTTGTGCCTCCAGAAGTGTATGCAGAGATTGTTCGGTCCCCAGATGACGGTGTTGCGGAGTTCCTGGACTTAGCCAGAGTAAAACAGAACACTCTAGGAAATAGTCGTATGCTCAAGGTTCTTGCATAGTAATCTTTTGCCATGTCGAGCTTTCTGAATCCGGTTGGCCCACAGTCCTCGCAAGTTTATTGGCGTAGGCGTTTAGTGGTTGGCGTGGCTTTGCTCGCAGTTCTGGTAATCATTTTCTTGATTGTCTTCCGGCCCGGTGGAGAAACTCCAATCGTTCCTGACAACACGGATGACCCTAACGGCACATCCACAGAGGCTCCACCTGAAGAGGTGGCTTGTGCTCCAGCGGATATTCTCATCGAGGCAGTCAGCGACAGGTCAAGTTATTCAAGTTCGCAACAACCTGAACTTTCTATGACTATTACTAACCGCGGGTTCTTGCCCTGCACTTTGAACGTTGGTTCCACACAGCAGAAACTTGTTGTTACTAGCGGTAGCGAAACTTACTGGACTTCGACCGACTGCCAGGTTGATCCTGTTGATGATGTGAGAATCTTGCAACCATCAGTTCCGCTTCAGACTTCGGCTACTACTTGGGATCGCACACGCAGCAGCGCAAGCACTTGCGGGGACACCAATAAGCCCAAGGTTCCAGCTGGTGGAGCTTCATATCACTTGACCGTTTACGTCGGTGATATCAAGTCTGAGGCTACCAAGCAGATGGTGTTGAACTAATAAGTAGCCTTCGCTAAAACTTATTTCCTAGACCGGCAGCTTCGATAGCTTCTGAGATTCTGGTGGTACCGTCTGCTATCACTTTGAACCCGAGTCTAGTTGCTTCTGCCTTCCTGCGTTCTGCTGCAGGAACTACACGCACCTCACCGGAGAGGGCAACTTCACCGATAGCTACCGCCTCTGCTGGGAGTGCTTTATCTTTTGAAGCGCTGGCAATGGCCATACAGATTGCTAGGTCTGCTGCCGGCTCTGTCACGCGGATGCCGCCAACTGTTGAAACATAAATATCGCGTTCAGCAAGGCGCATCCCCAACCGTCTTTCGAGGATTGCTACGAGCATGGCCACTCTTGCAGTATCGACACCGCTTACTACTCTGCGCGGTTGTGGAGTGTGTGAAATGCTCACCAGTGCTTGAATTTCGACTGGGATCACTCGCCTGCCTTCGAGGGTCATGGTGATACAGGTTCCGCTAACGTTTTCGCCGGTGCGGGTGAGAAACAGCCCACTCGGGTCTGGGATTTCACGGATGCCGTCACCGGTCATCTCGAAGCAGCCGATTTCATCGGTGGGACCGAAACGGTTTTTCACACTGCGGAGGAATCGAAGTGATGTGCCACGATCGCCGTCGAAGCTGAGCACTACATCGACCATGTGCTCTAGGGTGCGAGGGCCTGCTAGGTTGCCGTCTTTAGTGACGTGACCGATCAGTAGGACCGGGATTCCACGAGTCTTTGCCAGATTCACAATCGTGCCGGCTACTTCGCGCACCTGTGTGGGGGAGCCACTAGCAGCATCGATAATCGGTGAGGTTATTGCCTGCACCGAGTCGAGGATTACCATCTCCGGCTCGCTCTGATCGATATGCCCTAAAGCCACTGCTAGGTCGGCAACCGATGCGAGGAAGAGATTATCGGTAACATTGCCGGTGCGTTTCGCGCGAAGTGCCACTTGCCCCTCGGATTCTTCAGCACTGATATAAAGGATGCGCTTACCCCTGCTTATCTTGGCGGCTATATCTAGTAGCAGGGTAGATTTTCCTATTCCGGGTTCACCGCTGAGTAGGATTGCCGCACCGGGCACTATTCCACCTCCGAGCACCCGGTCGAATTCGCCGATGCCTGTGGGCTCGTGAGTCATTGGCTCTGAATCGATGCTGGATATTGGGCGGGCGGCACTGCCTGCTATTGGGGTTTGAGCGGTGGTTTTTGGGCGAACTGCTTCAGCACCGGACTCTATGACTGTGCCCCACTGTTGGCATTCACCACAGCGGCCGACCCATTTGGCCGATTGCCAACCGCATTCTGTGCATTTAAATTGAGAGGTTACTTTTGCCATCTGGTTTTAGTAGCTGCAGGCAGCCCACATTCCTTTCAAAGTATTTTGCGCACTGGTCTTAGCTTTGGAGAGCAGGTCGCGATATTCGGTATTTGGGCGGATTGTGAGGGTGTCGGCATAACCGTCAACCACAAGTTTTTCATTGATAAATGTTCCACTACTGGTCCATAGGTACATAAGCGCACGATCGTATTGATCGTAGGGTTCTGAACCAAACTCGGCCATGACTTTGGAGCCGTCTGGTAGGAGCCCGCGGAGGTATTCACGTGCCTCCGGACCGTAACATTCCACAGGATCAGTAACTTCGGGAGTGTCGATACCGATTAACCGCACCTTAATTTCACGACCCTGCGCATCCTTCAAAAAGAGAGTATCACCGTCGTGTACGTGTTGGACCGTGTATTCACTAGAGGAATTCCCCGGGGTGCTGGTCTCATTGCCGTTGTTACCATTGTTGCCAGTGTCGCCAGTGCCACCTCCCAGGGTAAGTGGGGATACGCCAAGCCACACAAAAAGGATGCCTGCTGCGCAGAAGGCGAGGAACCAAAGGAATTTCTTCACCCCTCTATTGTTCCATCAGCAACCGACAAGGGATGTCTTTTCCACAGGTAGTAAGATTGTGAAAGTTGGCGACGTGTCCGAGCGGCCGAAGGTGCATCTCTCGAAAAGATGTGTGGGTGAAAGTCCACCGTGGGTTCAAATCCCACCGTCGCCGCCAAATCAATTCTGAGGATATTTCCGCCCCAACCACTCAGCAAATGTCTCGAACCCGTGAAGCGCATCCGCTGTGGGCAGTAATAATCCGTCACGCTGAGCTTTACCGAATGAACCACCCATATTGACTGGGATAACGAAACGTCCAACACCACTTGCTTTGGCATAGGCGCGCACCATCTCCACCAGAGATTCTTCCTGTGGCCCACCAAAATCAGCAGCACGACCAACTGGGCCAGCCTCTGCAAGATCAACAAGTCTGGCACCGACCTCTCTCACTGCGACTGGCTGGGTACGCATTCGAGGGCTGAAATGTATGGGGCCAACAGCGCCCATTCGCCAAATTTGGGCGGCAAACTCATGAAATTGTGTGGTGCGGGTAATCGTATAGGCAATTCCACTCTGCTCCGCTGCTCGCTCCTGAGCCAGTTTTCCTGCGTAGAGTGGGTAATCGCTCGCCTTGTCGCAGTTAACAATAGAGAGCACAACAAGGTGTGGTGGCTTCGCATTCGCAATTGAACGGATGACTGACTCATGAAACAAAGTAGGGTCGTCTTTAGCGCCGGAGCCAGAAGCGTCGATGACTGCATCCACCCCTTCGAGCGCTGCAACGACTCCTTCACCACTAACTAGGTTCACACCCCTTGATCTTGCAAGCACAACAACTTCATGCCCACGTTCCTGCGCTACTAGGGTCGCTTGTGAACCTGCCTGCCCAGTACCACCTGCGATAGCTATTTTCACATTTTCAGTCTAGTAATGCGCTACTAAGCAACTCCGTTTTTGTTTTCTTTAGCTCAATATTTTGAGCTACCAAGTAAACTTATAACCCTAGAGGAAGTGACTTTATATTATGACTAACGACGGAAACCAGCCGCCATTTGATCCGAGCCAACCACCGGTTACTCCACCTGCACAACCACAAAACCCTCCGCAGTACTCCGAGCAGTATTCCTACCAACAGCCGAACTTACAGGTTGATGCTAACGGTTATCCGGTTGGCTATCCAGCACCAGCAAAGAAGAGCTTTCCGCTTTGGATCCCGCTAGTTATTGTGGGTGTGATCCTCATCGGTGTCGCTGTTTGGCTGTTTATGAGCAAGGGTACAAACCCAGCCGGAAATTCCGAAGCGCACGAAATTTTGAGTGAAACAACTACAACCTGGGCTACCCAGGAGGAACTTCAGGACTATGAGGGCTGGGGTCTTTGGATCACTACCAAAGAGAACTGCTCGAGCAGTGTTTTGAAGGTAAACATTTACGAGGAACAGGACTCCTGGAGTCCTGTTAAGACTTTAGATGTAAATTCTGGGTCTTTTGTAGCGGGAACCGAGAAGAAGGTTGAGTTCACCGAGCCTGAGGGTTACATCTGGGCTGAACCTGCTGAACTCTGGTGCACCAACTAGCTGACAGTATCTAAATAAATAATCAAATAGGAGAAAAGACCGCAAGTGGAAATTGCTTGGTTCCCTGAAGGGATGACTTGGCAAATTGTTGCGCTACTCGCACTCGCTGCACTTTTCGCCGGTTTGATGGATGCAATAATCGGGGGCGGCGGGCTGCTGCAGCTTCCAGCCCTCCTACTTGCTCCTGGAGTTTCGCCGGTGCAAGCACTGGCTACTAATAAACTCGCATCAATTTTTGGAGCCACGGCGAGCACGCTTACCTACTATCGGCGAGTAAAGCCAGATTTGAAACCGATGGTGGTGATTGCGGTAATCGCGCTTGTTTCTAGCATGCTTGGCGCATTCACCGCTTCAGTGCTGCCTGTTGAAGTTTTTCGCCCCGTCATTGTGGTCGTCTTAGTTGTGGTGCTGCTTATCGTGGTTATGAAACCGGATCTTGGAACTGTGCGTCGCGACGGTAAACCACTAGCAAAACAGATGACGGTTGCAGGAGTAATTGGGGTTGGCATTGGTTTCTATGATGGCGTTATCGGCCCGGGAACTGGCACGCTGCTGATTATCGCCCTGGTTATTTTCTTGCAGCAGTCATTCCTTCACGCTAGCGCTGGAGCGAAATTTGTGAACTGGGCCACCAATCTGGGTGCGCTAATTATCTTCATCCCACTCGGGCATGTTTATTTTGGTCTAGGTGCCCTCATGGGGTTTGCGAACATGCTCGGTGCATACGCTGGGGCAAGGCTAGCAATCGCGAAGGGTAGCGGATTCATTCGCATTTTCTTCCTGGTGATGGTTGCGGTGCTGATTCTGAAACTGGGTTGGGATACTAGCTACGAGTTGATGAACAGATAAGTAGGCTTATTCCATGCGCCATTTTGCAAGTGACAACTACGCTCCAATTCATCCGAAAGTTTTAGAGGCGATCGTTGCCGCCAATCAGGAGCACGACATTCCCTATGGTCACGACTCGGTGACAGCCAGGCTTGGCGACAAGGTTAAGGAGCTGTTTGGCGCATCCGCAACCGCGCTTCCTCTGTATGGCGGCACTGGAGCTAACACCGTTGCACTCGCGGCGATTACTCCTAAGTGGGGTAGCGTAATCGTTGCCACCACTGGCCATACCAACACTGATGAGGCCGGTGCCCCGGAACGTATTGGTGGAGTAAAACTTCTCCATCTTCAGCCCGAGAACGGCAAGCTCACGCCGGCGAATTTGGATACTTTGCAATACGATCTTGGCGATGTGCACGCGGCCCACCCGAGTGCTGTCAGTATCGCTCAGTCAACGGAAATGGGCACCGTCTACACCCCTGAGGAGATTAGGGCAATAGCAGAGTGGGCTCACGCTAGAGGAATGTTCCTACACCTCGACGGCGCGCGAATATTCTCCGCTGCTGCAGCTCTCGGAGTTTCGCTTCGTGAAATTACCGCGGATGCCGGTGTCGATATTTTTTCTATCGGAGCCACCAAAAACGGCGGCATGGTTGCTGAGATTCTGGTGGTGCTTAATCCGCAAATTCGTGGCACCGATTTCATTCAGAAATACCAGGCACAACTTCCTAGCAAGACCCGTTTTATTTCTACACAGGCCTTAGCGCTTTTGGAAGATGATTTGGGCATCCAGATTGCCGATCACAGTAACTCAATGGCTAGGTTCCTACGCGACCAGCTGCAAGCGCTGATAGATTCCGGAGATCTGAAAAACGTGGAAATTACTCAGCCGGTAGATGCGAATGCGCTTTTTGTGAAGCTTCTTCCTGCGCATGCTGCGAAGCTGAATGAAACTTATCGTTTCTATGAATGGGTTAGCGCCGAGCATATTTATCGTTGGATGCTCGCATGGGACCATACTGAACAAGATGTGCTCGATTTTGTTAACTTCATAGTTGCCACTCAGGAGTAGCATTTAAATAGATTGGGGATAGGTGATTCATATGAGTGAAAATGACCGACGTCTAAAAATTTCTGCCGTAGATCCTGAAGCATACAAGCCTTTGTATGCACTGGAGAAGTATGTGAATAGCGGCAGTCTAGGTGTGGAACTGATCGAATTAGTAAAAATACGCGCATCACAAATTAATGGTTGCGCTCACTGTCTAGATAAGCACCTCAGGGATGCGCGGGCAAATGGAATTGATCAGCGCAAACTTGATGTTCTGCCTGCTTGGTATGAAGCAAAGTATTTATATACCGACAGAGAATGCGCGGCACTTGCACTCACTGAAGAGATTACTCTTATCAGTCAGGGCGGAGTGAGCGATGAGGCTTGGGATGCTGCCAAGGCAGAGTTTACTGAGCTTGAGTTAGTGCAACTACTTATGGCAATTAGTGCAATAAATACTTGGAACAGGCTTGCAATAAGCACGCGCCAGGGAGTTGCAGAATAGTTTTTTACTAAATCGGGTTCTGCTGCTTATACAGCGAAGCGTAGAGTCCGCCCTCTTCTAATAGTTCGGCGTGTGTTCCGCGTTCCACTATCTTGCCCGCGTCCAATACCAGAATCTGGTCTGCATCCACGATTGTGGATAGTCGATGCGCTATAGAGATTGTGGAGCGTCCAACCATAGCTTCGTCAAGCGCCCCCTGCACAATTCGCTCAGACACGGTATCGAGTGCGCTGGTGGCCTCATCCAGAATCAGAATCGAGGGATCCTTCAAGATTACGCGCGCGATAGCAATACGTTGCTTCTCGCCGCCACTTAGCCGATACCCGCGCTCGCCGACCACAGTCTCGTATTTATCGGGGAAAGAATCAATAGTGGCATGGATGTTAGCCGCTTTACAGGCTGCTATTAGTTCATCGAGTGTGGCATCTGGTTTCGCGTATCGGAGGTTCTCAGCAATGGTTGCGTGGAACAGGTAGGTTTCCTGCGAAACAATTCCAAGGTTATTTCGCAGTGAATCTTGTGTGAAGTTTTTGACATCTTGGCCGGCAATTTTGACCGTACCGCTGACTGCGTCATAAAGTCTCGCTGTTAGGTATCCGACTGTTGTTTTTCCAGATCCGGATGGCCCAACGATTGCCACAAACTCACCCGGCTTTATTTCCAGCGAGGCAGAGTCGAGAATCGGTATGGAATCGGAATCAGCGTCTGGATATCTGAATGTCACGTTCTCGAAAACGATATGCCCAACCTCGTCGCTTTTTGGAAGTTCTTTAGCGTTTGGCGAGTCGATAATGGCTGGTTTCAGGTCGAGATACTCAAAGATTCGCGCAAAGAGGGCACCGGAGGTTTGCAGATCGAGTGCTATACGCATCAACCCAACCAGTGGCATCATCAGCCTTGCCTGTACGGTCGTAAATGCAACAAGAGTTCCGGCGGTTATGTCGGCCCCACCTTGAATTAGATATGCGGAGACTAGGTAAATTGCGGCTGGAGTCATTGCGAATATGATTTGAATGATTGCCATAAACCACTGACCGCTCATCTGTAGCTTCACTTGCAATCCGATTAGCCGGGCATTCTCGTCAGAATATCTGCCGATTTCCGCATCCGACTGATTGAAACTCTTGGTGAGCATGATTCCGCTCACAGAGAGAGCTTCTTGAGTGATCGCAGTCATATCGGAGAGTGACTCTTGGGTTTTTGTTGCGATTCTCGCCCTAATCTGTCCGATTTTTCGCTGCACAAAAACCATAAACGGGGTGAGTATTAGCGAGATTATTGTCAGTTGCCAGGAGAGAATAAGCATCGCAACCAGGGCCGCAATCAGCGTGACAATATTTCCGAGGATGCTCGAAATCGTGTTAGTGAGAACTCCGGCTACACCGCCCACATCGTTCTGCAGCCGCGACTGAATTACTCCGGTTTTGGTGCGGGTGAAGAACGCCAGATCCATTGATTGTAGGTGGCTGAACATTTTTATTCGCAGATCACCCATAACCCGGGTGCCAACTCTGGCGGTCAGGTAGGTGCGCCAGATTCCGAGTGCGTCAGAAAATAGCGTGAGGGCAAGCATAGCTACCAGGATGATTATGAGTGCGTGGATGTTTGGCTGTCCACTTGCAGGGAAAAGGCCAACGTCGAATGCTTGCTGAGTAAGCAGCGGAGGGATTACGTTTATTGCGCTGCTGACTAGAACCAGTGAGATTGTCAGGATGATTAGCCTGCGGTAGGGGCTGAATAGCCCGAGTGTGCGCTTTAGTAGGTGAGCAATTTTGGGAGCTTCGGCGTTTAGTTTCTTCTGCAGTTCTTCATCTCCGGCGCTCACACGTCCTCTGCCACCGCCACCGCGTCCTGCTCCGATTCCACTCATAAAAATAAATTTACTTGGAATTAACTTGCGCTGTCTAAAATTAGTTGCTAGGTTCATTAGTGAAGTAACTAACCCAGTAACTTCAATAACCTAACCAAAGTGAGGAACATGTTTGAGGCTGAAACCCCAATCTATCTGCAGTTGGCAGCGCAGATCAGTGAGGGAATTCTGCGAGGGGATTACCCCGAAGGTACTGCAGTGCCTTCAACAAACGAACTTGCTTCGTTTTACCGAATCAACCCGGCGACGGCTGGAAAAGCGGTAAACGCACTTGTAGATGATGGCCTACTACGAAAGGTTCGTGGACTCGGAATGTATGTGACAGAAGGTGCTCAGGTATCCCTGAAGAGTAAAAGAAAAAAAGAGTTCATCGACAAATTTGTTAATCCATTGCTAGAAGAAGCAAACCGCCTCGGAATAACCGAATCCGAAATTTATGAACACATCAAAAAAGAAGGAAAGAAATGAATGCTCCAGAAATAGTGGTTCAGGGACTATCTCGCCACTACGGAAATGTCGTAGCACTCGATGATGTTAGCTTTACCGTCCCGGCAGGATCGATTGTCGGTTTACTAGGGCGAAACGGTGCCGGAAAGACCACACTAATGGGTCACATTACCGGACAGATTCGCACCACCAAAGGTAAGGTCACAGTCGGTGGGAAAACCCCGTTCGAGAACTCTGAAGTTCAAGAATCATTAGTGTTTATACGCGACAACCAGCGCTACCCAGACGACTACAAGCTAAAGCACGCTCTTCGAGCTGCAAAAGCATTCCATCCAGAATGGGATGACGCTCTCGCTGAAGAGCTTGTCGATGTATTTCGTCTGCCCCGCAAGAAGCCGGTCGTTAAGAAATTTTCCCGCGGTCAGCTTTCTGCCCTAGGCATCGTTATAGGGTTAGCTTCAAAAGCGCCACTCTCTATTTTCGACGAACCATATCTAGGTTTGGATGCCACTGCTCGTCAGAAATTCTATGACGTGCTTATTCGTGAATTCCATAAAACTGAACGCACTGTTTTTCTATCCACTCACCTAATTGATGAGATGGCCCCGCTACTTGAGCATGTAATAGTGCTTGAGAAGGGCAAGAAAATCTTTGACGGCTCAGCCGAAAATGCAGGAAATCTCGCTTATGCTGCTGCCGGGATGTCTCCCGCAGTTGAAAAATTCGCTGTCGGTAAGACTGCCCTCACCAAACATCAGATTGGCTCATTGGCTTCCTTCACCTTTGCTGGAGCGATTACCGATGAAATTCGTGCTGAAGCTAAAGCAGCTGGTGTTGAAGTTAGTGCGGCTACACTCCAGCAAGCAGTCTCCGCTCTTGGCGCAGACGACTCCGATGATTTTGAAGAAACCCCATACCGTAAGGGAGGTAAGCGCTAATGCGTGACCTAGTTAAGAACCTAAAACTCCAGATGAACGTGAGACTCACCTGGTTTCTAACCCCACTGTTCATAATGTCAGCAGTCGCGCTGGTTAGCGCAATAATCTCGATCGCGGCAATCCGTGGAGGGGTGGATGTTTCATCCCCTGAATATATGGAAGGCGCCCGGATGAACATGGCAATGCTGTGGTCATTCCCCGGTTTCCTGGTCTACCTGGGTGTAGCGACAGTGGCGACAACCTTCCCATACGCACTAGCTTTGGGAACCACCCGCCGCGCTTTCGCTCTCGGTGCGTTCGCATCCCATGTGCTGATGTCTGCTTACATCGCAGGGATCATGCTTGTAATACTCGCTCTTGAGCTACTTACCAACCACTGGTTTATCAGTATCTACCTAGTCGATATATACATGCTTGGTTCAGGTAACCCATTCTGGCTAGCGATAATAGTATTCCTAGTCTGCCTAACCTCAATGTCTGCAGGCGCTTTCTTTGGTGCAACCTGGACTAGGTTCGGAAACCGTGGTCCAACTGTGCTTGGTATTGCAGCTGGTCTGATAATCGCACTCCTAGTGCTACTCCTAGCCCCATACTTTGGTGAAATATTCGCAAACTTCCAAACTTGGTGGCTGGCGGTGCTCGCCGGTGTGCTGATTGTCGGTTCAGTGGTTGGTGAATATCTTTGTCTAAGGAATGCATCGGTCAGGTAGCTCATAGTCGGTAACATTGGAGTATGAGCGTTCGTACTCCAGATGCCGATGACAACAACTGGTCAGATGACAGCGAGTGGCGCTCAGATGAAAATCGGGCGCCACTTAGTGATTCCGGTAACTCTATAAATCCTGCCTGGCTGAGCGATACTGAACTGATTCAGATCAGGCAAAAACTTCCGTTGGCCTATGTTGAGGCAGTTCCTGTCAGGCTGGATGGCCTCGGTCGCGTAGTCGAGGTAGGGCTGCTTTTAAGGGCCACACCAGAGGGACGAATTACCCGCACATTCGTCTCCGGCAGAGTGATGCACGGTGAGACGATTCGGGATGCTCTCTACCGTCACCTAGAAAAAGACCTAGGGCCGATGGCCTTCCCACAGCTTCCAATTAGCTCGGTTCCGCAGGCAGTTGCTGAATACTTTCCAAGCCCCAGCATCACCCAGTACACCGATGATCGCCAGCACGCGATTTCACTTGTATATGTAGTGCCAGTTACTGGTACTTGCGAACCAAGACAAGACGCCCTCGAAGTCACCTGGTTTTCGGTAAGTCAGGCAGTCAGTGAAAGTGTGGCTGATGAACTTGAGGGTGGCAGGGGTTCACTGCTTCGCATTGCTTTGGGCGCTATTGGGGCGCTAACCTAACCAGCATCACTTCTTCAATGCTCTCACCGAGTATTGGTTCTTCGTGTGCTACGCCGTTTGGGATTAGTCCGTTTCTCTTATAGAAAGCACGAGCACGAGGATTGTCCTCTGCCACCCAAAGATAAAGCGACTCGCCTTCGTCAGTTACCGCATCGAATAGTTTCTGTCCGGTGCCTGTGCCTTGGAATTCTTTCAATAGATACAGCGTGTAGAGCTGCCTACTGCTTGGGGCATCCTCGTCGCGGGCTGGGCCGGAGCTTGCAAATCCGATGATTTCGCCATCGATCAGAGCAGCAGCCTGTCTGTATTCATCACCCAGGCTGGCCCATTGGCTCCACAAATCTGCCAAACGCTTTGGAGATAATTTCTGAAGAGCGGCTTCACTTATTAGGTGATCGTAGGTTTCGTGCCAGCACTGCACGTGCACTCTGCCAAGCGATTCAGCGTCCGTGTTCCGCACGGGACGGATGACGATTTCACTTCCCATGGGCTTACACTACTACCGAGACCGCCAGATGATTAAATTCCGAGAATCGAATTTATTGGCACATAGTTTGCAAGAGAGCGGCCTTTGCGGCTTCCGGTAGCGGTGATGAGTGTGTCCTGCAGGGCAAGTTCCCAACCATTTTGCTTTCTCTGTGGCTGTTGGCCCATCGTGTGTACGCTTGCCGTCGTAGCCAAGCTCTCTAGCGATCTTTTTCCACTTGGTTCCGTGAGCTGCATCACTTCCAGCCATTGCGTGGGCAACTTCGTGCAAGAGCACCTGATGGATCTTGTCGTCATCAAACTTCTCGGCAAGATATTTCGATACCGTTATCTCTTTGCTCTGGTAATGGCATGCGCCGGCTCGGGTTTTCGCATTATCGAATCTAAATGTCCAATCTGGAATATATAGCTTTATTAGCGCATCTGCCCAGACTTGCACTCTGCGAAGCTCTGCCATTACAGGAAAAACTTCTTCGGTTCAGAACTAGGAACAGCACTCAAATCTGTTATCACCGGTGCACCGGCAGCGAATTTGGAAAGCTCTGCGCCAATTAGCATTTTTGCCGGATGCGGACCAGCAGCAAGAAGCCTGGGCATCCATTCCACAGGTAGGTCTTCATTACCCGCCACCATGACAACATTTCCGTAGCGGTGGCCTTTCAGCAGCCCAGTGTCACTAAAAGCGGCCACGCTCTTGAATGCAGCACCGAGTGTAGACACTTGTGATTTGGCAAAACGCAGCCCCGGACCGTCTGCGATATTTGCCATAACGATTCCACCCGGTTTCATAAAAACCGCTAGTTCTTGATAGAACTCGATACTGCAAACGCTCGCTGGCGTGGTGGCTCCGTCGAAGACATCCACCACGATTACATCAACAGCTCCGCGCAAACCGGTGGGTAGATTTTTCAACGCTTCACGGGCATCCCCGTAGCGGAAACGAATTGAGGCCTGCTTAGGAAGTGGCAGCATTTCGCGCACCAGATCAACCAGTTCCGCGTACTTCTCTATTACCTGCTGTCTTGAACCTGGCCGAGTGTGCTCTATATATCGGGGGATGCTCAATGCTCCAGCTCCGAGATGGAGGGCAGTAATTGCTTTCCCGGGTTCACCATACAGATCGATCAGATGTCCCATGCGGCTGACATATTCAAAGTGCAGTTCTTCGGGGTGTTCCGGAACCACTAAAGACTGGGGAGTATCGTCAATCTCAAGCACCATGCCACCATCGACATAGCGATCAGGGCCAATCCAAACCCGTTTCCCGCTCTCCTTGAGGACTATTTCTTTGCTGATGCTCACGCCATTCCTTCCTACATAATGCTAATCGGGATATTGCAAACAAGCCCTAGCCGTGGAATGCTTAGAGGAACCTTTATTTGATAGGAATGTAAATTGAGCACTGAAGAACTTTTTTTAGAAGCGAGTAATCCTCAGACGACTCCAGCAAGGTTGCAGGAGCTTGTCGCCCTAGACTCAGGTACTTGGGTTCACGTTGCAAAGAATCCTAACGCTTATCCTGCCCTTCTCGACTGGCTAGGACAGCAGGGTGGAGCGGATGTCAAAGCGGCTATTGCTGAACGCTTGGCCCCACAAGTCCCAGCCGCACCCCCTGCACCACCGGTCGCACCTCCCGCAGCGCCTCCTGTTGCGGCAAATTCAGCTCCGGCGGCCGTGCCTGTGCCTCAATCCGGAGCGCCAGTTGCCCCGCAGTATGCTCCTTCCGCACCTAAGAGCGGTGGCAATAAGACAGGACTAATAATCGTCGGCGTTATTGCGGCACTTGCTCTAATTGCTGCCGGTGTGTGGTTCTTCTTCTTTAAAGACGGCGGAATGATTGCAAGCGGACCAACCTGGGACGACTTCTGCAAGCTGAGTAACCTTACCTCTGAAGAAGAACTTCTCAGGAATGCACCAAACGAAATTCGCGCAGATTTACAACTAATGCTGACTGGTGAAGGCATGACAAGTCTCGAAGATTTGGGTAAATATCTTGAAGCTCTTGCCAATGTTTCGGCGAAGACTGTTGAACACTGTGGCGAGGACTTCTTGCAGGATTTCTAGGATAATTCTTAAGCACTTCTAAAATCACAGAAATTTCATTTGCTTTAAGGCCAAAAAGGCTTTAGAGTTGATAGTTGCGCTTGCTGTGGTTATTGCTGTGCCTTCATATGGTGGTTGGCACACCCGGACTAACTGCCCGTTCGGTCTTGAATCGAACGTTGCTACCAGCAAGCAAACCCATAAGTATTCGATACCGACTTCAGGTCGCATGTAAGGGGAATCGTTGGCTGCCGCAAGCAAATCCACCAAGAAACCAACCACAGGTCGCGAAGCAAAGCGACTTTCATTCGCAAAAGTTCCAGAGGTACTTACCGTCCCAGATCTTCTAGCTATCCAAACCGATAGCTTCGACTGGCTTATTGGTAACGACTCTTGGAAGAAGCGCCTTGAGACTGCTCCAAACCGGGATGAGCTCCCAGCCAAGAGTGGTCTAGAGGAAGTATTTGAAGAGCTATCTCCAATCTCTGACAACGCCAGTGACATGGAGCTTCACTTCTCTAACCCGTTCCTAGAACAGCCTAAATACACAATGGCTGAGTGCAAGGAACGCTCCAAGACTTATGCAGCTCCACTCTATGTAGAAGCAGAGTTCGTAAACAAGAACACCGGTGAGTCCAAGAGCCAGACCGTATTCATGGGTGATTTCCCACTTATGACCGACAAGGCAACATTCATCGTCAACGGCACCGAACGTGTTGTTGTATCTCAGCTTGTTCGCTCTCCAGGCGTCTACTTCGAGCAGGCATTCGAGAAGAACAGTGACCGCGAGATCTACACCGCAAAGGTTATTCCTAGCCGTGGTGCTTGGCTCGAGTTTGAAATTGACCGTCGCGGTCAGGTTGGTGTTCGTATCGACCGTAAGCGTAAGCAGTCCGCAACCGTATTCCTAAAAGCTATTGGCCTAACCACAGCAGATATCGAGAAGGAATTCAGCGGTTACGAGTCAATCACTGCAACCCTTGAGAAAGACAATATCGCTACTCAGGAAGAGGCACTGAAAGACATCTACCGCAGGCTTCGCCCAGGCGAGCAGGTCGGTACTGAAGCTGCAAACCTTCTTCTTGAAAACTTCTACTTCAATGACAAGCGTTACGACCTAGCAAAGGTTGGTCGCTACAAGATCAATCGCAAGCTTGGTGTTGAGCTTCCACTAAACACCACAGTGCTGACCAAGGAAGACATCGTAGCGATGATTCGTTACCTTGCTGCCCTTCACGATGGCCGTGAAACTATCCAGGGTGTTCGCAAGGGTAAGAAAGTAGAGCTTCGTCTCGACATCGACGACATTGACCACTTCGGTAACCGTCGTATCCGCGCTGTTGGTGAGCTCATCCAGAACCAGGTCCGTACCGGTCTAAACCGTATGGAGCGCCAGGTGAAGGAACGTATGTCTTCACAAGACATCGAAGCAATCACCCCACAGACGCTTATTAACGTGCGTCCGGTTGTTGCTGCGCTGAAGGAATTCTTTGGTACCAGCCAGCTATCGCAGTTCATGGACCAGAACAACCCGCTTGCAGGTCTAACCAACAAGCGTCGTCTTTCGGCTCTAGGCCCTGGTGGTCTATCCCGTGAGCGTGCAGGTGTTGAGGTTCGTGACGTTCACCCATCCCACTTCGGTCGTATGTGTCCTATCGAATCACCTGAAGGCCCAAACATTGGTCTTATCGGTGCGCTAGCAACCTACGCACGAATCAACAGTTTTGGTTTCGTTGAGACCCCATACCGCAAGGTAGAAAACGGCAAGGTCACCAACAAGATCGAGTACATGAACGCAACCGACGAAGATGAATTCATCATCGCCCAGGTTAGCGCTCGCTTGAATGCAGATGGCACCTTCACAGATGACCGCATTCTTGCTCGTATCAAGGGCGGTGACGTTGACCTATTCGCTCCAGATGAGATCGAATACATGGACGTTTCTCCAAAGCAGATGGTTTCGGTAGCAACCTCACTTATTCCATTCCTCGAGCATGACGATGCTAACCGTGCACTTATGGGTGCTAACATGCAGCGCCAGGCAGTGCCACTAATCATGAGTGATTCTCCGCTTGTTGGTACCGGTATGGAAGGTTACTCCGCTATTGACGCTGGAGATGTTGTTGTTGCAACCGGCGCCGGTGTGGTTTCGGAAGTTTCCGCTGAGTATGTAACCGTTATGGAAGACTCTGGCGAATACCGTAACTACTACCTGCGCAAGTTTGACCGTTCCAACCAGGGCACCAGCTACAACCACCGCGTGATTGTTTCTGCCGGTGACCGTGTTGAGCTCGGCTCAGTTATTGCTGACGGCCCAGCCACCGATAAGGGTGAGCTCGCTCTCGGTAAGAACCTGCTTGTGGCATTCATGCCTTGGGAAGGTCACAACTTCGAAGACGCGATTATCATCAACCAGAACTTGGTTAAGGATGACGTGCTTACTTCTATCCACATCGAAGAATATGAAATCGATGCTCGTGACACCAAGCTTGGTAAGGAAGAAATCACTCGTGACCTTCCAAACGTAAGCCAGGAACTTCTAAAAGACCTTGATGAGCGCGGTATCGTGCGCATCGGTGCAGAGGTTCGCCCAGGTGACATTCTCGTCGGTAAGGTTACCCCGAAGGGTGAGACCGAGCTTTCCGCTGAGGAGCGTTTACTTCGCGCCATCTTCTCCGAGAAGAGTCGTGAAGTTCGTGACACATCCCTTAAGGTTCCACACGGTGAAGAGGGAACAGTTATTGCTGTTCGCGAGTTCTCCGTAGACAATGACGATGAACTAGCCAGCGGCGTAAACCAGCGCGTAGTTGTTTACATCGCCCAGAAACGTAAGATCACCGAAGGTGACAAGCTTGCTGGTCGTCACGGAAATAAGGGTGTTATCGCAAAGATTCTTCCTGTTGAAGACATGCCATTCCTTGAGGATGGAACGCCAGTAGACATCGTGCTAAACCCACTGGGTATTCCTGGTCGTATGAACTTCGGTCAGGTGCTAGAAACCCACCTCGGTTGGGCTGCTAAGCAGGGTTGGGCCATCAAGGGCAACCCACAGTGGGCTAAGGATCTAGGTCCAGAGTTTGCTGAAGTAGAGCCAAACACCAAGGTTGCAACCCCAGTGTTTGACGGTGCAGAGGAATATGAGATTCGTGGTCTGCTTGAGTCTACTCATCCAAACCGTGACGGTGTCCGGATGATTGATGGCACCGGTAAGGCTACTCTGTTTGACGGTCGTAGCGGCGAGCCATTCCCGAACCCAATTTCGGTCGGTTACATGTACATCTTGAAGCTCCACCACTTGGTAGACGACAAGATTCACGCACGTTCAACCGGTCCATACTCCATGATTACCCAGCAGCCACTCGGTGGTAAGGCGCAGTTCGGTGGACAGCGTTTCGGTGAGATGGAAGTTTGGGCGCTGGAAGCATACGGTGCCGCATACGCACTTCAGGAACTTCTAACCGTAAAGAGTGACGACATCCTCGGCCGCGTGAAGGTATACGAGGCAATCGTCAAGGGTGAGAACATCCCTGAACCAGGTATCCCAGAGTCCTTCAAGGTTCTGATGAAAGAAATGCAGTCTCTCTGCCTAAACGTCGAGGTTCTCGGCGCTGATGGTCAGGTGCTCAGCCTTCAAGATAAGGATGACGAGATTGGTCGCGCCCGTGAAGAGCTCGGCGTCAACATTTCTACCCGCTTTGAGACAACAAGCATCGACGAGATTTAGTAGTTAGTAGAGGAATACACAAGAGTGACTAACGCAACTCAATTTAGCGAAATCCGTATTGGTCTAGCGACTGCGGAAGACATCCAGAAATGGTCTAAGGGTGAGGTTACCAAGCCTGAGACCATCAACTACCGTACTCTCAAGCCAGAGGCTGGTGGTCTCTTCAGCGAAGTAATTTTCGGCCCTACCAAGGACTGGGAATGCTACTGCGGTAAGTACAAGCGTGTCCGCTTCAAGGGCATTGTTTGTGAACGATGCAAGGTAGAAGTTACCAAGAGCTCTGTGCGCCGTGAGCGCATGGGCCACATCACCCTAGCGGCTCCAGTGACTCACATCTGGTACTTCAAGGGTGTTCCTTCACGCCTTGGATACCTGCTTGACATGGCTCCAAAAGACCTTGAAAAGGTTATCTACTTTGCTGCTTACATGGTTGTTTCCGTAGATGAGGATGCTCGTCACGAGGATCTTCCAGATCTTGAAGCCGAATTCCGCATGGAGATTGAGGCTATTGCTAAGGAGCGTGACAGCAGAATTGCTGCTCGCCTACAGCAGTTAGAGCAGGAACTTGCAGAGGCTGAAGAGAACGGCTCCCGCGAAGACACCAAGAAGAAGATTCGTGATTCCGGCGAGAAGGAAATGGGCCAGATTCGTGACCAGTACGACAAGGTTGGCAACAACCCTGATCTACCTTCCGGTCGCATCCCTAAGCTTGAAAAGGTTTGGGACACTTTCCGTAACCTAAAGGTTGGAGAGCTCAAGGCACAGGACGAAATCTTCCAGGAAGTTCAATTCCGTTACGAAGACTACTTCGAGGCATACATGGGTGCTGAGGCAATCAAGCACCGCCTAGAAAACTTCGACCTTGTAGCCGAGGCTGAACTGCTTCGCAACCAGATTGAAGAGGGTAAGGGTCAGAAGAAGATTCGTGCGATTAAGCGCCTAAAGGTGGTTAACGCATTCCTATCTACCACCAACCCTCCTTCTGCAATGGTGCTAACCCACATTCCGGTTATTCCACCAGAGCTTCGCCCAATGGTGCAGCTTGACGGTGGTCGTTTCGCAACTAGCGACTTGAACGACCTTTACCGCAGGGTTATCAACCGTAACACTCGTCTGAAGAAACTTATCGAGCTTGAAGCTCCAGAGATTATCGTCAACAACGAGAAGCGCATGCTTCAAGAAGCTGTTGACGCTCTACTAGACAATGGTCGTCGTGGTCGTCCGGTTACCGGAACCAACAACCGTCCACTGAAGAGCCTTTCAGACATGCTAAAGGGTAAGCAGGGTCGTTTCCGTGCAAACCTTCTTGGTAAGCGTGTTGACTACTCCGGTCGTTCAGTTATCGTTGTTGGTCCGCAGCTGAAGCTTCACCAGTGTGGTCTGCCAAAGCAGATGGCTCTTGAGCTTTTCAAGCCTTTCGTAATCAAGCGTCTTATGGACCTCGGTTACAGCCGCAACATCAAGGCAGCTAAGCGTCACGTAGAGCGTAGTGCTCCAGAGGTTTGGGATGTTCTCGAAGAGATCATTGCCGAGCGTCCAGTGCTACTAAACCGCGCTCCTACACTCCACCGCTTGGGTATTCAGGCATTCGAGCCTCAGCTTGTTGAAGGTAAGGCAATCCAGCTTCACCCACTCGTTTGTGCTGCGTTCAACGCAGACTTCGATGGTGACCAGATGGCCGTCCACCTCCCGCTCTCTGTAGAGGCTCAGGCAGAAGCTCGCCTACTTATGCTTGCTTCTAACAACATCCTGAAGCCATCTGATGGTCGCCCAGTTACTGTACCTTCACAGGACATGATCATTGGTATTCACCACCTAACCACCGAAAAGGCTGGTGCTGCTGGTGAAGGTCGTGCATTCTCTAACGTTTCTGAAGCACTACTTGCTATGGACAACGGAGATCTTGACCTTCAGGCTAAGGTGCGAATTCGTCTATACAATTCTGTTCCGGATGCAGCGAACACTCCTGAAGGATGGGAACCAGGGACTCCTGTGCTTGTTGAAACCACACTTGGTCGTGCGTTATTTAACGAGACACTTCCAGAGGATTACCCATTCGTAAACACTCAGGTTGGCGGTCCAAAGATTTCCGCAATCGTGAACGATCTGGCAGAGCGCTACAACAAGAATGTTGTTGCCGAGACTCTTGACCGAGTCAAGGATGCCGGTTTCTACTGGGCTACTCGCTCAGGTGTAACTGTTGCTATGAGTGACATTGTTACTCCTGAATCAAAAGCTAAGATCATTGCTGACCACGAAAAAATGGCTCAGAAAGTTCAGAACCAATACGAGAAGGGTCTGCTTGGTGAGACCGAGCGTCGTGCCGAACTGATTCGTATCTGGACTGAGGCAACTGACCTCGTGGCCACTGCTATGAAGGACAGCTTCACAGAAGACAACACCATTTTCCGCATGGTTTCTTCAGGCGCTCGTGGTAACTGGCTACAGGTGCGAAACATCGCCGGTATCCGTGGTCTTGTGAGCAACCCGAAGGGTGAGATTATCCCTCGACCAATTATTTCCTCATACCGTGAGGGTCTAAGCGTGGCCGAGTACTTCATCGCAACCCACGGCGCTCGTAAGGGCATTGCCGACACCGCGCTTCGTACCGCAGACTCTGGTTACCTAACCCGTCGTCTGGTTGACGTTGCTCAGGATGTCATCATCCGTGAGGAAGACTGTGAAACCTCACGTGGACTCGATTTCACTATCGCGAGCTTGGATGCTAGTGGCAGCCTAGTCCGCGGAGATCATGTCGAGAACTCGGTATATGCTCGTAGCCTGGCAGAAGACGTTGTGCTACCAAACGGTGATGTGCTTGCTGAACGCGGTGCAGACGTTGGTGACGTGCTTATTGACAAGCTAGTTGCAGCCGGTGTTGACCAGATTAAGGTTCGTTCAGTTCTCACTTGTGAGAGTGCAACCGGTGTGTGTGCCGCTTGTTACGGTCGCTCGCTTGCAACCGGTGCAACCGTTGACATTGGTGAGGCCGTTGGTATTATCGCTGCTCAGTCCATTGGTGAGCCTGGTACTCAGCTAACTATGCGTACCTTCCACACCGGTGGTTCCGCATCCGCTGCTGACATCACCCAGGGTCTACCTCGTGTTACCGAGCTTTTCGAAGCCCGCACACCAAAGGGTTCTTCACCAATTGCTGAGGTTGATGGCCGCATCACTGTTGAAGAGACAGAGAAGAGCAAGAAGCTTATTCTTACTCCAGATAGTGGGGATGAGCCAATCGCCTATCCAGTGCTTCGTCGCGCCAAGCTGTTGGTTGAGGATGGCGCATCTGTTGTTAGTGGTACCCAGCTGGTTGAAGGAACCCTTGATCCTAAGGAAGTTCTGAAAGTTCGTGGCCAGCGTGCTGTCCAGCAGTACCTCGTAAATGGCGTGCAGGGTGTATATCGTTCGCAGGGTGTGCCAATTCACGACAAACACATTGAGGTTATTGTGCGTCAAATGCTGCGCAAGGTTACCGTTGTTGAGTATGGTGAGACCGAACTCCTACCGGGTGAATTGGTAGACCGTTCTCGCTACGACATGGTTAACCGTGGAGCGCTAGCCGATGGCAAGAAGACCGCTTCTGCTCGTCAGGAAGTTATGGGTATCACTAAGGCTTCCCTAGCAACTGAATCATGGCTATCTGCTGCTTCCTTCCAGGAGACCACCCGAGTTCTTACTCAGGCGGCTCTTGAATCGAAGAGTGACCCACTTATTGGTTTGAAGGAAAACGTTATTGTCGGTCAGCTAATTCCTGCTGGAACCGGTCTTACTCGTTACCGTAACCAAAACTTCGCTCCAACCGAGGAAGCAATTGCTGAGCGCTACCCTGCTCATATGTTTGATGTCCCGGTTGACCTTCCAGGCGAGAGCCTCAGCTTTGCAGAGATTGATTCTCTAGGCGAGAGCTTTGCTGAAGAGGATATCGAACAGAGCGAAAACTAAACATCCAAGTTTCTTAGGAAACTGATAGAGGGGTGAAGTCAATAAAGGCTTCACCCCTCTTGGTTTATGTCGGTGGTAGTTGGTTCAATATCTACATAGACAGTAATAGCTAGTGCGATTTTGAAAATCGCGATTCCGTAGGGGGTGCAGCAAATGTTTGGTCATGAGGAAGAAGACGATCGCGGGGAGTTCTTGCTGCCTGGCCATACCTATCCCGGAGATGAAAAAGACCGCGGTGAAATAACTAGCTGGGATCAGGGGAGCAGCTGGTCTGGAAATTGGGGCAGGGAACTAAGCGAGGAAGAAAAGGCTGAGAAGCTTCTTGAAAAGAGAATTGCGCGAAAACTCTTGTGGAAGGTCTACCTTCCTATCATCATTGCTGTGTCAATAATAGGGTTTACCTTTACATTCGGCTATCAAAAAGATGGCATCCCTGAGGTTTACCACTGGTTGTTCGCTGCTGTATTTTGGCTGATAATTCTTGTCGTTATTCCAGTTACTTCGACTTTGCATGTTGAACGCGAACTAAAAAAAGTTAAAATGGAGTCTAAAGAGCCAAAGGAGTAAGAAGTGGCTGATAAGAAAAAAGATCCTGAATCTAAAGAAATTCCACTACCGCCTGCACCTCCTGTGCCAGCAGCAACAGAATATCCTCGAGTAGATACTGCTCAAGTTCTTCCAGAAGCATTAGCACCTTTTATTGCTGAAGCCGCTCCAGAATATGCGAGCGCAGTCGACCATAAAAAGCAACAGGGCAAGAAGGCAGAGGCTACTCCAGAAGTTTCAGAAAAGGATATTCCTGCACCACCGGTAGATGCGCCAAATGTTCCTTCACCCGACGTCTCTGCTCCGATGGTTCCTTCGCCCGAATCCTCTGCTGCAGCCGGCAGCATCCCTGGCGCCGCGGTGCCGGCAGCTCCAGCTGAATATCCTCCTGGCCCTAGCGCCGTCTTCGTGCAGGCACCTACGCCGCCACCAGCAAGAAACAACAGGCTATTTGCTGTGCTGCTAGGTATACTCGCTGCCGCCCTATTCGGTGCTCTCTGGTTTGGTTTCCTATTATTAGGGGCATTGTTTACCGGCTTTCCAGTCGATCCACTCCAGCTGATGCTAGATGCGCAACTGTATATCCCAGTCGGGGCTTTTTATGTAGGTTGGGTGCTTTGGTCGCTACTTGCTAACCGTGCCGGATTAGTAAGTTGGGTTTTTGGAAGCATCTTTGTAGGTATATTCGCCTACCTTGGCTACCTAGCTTTCATGTTCGTGGCAGTAGGTTTCAACTTCAATAACTTCACCGAACTTTTGCCAGTTTTCGTGCTCGACTTTAGGCCATTATTAGCGCTAATAGCGGGACGTGAAGTTGCCCTCTGGTTTGGCTGGTTGGTAAGTAAACGCGGCGCGAAGATTCGTCAGCAGAATGACGAAGCTTTTGCCGAGTACCAAAAATCCATTGCTGAGCGCCCAGTGGTGTACCCGGGACTATAAACAACCAATTATTTAGAAAGAAGCTAGGGTTCTTTTGAATACGATTCAATTGGATTTTGCCTCATGCACTGATGTGGGAAAAGTACGCGCAGGGAATGAGGATTCTGTATTCGCTGAGCCCCCATTGTTTGCTGTTGCAGACGGAATGGGTGGTCACCAGGCAGGTGATATCGCGAGCGCGGAAGCACTTAGAGTCCTTAGCGGAATAGTAGAGTTCAAAGAACCAACAGCAGATACCATTACCTCACTCTTGCGATCAGCACACGAAACTGTTGCGCGATTAAGTAGTGAGATGCCAATGGGCGCAGGCACCACACTAGTCGGAGCCGCTCTGATACAAAAAGACGATCTACCTTACTGGCATATATTCAATATTGGGGATTCGCGGCTATACATGATCGCGAATTCGGGACTTCGCCAGGTTACGGTCGACCATTCGCTTATGCAGGAATTACTTGACAGTGGCAATCAGAACTTAGTTGATATTGCATATATGGTGGATCGCAATGTGATTACCAAGGCAGTCGGCGCTGATAACTCCGCTCCAGATGTTTGGGAAATTCCAGTAGCAGAAGGACAGGTACTTCTGCTCTGTTCAGACGGCCTAACCAACGAATTATCTGATCAGGAAATTGAGCGCATCCTTGTTTCAAGTGTCGATGCAAAGGATGCTGCAAAGCGATTGGTCGCAGCAGCAAACGAGGCCGGTGGACGGGACAATATTTCTGTCGTTGTTGTGCGGGTTAAAAAGGTCTAAATCTATTTGCGCGGTAAGAAATTACCGAGTAAAGTTGATTCTCGGTGTTCTTTTGCTATGCCTAAAAACATTTAAAAGAAAACCGGGATGCATTAGCAATCTAATGCAAGCCCCCACGGCATATCGGCCGCTTGAAGTTTCCTTTCGAATCTAGAAAGAAAATGGTCGATGTGATGGCCAGTCCATCCGCTGTCACCGTGCAGCAAAAACATCAATCAAGGAGAAACTTTTGCCAACTATTCAGCAGTTGGTCCGCAAAGGGCGCTCGCCAAAGGTCACCAAGACCAAGGCACCTGCTCTAAAAGCGAACCCTCAGCAGGCCGGTGTTTGCACCCGTGTTTACACCACCACACCGAAGAAGCCTAACTCTGCTCTTCGCAAGGTTGCACGTGTGAAGCTACGCAACGGTACTGAAGTTACCGCTTACATCCCAGGAGAAGGACACAACCTACAGGAGCACTCCCTAGTGCTTGTTCGTGGTGGTCGTGTTCGTGACCTTCCTGGTGTTCGTTACAAGATTGTCCGTGGCGCACTAGACACCCAGGGTGTTAAGGGCCGCAAGCAGGCTCGTAGTCGCTACGGAGCCAAACTGGAGAAGAAGAAGTAATGCCACGTAAAGGTCCAGCTCAAAAGCGTCCAGTAGTCGCAGATCCTGTTTACGGATCCTCAGTTGTAAGCCAGCTAGTTAACAAGATTCTTATCGGTGGTAAGAAAGGTCTAGCTGAGCGCATTGTTTATGGTGCCCTCACCGGAGTGGAAGCAAAGACTGGTCAAGACCCAGTTGCAACCCTGAAGAAGGCGCTAGACAACATCCGTCCAACTATCGAGGTAAAGAGTCGCCGTGTTGGCGGCTCCACATACCAGGTGCCAGTAGAGGTTAAAGCTCACCGTGCAAACACTCTTGCACTTCGCTGGCTAGTTAGTTACTCAAGAAGTCGTCGTGAAAAGACCATGACTGACCGCCTACAAAATGAAATTTTGGATGCATCTAACGGTCTTGGAGCGGCAGTAAAGCGTCGTGAAGATACCCACAAGATGGCAGAATCCAACCGCGCATTCGCTCACTACCGCTGGTAGTCACAAACTACGGAGGATCCCTTGGCACAAGACGTGCTGACTGACCTAACAAAGGTCCGCAACATTGGCATCATGGCTCACATCGATGCTGGTAAGACAACAACCACTGAACGTATCCTGTTCTACACCGGTGTAAACCACAAAATTGGTGAAACCCACGACGGCGCGGCAACAACCGACTGGATGGAGCAGGAGCAGGAACGTGGTATCACCATTACTTCATCTGCTGTTACATGTTTCTGGGACAAGAACCAGATCAACATCATTGACACCCCAGGTCACGTTGACTTCACCGTTGAGGTGGAGCGTTCTCTTCGTGTTCTTGACGGTGCTGTTGCAGTATTCGACGGTAAGGAAGGTGTAGAACCTCAGTCTGAAACCGTTTGGCGCCAGGCTGACAAGTACAACGTTCCACGTATCTGCTTCGTCAACAAGATGGACAAGATCGGTGCTGACTTCTACTTCACCGTGGACACAATCATCAAGCGTCTAGGCGCTAAACCACTAGTTCTTCAGCTTCCAATTGGTTCTGAGAACGACTTCGTTGGTGTAGTTGACCTAATCGAAATGCGCGCACTGGTATGGCCAGGTGACGCAAAGGGTGACGTAACCATGGGTGCCAAGTACGAGATTCAGGAAATTCCTGCAGATCTTCAGGCAAAGGCAGAAGAATACCGCGCACAGCTTATCGAGGCTGTTGCGGAAGCTAACGACGAACTTCTTGAGAAGTTCCTCGGTGGGGAAGAGTTCTCTGTTGAAGATATCAAGGCTGGTATTCGTGAACTAACCGTTTCCAGCCGCATGTACCCAGTTCTTTGTGGTTCATCCTTCAAGAACCGTGGTGTACAGCCAATGCTGGATGCTGTTGTTGCTTACCTTCCAAGCCCACTTGATCTTCCACCAGTTGAGGGTCACCTACCGGGCGATGAGGAATCACTAGACAGCCGCCCAGCGGACTCTAAGGCTCCTTTCTCGGCACTAGCTTTCAAGATTGTGGCTCACCCATTCTTTGGTCGTCTAACCTACATCCGCGTATTCTCAGGTCACCTAGAGTCCGGCGCGCAGGTACTTAACTCGACCAAGCGCAAGAAGGAACGCATCGGTAAGATGTTCCAGATGCACGCCAACAAGGAAAACCCTGTTGATAGCGTGAGTGCTGGAAACATCTACGCGGTTATCGGTCTTAAAGACACCACAACCGGTGACACTCTAACCGACATGGATCACCCAATCGTTCTTGAGTCAATGAGCTTCCCAGAACCTGTGCTACAGGTTGCTATTGAGCCAAAGACCAAGGCCGACCAGGAGAAGCTTGGTGTTGCTATTCAGAAACTTGCTGAAGAGGATCCAACTTTCCGTGTCGAGTACAACCACGAAACCGGTCAGACTGTTATCGCAGGTATGGGTGAACTTCACCTAGACATCCTCGTTGACCGTATGAAGCGCGAATTCAAGGTTGAGGCTAACGTTGGTAAGCCACAGGTTGCATACCGCGAGACCATTCGTCGCGTGGTTGACAAGCACGAATACACTCACAAGAAGCAGTCCGGTGGTTCCGGTCAGTTTGCTAGTGTGATCATCATGCTTGAGCCGCTTGAGGTTTCCGCAGAAAAGATTTACGAATTCGACAACAAGGTGACCGGTGGTCGCGTTCCACGCGAGTACATCCCATCCGTTGATGTCGGTATTCAGGATGCTATGCAGGTAGGTGTCCTCGCCGGATACCCAACCGTTGGCGTCAAAGCAACACTTCTTGATGGTAAATATCACGACGTTGACTCGTCTGAAATGGCCTTCAAGATTGCCGGATCGATGGCTTTCAAGGAAGCCGCCAGGAAGGCAGACCCTGTACTGCTAGAACCACTAATGAGTGTCGAGGTTCGTACCCCAGAAGAATATATGGGAGACGTAATCGGTGACCTCAACTCACGTCGTGGGCAAATCCAGTCAATGGAAGATGCCACCGGTGTGAAGGTTGTTCGTGCACTCGTCCCACTGTCAGAGATGTTTGGTTACATCGGTGACCTCAGAAGCAAGACTTCTGGACGTGCCGTTTACACCATGACTTTCGACAGTTACTCTGAAGTTCCTCGTAACGTAGCAGACGAGATTATCCAGAAGAGCAAGGGCGAGTAAGTCGCCTACTGGTCAGATCCGAGCAAACGCTAGGATTCTGCCGGCGTATGCGAATCCCATGATTCGCGTTATACGATAGAAAAAGAAGATCCCGTAAGAATCAAGCCCGATTCTTACCTATTGTCCCAAGGAGGACCGCAGTGGCTAAGGCCAAATTCGAGCGGACTAAACCGCACGTTAACATCGGTACCATCGGTCACGTTGACCACGGTAAGACCACTCTTACCGCGGCAATTTCGAAGGTACTTGCAGACAAGTACCCTTCATCCGTGAACGTTGCACGCGACTACTCTCAGATTGACTCAGCTCCTGAAGAGCGTCAGCGTGGTATTACCATCAACATCACCCACATTGAATACGAGACCCCAAACCGTCACTACGCTCACGTAGACGCCCCTGGTCACGCCGACTACATCAAGAACATGATTACCGGTGCTGCTCAGATGGACGGCGCTATCCTCGTGGTAGCTGCAACCGACGGTCCTATGGCGCAGACCCGCGAGCACGTTCTGCTTGCAAAGCAGGTTGGTGTTCCATACCTTCTCGTAGCTCTAAACAAGTCAGACATGGTTGACGACGAAGAAATCCTAGAACTCGTTGAGCTTGAGGTTCGTGAACTTCTAAGCGCAAACGGTTTCGACGGTGACAACGCTCCAGTTGTTCGCGTTTCCGGTCTAAAGGCACTTGAGGGCGACGCTAAGTGGACTGAGGCTGTTCTAGGTCTTATGGAAGCTGTGGACGCTAACGTTCCAGAGCCTGTTCGTGACCTTGACAAGCCATTCCTAATGCCTGTTGAAGACGTATTCACCATCACCGGTCGCGGTACTGTTGTTACCGGTAAGGTTGAGCGTGGTCGTCTCGCAGTTAACTCTGAAGTTGAAATCGTTGGTATCCGTCCAGTACAGAAGACCACCGTTACCGGTATTGAGACCTTCCACAAGCTAGTGGACGAGGCTCAGGCTGGTGACAACACCGGTCTACTACTTCGTGGTACCAAGCGTGAAGACGTAGAGCGTGGCCAGGTTGTTGTAAAGCCTGGTTCTGTGACCCCTCACACCAAGTTTGAGGCAACCGCTTACATCCTTTCCAAGGAAGAAGGTGGACGTCACAACCCGTTCTACAGCAACTACCGTCCTCAGTTCTACATCCGTACCACTGACGTAACCGGTGTTATCACCCTTCCAGAGGGTACCGAGCTTGTGCTCCCAGGTGACACCGTAAGCATGTCAGTAGAATTGATTCAGCCAATTGCTATCGAAGAAGGTCAAGGGTTCGCTATCCGCGAGGGTGGACGTACCGTTGGTGCAGGAACTGTAACCAAGATCAACGCTTAGTTAGCAAAAAACTACAAAATCGGCCCCGGAGTAATATCCGGGGCCTTTTTGTGTTCCAGCTTCAGGATGCTTTTCTACTGTGAGCTTTTAGTAAACTTATAGGCATGGTTGATGCCGACATTGTGGTTGCAAAAGAGCCGCCGACTATTCGGCCGCTTGAGCCTCGCGAAACCGCAATTGAGGTTATAGCTGAAGCAATCGGTGCTGATGTTGATGGAAATGCCGATCAGGCAGTAACCGGTGTCACGCTCGTTGCCAAGAAAGTCCGTGCCGGTGATTTGTTTGTAGCAGTTCGTGGTGAAATAACTCACGGGGCCAAGTACCTACCGGAAGCAGTCAGTCACGGCGCAGTTGCTGTGCTTACCGATTTCGAAGGCGCACAGATTATTCGGGAACTTGATCCGAGTATCTCTATTATCGTGGTAGAAAAGCCCCGACTTGCTCTGCCAGAAGTTTCTCGAATTATTTACAACTTTCAGCCAAACCAACCCCCGAAGTTACTTGGCGTTACCGGCACTAATGGTAAAACTTCCACGGTGCATATTCTCGACGGGATGTTGGTAGCCTTAGGCACTCGCTCTGGACTTTCCTCTACCGCAGAACGCCGAGTCGGAAACTGGCGGGGGATTAGTGGACTCACCACCCCAGAGGTTTCCGACCTAATCGCGCTAGTAGCCGCGATGCAGGAAAAAATGGTTGAATATGCAGCAATTGAAGTCTCAGCTCAGGCGCTTACTCGTAACCGAGTTGACGGACTATTTTTCGATGTGGTTGGTTTCACTAACCTTTCCCACGATCATCTTGACGATTATGGTGATATGCAGACCTACCTGGAAGCTAAATTAGAACTTTTCACCAGAGCCAGGGCGAGGATAGGTGTGGTTTGCCTTGACTCTGAATGGGGCCAGAAAGTTGTGGATGCTTCTGAGATTCCGGTCGTGACCGTATCTAGCGATCCGGGCATCCCTGCTGATTGGAATGTGAAGGCCACGCATATTGACCGCTACGGAACCGAGTACGAATTGACAGGCCCTGGTGGTAAGTCTCTAAAATCTTCGGTGCCCGTGATGGGCGAGCATATGGCAATGAATGCTGCGCTGGCTGTGGTGATGCTGGTAGAGTCCGGAATCGATTTCGAGCGAATTAAGAGCACTCTGGAGCAAGCTGACCCGATAATGCCTGTTCCTGGGCGAACCGAAAATGTTTCCGCTTCAGACTCTCCAGCTATTTTTGTTGACTTTGCGCATACTCCTGATGCATTCGCTAAGACTCTAAAAGCAATACGCGAAGTTACACCTGGTCGCATAATCATGGTTTTTGGTGTCTCTGGGGATCGCGATGCCACTAAGCGCTATGACATGTCAAAAGAAGCTGTCAACGGAAGTGAAGTGGTAATCATTACCGATCACCAACCTCGCACTGAAGACGCAGCTTCGATCCGTAAGGTGCTTTATGACGCTGCTCTCGATTCAAAACCAGATATTGAAATTTACGAGGTAGTCCCACCAGAGGATGCTGTGCGCAAGGCGGTCTCGTTAGCAACTGCCGAGGATTCCATTTTTTGGGCTGGTCCTGGGCATCAAAACTACCGAGAAATCATGGGTGTAAAACATAGTTTTTCTGCGCGCCAGTCTGCCAGAGAGGCGCTTGTAGAACACGGATGGCATGCTCGCCCTTGGCCAGCCGGTTACGGCCCACAAGGCTATGAAGTTGAATATTCTTAGAGTCGTTTTAATTTGCATAGCGCCTAAATCTGTGGCAAACTAGTGAAGTTCAGCATTTCGCTGTGCCTTTTTGGCGCGCGAATCACTGCCCTAGATTGTGCCGAGGATCTCCAAGGCCGCTGGCAGCGAACACTTTCCGAAGGCAACTTTGGATAAGTCACTAAAGACTTGAAATCGACAAGTCCCCATGCTCAAAGTGAGTCAAAAATAATGCGACACGCCCGAGCGGGGGTACACGTCAAATAAACCCGGTGCGGTGGGCATCCTAAAGAATTGGGAAAGTCCACGACGGCCGATAAGCGAAAGAGAGATACAGTCATGGCGGCACAAAAGATCCGCATTCGACTAAAGTCCTATGACCATGCCGGTCTGGACGCCTCGGCGCGCAAGATAGTAGATACCGTTACAAGTGCAGGCGCAACCGTCGTCGGCCCGGTACCTCTTCCGACCGAGAAGAACGTGGTGGTAGTTATTCGCTCACCACACAAATACAAGGACAGCCGTGAGCACTTCGAGAAGCGCACCCACAAGCGTCTAATTGACATCATCGACCCAACTCCTAAAGCGGTCGATCTACTCATGCGCCTTGACCTACCGTCCGACGTCAACATCGAGATCAAACTCTAGAGGTATCGCGATGAGAAACACTAAAGGACTACTAGGAACCAAACTGGGCATGACCCAGGTTTGGGACGAAAACAACAAACTTATTCCAGTAACTGTGGTTGAGGTCGGCACCAACGTTGTCACCCAGCTACGTTCACAAGAGAAGGATGGCTACTCAGCTGTTCAGATTGCTTACGGTCAGATTGACCCACGCAAGGTGAACAAGCCAGAGTCTGGTCACTTCAAGGCAGCAGGTGTAACCCCTCGCCGCTACCTAGCTGAGATTCGCACCGACGATGCAGCAAACTACGAAGTAGGTCAGGAATTGACCGCTGAAATCTTCGAAGTTGGCTCAGTTGTTGACGTTGTAGGAACCAGCAAGGGTAAAGGCTTCGCGGGTGTTATGAAGCGTCACAACTTCCAGGGTGTTAGCGCATCCCACGGTGCACACCGTAACCACCGTAAGCCTGGTTCAATCGGACAGTCGTCCACCCCTGGTCACGTTTTCAAAGGAAAGCGCATGGCCGGACGCATGGGAACTGACCGCGTAACCGTGCAGAACCTAGCTATTCAAGCAGTAGACCTAGAGCGCGGACTAATCCTTGTTAAGGGTGCAGTTCCTGGCGCTAAGGGTCGTATCGTATTTGTCCGTAACGCAGTGAAGGGTGGTAGCAAGTAATGACTACTGTTGACATCATCGACGCTAAGGGCAAGAAGTCCGGAAGTGCTGAACTTCCAGCAGACATCTTCGATGTAGAAACCAACGTGCCACTGTTGCACCAGGTTGTCACCGCTCAGCTTGCAGCTGCTCGCCAGGGAACCCACAACACTAAGGGTCGTGGAGAAGTTTCCGGTTCTGGTCGCAAGCCATTCAAGCAGAAGGGTACTGGTCGTGCTCGTCAGGGTTCTATCCGCGCTCCTGAACACCGCGGTGGTGGAATTGTGCACGGTCCAACTACTCGTAGTTACGACCAGCGCACCCCTAAGAAGATGGTTGCTAAGGCACTTCTTGGTGCTCTTTCTGACCGCGCACGTGGTGAGCGCATCACCATCACAACCGCTTTCGATCTAGACGCACCTTCAACCAAGGCAGCTCAGGATGTTCTAACCAGCCTGAACGCAACCAAGCGCGTACTTATCGTGGTTGATCGTGACGAAGACAACGCAATCCTTTCCCTACGCAACATCTGGAATGTCCAGCTGCTTGCTTGGGACCAGTTGAACGCATACGACGTGCTCGTTAGCGACGACCTGATCTTCACTAAGACAGCATTCGACGCTTTCGTAGCCAACAAGAACAAGAATGCTGAGGTGAACGCATGACCCTTAACTCATTCAAGGATCCACGCGACATTATCTTCGCGCCGGTTGTTTCTGAAAAGAGCTACAACCTAATCGACGAGGGTAAGTACACCTTCGAGGTAGACCCTCGTGCTACCAAGCCAGAGATTAAGCTCGCTATCGAGAAAATCTTTGACGTGAAGGTCGCAAGCATCAACACCATGAACCGCAAGGGTAAGGTGCTCCGCACCCGTCACGGACTGGGCAAGCGCAAAGACACCAAGCGTGCCATTGTCACCCTTTCCCGTGGTTCGATCGACATCTTTAGCCAGCAGGCATAAGGCGGAACGAGAGAAATATGTCTATTCGTAACTACAAGCCCACCACTCCTGGTCGTCGTGGCTCATCTGTTGCAGACTTTGCTGAAATCACAAGGTCTACCCCAGAGAAGTCGCTACTTCGCCCACTAAGCAAGACTGGTGGCCGCAACAGCTCAGGTCGTATTACCACTCGTCACATCGGTGGTGGACACAAGCGTCAGTACCGTGTCATCGACTTCCGTCGTAACGACAAGGATGGCGTAAACGCTAAGGTCGCTCACATTGAGTACGACCCAAACCGTACCGCTCGCATTGCGCTACTTCACTTCGTTGATGGCACCAAGCGCTACATCATCGCTCCTAACAAACTAAAGCAGGGCGATATTGTTGAGTCCGGTCCAAGCGCAGACATCAAGCCAGGTAACAACCTGCCACTTCGCAACATTCCAGTAGGTACCGTTATTCACGCAATCGAACTGAAGCCAGGGGGAGGCGCCAAGATGGCTCGCTCAGCTGGCGCATCCGTTCGTCTGGTTGCTAAGGATGGTCCTTACGCTCAGCTTCGTCTCCCAAGTGGTGAAATCCGCAACGTAGATCTTCGTTGCCGTGCCACCGTTGGTGAGGTTGGGAACGCTGAGCAGGCAAACATCAACTGGGGTAAAGCAGGCCGTATGCGCTGGAAGGGTGTTCGCCCTACAGTTCGTGGTGTGGTCATGAACCCAGTAGACCACCCTCACGGTGGTGGTGAAGGTAAGACTTCCGGTGGTCGTCACCCTGTTACCCCTTGGGGTCAGAAAGAGGGACGCACCAGAAAGCCAAACCTCGAAAGTGACAAGTTTATCGTTCGTCGTCGCAACGTCGGCAAGAAGAAGCGTTAGGAGATATAGATGCCACGCAGTCTAAAGAAGGGTCCCTTCGTCGACGAGCATCTTTACAAGAAGGTGCGCGCTCAGAACGCAGCAGGAACAAAAAACGTAATCAAGACTTGGTCACGTCGCTCACTGATTGTGCCTGATTTTATCGGTCACACAATCGCTGTTCACGACGGTCGTAAGCACGTGCCAGTATTCATCACCGAGACCCTAGTAGGTCACAAGCTTGGAGAATTCGCTCCAACTCGTACCTACCGTGGTCACGTAAAAGACGACAAGAAAGGCCGTCGCCGCTAAGGCGACCGGGAGGTAAGAAATGGTTGAATCAATCGCAAAACTGCGAAGCATTCGCGTTACCCCGCAGAAGGCTCGTCGAGTTGTTAACCTAATCCGCGGAAAGCAGGCCGAAGAGGCACTAGCTATCCTAAAGTTCTCTCACCAGGACGTAACCGAGCCAATTGCGAAGCTGGTTAACTCAGCTATTGCAAATGCGCGCGTGACCGCTGACAAGACTGGTGAATACTTTGATGAGCGTGACCTCTATATCTCAAAGATTTTTGTAGATGAGGGAACCACTCTCAAGCGTCTAAAGACCCGCGCTAAGGGTCAAGCAGACCGTATTTTCAAGCGCACCAGTCACATCACTGTTGTGCTGTCCACTCCAGAACTGCCCGTGCCGGCAGTCGCAAAGAAGGGAACCAAGTAATGGGTCAAAAAGTTAACCCGTACGGCTTCCGCCTCGGTATAACCACCGATCACAGGTCCCGTTGGTTCTCCGACAGCACCAAGCCAGGCCAGCGCTACGCTGACTATGTAGCTGAGGATGTTCGCATCCGTCAGATGCTTGCAGAGAAACTAGACCGCGCAGGTGTATCCCACATTGAAATCGAGCGTACTCGTGACCGTGTGCGTGTGGACATCCACACCGCTCGTCCAGGTATCGTTATCGGTCGTCGTGGTGCAGAAGCAGATCGCGTTCGTCAGGATCTCGAGAAGCTAACCGGTAAGCAAATTCAGCTGAACATCCTTGAAGTAAAGAACCCAGAAGCAAACGCGCAGCTCGTTGCTCAGGGGATTGCTGAGCAGCTCAGCGCTCGTGTGGCTTTCCGCCGAGCTATGCGTAAGGGTTTGCAGGGTGCGCAGCGTGCAGGCGCTAAAGGTATCCGTATTCAGGTATCCGGCCGTCTAGGTGGTGCTGAAATGAGTCGTAGCGAGTTCTACCGTGAAGGTCGAGTTCCACTACACACACTCCGCGCCAACATCGACTACGGATTCTATGAGGCAAAGACCACTTTCGGCCGCATCGGTGTGAAGGTATGGATTTACAAAGGTGACCTCACCAACAAGGAGCTTGCTCGTGAGCAGGCAAACCAGAAGCAGGGTCGTCCGGATCGTCCACGCCGTCAGCGTGCTGAGGCAACTGAAGGAGCGAATTCCTAATGCTTATTCCACGTAAAGTTAAATTCCGTAAGCAGCACAGACCGGGTAGATCCGGCGCTGCAACCGGTGGCACCACTGTGGCGTTCGGTGAATACGGTATTCAGGCTCTAACCCCTGCATACGTGACCAACAGGCAGATTGAGTCTGCACGTATCGCAATCAACCGCCGCATTCGTCGTGGTGGAAAGGTTTGGATCAACGTATTCCCAGACCGTCCACTGACCAAGAAGCCAGCTGAAACTCGTATGGGTTCCGGTAAGGGTTCACCGGAGTGGTGGGTAGTAAACGTAAAGCCAGGTCGCGTGCTTTTTGAGCTTTCCGGTGTCGACGAGACCGTAGCCCGTGAAGCACTAACCCGTGCAATTCACAAGTTGCCGCTAAAGGCAAGAATCATCAAGCGTGAAGGTGGTGACGCATAATGCCCGTAGGAACTAAGGCACTAGCAATCACTGAACTGGATGCTTACGAAGACGATCGTCTGATCGCTGAGCTGAAGAGGTCGAAGGAAGAACTATTCAACCTTCGCTTCCAGGGCGCAACCGGTCAGCTAGACGCTCACGGTCGCATCCGTGCCGTAAAGCGTGACATCGCTCGTATCTACACTGTGCTGCGCGAGCGCGAACTAGGTATTCGTGCAACCCCAGCCCCTGTAGAAGCTCCAGCAAAGAAAACCCGTAAAAAAGCAGAAACAGAAGCGAAAGCTGAGACTGAGACTGTAGAAGTCGAGGAGAGCAACTAATGGCCGCTAAAGAAACCCAGTCGCCACAAGCAGAGCCTCGCGGTTACCGCAAGTCTCGTCGTGGCTACGTAGTAAGCGACAAGCAAAACAAGACCATCACCGTTGAGGTAGAAGACAAGGTTAAGCACCCCCTTTATGGCAAGGTTATTAGCCGCTCTTCAAAGGTCAAGGCACACGATGAAGAAAACACCGCAGGTGTTGGCGATCTAGTGCTAATTCATGAAACCCGTCCGCTAAGCGCAACAAAGCGCTGGCGCCTAGTAGAAATCATCGAGCGCGCTAAGTAGTAATACTTGGTGCTCTAGATCAAGGAGTAGAAAGTGATTCAGCAAGAATCAAGACTCAAGGTAGCCGATAACACCGGTGCCAAGGAGTTGCTGACCATTCGTGTGCTCGGTGGCTCTACCCGTCGCTACGCTGGCCTTGGTGACATCATCGTTGCGACCGTCAAGGATGCAATTCCTGGCGGAAACGTTAAGAAGGGTGATGTTGTAAAGGCAGTAATTGTGCGTGCGGTTAAAGAAACCCGTCGCCCAGATGGTTCATACATTAAGTTTGATGAGAACGCTGCAGTGATTCTAAAGAGCGATGGCGAGCCACGTGGTACCCGTATCTTCGGCCCAGTTGCTCGCGAGCTTCGTGACAAGAAATTCATGAAGATTGTTTCTCTAGCACCGGAGGTGATTTAGTTATGGCTAACATCCGCAAGGGAGATATTGTTCAGGTAATTACCGGAGCCAGCCAGAAGCGTGGCGGTGACCGTGGCAAGCAGGGCAAGGTTATCGAAGTTCTGGGTGATGAAAACCGCGTAATTGTTGAGGGTATCAATTTCGTGACAAAGCACATCCGCCAAGGTCAGAACCAGCGCGGTTCTAAGACCGGTGGTATTGAGACTCACGAAGCACCACTTCACATTTCAAATGTGGCATTAGTAGACCCTGAGACCAAGAAGCCAACCCGTGTTGGTTTCCGCACTGTAACAGAGACCAAGAATGGCGAAACTATCACTAAGAAGGTTCGCTATTCAAAGAAGTCAGGTAAGGACCTGTAATGACTGAAAAAACCGCTGCGGTGGCTGGCAAAATCCAGCCTCGCCTGAAGCAAAAATACATCAAGGAAATTGTTCCTTTCCTTCAGAAGGAATTCAACTACGCCAATGTGAACCAGATTCCTAAAATTGTGAAGGTATCTGTAAACACCGGTGTTGGTGAAGCCGCTAAGGACTCAAAGATTATTGAAGGTGCAATCCGCGACCTAACAGCAATCACCGGTCAGAAGCCAAAAGTTAACCGCGCCACCAAGTCCATTGCCCAGTTCAAACTGCGTGAAGGTCAAGCAATTGGTGCAAACGTAACTCTTCGTGGCGATCGCGCTTGGGAGTTCCTAGACCGACTAATCAACTTGGCACTTCCTCGTATTCGTGACTTCCGTGGACTGAACGAGCGCACATTCGATGGCAATGGTAACTTCAACCTTGGCCTCAGTGAGCAGAGCATGTTCCACGAAATTGACCAGGACAAGATTGACCGCGTCCGCGGTTTCGACATCACAGTCGTTACCACTGCAAAGACAGACGATGAAGGTCGCGCGCTCCTTAGAGCGCTCGGCTTCCCATTCAAAACCGAACAGCCGTAAGGCACTGATCTGAAGGGTCGACTCTCTTGTAAAGGGTGTTGAAACCGGCAGAGAAAAGGAAAATAAACAAATGACAATGACCGATCCGGTCGCAGATATGCTGACGAGATTGCGCAATGCAAACTCCGCATATCACGAAACCGTAGCGCTCCCTTACAGCAAGCTCAAGGGCTCAATTGCTGAAATTTTAAAGAGCGAAGGTTACATCGCTGAGTGGTCTGTAGAAGACGCTCGCGTTGGCAAGACCCTAGTGATTAAGCTCAAGTACGGTCAAAACCGTGAGCGTAGCATCGTGGGCATCAAGCGTGTATCAAAGCCTGGTCTTCGTGTTTACGCGAAGTCAACCGAACTACCTCACGTACTCGGTGGCCTAGGTATTGCGATTCTTTCCACCTCTAGCGGCATGCTAACTGACCGCCAGGCAACTCAGAAAGGCGTGGGCGGAGAAGTTATCGCCTACGTTTGGTAAGAGCAAATGTCAAGAATTGGAAGACTCCCTATTGAAATTCCTGCCGGCGTTACTGTAAGTATCGATGGGCAGCTAGTGACCGTCAAAGGCCCTAAGGGTGAATTAAGTTTGAACGCTCCTGAACCAATTCAGGTAAGTCAAGAAGAGGGCCAGATTCTGGTTTCTCGCCCAAACGATGATCGCGATGCACGCGAGCGTCACGGCTTAACCCGCACCCTGGTGAACAACCTAGTGGTTGGAGTTACTGAGGGCTACAAGAAGGACCTTGAGATTGTTGGTACCGGTTACCGTGTATCACAGCAGGGACAGGATCTAGAGTTCGCTCTTGGTTTCTCTCACCCTGTCCGTGTGAGCCCACCTGCTGGAATCACTTTCACTGTGGAAGGCAACAACAAAGTTTCTGTGTCGGGTATCGACAAGCAGGCTGTTGGTGAAACCGCAGCAAACATCCGCAAGATTAAGAAGCCTGAACCATATAAGGGTAAGGGTATTCGCTACGCAGGCGAAGTTGTTCGTCGCAAGGCCGGAAAGGCTGGTAAGAAGTAATGGCTAACGTATCCAAGTCAGCACAGCGTGCTCGCCGTCACGCTCGTGTACGTAAGCACATTTCAGGAAGTGTAGAGCGCCCACGTCTAGTGGTTAACCGCTCAGCCCGTCACGTATTCGTGCAACTGGTAGACGATGTGAAGGGCCACACCCTTGTAAGCGCATCGACTCTTGAAGCAGATCTACGCGCATCCAAGGATGACAAGACCGCTAAGGCTCGTAAGGTTGGCGAACTAATCGCAAGCCGTGCAAAGGCTGCGGGTATTTCCAAGGTCGTATTCGATCGTGGTGGTAACAGATACGCAGGACGTGTTGCTGCGATCGCTGACGGTGCCAGAGAAGGCGGACTAGAACTATGAGTGAAGAAGTGACTGAATCAGTAACAGAAGTAACTGCTCCAGCAGTAGTTGATGAAGCCTTAGCAGAATCAGCCCAGGAGCGTAGAGAAGCTCGTCGCGGAAGCCGCGAGCGTCAGCCACAGCGCGGAGACCGCGGTACCAGAGAAGACAACAAGAGTGCATTCCTTGAGCGTGTTGTAGCAATCAACCGTGTTGCCAAGGTTGTGAAGGGTGGACGTCGTTTCGCTTTCACCGCTCTAGTAGTTGTTGGTGATGGCAATGGAATGGTCGGTGTCGGCTACGGCAAGGCACGCGAAGTTCCAATCGCTATCCAGAAGGGTGTCGAGGAAGCTAAGAAGAATTTCTTCCGCGTTCCACGCTCTGGCTCAACCATCCCACACCCAGTTCAGGGTGAAGCAGCAGCTGGTGTAGTACTACTTCGCCCTGCAGCATCAGGTACCGGTGTTATCGCTGGTGGTCCAGTGCGTGCAGTGCTCGAGTGTGCAGGAATTCACGATGTGCTTTCCAAGTCCCTCGGTAGCGCAAACACAATCAACATTGTGCACGCAACAGTGGCTGCTTTGGAGAAACTTGAAGAACCACGCTCTGTGGCAGCTCGTCGCGGTAAAGACCTTGATGAAGTTGCACCAGCTCGTCTAGTGCGCGCTGAAGCAGCAGATGCGGCCAAAGCTAAGGCAGGTGTCTAATGGCTCAGCTAAAAATTACCCAAATTAAGTCAAAGATTAGCGAAAAACACGCACACCGTCACTCGCTACGTAGCCTAGGGCTAAAGCGAATCGGTGACTCGGTAATTCGCGAAGACAACGCTCAAAACCGCGGATACATTCGCGCAGCAGCACATCTCGTGAAGGTTGAGGAGATCGACTAATGGCAGAAGAAGAAAAGAAGACAGCGGCTAAGAAGCCTGCTGCTAAGGCTCCGGCTAAAGCAGCAGCTGCTAAAGCTCCTGCAAAAACTACAGCTGCTAAAGCAGCCCCAAAGGCAGCATCAGAGAAATCTGCTGCTAAGGCTCCAGCTAAGAAGCCTGCTGCGGCAAAGACTCCTGCTAAGGAAACTGTTGCTAAAGCGCCTGCAACAGCAAAAGCAGCAGAAGCTAAGGCACCTGCTAAAAGCGAGTCCGAAGAAGCACGCCCTGCAGTAGTGAAGGTACATCACCTTCGTCCTGCAGCTGGAGCGAAGAAAGATCGCACTCGTGTTGGTCGTGGTGAAGGTTCTAAGGGTAAGACCGCAGGTCGTGGTACCAAGGGAACCAAGGCTCGTTACCAGGTAAAGCCAGGCTTCCAGGGTGGTCAGCTCAACTTTGTTATGCGTTCACCTAAGTTGCGAGGCTTTAAGAACCCATTCCGTGTCGAATACCAGGTTGTAAATCTTGATGATTTAGCCAAGCACTATCCAAAGGGCGGCGACGTTACAGTTGCTGACCTAGTGTCCAAGGGACTAGTTCGTGGTGGCGAGAAAGTTAAAGTTCTCGGTAATGGCGAAATTAACGTGAAACTCTCGATTTCTGTCGATAAAGTTTCTAGAAGTGCAGAAGAAAAGATTACCGCAGCTGGCGGTTCTGTAAAGTAGCATAAGTGGGTCACATTGTGACCCACTTAAGCAAAACTGGAGGCTCACTTGTTTAGTGCTATAGCTCGGATATTAAAGACCCCCGATCTTCGAAGGAAGATCGGTATAAGTGTCTTGATTATCGCACTCTATCGAATGGGCACATTTATCCCAGTTCCATTCGTCGACTACGGCATCTTGAGAGAGTGTATTGATCCCGCATCAAGCACCCAAGGTCTAATGTCGATGATCAACATGTTTAGTGGTGGTGCGCTACTGCAACTCTCAGTTTTTGCACTGGGAATTATGCCGTACATTACCGCGTCCATCATTATTCAGGTGCTGCGTGTAGTCATCCCTCGTTTCGAAGCTCTTCATAAAGAGGGACAGCAGGGTCAAGCAAAACTTAATCAGTACACCCGTTACCTAAATATTGCGCTGTCAATCCTGCAGGCAACCGTGATGATCACCCTTGCAATTCAGGGAACACTATTCGGTACCCAGTGCTTGGGTGTGGTAACTAGCGAAGAGTGGCACAGTATTCTGCTGATGGTTCTCACAATGACCGCTGGTAGCTCACTAATCATGTGGATGGGTGAACAAATTACTGAGAGCGGTATCGGCAACGGTATGAGCCTCTTGATCTTCACTTCTATTGCAGCAACTTTCCCAAGCTCACTAGCAGCAATTGCAGTAACCAAGGGAATCGAAACCCTTTTGGTAGTTCTCGCTGTCGGTATCCTGCTGGTATTCCTAGTCGTTTTCGTTGAGCAGAGCCAGCGCCGTGTTCCGGTGCAGTATGCGCGAAGAATGGTCGGTAAGAGAACTTACGGCGGCAACAACACCTATATTCCGATTAAGGTGAACCAGGCCGGTGTGGTCCCAATTATCTTCTCGTCTTCACTTCTTTACCTACCGATGCTTTTGGTTCAGTTTGCAGCACCTGCAGACGCGGCAGATACCCCAGACTGGGTTATCTGGGTAAACACCTGGTTGGTCAACCAAAACAGCCCGGTTTATATGCTTGTTTACTTCTTCCTAACCATTGCATTTGCTTACTTCTATGTTGCAATTACATTCAACCCCGAAGAAGTTGCAGACAATATGAAGAAGTACGGTGGATTTATTCCAGGTATTCGTGCAGGGCGACCAACCGCTGAATACCTGAGTTATGTGCTTTCCAGGATTACTCTTCCTGGTTCTATTTACTTGGCCGCAATCGCGATGATCCCAATTTTCGCCTTCAGTCTTTTCCAGGCAAACCAGAACTTCCCATTTGGTGGCGCATCCATTCTGATTATGGTCGGTGTCGGTCTAGACACTGTTAAGCAGATAGATGCTCAGTTGCAACAACGACACTACGAGGGGCTCCTGAAGTGATTGCTTCTAAAAGACTCCTTATCGTTGGCCCACCAGGCGCAGGTAAGGGAACACAATCAGCTGTAATTTCTGAGGTTCTCGGTATTCCGGCAATCGCCACCGGGGATATCTTCCGATGGAATATCGCCAACGATACCGAACTCGGGCAACAGGTCAAGAGCATACTTGATGCCGGAGATTTCGTACCTGATGAACTAACTTGTGAAGTTGTTGCAGACCGCCTCTTGCAGGAGGATGCTCGTGACGGCTTCCTGCTAGACGGTTTTCCACGCACAGTTGGTCAAGTGGAGTTCCTAGACGGTTTCCTTGCGGATCATGGTCTTGCTCTAGATGGTGTTATCCAGCTCGAAGCAGACATTGATGAGGTTGTGAAGCGGTTACGTCAGCGCGCAATTGAGCAGGGGCGAAGTGATGACACCGAAGAGGCTATTCATCACCGCCAGATTGTTTTTGCGGAACAGACTGAACCTATTCTCGCGATTTTCCGTGAACGAGGTATCCTTTTGCCGGTCAACGGACTCGGAAGTGTCGAAGATGTTACTTCTAGAATCATGACTGCCCTAGAAAATCTAAGCGACGACGAAGTAACAGAACAGCTTTAGCATGCGTAGCAAGGGAATTCTCTACAAGACTGAGGCTCAGCTGCGTTCCATGATTGCTCCTGGTATCGCTACTAGGCTCGGCCTTGAAGCAGCTGCAGCTGCGGTCAAAGCGGGCGTTACCCCTCTCGAGCTTGATGCAATCGCCGAAAAAGCCATTCGCGATTTTGGTGGAGAACCGAATTTCAAGCTAGTTCCCGGTTATAGTCATACCCTCTGTACTTCCGTAAATGCCAATGTAGTTCATTCAATTCCTACCGATGAAAAACTCCAAGCTGGAGACATGATTTCGATTGACTGTGGCGCAATTATCGACGGCTGGAATGCGGATGCTGCGGTCACAGTTGTCGTACCAGACCCGAATCGCCCGGCGCTCGTCGCTGCCCGTGAAAAGTTGTCTGAAGTAACCAAGAACGCTATGTGGGCGGGTATTGCTGCTCTCGCAAAAGGTAAGTACCTCAATGAAGTCGGCACAGCTATAGAAAAATACATCCATGAGAATTCCGATTACGGCATCCTTGCCGAATATATTGGTCACGGAATTGGCCGCGACATGCATGAAGAACCTCCGGTTTTCAATTACGAAGTGCACAATCGTGGTCCACAAATCAAAGCTGGCCTTGCAGTAGCAATCGAACCGATTATCAGTGCAGGTAGCCCGGTTTCTTTCACACAGCCGGATGGCTGGACCGTCACCATGAAAGATGGCAAGGATTCCTGCCAGTGGGAGCATACAGTTTTGGTGCACAATAAAGGAATTTGGGTTAGCACAGCTGCCGATGGCGGAGCCGCGGGTTTGGCCGCGTATGGAGTCGAGCCGCGACCTCTTTCCTAATTAACTTGCATCATGGCATAAAAACACATAAACTGTATGTTTGGTGTCAAATGCGCCGGTTTTGGTGTGCAGATTTTGTAAACAATTACTAGAAGCTCACGATCAAGATTAGTGAATGAGACAAATACCGCAAGACCGGTATCTAAAACTAAACCGAAACAACAAGAGGTTATGGCAAAAAAAGACAAGGATATTGAAGTAGAGGGTCGCGTATACGAGGCTCTACCTAACGCAATGTTCCGCGTTGAGCTTGTGAACGGGCACAAAGTGCTGGCTCACATCTCTGGAAAGATGCGCCAAAACTACATTCGCATCCTTCCTGAAGACCGTGTGGTCGTTGCCCTTAGCCCATACGACCTAACTCGTGGTCGTATCGTTTATCGGTACAGGTAATAGAGCCGGATAAGGAACGACCCGAGCATTCGGGCACGAGGCCAGCGAGGAAAAATGAAAGTAAACCCATCAGTTAAACCAATTTGCGACAAGTGCAAGGTAATTCGCCGTCACGGTCGTGTAATGGTTATTTGCGAGAACCCACGCCACAAGCAGCGTCAGGGTTAGACCCAAGTTTAAGCAAGCTTTATAACTAAATATCCCAAGGTAATACCGAGAATCTTCACTTGAAGTGGAGAGGACACCCGGAGGCGGAGGCTCTGGTCCAGGAATTACTCGCAGACCTCCATCACCATTAGGAGATAGCCGCATGGCTCGTATAGCAGGTGTAGACATCCCACGTGATAAGCGCGTGGTGATTGCACTTACATACATCTACGGTGTCGGACGTACCAGGAGCATCCAGACTCTTGCCGCTACCGGAATTGACGAAAACATCCGTGTAAAGGATCTAACTGACGACCAGCTACTAGAACTTCGTCAACACATTGAAACTGAGTTCAAGGTAGAGGGTGACCTTCGCCGTGAAGTTCAGGCAGACATCCGTCGCAAGGTGGAAATCGGCTCATATGAGGGAATTCGTCACCGTCGTGGTCTTCCAGTACGCGGTCAGCGCACAAAGACTAACGCTCGTACTCGTAAAGGTCCTAAGAAGACCGTGGCCGGTAAGAAGAAAGCACGCTAGTTAGCGCTGGTATAAGGAGACTTTAGATAAATGGCAGCACCTAAATCAGGCGGAGCAGTTCGTAAGCCACGCCGTAAGGACAAGAAAAACATTGCCGTCGGGCAAGCTCACATTAAGAGCACCTTCAACAACACCATTGTTTCCATCACTGACCCAAGTGGCGCAGTTATCAGCTGGGCTTCTTCAGGTGGCGTTGGTTTCAAAGGTTCCCGTAAGTCGACCCCATTCGCTGCTCAGCTAGCGGCGGAGCAGGCTGCAAAGGTTGCTCAAGAGCACGGTATGAAGAAGGTTGACGTATTCGTGAAGGGTCCAGGATCCGGTCGCGAGACAGCAATCCGTTCACTTCAGGCAGCCGGCCTTGAAGTTGGTTCCATCAGCGATGTGACCCCACAGACCCACAACGGCGTTCGCCCTCCAAAGCGTCGTCGCGTCTAGTTTTACTCGTTGGGTAGCAAGCCGAGCGGTTACTACCCAACGGTCAACAAAATTTAATAAATTCAAAACGAAAGTGTCAGATAGCGGATCTTTCGCTGAAAGGAATGAATAGTGCTAATCGCACAACGCCCCACATTAACTGAAGAGGTAGTATCCGATTTCCGTTCACGGTTCATGATTGAACCACTAGAACCAGGTTTCGGTTACACACTTGGGAACTCCCTCCGTCGCACCCTGCTTTCTTCTATTCCAGGAGCAGCAGTTACCAGCATCCGTATTGACGGTGTGCTTCACGAATTCAGCACCATTGCTGGAGTTAAGGAAGACGTTACCGAGATCATCCTTAACCTGAAGCAGCTTGTAGTTTCTTCAGACAACGATGAGCCAATCGTTGCATACCTGCGCAAAACTGGTGCCGGTGTTGTCACCGCTGCAGATATTTCTGCTCCCGCCGGTGTAGAAATTCACAACCCAGAACTTGCTATTGCCACCATCAACGACAAAGCTCAGCTTGAGGTAGAACTCACGATCGAGCGCGGTCGTGGATACGTTTCTGCTCAGCAGAACCGCATCGAAGGCGGCGAAGTTGGAACTATTCCAATTGACTCAATCTATTCACCAGTGCTGAAAGTTACTTACCGTGTCGAGGCAACTCGTGCCGGTGAGCGTACCGACTTCGACCGTCTTATTGTTGATGTTGAAACCAAGCCTGCAATCACTCCACGAGATGCACTCGCAAGTGCTGGAAGCACCCTAGTGCAGCTATTCGGTCTTGCTCATGACCTGAACACTCAGGCCGAAGGTATTGAAATTGGACCAGCCCCTGTGGAGCAGATCCTTTCAACCGAGCTAATCATCCCTGTGGAAGAGATGAACCTTTCGGTGCGTTCATACAATTGCCTAAAGCGTGAAGGTATCAACAACGTTTCTGAGCTTGTTGCTCTTTCTGAGAACCAGCTTTTGAACATTCGCAATTTCGGACAGAAGTCGGTAGATGAGGTAAAGGAGAAGCTAGCTGAGATGGGCCTAAGTCTTAAAGACTCAGTTGGTGGTTTTGACACCGCACACTACTTCACTTCCTTCGACGACTAAACGATTTTCTAAAACGGAGAACATAGAATGCCAAAACCAACTAAAGGTCCACGTCTAGGCGGTGGGCCAGCTCACGAGAGACTGATGCTTCGCAACCTTGCAACAGCGTTGTTCACTCATGGAAGTATTACCACAACCGAGACTAAGGCGAAGCGCTTACAGCCATTTGCTGAGCGTCTGGTAACTTTTGCAAAACGCGGTGACCTACACGCTCGTCGTCGTGTGCTTGCTCAGGTTACAGACAAGACCGCTGTGCACATCCTTTTCACTGAGATTGCTCCACAGGTTGCTGAGCGCGAGGGTGGTTACACCCGTATTACTAAGCTCGGTTACCGCAAGGGTGACAATGCTCCACTAGCAGTTATCGAGCTAGTACTGGAGCCAGTTTCCCCTAAGGCAAAGCCAGCTAAGGCTAAGGCTGAGAAGCCAGCAGCTAAGGCAGCGGCAGAGGTAGCTGCGGAAGTAGTGGAAAGCGCTGAAGAGGCCGAAGAAGTGACTGAAGTTACTGATGAGGCTGTCTCCGAGGTTGCTGAAGAAGCTGTTGCTGATGCGGCCGAAGAAGTTGAAGTAGCTGCAGAAGCAGTTGTCGACGAGGCTGTCGAGGCAGGCGACAAAGAGTAATACTCTAAAACATTTCAAGGTGCTCCAAAGTTATGAACTTTGGGGCACTTTTGGTTTTAGTAGCGACTCCCTACCCTTTATTTTGGTGCTCCCTACCTTTTTTGAAGCGAGCCTACCTTTAACAGGGGTAGGCACATCCCAATAAAGGTAGGGAGCAGTGCTGAGCGTAGTCCAAAACAAGCGAACCTGTAATAATGCACCAGTAAACTCAATTATGTGGATGGGCAAACACGCTACCGACTGGATATCGCATACGACGGCACCAATTTCAACGGGTGGGCGACCCAGCCCGAATTACGTACCGTTCAAGGGGTGCTTGAAGATGCACTAATACTGGTTCTTCCTCGCGCAGACGGGGTCGATTACTTTCCGCGGTTAACTGTGGCGGGGCGGACAGATGCCGGCGTTCATGCGCTCGGCCAGGTTGCACATCTGGATATTCCTGAAGCTATCGTGGCAAAGGGCTTTGCCAGGACAGAAAATAGCTTTGCCGCGGAACTAAATCGCAAACTATCAAAAGCTCTTTCACGTGATTTCGATGTGGCTGCTCACAAGATTCAGGATGCACCACCCGGCTTTGATGCCAGATTTTCGGCACTCTCGCGCACATACGAATACAAGATTAGTGATGCCGAAGCTCCCTACAATCCACTGAGCCGCCTCGATCACTGGCGTGTTGAAAGCGTCCTTGATCTGAGCATCCTTAATCAGGCCAGTGAGGTGCTACTCGGGCTGCGTGATTTTGGGGCATTCTGCAAACCGCGAGAAGGAAGCACGAGCATCCGAAATCTGCAAGAGTTTCATTGGAGGCGTGGGGCGGACAAAACGGTTATCGCTCATTTGAAAGCAGACGCCTTTTGCCATTCCATGGTGCGTAACCTGGTTGGTGCGCTGGTGGAGGTTGCAAAGGGACGACTCAATCTGGCAAGGCTTACTGAACTGTTGGATGCTGCAGAGCGCAGTCCAGAAATCAAAGTCGCCCCAGCTCACGGACTCACCCTCCTTGCGGTGGAATACCCTGCTGATAATGAGCTGGCCAGTCGTGCAGAGCAAACGCGAGGAATTCGGGAGCTGTGATGAATCTTCGCCAAAGCGGCGTCAGTATCAATATGTAAGTAAGGGGCTAAGGGAGGCAGCTGGATGATTGCCAACGCTTAGTCTTTGCTAATGGTGCCACTCTGGTTTCGTTGTTTGTCGTTTTGCGCATCCCTACTCCCTACCTTTATTGGGATGTGCCTACCCCTGTTAAAGGTAGGCTCGCTTCAAAAAAGGTAGGGAGTACCAAAATAAAGGATAGGGAGTGCTCAGAACAGGTTGAAAAGCCAGCACAAATCACGTAAAGTATACCCTTGGTGCTCAACCGAGCATCCCTGAGCCCTCCAAGCTCGCATTCGGCCCTAAACAAACTGGTTTAGCCCGGGTTTAGAAGCAAAATGCGTAATCGGAGCGGGATTCAAGATCACCTCAACAGAAAGCGAATGCGCCTTGACACGCACATTTTCTCCTAAAGCATCTGAGATCACCCATGATTGGGTAGTAATCGATGCAACCGATGTTGTCCTAGGTAGACTAGCCAGCCACGCAGCAGCTCTGCTTCGTGGAAAGCACAAGCCAACCTTCGCCAACCACATTGACTCCGGTGACTTCGTCATCGTTATCAACGCCGACAAGGTAGCACTTACCGGCCAGAAGCTAGCTCAGAAGAAGGCATACCGCCACTCTGGTTACCCTGGCGGACTCCGCGCTACCGGTTACGCTGAACTTCTTGAGCAGAACCCAGAACGCGCCGTAGAAAAGGCGATTCGTGGCATGCTTCCAAAGAATAAGCTTGGCGCTGCTCAGCTGAAGAAACTTAAGGTGTACCGCGGTGCAGAGCACCCACACCAGGCACAGCAGCCAAAACCATACATCATTGACCAGATTTCACAGCTTTCAGCTAAGTAAGGAATAGAACGTGGCTAATAACGAAGAATTGAACGAAGAAGTTACCGAGGGTAACTACACTTCCGAAACTCCCGCAGCTCCAGCTGCCAATGCACCTCGCGTAGCTCTTCAGGTATCCGGCTCAGCTGTTGGCCGTCGTAAGGAAGCTGTCGCTCGTGTGCGTGTTGTTCCAGGTACTGGAAAGATCACTGTAAACGGCCGTGACATCACCGATTACTTCCCTAATAAGCTTCACCAGCAACTAATCATGGATCCATTCCGCCTGCTAGGGCTAAGCGGTTCCTACGATGTAATTGCTCGTATTGCCGGGGGTGGCCCAAGCGGTCAGGCTGGTGCTCTTCGCCTAGGTATTTCTCGCGCCCTCAATGAAATTGACCGTGAGAACAACCGCCCAGCGCTTAAGAAGGCCGGATTCCTATCTCGCGATGCTCGAATCATCGAGCGCAAGAAGGCCGGTCTGAAGAAGGCTCGTAAGGCTCCACAATACTCGAAGCGTTAATCCGCTAGTAGGCTAAACCGATGGCTAGACTGTTCGGAACCGATGGGGTACGCGGGGTTGCCAACGGTGAACTCACCGCAACTCTTGCGCTTGAACTTGCCCAAGCTGCTGCTGCAGTTCTAAGCAGAGGAAGAACGGCTGAGAAACGTCGTGAAGAAGGACGCAAACCTATAGCCATTGTTGCGAGGGATACTAGGATCTCTGGGGCATTTCTCAATGCAGCAGTAACGGCAGGTTTAGCCTCCAGCGGTGTTGACGTGCTCGATGCTGGAGTACTTCCCACTCCAGCACTCGCATACCTGGTTGCGGATACTAAAGCCGACCTGGGTGTGGTGATTTCAGCATCCCACAATCCTTTTCAGGACAACGGCATTAAGTTTTTTGCCGTTGGAGGCACGAAACTTCCTGACGAGGTTGAGGATCGTATCGAGGCTTGGATGCACGAAGGCGTCTTAGTCCCAACCGGTGCCGAGGTAGGTGAACGCCGTCGTTTTGCGGATGCAGAGGATCGGTACGTGTTGCATCTGCTCGGTTCCATAAATAAAACGCTTGATGGTCTGCATATCGTCATTGATGCTGCAAACGGGGCTGCATCAGCAGTTGCACCGCAGGTTTTTGCCGATGCTGGGGCTAAGGTCACTCTGGTTGGTGCAGAGCCAAATGGCACAAATATCAATGATGGCGTCGGCTCGGTGCATATCGAGCACTTGCAAAAAGCTGTGGTTGAGCACGGCGCAGATTTTGGTATCGCACTCGATGGCGACGCAGATCGCGTTCAAGCGGTGGATGCAGAGGGTCGCGTTGTCGACGGAGACCAGATTATGGCTATCCTCGCTGTTTCTATGAAGCGCGAAGGAAAACTAAGGGGCAACAAAATCATCGCCACAGTTATGAGTAATATCGGCCTACATACCGCAATGAAGGAACAGGGTATTAAGGTTGAGGTCACTGGTGTTGGCGACCGTTACGTGCTCGAAAAACTAGCTGAGGGTGAGAGCAACCTCGGTGGTGAGCAAAGTGGGCACATTATTCTTGCAGACCACAGCACCACCGGTGATGGGTTATTAGCCGGTCTAAAACTTGCCGAAGAAGTGGTTGCGACTAAAAAATCCCTTGCAGAGCTTGCTTCGGTGATGAAAGTTGCACCACAGACCCTGATCAATGTTTCCGGAGTGGATAAGACTCGGCTTCAAGAGAACCTTGTTATTTCAAAGGCTGTAGCCGATGCGGAAGCAGAACTCGGTGAGAGTGGCCGTATCCTACTGAGGCCATCCGGGACCGAGAAAATCATTCGAGTCATGGTTGAAGCAACCGAGGCAACGGTTGCAGACGAGATTGCGGGCAGGCTTGCGAGTATTGTTCGTAGCGAACTCTCTTAGTGCATCCCATAAATAATTTGTAGACTTATCTCATGTGTGGAATCGTCGGATACGCTGGCCCAAAAGATATCTCAGAAGTGCTGATCAACGGCCTATCAAGGTTAGAGTATCGAGGATATGACTCTGCTGGAATTGCATTAATTGGCACGGATGATAATACCCTTCACAATATCAAACGTGCCGGCAAATTAAAAGTACTCAAGGATGCAATAGCTAGTTCACCCTTGCCTGCTGGTTCAGCAGGTATTGGTCATACTCGTTGGGCAACACATGGCGGTCCAACTGATAACAACGCACACCCTCACCTATCTAACGACGGCAAGATTGCGCTTATTCACAACGGCATTATCGAAAATTTTGCTGAAATGAAAGCTGAGCTTGCAGCAGAAGGCTACGAGTTTTCAAGTGAAACCGATACCGAAGCAGCCGCTGTCTACTTGGGTAAACTCACCGATGAGTTAGGCGATTTTCGGGAGGCATTTCGTAGGCTAGCCAGGATGCTTGTTGGTCAGTTTACGATCCTTGCCGTTCATACTGAATATCCGGAACTTGTCCTTGCAGCTCGGCATAAGTCCCCACTTGTAATAGGTATCGGCGATAACGAAACTTTCCTCGGATCGGATGTTGCCGCATTTGTGCAGTATACAAATCGTGCTATTGCTGTAGATGAAGACCGGATTGTGGAAATAATCCCTGAAGGCTTCATAGTTACAGACTTCAATGGACAAGAGGCATCTTTCCAAGAATTTGAAGTCGACTGGGATGCTTCTGCCGCACAAAAAGGCGGTTGGTCAAGTTTCATGGTGAAAGAGATCTATGAATCTCCAACTGCGGTATCCAGTACGCTAACCGGCAGGATACATGATGGCGAAGTAAATCTTGGAAAACTGGGGACACTTTCTGAGGAAATACTTCTCGGTATCAATAGGATTGTAATTCTTGCTTGCGGAACTGCCTCATACGCCGGAATGGTTGCAAAATATGCGGTAGAGGAATGGGCAAAGATTCCCGTTGAGGTAGAGCTGAGTCACGAATTTGGTTACAGAGAAGCGGTTATTGACTCTAATACTCTCGTGATTTCAGTTAGTCAGTCTGGCGAAACGATGGACACTATGTTGGCTGTTCGCAAGGCAAAGGAACTTGGTGCTCGGACGCTTTCTATATGCAACACTCAGGGTGCTACCATCCCTCGCGAGTCAGACGCCGTTCTCTATACACACGCTGGCCCAGAGGTCGCCGTAGCGAGTACTAAGGCGTTTGTTGCACAGGTCACAGCCCTCTATCTTTTTGGGTTACATTTTGCAAAGTTGCGAAATTCTATTTCAGAGTCAGTTTTAAGTCGCGCAGTCGATCAACTGGTTTCAATTCCTGAGAAAATTGGAAAAGCTTTAGAGCTTCATGAAGATGTTAAATCTTTAGCGGTTGGTTTAGCGTCTACTCCTTCAGTGCTTTTCTTGGGAAGGCATGTTGGTTACCCTGTGGCATTGGAAGGTGCATTGAAGCTTAAGGAGCTTTCTTATATTCATGCTGAAGGATTCGCTGCAGGTGAATTGAAGCACGGGCCAATCGCGCTGATTGAGGGTGGGCAACCCGTGATTGTGATTGTTCCAAGTCCAAGAGGCAGCGAGCAGATTCATTCAAAAGTTGTTTCCAACATCAAAGAAATATCCGCTAGAGGTGCGCAAGTGATTGCCATCGCTGAAGCGGGGGATGCTTCAGTGCTTTCATCGAGCGATATGGTTATTCCAGTTCCGCTTGCCGACCCTCTATTCGAGCCGCTTCTTGCCGTTGTTCCTTTACAATTCTTTGCCTTGGAGCTTGCTACAGCCAAAAAACTTGATGTGGATCAACCTCGCAATCTGGCTAAGAGCGTAACGGTTGAATAGTGGCTGGAATTATCGGCATCGGGGTCGATGTGGTCGATGTGGAGCGATTTCGGAAGCAAACCGAAAAACAGCCCGCACTTCTTCCTAGGCTGCTATCTGAAACAGAGATTGCCGAAGCTGGGTCAAGATTCTTCTCTATGGCCGGCAAATTCGCAGCCAAAGAGGCGTTCATTAAAGCTGCTGGTGGCATCGAGGATTTCAGTTTCCAGGATGTGCAAATCACCTCCCGAGGGGACCGTCCATTTTTTCGCTTCACCGGCGGGTGTGCAGAACTTATTTCGAACCTAAACGCCAAAGCGCATTTGAGTATCAGCCACGATGGCGGTATTGCTATCGCTTATGTGTTGTTGGAAAGACTCGGCGACAATGGTGACGCAAAGCATGAACACGTATCTGGTTCAGGCGGTCTAGGCGGTGCCAAGTGACCAAGCGTGTAGCTGAAGTAAGTCTCGATGCGATTTCTGCAAATGTTCGCTACCTAAAGTCCTTGAACTCGGATTCTTCTTTTCTAGCGGTTGTAAAAGCTGGGGGATACGGTCTAGGCGTTACCCAAGCGGCCACCGCTGCTATTGCTGGAGGCGCCGACTGGCTGGGGACTTTCGACCTGGCCGAAGCTTTCAAGATTCGAGCCGCGCTTCCCGAACCACCAATTCTTGCCTGGGGTCTTTCCGAATCTGATGATTTTGCGCTCGCGCTTTCACAAAAGATCACTCTCGCTCTAAGTGACCTTCGTCACCTGGAACTTTTGGAGAAGACACTTCTGGCCACTTCTGGGAGCCACGCTTCTGTGCATCTGAAGATGGATTCTGGTTTGAGTAGGAATGGGTTCGATGCAACTTCGCGGGCCACAGCGTTTCAGGAGGCTGCGCGGATGGAGCGGGCAGGCATCCTGAAAGTGCAGGGAATCTTCACCCACCTCTCGAATACGAGCGTAGACGAGAATGAAGCGCAGGTGCAGGTTTTCCAGCAGATTGTTGAAGAAGCCAAAGCTGCGGGGCTGAAGCCAGAATTTTTGCATGTGGCTGCGAGTGAAACTATACTGATGCCTCTCTCTGCGAAATTCAATATGGTGCGCTCCGGAATCGCGATTTACGGTTATTCGCCAATCACTGCATCCTCTTCTCACGCTTTCGGCTTGAAACCGGCGCTGAAACTCACTGCAGAACTACTCGGTACCCGGGAAGTAAAAGCTGGTGCGGGAGTATCCTACGGGTTCAGATTTCGCGCCAAAGAAGATACGAGACTTGGCCTTGTTGGTTGCGGATACGCTGACGGATTACCGCGAATTCGTCGCCCAGAGAAACTTTGGGTGAGCATTGTAGGTAAGCGCTACCCGGTGGTCGGAACTGTCGCTATGGACCAGTTTGTGGTCGAATTAGGCACTGATTCTCCCGCTATCGGGTCTGAAGTTATAATTTATGGCGATCCTGAGCGCGGTGAACCATCCTTAGAGGATTGGGCAATCGAGGCAGACACAATCAATTACGAACTTCTGACAAGACTCGGTTCTAGGGTTGAAAGAAAATATGTCTGATCAGCGCCCCCAAATTTCTATAGATTCTTTGGAGCGGATGCACGAATTCGGCACCAAAATAGCTGCCTCTCTTCGAGGTGGCGATGTACTGGTTCTGGTTGGGGACTTGGGTGCCGGTAAAACTACCCTCACCAAATCAATAGCAGCAGGGCTCGGAATTACCGACGCGGTTTCCAGCCCGACGTTTGTAATTTCTAGACAGTATCGCAGAGACTCAAGTGAAGCAAGAAGTAGTTTCGGACTAATCCACGTCGACGCTTATCGCCTCGCCTCAGCATACGAGTTGGAGGACCTCGACCTCGACTTTGAACAAAACGCTACCGTAATTGAGTGGGGAAGAGGCAAAATCGATCCCGAATGGGCTCCGGGAAGATATTTCGAGATCGAGATTGAAGCGGATCCCGAAACAGAGATTCGTACCCTGACTTTTAACGAGGAGGCAGCAAATGTTTTTGGGCATTGATACGTCCATCGGCACCGCTCTCGCACTCCTCAGCAAAGGTGGCGAAGTGCTCTACGAGGTGCAATCTAGTGACACCAGAGCGCACGCAGAAGTTATCGGAGTTTTTATCGAACAGGCGCTTGAGGTCGCTGACTCGCATACCGCATCCACTGGAGAAAATCTTCGGGGTGTAGTCATCGGTATGGGCCCTGGACCATTTACAGGACTACGAATCGGAATCGCTGCTGGGAGGGCCTTGGCGTTCGGTCGCGGCATCCCATATTTTGGCGTGTGTTCACACGACGCCATGGCAGACCTTGGCAAGGTCGGAACCGATGTTCGCCGCCGAGAGCACGCAGTGAGTCATTATGACACAAGCGGTGTTCGAATATTCGGGCCGACACTTATTCAAAACACTGAACTGGCTGAGGATGTGCACAAGCTCTCCGAAATCTCCGCAATAAATCTCGCCCGGCTTGGGGGGTATCTCGCCGAAAACTCTGAGCAAAATATCCTCACTCCTTTCTACCTCCGTGACGCGGATGCTGTACCGCAGCTTAAAAAGGAGGGTGGCGCATGAGCGATTTTGAAATTCGCGAAGCCAACCACTTTGATTTAGAACCGATAGTGGCGATTGAGCTAGCATCCTTCCCGAGTGACCCCTGGAGTGCTCGGGCTTTGGAAGCGGAACTTCTAGGCCCAGCAAGGCACTATTTCGTAGCTGAGACAACCGGAGAAGGTAAAGAAGTTATTGGCTATGCAGGAGTGTTGGCCCCAGATAGCGCAGACGCAGATGTTGCAACAATTGCCGTCGACCCGCTAGCACGAGGTAAAGGCGTTGGTTTGGCGCTTATGCAGCGGTTACTCGAAGTAGCGAAGGCGCAAAATGCTCTTCGTGTGCATCTTGAAGTGCGGCTAGATAACCAGGTCGCCCAGCAGCTCTACCGCAAACTCGGTTTTGTTGATGTGCGAGTGCGTAAAGGCTATTACGAGGGTGGCAAAGTGGATGCCCTCAGTATGATGCTGGAAATGTCTAGGGAACCACTTGTGCTTGGTATCGAAACATCATGCGATGAAACCGGTGTCGGTATTGTCAGAGGTCGCACGCTACTCGCTAACGAGATTGCCTCATCTGCGCCTGAGCATGAACGTTTTGGTGGCGTAGTTCCGGAGATCGCAGCTAGGGCACACTTAGAAGCGTTTGAACCAACCATCAAGCGTGCTTTAGAAACAGCCGGCGTCACACTTGCCGACATCGACGCTATCGCAGTTACTGCAGGTCCTGGTCTCGCCGGTGCTCTGATGGTCGGTGTTGGCGCGGCCAAAGCGCTCGCCGCATCCACAGGAAAACCAATCTATGGGGTGAATCACCTTGTTGGGCATGTGAGTGCGGGGCTATTAAATGCCGTAGGTGAGCCAGCCACGAATTTGCAGTATCCGGCGATTGCCCTGCTTGTCTCTGGCGGGCACACTGAGCTTCTGCTAGTGCGCGACTTGGTGACCGACACCGAGCTTTTGGGGCAAACTCTTGATGATGCTGCCGGTGAAGCATTCGATAAGGTGGCTAGATTGCTCGATCTTCCCTATCCGGGAGGTCCACACATTGATAAGGCTGCTGCTTCTGGAAATCCGGATGCTTTCAACTTTCCCAGGGCACTGACGCTTCCAAAAGATCAGGCAGAGCATCGCTTCGATTTCTCATTCTCTGGACTAAAAACAGCGGTTTGGCGCACCGTTCAGCAGTTGAAACAGCGCGGGGAAGAAGTTCCGGTAGCTGACATTGCTGCCAGCTTCAGAGCGGCTGTTATTGACGTTTTGCTCACTAAAGCGATTGATGCCTGCAAGCACTATGAGATACCTCGGCTGATGCTCGGTGGCGGTGTGGTTGCCAACGCCCAGCTTCGAGACGAGGCTGCGAGGCTTTGTGAAGCAAACGGCATTGAACTGCTGATTCCTTCACTAAAACTTGCCACCGATAACGGCGCGATGATTGCCGCACTCGGTGCCGAGCTTATTTCTGCTGGGCTCCCGGCATCCGCGCTTACCTTTGCCGTTGATCCGATCATGCCGGTTTCAAACCCTTTGAGCAATAATAGCTAGGTGTTCTCCTAGAACTCGGGTCAGGATAAGCACACCTTTTTTCTTAAATCTGCCAAGTTTTAGTTGCTTACGAAATGCTTCTGGATCGATATCAACGCCACGTTTTTTGATTTCTAATTTGCCGATTCCGGCTTCTGTGAGTGCAGCACTAATCTCTTTAGCATCGAGACGAGTGGTGGTTAGCACTTCAAAACAGGTGGCAAAGGCGGTGTCGATTTTGCCTCTTGCAGTTAGGTAGCCGATTCCTTGGCTAATGGGATGAGCGGATAGCTGCCTTGCGAGCATCCCTACCAGCTGAGCACGAATCACCGCACCAACTGGTTCATAAATGTATTTACGCAATGGTCCGGGGAGCTCATCCGCTGTCGGGGCTTCGGCGTTGATTTCTTGATAGCCGGAATCGGTTACTACCAGGGCAGAACGCGCGACACCAGAACGGGCGAGTTTACCTGACCAGAGCACTAGCTCAACCGTTTCCCCGTTGTGGGTAATCCATTGTGCTTCAGTTCCTGCCGGTATTGCCTCATGATCTAGAGCCGGGGAGACCTTTACTCCCATTGGCTTTCCGCCGACTTTCTTGTAGAGCTCAGTGAGCGTTGGAGAGTAATCTTCCGGGTTGACGATTCCTCGGCGACGCTCTGTTCGCCTGCTCGGGTCGGCCCAGATTGCTTCTTCACCCGTCACATCAGTATTCTCTGCATTTTGATGGACCACTTTCACGTTTGGGAAAGATGCTAGGTTCCAGGTAGCGATTGCTGCGGTAACTTCATCCTGTTCGACCGCTTTCACGTTCAATCCTGCGGCTGCAAAAGCGAGGGTGTCACCACCGATTCCGCACCCCAGTTCAATCAGCCTTTCAATTCCGGATGCGCGAAACCGGTGCGCATGGACGGCACCGACCGGAAGTCTTGTCGCCATCTCTAAACCGTTTTCGGTGAATAGCATCCGCTCAGCATATGGACCGAATTTTGCGACCGCTTTTCTACGTAATTTTGCTTGAGTGAGGACGGTTGATACCAGTTCGGCAGGGTGCCCGGCTTTGCGTAATTTGTCGACCGCGGTGGGCGCATCCAAGTCTTCGATGTCTGCTTCTACCGACTCCAGTAGCGGAAATCCGCTTTCTAGAAATTGTCGTAACTGTGATGCGTCCACTCCATAAGTTTAGAAGCATCAAGCTGTTAGCGAAAATCATCCTAATAGTTGGCACTCGTATTGCGAGAGTGCTAACTAAAGCGGTAAAGTGCTTATGGATGTATTAGTGAGAATTGCTAATACTGACCATAATTTTTACGTCACAGAAAGCTGAGGAACCAAGTTGTCGGTCTCAATTAAGCCGCTCGAGGATCGTATCGTCATCAAGCAGTTAGAAGCAGAGGAGACTACTGCATCTGGTCTATTCATTCCAGACTCTGCTAAAGAAAAGCCACAAGAGGGCGAAGTTGTTTCAGTTGGACCGGGTCGTATAGACGACAACGGCAACCGCGTACCACTTGATGTTGCTGTTGGCGACAAGGTGATTTACTCAAAGTACGGCGTAACTGAAGTCAAGTACGGTGGAGAAGAATTCCTGATTCTTTCCGCTCGCGACATTCTCGCAGTAGTAGTTCGCTAAGACTCATAAAAAATAACCCCGAGAGCCTGTATTGCTCTTGGGGTTATTTTGTTTAAACTGTAAAAATGAAGCGTCTTTCGGTTTCTGCCACCGCACTTGCAAGCATTGCACTTATTTTTACAGCATGTAGCGTTCCGAACGAGACACCACCGCCCACTGAAACTTCTACTGCAAAGCTGAAGCCGGACACTTCTGACGGCAAATTACTTATTGGAACGCTCTATCCAACCCTTGAACAGAACACGGTAGCTAATGCGCTAATCACCGCTGTGGAGACTGCGGTTCGCGATATAAATCAGGATGGGGGGCTTCACCTTTCGCAGGGAGAACCAGGTGAACTAGTTAGGGTTGTCCACAAAAACGGTGGCACCACCAGCGAGAGTGTAACTAAAGCTTTTGAAGCATTAGCAGACGCCGGAGTGGATGCAGTGCTTGCGCCAATAGACCCGGCACTTACGGAGGTGCTACTTCCTCTTGCCGAGGCAAAAGGAATTGCTTTCTTGGGCGTTGGTGCCAATCAGCCTGACGCAACTTTGGGAGCGGATGGCTACTACCTCACCAAAGCAACGGAATTGGCAGGATTTGGACGCTATTTAGCGCTAACAACAGATGGTCCGCTAACGATTTTCAGACTCGACAGTAGTGATGTTTCAGATATTGCCCTTGGCTTTGATTCAATTCGCGAATTACAGTTTGCTGAAGGCTCAACAATTCTTGACTTCTCGGAGGCTGAGAGCGAGATATCTACTGCAGTTGTCGGTGGGCATTACCTAATTGTCACTTCTGACGTTAACCAGTCGACCGCTTTCATTCCAAAACTCCAGGCTGTTGGAGCTACTAACGACCAAATCTCAGTATTTGGAGCCTTTTCCGCAAATCTGGGGAGCACCGACCTAAAAGAGAAAGTGGAGGGTATCAACCTCTACCGCAATGTCATTCCTTTTGGCACTTTCCGTGAACATCTCTTAGCCAGTAATCCATGGTTAGGTTCTTGGGGAGAGCTCGCAGAAACTTACGATCTCGTAGTTATTGCAGCCCTAGCCAGCCTCACAGAAATTTATTATGGGGATGAGACGAGATCCACTGAACCCACTGCTGTTGAGGGCGGCGGGGCAATAGTCACAGGTGCCTACCTACTTTCTGAAGGGTTTGAATGCTTCTCCTACTCTGAATGCTCCTGGGTAATGGCTGCCGGCCAAGCCATTAAATACATCGGCCCAAGCGGTGTAACTATCTTCAACAACAGTGGAAACAGTATTTTTTCCAGTTTTGAGCATTTCACATACACTGATTTAGGGATATTAAACAGACTTGATTTAGTCGCCGGTTAGGAGATTCGCAAGCGATGAAGGTTGCGGTAATTGGTGCTGGTCCTGCTGGGCTTAGCATCGCTAGAGCATTGAAATATAGAGGCATTGATTACGACCAGTTCGAGCGACACTCTGCCATTGGTGGCATCTGGGACCAGACTAATCCGGGTAGCCCTAGGTATGACAGCGCCCACTTCATCTCTTCAAGAGATTGCAGTGGTTTCTTTGACTTCCCGATGCCCAAAACTTTTCCCGATTACCCGAGCGGTGACAATATTCTCGAGTATTCAAGGAGCTTCGCCAACGCCTTTGATCTGAAGCGGGGCATCCAATTTGGTGCTGATGTGCAGTCAGTGGAGCAGTTACCGAGCGGCAAATGGCAGGTAACAGTTGCTGGTAAAGCTAAAGAGTACGATGCGGTGATTGCCGCAACCGGAGTGAACTGGCACGCAAAATTGCCGAAACACGAAGGAAAGTTCAGCGGAGAAATTATCCACTCAAACGAATATCGGAATCCGGAACGTTTCCGAGGGAAGAATGTTCTAGTTGTGGGACTTGGAAACTCTGGTGCCGATATTGCCAGTGACTTAGCACCAGTGGCAGGTAAAACATTCGTCAGTGTTCGCCGCGGATACCATTTCATTCCTAAACACGTCTTCGGTGTCCCTGCTGATGAGTTTTCCGAAAAGGGTCCAACCATGCCCATTTGGTTGGAGCGCTTACTTTTTACTCCGCTACTGCGGCTACTTGTTGGTGATGTGACCAGATGGGGACTCCCTAAACCGGATCACAAACTTTTTGAATCACACCCACTACTGAATTCGCAGTTTTTGCATCACCTGCAACACGGCAACGTTAAAGTCAAAGCAGACATTGATCGCTTCGACGGTAAGAAGGTTCTATTCAAGGACGGCACGGATGAGCAGATTGATGCGGTTATTTACGCCACCGGCTATGACGTGAAAATGCCGTATGTGCCTGATGAATATGTGGATTGGTCTGGCGGTCGCCCGCAAATGTATATGAACGCATTCCCAAGAAAGCGCGAAGGTCTTTATGCCGTCGGTTTTATTGAAACCAACTCCAGTGCATACACCCTGATCGACTACATTTCCAACATGGTCGCATCACACGTAGACGATAAAACAAAGCGCCCAGAACGCTACCAAGAGTTCCAGAAAATGATTGCCAACGATCATCCGGATCTTAGCGGTGGGATCAAATTTATTGCGACGGATCGCCACTCCAACTACACCGAAATCAACGCTTACAAAAAGTATGCGCGGAAGCTAGTCAAAAAGATGGGTTGGCCAAAACTAAAAACTGGACTGTTTGATTCGGTAATAACTGCGGATGGAGCGGCCGCTAAGCAGGCAGTGCTTGATTATAAGAAGAAAAAGTAGGTAAAAGATGGCTAAGGTTCGAAGAGGAACCTCAGGTTCTGGAATAGCAATTGTGACCGGAGCAGCCGGTGGTATCGGGCTGGAACTTACCCCACTTCTGCAACAGGCAGGCTATCAGGTGGTCGGCGTTGACCTTACCGCCGATATGGTCACTAAAGCTAATGCTTCTCGCGGAATTGAAGGAGTAATTGCTGTTGGCTGCGACCTCACAGATGACGCCAGTTTGCGGAAGCTGATTGAACGCATCCAGAACGAATTTGCTAGCGAGTTGGATATTTTTGTTGCAAATGCGGGAATCATTATCCCTGGCGATGTTGGCGAAATAAGTGACGATCAGGCCGTGAAGCACCTGCGCATAATGCTGGAAGCGAATGTGCGCATTCTGAACGCGGTAACACCAATTCTGCGCGCAAAGAACAGCGGGCACATCATGGGCACAATCTCCATGGGTGGCATAATCGCGATGCCAAGCAGTGCGGTTTATTCGGCGGCGAAGGCGGGGATGCGTGCTTACTTCCAAGCGCTAAATGCGGAACTCGCGCACACCGGTGTCGCGGTTTCAGGAATATTCCCCAGCGCGGTAGATACCCCAATGCTCTATTTCGAGGCGACTCACGGGGGAAGCGTGCTGAACTTTATCGGTAAAGTGCATCATCCGAAAGCTATCGCCGAAAAGTACATGAAAGCTATTCGGAAACCAAAGTTGGAAAACTATGTGCCCTTCAGCGACTCACTCACCACTAGGCTCGTGAACTTCTGGCCGTGGTCGATACCTAAGCTGCTACCGCTTTTCGTAAAGGGAGGCGAAAAGGGCAGGGCAAAATACATTGCCACCAGTGCCAACCGGCCTAAAGATTAAAGCAAGCGTCCTGGAGTCTGCCGTAACATTATTGGTTTAAGGAATAAGGACAATCTTTCCGCGCACTCCACCCTGTTCAACAAGGCGGTGTGCCTCAACCGCTGAACTGAGCGGAAGCTCCAGCCCGATCTCTACTTCAAACTCGCCCTTAGCACCAAGCTCTATAGCGATATCCGGAGCTTCTGCCCGCCAAGCGCTTTCCTCTGCGGTCAATGGGATTGGGCTACCACCCGACCAGGCCAAGAAGCCCTGCTCAACCGCATCAGCACCGAGAACAATCGTGCCAATACGACTCTTGTCGGGAAGGATTTCGTAGGAAGTCTCGAAAACGCCATCCGCACCAGCGAAGTCGTAGATAGCGGTGATCTTCTTATCAGTTAGTGCCTCAAGGCGTTGCTTCAAGTCGGGTCCATATTCGATAGCTAAGGCGCCGAGTTCTGTAACGCGGTCAAGATTCTTTGCGCTCGCAGTTCCAATGACTTCAGCACCGAAACCTTTAGCAAATTGGATTGCGCACTGTCCCACAGAACCTGAAGCCCCGTGAATAAGAATCACATCACCTTTACCGATATTCAGGGACTTCAGCACCTGGTAGGCAGTACCTCCCGGGATACCAAGACCTGCACCGAAGCCGAAGGAGAGATTGTCTGGAAGCGGATGAGCGTGTGCTTCTTTTACCAGCAGGTGCGTTGCGTAGGTGCCGGGGGATTCATTCAGTGCGACGCGGTCACCGGCTTTGAATTTGCTACTGGTGCCAGCATCCACCACCACGCCTGCACCATCGAAACCGGTGCCAGTAGGAAGAACGGAAGGTGCGCGACGACCACGGAAACCTGAACGAATCTTCCAATCAATCGGGTTCACACCCGCGGCCTTGATTTCTACGAGCAGTTGGCCTTCAGCAGGTGCCGGAATTTCAATGTCGGCTAAATAGAGGACCTCAGGCCCGCCAATCTCTGCGTACTCAATTCTCTTTGCTTTAGTTGACATAAGGCATCGCCCTTTCGATTATTGGATCCAAGTTCAGCTCATTCGATAGCGTGCCGTAAACCGTTCCCCAATTCCCGGCAAGGCGAGAATCAATGAAAGCGTCGGCGACTGCACGGTTCCCGTATTTGAGGAGTAGCATCGCTTGAATGGCCAGAGCCATCTCACCTACTATTCTCCTCGCTCCAGACTCGTTTGCAAGATTATGACTAAATTTTGCTTTTAAATCGTCTAGAAACAGATCGTATGCTTCGGATGCCCCTACCGCAGTTTCTAGTTCAGCAACCAGAGCCTCGAGAGTTTCCGGTTGCCTTGTAGCAGCACGCACAGCATCCAGAGCCGAAACATTGCCGGAACCTTCCCAAATCGAGTAAATGGGTGCTTCGCGATAAATTTTCGGCATTCCAGAATCTTCCACATAACCGTTACCGCCAAAGCATTCCAATGCTTCTGCCGCGTGTTCTGGACCGCGTTTACAGACATAGTATTTGCTGGAGGCTAAACCGATTCGGCGAAGAAGCGCGGCGTTAGTGTCTCCTGCTTGTGCGAGGTCTGTCAGGTGTGCCAGCCAGAGTGAGGCGAGTGTTGCGCCTTCTGCTTCTATTGCAAGATCGGCGATAACATTGCGCATTAGCGGCTGATCTATTAGTTTCTTCCCAAATGCTTCGCGCTGAGAAACGTGATTTGTGGCGTGGGCAACACCTAGTCGCATAATTGCTGCCGAACCTATTACACAGTCGAGGCGGGTGCTGTTGACCATTTCGACGATAGTTTTTACACCCTTACCTTCCTCGCCAACCAGGTATGCGGTTGCGCCGTGATACTCAATTTCACTGGAAGCATTGGAATGGTTTCCGAGCTTGTCTTTGAGGCGCATGATTCGCATCTCGTTCAGGGTTCCATCCTCAAGGATGCGCGGAACCAGAAAACAGGAAAGTCCGGCATCTGTTTGCGCTAACGCTAGATAGACATCCGACATTGGCGCTGAGGTAAACCATTTGTGGCCGATCAGTCGGTAAGTGCCGTCACCCTGACGCTCTGCCTTTGTGGTGTTGGCGCGCACATCAGATCCGCCCTGTTTCTCGGTCATAGACATCCCGGCGGTGAGGGTGTTTTTAGTTAGTGGCGGTCTTAGGGCAGCTTCATACTTTCTTCCAGCAAGTAGCGGACCGTATGCTGCTGAGAGTTCAGGAGACTGCCTAAGTGCCGGAGCAATTGCGTAAGACATTGATACAGGGCATCCGTGACCTGCATCAGTCATCTGCCAGACCCCGAATTTTGCCGCCCGAATTAGGTGAGCGTTTGGGTCTTCGTCTGCCCAAGCCGCCCCGGCTAACCCGTTTTCGAGCGCAATTGTCATCAGCCGATGGTAGGCAGGGTCGTATTTGACGGTATCGATCCGGTTACCTTGCAGGTCGTGTGTATGCAGAATCGGCGGATTTTCCTCCACGATATCGGCAAGTTCTATTACTTCAGCGGAGCCGGCAAGCGCCCCAATTTCTTCAACTTCAAGGATGCGCGCCTCAGCCCCAAAAGCAGTCAGAGTTTCAGGAATAATTGGGCTCTTTGCAGCGTTGAAGTCTTTAAGCGACTTTGCTTGATTGAATACTTCATGAGTTTGCATATTCTTTGTCTACTACATGCTGTGTTCAGTTACCATTGATACACGAATATTTTGGTGGAGTGGTCTTGGAAAAAAATGCGAACCCCTTTGGTTTTGTAGGTCTCACATACGACGATGTCATGCTCCTGCCCGGGCATACTGACGTCATTCCGAGTGAGGCAGATACTCAGACGCAGCTTACTAAGCGGCTCAGTTTAGCGGTTCCGCTTATCTCTAGCGCGATGGACACCGTCACTGAAGCTCGCATGGCTATCGCTATGGCTAGGCAGGGCGGTCTTGGAATAATCCATCGCAACCTCTCAATAACCGATCAGGCCGAGCAGGTCGATAAGGTGAAGCGTTCCGAATCGGGCATGATTACCAACCCGGTTACTACCACCCCTGATGCGACCGTTGCCGAGGTGGATGCTCTCTGCGGACAATACCGAGTCTCCGGTCTTCCGGTGGTTGTAGATGACGGAAAACTGGTTGGTATCGTCACCAACCGCGATATGCGTTTTGTTTCCGCTTTTGAGAAGGAATCCACTAGGGTTCGCGACATCATGACATCCTCTCCACTTATCACCGCAAAAGAGGGTGTGACTCCGGATGAGGCGGTCGCTTTATTCGCGCAATACAAGATTGAGAAACTGCCAATTATTGACGACAACGGCATCCTCAAGGGACTAATCACAGTAAAAGACTTCGACAAGAGTGAGAAGTACCCTAACGCAACAAAAGATGGTAGCGGCAGGCTACAGGTCGGTGCTGCTATCGGTTTCTTTGGTGATGCTTGGGATCGTGCCGGGGCACTGCTAGATGCAGGGATAGACGTTATCGTTGTAGATACCGCTAACGGCGACTCTAAGGGTGTTATCGACATCATCAAGCGCCTGAAGACCGACAAGGCTTTCCGTGACGTAGACATTATCGGCGGTAACATTGCCACCCGTGAAGGTGCACTTGCGCTCATTGACGCTGGTGCCGATGCCGTGAAGGTTGGTGTTGGTCCAGGTTCAATCTGCACCACCCGCGTTGTTGCAGGTGTTGGGGTTCCGCAGGTTACCGCAGTTTATGAAGCAGCACAGGCAGCTAAGGATGCGGGTGTACCAGTTATTGCCGATGGCGGTCTGCAATACTCCGGTGATATTGCCAAGGCTCTAGTAGCCGGAGCTTCCACTGTGATGCTCGGATCGCTACTAGCAGGTACCGATGAGTCCCCGGGTGAGCTGGTTTTCGTGAACGGTAAGCAGTTCAAGAACTATCGCGGTATGGGCTCTATGGGTGCACTCCAATCTCGTGGCAAGAATACTTCTTACAGTCGCGACCGTTACTTCCAGGCAGATGTGCCTAGCGATGCTCAACTAATTCCTGAAGGCATCGAGGGCAGGGTTCCTTACCGTGGCCCTGTTGGCACAGTGGTTTACCAGCTTGTTGGTGGATTGCGTCAGTCTATGTTCTACACGGGAAGCCGCACTATCGAGGAGTTGAAGGAAAAGGGGCGCTTTGTGCGCATCACCCCTGCCGGTTTGAAGGAATCTCACCCACACGATATTCAAATCACTGCGGAGGCTCCAAACTACCGCGGGTAGACTATATCCGTGAGTGATATTGAAATTGGAGGCGCAAAACGCGCTCGCCGAACTTGGGGTTTTGACGACATCGCTATTGTGCCGCACCGTAGGACTCGCGACCCTGAAGATGTAAACACTTCTTGGAGCATTGACGCCTATAAGTTCGATATTCCGGTAATTGGTGCACCCATGGACTCGGTGATGAGTCCGCAGACTGCGATTGAGTTGGGGCGCTTGGGCGGTTTAGGCGTGCTCAACCTAGAGGGCCTATGGACCCGCTACGAGAATCCCACCCCATATTTTGAGGAGCTCTCTCGCAAAGAGACCTCGCACGCTCGTCTCCAGCAAATTTATATGGAGCCAATCAAGTCGGAGCTTATTGCTGCTCGGCTCGCAGAAATTCGTGAAGCAGGAGTAATAGTTGCTGGCTCGCTCAGCCCTAAAGCTGTGAACGAACACTATGAAACTGTGTTGAAGGCAGGAGTCGATATCTTCGTGATCCGTGGCACCACGGTTTCTGCGGAGCACGTTTCTTCAAGTGGTGAACCGCTCAACCTAAAGAAGTTCATTTATGAACTAGATGTGCCGGTGATTGTCGGAGGTGTAGCTGCCTACACCCCGGCCCTTCACCTAATGCGTACAGGAGCGGCTGGAGTTTTGGTTGGTTTCGGTGGTGGTGCAGCATCTTCCACTCGCACAACTCTAGGAATTAGAGTGCCGATGGCTTCTGCTGTATCGGATGTCGCTGCCGCTCGCAGAGATTACCTCGATGAGTCCGGTGGCCGCTATGTTCACGTTATTGCAGACGGAGGTTTGGGTACTTCCGGAGATATGGTGAAAGCTTTTGCCTGTGGTGCAGACGCACTCATGCTGGGAAGCACTCTAGCGAGCGCAAGCGAAGCTCCGGGTGGCGGTTACCACTGGGGCACTGAAAGCCAGCACCCTGATCTGCCACGCGGTAAGCGCGTCTGGGTGGGGGAGAATGGCCCGCTTGAGCAGGTACTTTTCGGGCCAGCACACTCTGCCGACGGCACCGCAAACCTAATTGGTGCTTTGAAGCGTTCAATGGCAACGACTGGCTATTCAGATTTGAAAGAATTCCAGCGAGTGGATGTCGTGATTGCGCCACCTGCAACCAGTCCGAGCAAAGAAGAGCCAGATCCGCTAAATGGCTAGACCAAAAACCGCCAAACTATCCAACAAACTTGGGCCGGAGGAGCGCACCGAGGCAATCGCCAATATGCGCGCTAAGGAATTAGACATCCTTGTTGTTGGTGGTGGCGTGGTCGGCACTGGTGCTGCCCTCGATGCGGTGACCAGAGGTCTTCGCACCGGACTTTTGGAGCAGCGCGACTGGGCATCCGGAACTTCTAGCAGATCCTCAAAACTTATTCATGGCGGTATTCGCTACCTAGAGCAGCTTGATTTCCCGTTGGTTCGTGAAGCACTTATTGAGCGAGGCCTTTTACTACAAAGGCTTGCCCCTCACCTTGTAAAGCCTGTTCGCTTCCTGTACCCACTTACTGAGCCGGTTTGGGAGCGCTTTTATGTCGGCGCCGGCATGGCTCTCTACGATCTTTTCAGCTACACCGGCTTCGCAAAACCAGGAGTGGCACATCATCGGCACCTTTCTCGGAAGCAGATGCACCGAGCCATCCCCGGTCTAAAAGACGGCGTATTTCGTGGCGGTCTCGCCTATTACGACGCTTCAGAGGACGACGCCAGATACGTCGCAACACTTGCTCGCACCGCTAAAGCCTATGGCGCACATGTTGCCAACCGCGTGAAAGTTGTCGGTTTCTTGAAAGTCGGCGAGCGCGTAGTCGGTGTGAAGGCGAAAGATTACGAGAGTGGCGAAGAATTTGAAATTCGCGCCAAGCAGGTAGTGAACGCTACCGGAGTTTGGACCGATGAAACCCAAGCGATGGTTGGTGAACGCGGACAGTTTAAGGTGCGTGCATCCAAAGGTATTCATATTCTGATTCCGCGAGATCGTTTCCAATCAAAGATGGGGCTGCTACTTCGCACCGAGAAGAGTGTGCTTTTTGTTATTCCTTGGGGCAGGCACTGGATTATTGGCACCACTGATACCGAGTGGAAGCTAGATCTTGCCCACCCGGCGGCCACCGCTAAAGACATCGACTATCTACTAAATAAAGTTAACGAGGTTTTGGCTGTGCCACTAACCCGAGAGGATGTCGAGGGAGTTTACGCAGGACTGCGGCCGCTCCTTTCCGGTGAGAGTGACGAAACTTCAAAACTGTCGCGCGAACACATGGTGGCACATTCTGTGCCCGGACTGGTTGTAGTGGCAGGGGGTAAGTTCACCACTTACCGAATCATGGCTAAGGATGCGATTGATTCCGCCGCTTCAGCACTTGACGACAAAGTACCTCCGAGCATCACTGACAATATTCCACTTATTGGTGCCGAAGGTTATCAGGCTGCCTGGAATAAGCGAGCAAAGATTGCGAAAGCTTTTGGTGTTCATCGGGTAAGAATTGAGCATCTGCTAAACCGTTTCGGAGTCATGACCGACGAAATCTTAGATTTGCTTAGCCGACGCCCTGAACTAATTGAACCTCTTCCTGGAGCCGATGATTACATCCAGGCCGAAGTTGTTTACGCAGCCACTCACGAGGGCGCTTTGCATCTGGAGGATGTGCTCTCAAGACGTACCAGAATTTCTATTGAGGCTTGGGATCGAGGAGTTTCTGCAGCCCCTGTCGCTGCGGCGCTTATGGCAGAAGTTCTTGGCTGGGATGAGGGTCAAACCCAGTGGGAAGTTGAGCACTACCTGAAAAGGGTAGCTGCTGAGCTTGCCAGTCAGGAACAGCCGGATGACGAGTCCGCCGATCGTGTTCGCCTTCAAGCACCGGATGTAATCAAGCATTGAAGAAAATCACTTTCTGGTCTGTAGCCAGACGCCCGCAGTGGGTGTTTGGATTCTTCGTGGCACTGTTGGTAGCTTTCGTGCTCGGGCTTTTAGCGACCTGGCAGTGGGATCGGGGAGTGCAGTCGCCGAATAATCCCACAGAGGATCCTGTGGCGCTTCTAAGTGTGCAGCAGCCATCCACGCAAACGGTTGTTGAAGCTAATGGGCGCATGGTCACAGTTACCGCGAAATTCGATAACGCAGTGTTTATAGTCGCTGATAGGTTTCAGGATGACCGCCCCGGCTACTGGCTAAGCGCTCGCTTTATTGAGGCACAGACCGGAGCCCAACTTTTTGTCGCCCTAGGTTTTACCGAGAATCCAGAAAGTTTTTGTGCGCTAAACAATGGATGCACGGGGAGCGCACTAACAGACATCGCCATAAAACAAAACGGTAGTGAAATTTCTTTAGATGATAATGTTTCGCTTCTGGGTAGATTCTCTCCACCTGAAACTCCAAATAAGGGTGATAGCAATGTCTGGAACAGATTTGCCACCATGGCTCTTATCAATACTCCTGAACTTGACTCTGCGGGAGCAGAACTTTTTAGTGGATTTTTGATTCAGTCGAATCTGGAAGTCGCTGGTTTAGAAACTATCAAAACGGTTCCTGCCCCCATTGATCCGGAATTGAACTGGCTAAACATTTTTTATGCTATCGAGTGGGTATTTTTCGCGGGCTTTAGCGTTTATGTTTGGTACCGCCTAGTCCGTGATGATATGGAAAGGCACCAGGATGCGGCTACAGAAGCGACTGGTGTTGCCACTGATTCTAGGGAAGAAGCTGGAGCAAAGGCGGAGCTTTCAAAATCCTCTGATTAGCACCCTTGTAACCCTTTAGACTTATAGGGTGGCGAAACGAACTCTTGACCCGGTAGCGGTAAATAAGGCACTCTGGTTTTATCGAATTGCATCTTGGCTGACAGGCTTTTTCCTGTTGTTGCTGGTTGTGCTGATGGTGTTCCGTTACGGTTTTAGTGCCGATATCTACTTCGGTGGGGAACACAGTGGGTTCTGGCTTGGCACCCCTCGTGAGAGCGCTGAGGGCATCAACCTGTCCACCTGGATTCTGGTAGTGCATGGATGGTTCTATGTAGTTTTCCTAATCGCCGACTTTAGACTCTGGTCGCTTATGCGCTGGCCTTTCTTCTGGCTGGTCCTTGTTGCTTTTGGTGGCGTCGTGCCATTCCTTTCCTTTATCGTCGAATTCTTTGCACATCGTAAGGCGGTTAGGGAACTAAACCAACAGGAGCAACAGCGTGCAAGTTAGGCCCGTCCTAGTAGTTGATTTCGGTGCTCAGTACGCGCAGCTAATTGCAAGACGTGTGCGCGAAGCCGGCTTGTATTCAGAAGTCATCTCGCACACGGCATCCCTGGAAGAATTCAAAGCGAAGGAGCCACTTGCTCTGGTGCTTTCTGGCGGCCCTTCTAGTGTGTATGAGGAAGGTGCGCCGAAGCTTACCGATGGCGTACTAGACCTCGGAGTTCCGGTTCTGGGTATTTGCTACGGATTCCAAGTGCTGGCCAGTGCTTTGGGCGGTGAGGTCGCTAAGACCGGTGTTAGCGAATACGGCGCAACCGATGTAGGCGTTAGCTCCACAGGCTGCTTGCTAGAAGGCACTCCAGTCGATCAGAGTGTTTGGATGAGCCACGGTGATTCAGTTGTGAAAGCACCAGCCGGTTTTACTGTTCTTGCATCCAGCCCGGTTGCTGAAGTTGCCGCTTTCGAGTCTGAGGATGCGCGCATCGCCGGTGTGCAATGGCATCCGGAAGTAAAGCACAGCACTTTCGGCCAGGAAGTGATTGAGAATTTCCTTTATAAAAATGCTGGCCTTGAGAAGAACTGGAGCAGTGACAGTGTTATCGCCGATCAGGTAGCAGCCATTAAGGCTCAGATTGGCGATCGTCGAGCCATTGCAGCGCTCTCTGGTGGTGTTGATTCCGCTGTTTCGGCTGCACTGGTGCAGAAAGCAATCGGCGAGAAGCTCACCTGTGTTTTTGTTGACCACGGCCTTTTGCGCGCTGGTGAGCGCGAACAAGTTGAACGCGATTATGTGGCTGCCACCGGGGTAAGGTTAATAACTGTCGACGCCCAGAAGCGGTTCCTCGATGCGCTTGCCGGAGTGAGTGAGCCTGAAACTAAACGGAAAATTATTGGTCGGGAGTTCATCCGCGTCTTTGAAGAAGTGCAGGTGCAACTTGTTGAAGAGGCTCGCGCCGAAGGCGATGAGGTTAGTTTCCTAGTGCAAGGCACACTCTATCCGGATGTTGTCGAATCAGGCGGTGGTAGCGGAACCGCGAACATCAAGAGTCACCACAATGTTGGTGGTCTTCCTGAAGATCTCAAGTTTGAACTCGTGGAACCTCTAAGGCAGCTTTTCAAGGATGAGGTGCGAGCGATTGGTCGCGAGCTCGGACTCCCAGCAGCAATGGTCGCTAGGCAACCATTCCCCGGGCCAGGACTCGGTATTCGAATCGTTGGTGAAGTCACTAAGGAACGCCTTGACCTACTGCGTGAAGCAGACCTTATTGTGCGTAACGAACTAACCGCCGCCGGCCAGGATGCCGTGATTTGGCAGTGTCCTGTGGTTTTGCTTGCTGATGTGCGGTCGGTAGGTGTGCAGGGTGATGGTCGCACTTACGGGCATCCTATTGTGCTTCGTCCGGTTTCTTCCGAGGATGCAATGACCGCCGACTGGTCGAGGCTTCCTTACGATCTTCTCGCTAAGATTTCCAACCGCATCACCAACGAAGTTGCAGGGGTAAATCGGGTAGTGCTTGACGTGACCAGCAAGCCGCCGGGAACTATTGAGTGGGAATAACGCCCGCTAAGAACTGATTTGGAGAGACTATCCGAGCACAGATTCTAAACCTGCAGGTGGTTGCAAAATGTTCGGAAATACCCAAAGAATCACTGCTATGTAGCCCATTACCAGGCCCATGATGGCTTTCCAGCGCCCCAAACCGTTGTAGAACTTACCTACGCCAATGTGTCCGAAAATGATTGCTAGCAGTCCAAGGATTCCGCTAACAAAAAATAGTATTGAGAACCAAATTGTGAGTATAAGTAGTGAGGGATTATTCGGACTCAAATATGAACCGCTCATGCGGATAAAAATCGAGCTGGAAACCGCAAAAATAAAACCAATGGATCCTAACCAGAGTGCAGCGGTCGCTGGAGCATTATTGTTTTGCCCCTGTGGCGGAGGCGATGAAGGCATTTCAGGAATCATAATCGTACAAGTTAAAGAATGCTGGCCCAGCTAAATAACTGGACCAGCATCTTTTCAGAACTCAATATTAGAAATTAAAGTCCATTGAGGATCCGCCGCCATTAATGGCATTGTTGATAATTGACCAAATCCACAGTGCGACCACTATGTATCCGAGGATTAGGCCAACGATTGCCTTCGCCTTACCAAGACCGTTGTATTTGCGAGAAATACCAACGTGACCAAGGATAACCGCAAGCAGACCAAGCAGACCGCTCGCCAGCATCAGGATGCCAGCAAAGCCCACGAGGCCGATAGCAGCTCCGTATCCTCCAGAAAGAATCATGCCAGCAACTGACATAACTAGTCCGAATGCGATCAGGATGCACGCAATAGCGATGATACCTAGCCACATAGATGCGGTAGCTACACCGTTCTTTGGCTGGATATAACCGTATTGTGGCTGACCGTATCCCTGAGGAACTGGCGCACCGTATGCGGGTGGTGTTGCAGGTGCACCGTATGCGGGTGGTGCAGGTGGTGTTGGTGGAAGTTGAGGTTCGTTAGGGGCGTCATTGCTCATGACAAGCCTTCCTTTCAGTTCAATGTCTTACTTCGTCAAGATAGCATCATTGCAGAAAAAATATAACCTCCGACACTATAAATATCGGAGGCCATATTATGAACGGAAGGTTATCGCTGGTTCAATATCGCAATCAGGCGAAGAATTTCTAGGTAAAGCCAGATCACGGTAACCATGATTCCAAATGCTGCACTCCAGCCGTAAACGCGAGGAGCTCCTCGCTCTACACCAACACGCACGTTGTCAAAATCCAACACCAGCGAGTAGGCGGCGAGCAAGATAACAACAACACCCAAGATTGCACCGAGAGGGATTCCCATAAATTCGACACTGCGAAGGCCAAACATTCCAGAGGTCACACCGGTCATCATCAGAATGAAGTTCACAACCGAGAACATTAGGTAACCGATCATGGCAATCACCACGACCTTGGTCCACTTAGGTGTCGGACGGAACTTTCCTGTTGAGTAGAGTGCCAGAGTTACACCGATAACAATGAAGGTTCCAATAACAGCCTGAAGCACACTACCTTCTACTAGGTAGTTGAACATGTTGCTGATACCGCCGACGAAAAGACCTTCAACAGCGGCGTAGGCAAGAATAAGAGCAGGTAGTGGTGGTTGCTTGCGGAAGATGTTCACCATAGCAAGCACGAATCCTACAATCGCTGCAGGAATAGTGACAACGGGGAACTGCCATCCAACAAAAGCGAAAGCAACAAGCACAGCAAAACTGCCGGCAATCTTCATAAGTACATCGTCGTAGCTCATGCGGTCGGTCTGGGCTGTGGTTGCCGCAGGCATTTCATACATCTGCTGCAACTGTTCGCTGGTTGCTGTGTGCATCACCGCACTTGTGCGTGCAAAGTCGACGCCTTTACCGGTCTGCGAGAAAGCAGCGGAGTTGTTCCAGGCTGGGTTTGACATAGCTAATAAGCCTCCTAATGTTTTCACTTTCCATCTTATAGATTGGTGCTGTGAGCTTGCCACAAACATTAGTAATTGCCCACAGGGGCGCATCGGGTTATCTTCCAGAACACACTCTCCCTGCGTATAGATTGGCGCTTGAACTGGGGGCGAAAGCGTTGGAGCCTGATTTGGTGCCGACCAAGGATGGCGTTTTGGTCATCCGGCACGAAAATGAAATATCAGGGACTACCGACGTCGCTGAACATCCAGAATTTGCGCACCTAAAAACCACCAAAAGCTATTTAGGGATCGAACAGACCGGATGGTTTGTTGAGGACTTCACTTGGGATGAGCTCTCCGCCCTCCGCTGTAAAGAGCGTCTTCCAGAACTGCGCCAGAGCAATACTCGCTTCGATGGTAAATATCCAATTATGCAGCTGCGAGAACTTCTTGAACTTGCTCAGGAAACCAACGTCACCTCTGGATTTATGCCACAAATTGTTTTCGAGATTAAGCACGCTGATTATTTTGCAAGTCAAGGTTTCGATATGGCGAGATTATTCATCGAGGAATGTAATAAAGAAGACTGGGATCACAGCTACTCAATAATTGAAAGCTTTGAACTGACAGTTCTAAGAAGATTGCATTTAGAGGGTCTAGACGCAAATCTTGTTTTCTTACTGGAATCAGAGGGCGCGCCACACGACGAAGTCGCAAGGCTCGGCGCTGGTGCTCGGAAATATAGTAGCTACCTCTCTGATGACGCGCTCGCAGACCTTGCCAGTTGGATTGACGGGGTCAGTGTCGCTAAATCGATGCTCTTTTCAGATCCAGATATTGTCACGCGCGCGCAGGATGCAGGGCTAGATGTATTCACTTGGACCCTTCGCCCTGAAAACCATTTCCTACAACCGGAGTTTCAAATCGGAGATGATCCGGCTACTCACGGCAATTGGGAGGGTGAATTTAGGCACATAATTGCCACCGGTGTAGACGGTATATTTGCCGATCATCCTGACCTTGCTTTAGCTGCTCTGGGGTATTAGTCACTTCACTGGAACTGCTGTCTGCAGACCGCTCTACAATAGATACAGTGAACGCCCATTCTGCCCTACTCGAAGGTTTAAATCCGCAGCAAAAAGCTGCCGTTGAATACCGCGGAGACGCACTTTTAATAGTTGCCGGTGCGGGATCGGGCAAAACTCGGGTACTTACTCATAGAATCGCACATTTAATCGAAACCAGGGATGCCTGGCCCAGCCAGATTCTAGCCATCACCTTCACAAACAAAGCCGCTGCGGAGATGCGCGAGCGTGTGCATCAGCTTCTTGGTGAAACCGGGGAATGGATGTGGATTTCCACTTTCCATTCAGCCTGTGTGCGCATCCTCAGAAAAGAAGCAGAGCATCTAGGATATTTGAAGTCTTTCTCGATTTATGATTCTTCCGATTCGCGGGCACTGATTAAAAGACTGTTGAAAGACACTGGTGCTGAATACCACGGGCTAAAACCCGGCGGTGTGCAAGCGATGATTTCTAAAGCAAAGAATGAGTTGAAAGATGCTGACGCTTTTGCTCGTGGTATCGACTCCAATAACCCCTATGCCAGCTACACCGCCGAGGTTTTTCGCAGGTATCAGGAAGAGCTTCGCGCATCCAATGCCTTCGATTTCGATGATTTAGTAGCAGAAACCGTTTATCTGCTGAGGGATTTCCCTGAAGTCGCAAATCGCTACCGACACAGGTTTAGGCACATCCTGGTCGATGAGTATCAGGACACGAACCATGCCCAGTATCAGCTGATTCGTGAACTTACTCGCCCAATAGATCCGATGCACCTACCTGAGGATTTGGCTATTCGTAGGGATTTGCCCACCAATCCCGCATCTCTCACCGTAGTGGGTGACTCAGATCAGTCAATTTATGCGTTCCGCGGCGCAGACATTCGCAACATTGTCGAATTTGAGCGCGACTTCCCAGGTGCGCAGGTAATTCTGCTGGAGCAAAACTACCGTTCCACCCAAAACATTCTTGACGCTGCCAACGGAGTAATTTCCCATAACTTCGACCGCAAAGATAAAAACCTCTGGACCAGTGCCGGTTCAGGGGAGTTGGTATCGGCATATGTCGGTTATAACGGGCATGACGAAGCACAGTTTGTCGCCGATGCGATTGAACAGCTCCGTATTACTGGCACGCCATACAGGGAGATGGCTGTTTTTTACCGCGTCAATGCACAGTCCCGCCCTATTGAAGAAGTCTTTACTCGTGCAGCGGTTCCGTACCGGGTAATTGGTGGAACCAGGTTCTATGACCGTGCAGAAGTCAAGGACGCGATTGCTTACCTGCTTTCTGTGGCCAATCCTTTGGACTCGCTCTCGCTTCGGCGCATCCTTAACACTCCGAAACGCGGTATCGGGCCAGCAACAGAAGCACAGCTTCAGGTTTATGCAGAAACTCAGCATCTTTCTTTGCGGCAGGCTCTAGCTCATGTGGATGAACTACCACTCGGTCCGAAAGTTGTTGCTGAAATTAAAGTTCTGACTGCAATTCTTGACGATGCTGAGGCGCTAGCCGCCGAGGGTAAAGTTTCAGAAGTGCTTCAGCTCATAATTGACCGCACCGGAGTTTTACGCAGTTACCGAGCTACTCGCGATCCGCAGGATGAGGCGCGGGCTGAAAACGTTGAAGAACTTCTCGCCGTGACTATTGAGTATGAGAAGCAAAACCCTGAGGGTGGGCTGGTAGGTTTCTTGGCGGAGGCTGCGCTGGTTGCCGGTGTTGATGACCTCGACGACGAGAGTGGCACGGTATCGCTGATGACTATGCACACTGCTAAAGGTCTAGAGTTCGATGCAGTCTTTGTCACAGGTTTAGAGGAAGGCTTGCTTCCGCACCGAATTTCTCTCGGTGAACCTGGTGGAGTGAATGAAGAGCGCAGATTGCTTTATGTTGCACTCACCAGAGCAAAGAAGAACCTACACATTTCCCTTTCCGGATCACGCGCTGTTTATGGCGATATTGAAGCGGCAGCGCCATCGCGTTTCCTAGACGAAATCCCTGCCGAGCTATTGAATTGGAAGAGCCGGCCACCTCGGAAAGCTGCGGAAGATCGTAGCCTGCTTGGCACATCCAGTTGGCAGGATGACCCACCCAAGCAAAAAATAGAGTGGAAGAATTCGATTAGCTCAGTTCGTGACAACGGTGATTTGCAATTATCCCCGGGGGATCGGATCAACCACGACAACTACGGGCAGGGCAGAGTGATGGATGTAACCGGCGAAGGATCTAAGGCAAAAGCAGTCGTAGATTTCAGCAACTTCGGGAGGAAGACACTGCTGATTAAGATTGCGCCAATCACTAAGCTTTGACTCCGTGCAATATTTCTCACTATCTGAGTTATGAACACCCGCTAAAGTCGCGGTAAAGTAGTTAGGTTGCTTATATTTACTGCGCATTAATAGATAGAGAGAATCGTGGCAGATCTTTACGAATACCAGGCCCGAGACCTATTTGAGAAGTATTCAGTTCCGGTGCTTGCAGGTATCGTTGCTGACACCCCTGAAGAGGCTCGTGCTGCTGCAGAAAAACTCGGTGGAGTTGTTGTTGTCAAGGCTCAGGTCAAGACCGGTGGCCGTGGTAAGGCTGGTGGTGTCAAAGTTGCTAAAACTCCTGACGAAGCCTACGAACACGCTAAGGCAATCCTCGGTCTAGACATCAAGGGGCACATCGTGAAGCGACTGATGATCGCTGCCGGTGCCAGAATTGCTGAAGAATTTTATTTCTCGGTGCTACTTGATCGCGCCAACCGCTCATACCTGTCCCTATGCAGTTACGAGGGTGGTATGGAAATCGAGCAGCTCGCTGTTGAGCGCCCTGAAGCGCTCGCTAAGGTTGAAGTCAACCCGCTCACAGGTATTGACCTAGCAAAAGCCAAAGAGATTGCAGTTGCGGCGAAGTTCCCTGCAGAATTGGTCGACAAGGTTGCTGAAGTTTTTGTAAAGCTCTACAACGTTTATGTTTCTGAGGATGCCACCCTGGTTGAGGTAAACCCACTGGTTCTTACCGAAGAGGGCGACATTATCGCGCTAGATGGCAAGGTTTCTCTTGATGAGAATGCTGAGTTCCGTCACGCAGATCACGAAGCATACGTTGATAAGGATGCTGAAAACCCACTTGAAGCAAAGGCTAAGGCTCTAGGACTTAACTACGTAAAACTTGACGGCGAGGTCGGAATCATCGGCAACGGCGCAGGGCTTGTAATGAGCACACTGGATGTAGTTGCTTACGCTGGTGAGAAACACGGCGGTGTGAAGCCGGCCAACTTCCTCGACATCGGTGGTGGTGCATCCGCTCAGGTAATGGCTGATGGCCTTTCGGTTATTTTCTCCGACGAGCAGGTAAAGAGCGTATTTGTGAACGTCTTCGGAGGCATCACTTCCGGCGATCAGGTCGCTAAGGGTATTGTGCAGGCTCTCGAAGCTCTCGGTAGCAGTGCAACTAAGCCAATCGTCGTTCGCGTAGACGGCAACAATGTTGAAGCCGCTCGTCAGATTCTGGCTGAGGCTAACCATCCACTAGTTACAGTGGCAAAAACTTTTGATGAAGGCGCCGCTAAGGCTGCCGAACTAGCAGCGGCAGCGAGGTAGGGATTATGTCTATTTTTCTTAATAAAGATTCCAAAATCATCGTTCAGGGTCTAACCGGCTCGGAAGGGATGAAGCACGCGACTTTGCTGCTTCGCTACGGATCGAATGTGGTTGGTGGTGTAAATCCACGCAAGGCTGGAACTTCGGTCGAGATTGAGGGCCACACTCTTCCAGTGTTCGGAACTGTTGCAGAGGCTATGAAAGAGTCTGGTGCAAACGTTTCACTTATATTCGTTCCTCCAGCATTTGCTAAAGACGCAGCGATTGAAGCGATTGAGGCAGAAATCCCATTGGCGATTGTTATCACCGAGGGTATCCCTGTTCACGATACCGCTCAGTTCTGGGCACTTGCTAAGGAGAAGGGTAACAAAACCCGCATCATCGGTCCTAACTGCCCTGGCATTATTTCTCCAGAAGAGTCGAATGCTGGGATCATTCCCGGAAATATCAGCGGCAAGGGCGCTATTGGCTTAGTGTCTAAGTCAGGCACTTTGACATACCAGATGCAGGCAGAGCTTGCCGATCTAGGTTTCTCAAGTGCTATTGGTATCGGTGGCGACCCAATTATCGGTACCACACACATTGATGCGCTTGAAGCTTTTGAGAAAGATCCTGAAACCAAAGCGATTGTGCTGATTGGTGAAATCGGTGGAGACGCTGAAGAGCGTGCAGCTGCCTATATAAAGGACAACGTTTCCAAGCCGGTTGTTGCTTATATTGCAGGATTTACCGCACCAGAGGGCAAAACTATGGGGCACGCTGGTGCAATCGTTTCCGGCTCTAGTGGAACAGCTCAGGCAAAGCAGGAAGCTTTTGAGGCTGTTGGCGTGAAGGTTGGTAAAACCCCTTCTGAAACTGCCAAGCTTCTTCGCGAAGTTTACGCCACCCTCTAAAACGGAGGTTATGCCAAAGCTTTAGAAGCTTGAAGTTAGACGTTGCTCGGCAGCTAGTATCTTTAGCGCGCCTCTAGCGACACCAGCGTTGGTAATTATCAGCGAAGTGACGCCCGTTCTTGCCATTCCAATTAGCGAAGGAATCTTCTTCGCGCCGGCAATTACCGCGATCAGGTTGGGAATTTTTAGTAGCTTATCCATTGGAATCGTAACTAGAAGCCTGGTCCAGTCAAGATCGATAATTTCACCGTCGATGGTGAAATTGTGGCCCATGATATCGCCTACCACTCCGGAATCTACCGCGCTCTGTCTAATCTCTTCGCTGACATTTCTTATAACTGTGTAGTTATATACGTCTACTTCAGGCGGAAGACCACTACTGAATAGCGCAAGGTCTACGTTGTCCCATTTTTCAACTGTTGCCTGAACCTGTGGGTTTTGCATAGCCTGCTCCACCTGCTCAATCGAGTCATGTTTTGCTGGCACCATCAGGTTGTATGAGCGGCCACCTAGCACTTCGGCTGCTTTGGATGCAAGCAGATTGGAGTCTAAGTGAGGGTGCAGGATGTCCCAACCGCCAATAAGCGGCACAGAATTTACCCGCAAATGGGTGAGTTTATTAATTGAGTTCACTAGACCGAACATGGTGTTACCACTCGCCCAGCCGATTGTCATGCCTTCTTTAATGTATTTTTCGATGTGTCTAAATGCTAATGCGCCGGTCGTTTTTGAGTCACGCACCAAATCTGTGTTGTCACCAGGGACAACTAATATTTCAGCACCGAGGTATTCTTTGAGTTGCTCCCCGAGGTGCGCATTCTCATCAATTCCGAGATCTACATTGATTTTGACAATTCCACGCTGCCTTGCTTCGTGGTGAAGCCTAGAAATAGTTGCGATTGACATGGAGGTCATTTCCGCTATTTCTTTCAAGCTGAAGTGGCGATCGTAGTAAAGGTCGGCTACTAGCCTACAAATCGCTTCGTCTTGCGGTTTCCTTGCCAATTTAATCCCCAATTTTGTTATGCAACTATTTTCACTATACTTGGCTTGCTTGAGAATTGGAAGGCTGGTAGGAAATACACAAGGAAAGTTATTTCCGGAGTAATTTAACGCCAGAATATCGACAAGGAAGAGAGATAAAGTGGCAGGTATCGTGATTTTGGGTCACGGAGAATTCCCAGCAGCCCTAAAGTCCAGTGCGCAAATGATCGCGGGCGAACTAGCTCAGGTAAGAACTGAGGGGCTATTTCCAGGAGAAACCCCGCAGACTTTCCGCGATAAAGTTCAGGTTCTTTTCGATGAAGAGGAACCACAAATCGTTCTAACCGACCTCCCTGGAGGCACACCAGATAACGTAATGGCACTGCTTTCTAAACAGTATCCAAATGTTTTGGTAATTAGTGGTGCATCTTTACCACTAGTTTTAGAGTTGTCACTGGGTGTAAATCCGGGCAATTCCGAAATTACTGACGAATTTTTGTTAAGTGTCGGACCCAAAATTAGAACCCGTAAGAACTAGCATCAGTTCTAAGAAATTAAAATAAGGAGATAGTGACAATATGACTTTGAAATTAGTTAGGGTCGATGACCGATTGATCCATGGTCAAGTCATGGCAATCTGGCTTCGTGCTCTCGGCGCTAAGACAATTGTGATTGTTGATGACGAAACAGCAAATGACGATTTCCTTAAGGAAATTCTTGAGCTTGCTGCCCCAACCGGAGTAGACGTAGAAGTTTACGGAGTTGAAGAGGGCGCACCTCGAGTTAAAGAACTTGCCGAAAGTGATGAACCCACTTTCGTGCTTGTGAAGAGTCCGGTAACGGCTCTTCAGATAGTCGAAAGAGGGGCTGGTATTCCAGTTCTGAACGTCGGCGGTATGGGTGCTCGCGAAGGGCGACGCACCTTTTACAAGAACATCTCTGTCGATGACGCAGAGATTGAAGCAATGAGAGAACTAGAGAAGCGTGGAACGAAAGTTGAATTCCGCATCGTTTATGACGAAGCGGCAACGCCATTTAGTTCACTCGATAAATAAGAAAGAAAACAGCGGAGGTCAATGATGATTAATCGCGCGCTGGCAAAGCGTGAAATCAGCAATCCTGTGCGTATTGCGCTGTTGGTGATGACGGTAATTATTGCCATCAACATCCCCAACATCGCACACGGTCTAACCGTGGTGCAGGAAACTGAAGCCCAGCCAACACAGATTAACCTGTTCCAAGCGGCGCTAGTTGGTATTTTGTACTACCTAGCATCAAGCCCTTGGCTATTCGGTTCCAGCTTCTACACCATCTACCGCCCATTGGCAGCTGGTCTATTAGTTGGTTTCGTGTTTGGTGACCCAGGACAGGGTGCACTTATTGGTGCAGCCATCAACTTGGTATACCTCGGATTCATTTCCGCAGGTGGCCAGATTCCTGGTGACCCAGCTCTAGCAGGTTACGTAGGTACCGCACTAGCACTTGCTGGTGGCCTTGATTACGGTACCGCGCTAACCCTTGCTGCCCCAATCGGTCTTCTAGGCACCATCGTATGGAATGCAAGGATGACCGTTGACTCGGTATTCGTACACATGGCCGACAAGGCTGCAGATGAAGGAAGCACACGAGGAGTAATCCTTGCGAACGTTCTTTATCCGCAGATTTGGCTATTCCTGATCACAGCAGTACCTGTAACCATTGCCCTATGGCTTGGTGGCGGATTCATTATTGACTTGATCAACGGATTCCCAGTTTGGGTGCTCCACGCAATGGCAATTTCTGGTGGTATTCTTCCAGCAATTGGTATTGCTTTGAACATGCGGTTCATTTTCCGTGGTTCAGCAATTCCTTACTTCTTCATCGGCTACTTCGTGTTCGTCACCAGCGCCGGCGCAGTTCCGCTAACTGTTATTGCAGTTATCGGTGGTGCTCTAGCTGTACTTCACGTAACTCTACTTGGAGACCGGGTTTCCTCGGTAACTAAGCCAGAGAAAGCGCCAAAGACTTCGGAAGGAGCATAAAGTGAGCGACAACCTAGAACTAGAGAAGCGACTTACTCGTCAAGATGTGATTAAGGGCTGGCTATACTGGACCTTCTTCTCACACTCGAACTACAACTACGAGCGTCTACAGGCAACTGCTTTCGCACACTCGATGATTCCAGCAATCAAGCGTCTATATGGAGACGACCCAGAAGAAACCAAGGCTGCGCTAAAGCGTCACCTTATCTTCTTCAACACCGCTCCAGACATTGGTTCTGTTATCCACGGTGCTGTATACGCAATGGAAGAGCAGCGCGCCAACGGCCGTCCTGTTACTGAAGATGCCATCAACTCCACCAAGGTAGGTCTTATGGGACCACTTGCAGGTATTGGTGACACCATCACTCAGGGTATCCTTGTGCCAATTCTGCTTGCCGTAGCCATCGGTCTAACCGGTCTAGATGCTGCCACTGGTGGCGTTTCTGGATCAGGTAACCCATGGGGTGCAATTATGTTCATCGTATTCATGCTTATTTGGCATGTCGGCGTTCACTATGTTGCATTTACTCAAGGTTATAAGCAAGGCCGATCGCTGGCCACATCCCTATTCAAGTCGGGCTTGCTCGACAAGGTAGTGGTTGGCGCTAGCGTTCTCGGTAACATGGTGCTTGGTGCACTATCCGCTAGCTTCGTAGTCGTATACGTTGGTCTACGTATTGAGGCAGAGGGCACAACCCTCGCTCTACAGACCGATGTCTTCGACAAGCTACTACCAGGTCTACTACCGCTAGTAACGGTACTGCTCTGCTGGTGGCTATTGCAGCGCGGCATGCACCCAATCACACTTCTTGTGATCATCATCGTCGTATCCTTCATCGGTGCTTACCCATTCTTTGGGCCAGAGCCAATGTGGGTAACTGACGCTTGTGGTTCCTCTATCTTCCAGCCATACGCTGCTTGCACCTACCCAGCTGCAGGTTAAGGATTAGGGACTAACAAATAATGACAGTGATGAACCAGCGAGCAGACAAGGGCGGATTCCAGTTCGGTCTTGGCGAAACATTGGCGCTAATTGCGGCCGCATGTTACGCGGGAGTGAATGTATTCCTAAAGCCCGTATCTGGCACGATCGACCCTTTCGTCGGTTCGCTGGTTCGTCTACTGCCACTCTTGGTAATCATTTCGGTGATGGCCATAGTGGTTCGCCCAGTAGCGGCAAACCCTAAATCAGAATTTTTTATCGGCGGTAAGATTCTTGGTCTATTAGTATTTGGTGGCACCATGAGTTTTCTTGTCGGAAACTCGCTACTATTCTCAGCACTAAATCTCGCCGGTGTAGCAATCGCTACCGCTGCGGTGCAGGCTGGTTCAGTGCTCGGTGGCGTGTTTATCTCTTGGGCATTCTTGAAAGAGCGCCCAACTAATCAGCAACTTGTTGGAGCCGGAATAATTGTTATTGGGTTGGTCTTTATGGCTTCCCCTGGATTCCTAAACGCTGAATTAGATTTCACAGTAATTTCTGGAATCTTGGTCGCAATGATTTCAGGTTTCTGCTACACAATTTCGAATGCAGCTAGCCGTGCTGCTCAGCGCAAACCTGGCAGATCGATACTGACTCTGCTGGTTTCTAATGCAGCTGGAGCAACAGCATTATTTATTACTATCTGGGGGCTACACGCCAACCCATTCGCAGAATTCGCTAAACTTCCTGCGGAACACTTGGGTGCGGTATTGATTGCCGGTTTGGTAAATGCGGTTGCCCTTGCATCGGTAACACTTTCAGTGCGATACACGACAGTAACTAAATCTGTCATGATTACTTCTTTGAGTATCGCCTTTGGCGCACTATTTGGTGTGCTCTTCTTTGAAGAAATACTGCAACCCCTAGTTTTGCTTGGACTCGGTCTCGTTTTGTTGGGAGTGATTGTCGGACAACTCTCAGCAAAGAAAAAGCCGGTTCAGGCAGATTTTGAAACAGAGGTTGATTTGGTCGCTGACCCGACCAAATAACCCAGGTTCCAATACCGAAACACACAATAACCAAGGAGTCATTATGTCTATTGAAGTGCCCGCTAAATTCCTAGTTGGCTCTATGAAGGGCAAGGGAGAGATCGAACTCGTAGAGGTAGATACTCCAGAACCCGGCTATGGCCAGGCCCTGATCAAGCTTGAAGCAACAGCTATTTGCACCTGGGAACAGCGTAGCTTCTCCGGTCAGCAGGAAAACAAATTCCCATTCGTTGGTGGTCACGAAATCATCGGAACCATCGTAAAATTTGGCCCAGAGTATCGCGGAACACTAAAGGTTGGCGACCGTGTAGCAATCGGTGCATCCGGTTGTGGCGCCTGCTACTACTGTGTTCGCGGACAAGACCGCGCATGTAAGTTCCACTACGACGGATCCGTTGACTACGGTGACGCTGGTTGGGGCCCTGGTGGTTTCGCACAGTACAAGGTGCACCCAGACGACGGTCTATTCCTAGTCGGTGACGCACCTGCTAAGTACGCTGCTCTTGCAGAGCCACTTTCATGTGCAATTCACTCAACCAAGCTAGCTGGCGTTGTACTAGGTAGCGAAGTTGTAGTTATCGGTGCGGGTGTTATGGGTCTATTCAACCTAGTAGCAGCTAAGGCACGCGGTGCTCGCGTAATTGTTAGCGAGGTTGACGCAGGTCGTCTGGCTAAGGCTAAGGAACTTGGAGCAGATGAAATCATCGATGCATCCAAGGAAGACCCAATCGCTAAGGTATTTGAGCTAACCGATGGTCGCGGTGCAGATGTTGTTATCGCAGCAATCGGTCACCCTAAGGCTAACGAGCAGGGTTATGCAATGCTTTCAGAGAAGGGTACCTTCGTGCTGTTCGCATCTGCTCACCCAGAGGGACCACTAACCCTGAGCCCTAACAAGATCCACAACCACGAACACCGTGTAATTGGTTCACTTTCATCTGACAAGGTTGACTTCATGAACGCAGCATGGTTGATTAGGCACGGCAACGTGAACCTAGAGCCATTCGTTCAGGCAGTTTACCCACTAGAAGATGTTAAGGGTGCTCTTGAAGAAGCAATCGGCGTCGGCACATACCGTGTCGTTGTCGAGATGTAATTTCAGACATCCAATCCATATATCCAAATAAAAATACTTTCGGACTCGCAGAGCGGGTCGAACTTCAAAATCAAATGAAGGAGAAAAAATAATGGCGAAACACAGAGGAGTCAACAGAATCCTCCGTCCCGACGGAAAACTACTCGTTGTAGCTATGGACCACACCAACTTCCTTGACACACCAGTTGAGGGTCTAGTTAAGTATGGTCGTACCGTACGTGAGTCTGTTCGTGCCGGTGCAGATGCTTTTCTAGCACCTTTCGGTTCAACCGAGCACTACGCAGATGACTTCGGTGACACCGCAGTAATCACCAGCGTTGGCCTAACCAACCCTGAACTAGAGGTAGAGCGTGCAGCTCTTGCTGGTGCTGACTCAATCAAGACCATCCTCTTTCCATTCCAGAAGGATGACAAGACCGTAGAGCAGGCAGCTGCTGTTGCGGCTTGGTCAAGAAGATACGGTCTTCCATACCTTGCAGAACCAGTTCCTGGTGGATTCTCTGCAGCTGACATGCGTAGCCCAGAGGCTATTGCTGCAGGTGCTCGCGTATCCGCTGAAATTGGTGCTGACATCGTAAAGACCTTCTACACCGGTGACCCAGAGAGCATGAAGCTTGTTGTTGACTACGCTTCACGCCCAGTGATCATCCTTGGTGGACACGCTAAGGGAAGCCTAGAAGAGGTCTATGGCCCAGTACACGATGCTGTAAACAAGGCAGGTGTTGCTGGTGTCGCAATTGGAACCAACATTTGGACCAGCTCTAACCCTGGTGGTGTAGTGCGCGGTCTAGCAGCTATTCTTCACGAAGGTGCTTCGGTTGAAGAGGCTGTAAAGCAAGCAAACGCTTGGAAAGCAGCAGAGTAAATAAAATGACAGATGTAGCATCCGACCCACGTTGGAAGCTCTTCGAGAAGCCGTTTGAATTCGTTGCAGGCGGTAAGACTCATCAGGGCGAAAAGACAGTAGATATCATTTCACCTCGCGATAAGCGAGTTGTGGGTAGCTACTGGGTGCCTAGCCTGGCTCAGGTTGATGAAGCTCTTGCCGCTGCACGAAAGGCGTATGAAGAGGTCTGGTCAAAAGTTAACGGTAATGGTCGTGCAGAATACCTGCGCAAGATTGCTGTAGCTTTTGATCAACACAAGGAGGAACTAGAGTTCCTTGACGCCGTTGATGTTGGAAAGACCGTAAACGGTTTCCGTTACAGCGACGTTGGCGTATCCCTTGATGCTCTTCACTACTACGCTGGTAAGGCGATGAACCTTAGTGGTCACAGTGTCGATGTCGGAGACCCAGGTGTCTGGCACCGTTCAAAGCTTGAACCATACGGTGTAGTTCTTGAAGTACTTCCATGGAACGGTCCTATCTGGACCGGTCTCCAGAACGTTGCAGCAATTTTGGCAGCAGGAAACGTAGCAGTAGTGAAGCCAGCAAGCATCGCTTCCGCCTCCTTCCTACACTTCGCCAAGATTATTAGCGAAATTCTTCCAGCAGGTGTAATCACAGTGCTACCAGGTCCTGGTGGTTCTGTTGGTGATGCACTGGTGAAACACCCTCAGATTGACTTCATCTCCTTAACCGGTGGTGTTGAGTCAGGTCGCCAGGTTCTTCACAACAGTGCAGACCGTGTTCGTCGCGTATCGCTCGAACTAGGTGGAAAAAACCCGAACATCGTTCTTGACGATGCAGATCTTGATGTTGCTGTTATGTGGTCCACCATGGGTGGATTCTCCAACAGTGGTCAGATTTGTGTCTGTGGTTCAAGAATTCTTGTTCAGCGTGGTATCTACGATGAATTCACCGAAAAATTGGTTGCTTCAGCTAAGCAGCTAGTTATTGGTGACCCACTTCTAGATTCCACCACCACCGGTCCAGTGGTTGGCGAGAGCCACTACGAGAGCGTCTGGCGTTACATTGACGAGGCAAAGGCTACCCTTCAGGGCAAACTAATCCTCGGTGGTGAACGTTACGAAGGCGATCTTGCAAACGGTTTCTACATTCCTCCAACTATTTTTGAGAATGTCGATCCTTCTTGCATCATTGCTCGTGAAGAAATCTTCGGCCCAGTTGTATCTTTGACCCCATTTGATGACATTGATGATGCGCTTCGTATTGCTAATGACACCACAATGGGTCTAGCTTCAGGTGTGTTCACTAAGGACATCAACCGTGCTAGCTACGTCGCAGATCACCTACAGGCTGGTCAGGTATATGTAAACCAGTGGTTCGCCCCAGGTGGAACACGCGCTCCTTCCGAAGGCTACAAGCAAAGTGGTATTGGTGGAGTTGGTCTTTACAAGTACATGCAAGAGAAGAACATCTTCTTCCGTACTAACTGAAGGAATAACTTAATGTCAGAAGAAACTACAGAAGTTTCAGAAAACTATGAGCTAAGTGCCGTTGTAGGCTCCCAGTCGGGTCTACACGCGCGCCCAGCAGCCGTGGTCATCCAGGAAGCTGCTAAGCACGCAAACGACATTACAATCAGCACGACCGATGGTCGTTCTGGAAACTTGAAGAGCATTATTTCACTGATTGGTCTTGGTATTAATCAGGGTGATGAGGTTACTGTTTCAGTTTCCGGTGAGAACGCTCAAAGCGTCGCTGAGGCACTGATCGAACTGATCGAAAAGGATCTCGACAGCGAGTAATAGCTGAAGAGTCAAGTCAGAGGCGGGAGTTTTTCGTACAGGCTCCCGCCTCTTTCATTCCCCGAAAACTGCAATAATGAAAATCTTTACATAAAATTCGTCTTACTCTTCAAATGGGACTTTTTAACTTGCAAGGGGTTTACTATTCGCTAATATGAATCTAAGAAACTAAGACGAATCAGTTTTAGTAGAAAGTTTGGCTCAAGGTTAATGCAAAATCTTTGAGTCGGAAGACCGGTCGGGGTGTTTGTGCAGTCGCCTCGGCCCGGGGCCGGAGTTTGTGCAGTCTCCGGCCCCCTCCTTTTAATCAGTTAAAAGGACTAGGCTTACTAATGGTGATTTTCACTTGAATAGAAAAATTTTGATTGTAGGGCACGGGACATTTTCTTCCTCGTTGCTCGAATCAGCAAAACTCATGACTGGTGCACTTAATGGCGTCTGGTCACTTGAATTGGACGCTACAGAAACCCCAGAAAGTTTTAAGGATAGAGTTGCTGCCTTAGTATCAGAGCATCAGATCCAAATTGTTTTAAGCGATATGGTAGGTGGCACTCCAGATAATATTGCGAAACTTGTATCCAAAGATCACAAAGATTTGACAGTAATCGGAGGAGCAAATCTTCCACTACTTCTCGTGCTTGCTATGCAGCCAGAGCTTGCAAAAACCTTCACGCCAGGCTCACCGCTTAGTGATTTTGCACCAAGAGTTACTGCTGTAAAACCAAGATAATTCCCAAGAATCGGTAGGCTTAATACGTGAGTAATGCGCCAATTGGAGTTTTTGATTCTGGCGTCGGCGGTTTGACGGTAGCGCGTGCAATCATCGACCAGCTGCCCAATGAAGAGATCCATTATTTAGGGGATACTGCTAATTCTCCATACGGCCCGAAACCTCTCGCGGATGTGCGAAAGTATGCGCTTGAGGCAATTGATCACCTGATTGACTCTGGGGTAAAGATGGTGGTGATTGCCTGCAACACCGCCTCATCCGCGATGCTTAGGGATGCGCGGGAACGCTACAGCGTGCCAATTGTGGAGGTTATTCAGCCAGCTGTTCGAAGCGCTATAAAAATTACCAGCAATAATAAGGTTGGAGTGATTGGTACTCGGGCAACGGTTGCTTCACGCGCCTACGAGGATGCTTTTGCTGCCGCACCACACCTGGAATTACACACAAAAGCTTGTCCGAGATTTGTGGAATTTGTCGAAAACGGAATTACCACTGGCGATGAAATTTTGCAGGTTGCACACGAATATTTAGAACCTTTGAAGGAATCTGGCATAGATACTTTAGTGCTTGGTTGCACGCATTACCCGTATCTGAAGGGTGCTATCTCTTATGTGATGGGAGATGGGGTAACCCTAGTTTCTTCAGATACTGAAACCGCTAATGATGTCTACCGCGAACTGGTGCGACTCGGAATTGAACGAACGGAAACGACTCCACCCGAACATCGGTTTGAAGTAACAGGTAAAGAGACCAAAGGGTTTAGTGAGCTGGCCGGGCGTCTGATTGGGCCGAGTCTCGGCAAAATTGAAGTACTTAAAAATTAACGTCGCACGCGCAGAAATTTCAATAGAAAGAGTTTGGAAACAGTATGAGTGAAGCAGATTTAAGAGCCGATGGCAGAAGCAATTCAGAGCTACGTGAAGTGACTATTGAGCGCGGCTGGTCTAAGCACGCAGAAGGCAGTGCTCTTATAAGTTTCGGCAACACCAAAGTGTTGGCAACAGCATCCTTCACCCCCGGAGTTCCACGCTGGATGGCTGGGCAGGGCAAAGGTTGGGTGAGTGCTGAGTATTCAATGTTGCCTAGATCCACTAACACTCGCAATGACCGAGAAAGCATTAAGGGCAAGGTTGGAGGTCGCACCCACGAGATCAGTCGCT